>JBBRFW010000016.1:0-50601 GCA_038241255.1 Burkholderiales bacterium | reverse complement strand
AGGGCGGTGCCGATCCGCGTCGGCGTCGCGCCGAGCTCGTCGAGCGGCAGGCCGAAGCGGTTGATCCAGAGCGTGGTGTAGCCGAACCAGGTCGCGCCGATCGCGTCCCAGCAGTTGCTCGAGACGAACAGCACGTCGGCGGCGGCAAGGCCGAGGGCGCGGGTGCCGAGCGCGTACGTCGCCGGGTCGGTCTTGAAGCGACCGGTGCCCTCGACGCTCAGCACCGGATCGAGCAGCTCGGCGAAGCCGGCGTGACGAACGACCGCCGCGAGCATGTCGGGGTCTCCGTTGCTGAGAACGCCGGCACGAATGCCGCGCCGGCGCAGCTCGACGAGCACCTCGCGGTTCTCGGCGAAGGGCGCGAGACGCTCGTACGCGCCCATCAGCTCGGCCTCGGCGGCGGCATCGAGCATGAGGCCGAAGCGGCGCGCCGCGTAGCGAAGGCCCGCGCGCGTGCAGTCGGCGAAGCTGCGCGGCTGGCCGCTCATCGAGGTCAGCCGCGTGTATTCGATCTGCTTGTCGCGCCAGAGAACGCCGAGGCGCTCGCCGGCACCCGGAAACAGGCGTTCGGCGGCGAGTCCAACGCTGTAGACGTCGAAGAGCGTGCCGTAGGCGTCGAAGAGCACGGCGCGCGGCGCCGGCCGCGGGGTCGGTTCCATGGCGCTAATTTAATGCCAAGCGCCCGGGGCGCCTCCGCGCCAGGTCAGATCGAGGCGTGATCGGTCCGCCGCGGCAGCCGCTGCCGCGGGCCCCTCCCCCTGTGCTGCGCAGCTCGAGGACGTCGCTCAGAAGCGCAGCGAGTCGCCGAGCTCGATGACCGGCCTTGGCCAAGGCGTTCGAACCTCTCCGTGACAGGCTCGCTTGTGCGCAAGCCGCTGCTCTTCACGGCCAACGATTTCTGCAAGACGGATGTCCGTACCTTTCTTCCCGCCTAGCGAAGCAGGCACGGGGGCTCAGACGGTCCAGGCGACGCGGGATACGCTGGTCTGCGGCTCTGAAACCAGCTTCAGGAGATAGCCCTGCCTGTACACCGTGACGATCTGCAGGTTGTCTCCACCCACGTTTTTTAGCTTGCGCCGGATTCTGCAGACGTGCATGTCCGCGCTGCGCCGTCTCTCGGCGGCCGTTCCGAAACGGAGTGTCTTGCCGATGGCCTCACGTTGAACCAGCTCGCCGGGCTCGGATGCGAGCATGAGAAGCAGCTCAAACTCACTCGCCGTCAGTCCTGCATCGACCCCATTCACAGTCGCCACTCCCTTTCGCGGATTCAGCCAAAGCGGACCCAGCTGCACGCTGGCAGAGTCATCCAGAAGTCTAGGACGGGCCAATTCGATCAAACGGTGCAGGTGCGCGACGATCACGCGGGGCGAAGGGGAAGGGGAGAGGACCTGGCTCGCCCCCGCGGCCAGAAGATTGAGGACGAATTCCTCGTCATCCCGACGCAGCACCGCGAGGGCGGGGATCTGGCCCCGCTGCCGCAGCGCCTTCAGCACGTCGAAGACGTCATTCTCGATTCCGTCAGCCTCAATCAGGGCCGCATCGAAATGCCATTGAGCGATGACTCCGCTCGCCGAGGCCAAGGTTTCCACGTAGTACGCCTTGAAACCCATGGCGCTGAGTTCCAGACGCACGAGATCGGTGGCCTCGACCTGTCGGGTGATCACTAATAGTAAAGGCAGCATAGAGGCACTCCGTTGCTTCCTGACTCCTGCCCACCGGTCATCTTTGGCCGCTTAGGCCGCGGAATTCTCATTGTCCGATTGTTTCGAAAAGGTCACTTGTAACAACGCAGCGTTGTGTCGAGGACTCAAAAGCTGACGCCTAGCGGTAAACCGCTACCGCTTCGTGACGAGCTCGATACAGAATCGTTGCTTCTCTGTAACTGTGGCCACTTTGAACCGAGGCGGCCGCAGCCATCGGGCACCCACCGATTTACCCTTCAGGAGGAAGCGAGATGAGAAAGACGAAGCTCTGCACAGGGCTCATGGTCGCCTGCGGAGGCGTTTTGCTGAGCGCAGGACAGATGGGGTGGGCGCAGCCCGCTTCGCCGACGCCAGGGCAGTCGCTGGAACGAGTAGAGATCACCGGGTCCTCGATCAAGCGCATCGATGCCGAGACCGCGCTGCCTGTCCAGATCATCACGCGTGAGCAGATCCAGAAGACCGGCGCCAGCAACGTAGAGCAGCTGCTTCAGACTATTTCGGCGGTGTCGAGCTCGCAGGGCCTGACGGCTGCCTCCGCGTCGGGCGCAACCACCGGCGGCATCTCCGCGATCGGCCTGCGCGGCTTGGGTTCGCTGCGGACGCTCATCCTCTTGAACGGCCGGCGGATCGCTCCGTACGGTGTCGGTTTCACTGGAGACTCGGTCTCGGTTGACGTCAACAGCATCCCGTTGGCGGCGATCGAACGTGTCGAAGTTTTGAAGGACGGCGCTTCGGCCATCTATGGGTCGGATGCCATTGCCGGCGTGGTTAACTTTATTTTGCGTCAGGACTTCAAAGGCTTGGAGCTGACCGCCGAGTACGGCAACAGCACCCACGGAGGGGCTGACCTTAAGCGTCTCAGCGGCATAGCCGGCTTCGGCGACCTCGCGAGTGACCGCTTCAACGTGATGATCGTCGGCTCTTGGCAGAAGGAAGGTGCGCTCTTCGGCAGCCAGCGCCGTTTCGCCAACACCGACATCCATGAGTTCGAGGGGAACGATACGACGTCAGGGAACACTTTCCCCGGCAACATCGCCACCTACGACCCGGCGACCGGGCAGGTCGGCGCCGCCTCGCGCAACCCGTCCACGGGAGCGGCCCCTCCCCCGGGGCCCGGCAATCCTCCCACTCTCCTCGGCTGCCCAGGACCTTACGCGACGCTCGATCCGCTTTTTCCGCCGAACCGCTGTCGATTCGACCCGGCGCCCCTGGTGGCGCTGGTGCCCGAATCTGAGCGCGTGAGCGTGTTCGCTGCGGCGAAGTTCGCCATCACCGCCGATATTCAGGCCTATATCGAAGGCTCCTACAACCAGAACAAGCTGCGCACGGTAATCCAGCCGGTGCCTTTGTCGGATCAGTTCGCGATCCCAGCGAACAACCCGCTGTGCCAGCTGGCACCTTACAACAACACGTCGAGTGGTCCTTGCCGGTCGGCCATCTGGTTGAAGCCGAGCTCGCCGTTTTACCCTACAGCGTATGCCACTGCGGCCTTCGGCGGCACCCCCGATCTTATGGTTCGATACCGTTCGGCGCTGACCGGCAATCGAGACTTCACCGATATCTCTGAAGCGCCCCGCGTCGTCGGTGGAGTCAAAGGTACCGCTGTGGGGTGGGACTTCGATGCCTCAGCGCTTTACAGCGAGAGCAAGGTTCGCGAGCACGTAAACGACGGCTACCCGGCGTTGTCCAAGATCATGCCGCTGCTCAACAGCGGCACTGTCAATTTCTTTGGCCCCAATACGCAGGCGATTCAGGACGCGGCGCTTGCCAGCAACTTCAAGGGTGACGCGTTCTCCGTCAAGTCCTCGCTCACCAGCCTGACCGTCAAGGCATCGCGTGAACTGATGCAGCTTCCGGCCGGTGGTCTCGGCTTTGCCGTCGGCGCCGAGGGGCGAAACGAGAAGTATGACTACAAAGCAGATCCGACGATCCAAACCGGCGACATTTCTGGCTATGGCGGCAACTTCTTCGATTTGAGCAAGTCGCGCAAGGTCAGCGCGCTGTTCTCTGAAATCAACGTTCCTATTTTCAAGAACTTGGAGGCCAGTGCGGCGGTCCGCTACGACCACTACGAAGGCGTTGGTAGCTCGACCACGCCAAAAGGCAGTTTGCGCTGGACGCCGGCAAGCGGCGTGTTGCTTCGGACCTCTTACGGTCAAGGCTTTCGCGCCCCAAGCCTCCAGGATCTGTACGCACAGAACACTCAAAGTGTGACGGTGAATGGCTTGAACGATCCCTTGCGCTGCAGCCCGCCGCTCGCGACGCCGCCGCCCGGAGGCAACAGCCCCAACGACTGCGGGACCCAGTTCACGACCACGTTCGGCGGGAATGCAAATTTGAAGCCAGAAAAATCCCACAACTTCACCCTGGGGACGGTACTGGAGCCAGTCAACAATGTTTCGATCGGCATAGACTACTGGCGGATCAAGCTCACCGACCAGATCACCAACGGCGTAGACGCCGTGACGATCTTGAGTGACCCGGTCAAGTACGCCCCGTTTATCGTGCGCGGCGCGCCGAATCCAGCCCAGCCCGGCTTGCCTGGACCGATCACCGGCCTGCTGCAAACGAATACCAACCTGGGTGACGCCCGACTCTCCGGCCTCGACTTCGATGTGAAGTGGCGCATCCCAACTTCCGATTGGGGCAGGTTTACGCTGGCCGGCGCTGCGACGTACATGATCCACTATGACACGCAGAATCCCGACGGAACGTATAGCGGCAACGTCTCTCTCCCAAACACCTCGACCGGTGGCGTTGTTCCGCGGTTCAAGAGCTACTTGTCTCTCGATTGGCAGCGTGGACCTTGGGACCTCGTCGTTTCACACAACTACCAGTTCGGCTATCAGGACGTCCAGTCGAACGTCAGCGGCGTCGATCGCGATGTTCGTCCCTACACGACTATCGATTTTCAGGGCACCTATGCTATTAGCAAGTCATGGCGCGCTACGCTCGGAGTGAAAAACGTTTTTGATTCGGATCCGCCATACACGAACAACGGCGCGTCGTTCCAGGCGGGTTACGACCCGGAGTACGCTGATCCGCGCGGCAGGTTCATTTACGGTCGCGTTACGTACGCGTTCCAGTAGATTGATCGGAAACTAAGCGCCGCGGCCATGTGCCGCGGCTTTTTTTTCGGTGCCGCGCCGAGCGAACTGCAGTTTGGGTGCGCCAATGGATCGCCGGAATGGTCCGACGCGTCCTAAGGTCCGGCGAAACAAATCTTGCTGAGTTCAGCGTCGTGGCGTTGCGGAGGGTTGGAACGTTGACCTTGACCGTTTCCCCGTCTCAATGCCGCTCAGAAGTAGGAACTTCCGGCTCCTTTCGGTAGGCGTGGCCAATCTAGCGCGGAGTGGCCGGCTCTCGTTGTAGTACGTCCGCGGAATTCAATGCGAACCACGCAGCAACTGCGCACCCCCTTCCCGACGACATGGCCGAGACCGTGGAGCCGAAGGTCGCTGCCGGTGGTATGCGTGGGAAAACGAAGTGATTCGAGATGGCTTACGTGCTCTGATCGCCCGCGATCGCGTTGTCGATACCGGCCTGCAGCAAAACGTCGCGCCGGCTCACAAAGCGCTCAACACCGATCCATCGCGGGCGGTCACCGCGGAAAGCCGTCTGGCCAGCGAGCATAGGGCAGCGACCGCCAAGGTCTGATTGCGCGCCGTACAAGGTCGTCTTTGCGCCAGAAGCGCAGGACCAACTCGCAGAGCTTTATCGAATCGCCGGGAAGGGGCGCCTCTGAACGATTTGCGCTACACCGAAGCGATCGTGAGCTATTGCGAAAGAATGGCGGCGTTCTCCCATCCAGGCATGCGACGAGATGACATTCAGAGCCGGGCTACCACATATCAAACTATCGCCCCAACCATCCTTGATTCATTTTTCGAAGGCCTTCGGCCACGAAGGCGTCATCAATCCCACCGCTCAGCAATCGGAGTAATCATGAAATGGCGTCTGTGTGCGGTCCTGACCACAGCGTGGCTCAGTTCTACGACATGGGCTGCCTCGGCTGAGGAGCCGCCGCACGATTCGCCCATCGCAATCCCAACCAAGGTCTTTTTCCGTCATCCTGATCTTGGCGCTGTGCAGTTATCGCCGTCGGGACGATGGCTCGCTGCGGCAATTCGCAGCAAAGACGATCGAGTCGCGCTCGCGGTCATCGATCTGGACGGAACGACCGCTCCCGCGATCGTGGCCTCGTACTCAGACGCGGATGTCCGCTCGTTCAACTGGGTCAATGACGAACGTCTCGTCTACAACATCATCGACTTTCAGTCTGGGGGGGAGGATCAACGGTTCGGACCGGGGCTCTATTCGGTCAAGCGGAACGGCGACGAGACACGACTCTTGATCTATTCGCGCCAATATTTTGTCCAGACCGCGGGCATTGGTGCAATCCGCCCCCTCAACTGGAAACATACTTTGCTGTCGGTTCCACGGACGGGCGGTACCGAGGTCATCGTCGGTGAATCACATTTCAACGGCAGCGGCGACTTCACGGCGATGTACCCCTTGTTGCTCGACGTGGTAACAGGCAGAACGAGGTCCATCGCCACGGGGGCGCCAGACCATGTTGGAGCTTGGCTCTTCGACCCGAAGGGAGTACCTCACGTTGCGATCACTCAATTTCAGGGGCAGAGCGAAATTTTCTGGCGTCAAAACGATGCGACTCCATGGCGCTCGCTGGCAAAGGCTCCGTCCTATTCCAACGCAATGACGCCTGTGCAAGTGGACGGAGCTGGGCAGCTCTACGTGACGACAGCGTCACCGGCCGGAACTTCCGTCTTGAGGAGATACGACTTTGCCAAAGGACAAGCGGGATCGGAAGCCATCGTCAGCGCGCCCGGCTTCGATTTCAATGGACGCTTGTTGCTTGACGACGACGCTGCCCTGACAATCGGCGTCCGGCTGGATACCGACGCCGAGGTGACGGTGTGGTTCGACGACGCGCTAAAAAAGTTGCAGGAACGGGTCGACGCTCGGTTTCCCGGTCACATCAACAGGGTCACCTGCCGTCGCTGTACGAGCGGCGGAGTCCTCGTCATCTATTCATATTCGGATAGGGATCCGGGAAGCTATTGGCTCTACCGGCCCACTTCGGATTCTTGGGAATCGATCGGTCGCACCCGGCCCGACGTCGATCCGACGAAGATGGCGCAGCTGGATTTCTTTCGCATCAAGGCGCGTGATGGCGAGGACATGCCGGTCTGGGTTACAACGCCACGCGGAAAGACCGATACGCCGCGCCCGGCGGTCTTACTCGTTCATGGTGGCCCGTGGGTGCGGGGTGGTCACTGGCGTTGGAACGGCGAAGCTCAGTTCCTAGCCTCGCGAGGATACGTCGTCATCGAGCCGGAATATCGCGGCAGCACCGGATATGGCTACACCCACTTCCGACGGAGTTTCAAGCAATGGGGCGGGGCGATGCAGGACGACCTTGACGATGCGGTCAAGTGGGCGGCGGCGACCGGAAAGATAGATGCCAATCGCGTGTGTATCGCCGGTGCGAGCTATGGCGGATACGCCACGCTCATGAGTCTTATTCGCTATCCGGACGTCTACACGTGCGGCGTCGCTTGGGCCGCTGTCACTGATCCTCGCCTCCGCTACGAGGAAAGCTGGGCCAGCGATTCGACCGAAGAGGTCCGCAAGTTTTCCCTGCCCGAGCTGGTGGGCGATCCCGTGAAGGACGAAGGCATGTTGAAGGCCGCCACTCCGGCTTTGCACGCCGATCAGATCCGGGTGCCACTCTATCTGGCATTCGGTCACGACGATCGCCGCGTTCCGCTCGAGCATGGAACGATCATGCGCGACGCTTTGCGCTCGGCAGGTCACGACCCGGAGTGGACCGTGTATGACGGTGAAGGACACGGTTGGCTGCGGCTTGACCACAACATCGATTTCTACGACCACATGGCGCGCTTTCTCGACAAGAACTTGCATTGACGCCAACTGGCGTTTGCTGAAAAATGGAGTGCGCGGTAATTGATCGCCTCGCCGTGCATCGCGATCTGCATTCGCTTATAAAGTCCACTGAATCATAAGAATCGGCAGTAACCCGGCGAGTTGAGTCAGCGTACACCCTACGTGCCGGCCATCCTCGCCCACCGCCGATTCCCGTAGTGACTGTCCTCCCCAAAAAAACAGGACAGCTGAAAACTAAACGTAAAGTGGCTTCTTCGCTCCCCGCGCTTTTTGCGCACGATATGCGTCCGACGATTTCATTCGGGAGACTGCTTTCGGACTGGACATCGCTAAGCGCGTATTCCAGCTGCACGCGAATGACTTGGACACCGTGAGATTCGTCGATTCGTCGACCGAACCCGCGCCGTTCGGTGTCGTGGCGATGAATACCGCGAGGGCGCAATGCCCCCTCGTGCCCGGTCAAGGTGTGGGTCGATCTGCGGCCGTCGTTTTTGGCAGACTGGCCAGCAGCCGGGAGAACACCCGGCCCGCGAGAGGCACGACCGTAGCTCCGCAAAAGAGCCATCCAATCACTCCATCGATTCCAAAGAACCTCAGCACGATCGAGATTGCCAGTATCGAGCTCAGGCCGAAGGTCACGCCTGTGGCAAATCCGCCCAGTAGTGAGGGGAGCGAGCGGCGCATCAAAAAGAATCCTATCAAAGCGCCCGATCCCGCAAACACAAGCACTGAAGCATGGAAGGCGACGTGGATTAACACGACCGCATCACGATGTTCCTGTGAAAATCCACCTCGGAACACGTCTAAGAATAGGACGTCAGCGAGAACGAGAGGTATGAACACTCCCAGGGCGAAGATCAAGGCTCTTGCAACCGGTTCTGGCATGACGATTGACTTCAAGCGGCAGACAAACCCATTGTCGACGGGGTGGCCATCGTTTGACTTGTTGCACGTTGCAATCTCCCTGCCGATCTCGTCTCGGGGACTCACCGGTGGGAACGGCTGATGGCCACGAGAATTGACCACGTTCACCTGAGCGTCGCCGACTTCGAGGCGAGACGTCTCTACCGCGACGCCTTAATACCCTCGGGTTCCTTGGACCAAGGGAGGGACGCCCAGCACGGGCTCTCCCCCCGATTCGGTCTCGAGGGTGATTGATCCCGTTCTTTCAAGCTGACGGTTAGACCCCCTCTAGTGTTCGCCTTCTTCCGGTGGTTCATCGTCGCAGAGATCGTCCCCGGCTTCCAGGAACGAAGCATCGGAATCACACTGCCCGGCGCCGGGGAGAAGCGCTTCGACCCAAAGGCAAACAGCGTTGTCGCCGTCTTCGCTTGCGCCCTGCCATGTCTCCGTTGAGGGCTCGGGAACCAGACACACCGCACAGAGCACTCGGCCAAGGATCAACGCGCGCAAAGACACCTCCCGACACTCAACGCGCGGTTTGGCCGACTGGCCGACCGATGAAGCCGGCTTGGTAAGGTATGTCTCACTCGCGCAAGGAATGGCTCTGGCAGCCAGCGACGTCGGATGTGCGCCTCAACGCGCTCGGGCCAGATTGCCCGCAACCCCGAGATGGTTCGATGAACAAGGATCAGGTCAAGGGTGCCTCAAGGAAGCTGCCGGAAAAGTCCAGGAAAAGACCGTCGAGGCAGTCGCCAACACGACCGCGCAAGCCAAAGGGCCCGCTAAGGAGGCCAGGGAGAGGACGCAGAAGAGGTTCCTGGCCCATCAAGAGGTCCGGAGCCCGGCCGAGCATCAGTTCGCCGTCTTCGGGATAAGGCCAGGGCCGATGACGGCCAGGAGGACGATGAGCACGGTACCGAACATTAACCGATCAGAACCCGCTGAATCTGGTGGCTTGCTGTATCCGTGGGCAATTAGACGCCGACCCGAATCGCGACCGGAAGGCCCACCTAGGCGCGCGGCCGTATGCGGATCTTACGAACGGAACGATGGCGGCGCCATCCCGGTCTGCCGTTATCCGAACCACCCCATCAGCCAACGAGTCGTCCCAGAGCGATTGCGAACACCGATCCGAGGCCCGTCAGGAGCCCCGGCTCTGCAAAAGGGGTCGCCTCGGCCCGAAGATGCAGTGGCGCCAAGAAGCAAGCCATCGCCACGCCTCCGGCAATTCCAAGGCTCACGTCGACGGCAAGCCGGCTATAAACTTTGGGCTTCGTCAACACATTCGGAATGATGCCCAGAATGAGCCCGAGGGCGACGTTCAGGGCAAGGTTCGAGAGAGTCACGGTGCCACTTGACACCGGATCTAGCTGAATCAAGGCAACGCTTACGAACCCTTCATCCCGGTCTTCTGTCCTTCTTCTCACCCGAAGTGGTCCCGGGCGCAGCCCTCGTCGAGCGTGGCGCCGCCACCTCATTGAGTCCTTGTCCTACTTTGCGCCAACGGGAATTCGCTAGCCTCCACCGGGCCCTCAAAATCGGAGCCTCTATGAAAACTCTTGCCCTTTCGGTCCTCCTCGCCAGTTCGATCACAACCGCATCGGTCTTTGCGGCCGCCCCAGCCGGCGCCCCAAGCGGCACGATGGGCATGTGCAAGGACGGCACCTACTCCTCCAGCGCAGAGAAGAAGGGCGCTTGTCGGGGCCACAAGGGGGTCCAAGATTGGTATGGCGAGGGGTCGAGTTCGAAGGCTGCCATGCCGACTGCAAGCGAGCGCGCAGCGGAGCCCCCCCCGACTGCGACGAGCAAGATGTCGCGATCCGAGAAGTCCGCCTCTCCGGCAATGGCCGGCCGGACCTCAGGCGAGCCGATGACGGCAGCCGCCGGCGGCGGCGCCGGCAAGGTCTGGGGGAACGACAACACCAAGGTCTACCACTGCAACGGCGACAAGTGGTATGGCAAGACCAAGCACGGTGAGTACATGTCCGAGAGCGACGCCAAAGCCAAGGGCTTCCACGCCGATCACGGCAGGGCCTGTAGCTGAACCCCGGTCAGCCTCTGCAACAGGAGAAGCAATGAAATCGATGCTCATCAGCTGCGCCGTCTTGCTGACGCTGGGGGGCTTGGCCGCTCCGGCCTCGGCCAAAGGCTGCCTGAAGGGAGCCGCGGTCGGTGGTATCGGCGGCCATGTCGCCGGCCACCACGGATTGATCGGCGCTGCGGCCGGGTGTGCGGTCGGCCATCACATGGCCAACAAGGCAGCCAAGCAGCAGGCCACCCCGGCAGTACAGACGACGGCGCCGGCGACCGCGGCGCCAAGAACTTAGTTATCAACTCTCGCAAAAGTCGACGGTCTGAAACCTGCGAACGTCCGCTGGCGGTCTTGGGGCGGCCGACCGCAAGGGTGCGCGCGAAGTGCACCCCTTCCAGACTCGGCAGCGAGCTACTTCGCCAGCACAGTCTCGAGCTTGTCGAATGATCCGCCGGCGCCTGTCCATCCCTTGTCGTAACCGTCGCGCAGCTCGGACGCCACAAAGCCTTCCTGGCGCAGCGTCATCAGCGTGGTGTTGTCATTTGGCTCGAAGGTCACGGTGATCAGCGTTTCCCGGTGGTCGTAGTCGCCGGTCCACGTGAGAATCAGCTGGTGAGGGCGATCGATCTCGCGGTAGACGCCGGTGATCTGGATCTGACGGCCGTCGGGCATTTCCATGGCTACCCGGTAGCGGCCACCTTGGACGGGATCGTTTGCTGTGACCTTGCAAGTGGCCCCGCCCGGCGGGAGCTAAGTTCCCCATTCCTTGCTGAGCCAGGCGTCGAACACCCGCTCGGGGGGCGCCGCAAAGCGTCGCGTCACTTCGAGCGTGTGAGTCGATTCAGCGATCTTGGACATCGGATTTCCTCTCGGTTTGCTTCAGGTGGTGGTCAAGCCGCTCGAAGCTCTCGCTCCAGAAGCGGCTGTAGAAGTCGAGCCACTCCGTCGCACTGGCCAAAGCAGCGATCTCGAGACGACAGACGCGGTGCTTGCCACGGCGTTCGTTGACGAGAAGTCCGGCCTTCTCGAGCACGCGCAGGTGGCGCGAAATCGCTGGCTGGGAGATGGCATAGGGGCGTGAGAGCTCGCCGACGGTGGCCTCGCCAAGTGCCAGCTGCGCCAGGATCCCGCGCCGCGTAGGGTCTGCCAAAGCGCTGAAAGTCTGGTCCAACTTCATAACTGATATGTTATTTCACATTTGAGTTATGGCAAAGTGAAATCCAACACAAGCGGCGGCTCGACGTGAACCCGTTTCGCGAGGGGGTTGCCGCGCAGGGTTGTAGGCGCGCAGGTCGATGCCACCTGGTTGTTCACGCACTGGCGATGGAAATTGCTGCTCGGTCGGACAGGGGAGCGCCATGGCCCGGCCTCGTGGACCGTTTGCGACGTCCGAGCGAGTCGTCAGTCGTGCCTTTGCCCTTCCCCTCGACCCCGGTCAACCGCGAGGAATCGTCCTTGCTGAGCGGAGATCACCCGCGATCAGGACGTTCCGCAAGATAAAGCCGCGCTTGTCGTGATTGGGCAGTGAGCAAGGAGCCGAGCAGCCGATTCATCTGCTCGGTTAGCCCTCGGCAGCGCGGGCCCTTGCCGCGCGGCCGAACGGGCGCTTAAGCGGAGAGGCATTCCTTCATGAAGGCCTTGCGCTCGTCGCCCTTCTTGGCGCTGGCGTCGACGTTGCACTTCTTCATCTTGTCCTGCTGGGTCATCGGCTTGGCCGCTGACAGGCACGTCTTCATGAACGCCTTGCGGTCGTCGCCCTTCTTGTCGCCGGCTTCCTTGTTGCAGTCGCCCATCTTCGATTGCTGCTTGGTCATCGCGCCGCTGGCCGCCATGCCCGGCGCTTCCTTGTGCGAGGTTGCGAAGGCAGAAGTCGAGATGGCCAGCGCCAGGGCCGCCGACAGCGTGAGCAGTTGTCGCATGAAAGTCTCCTGTGATGAGGTGGTTCGCCGCGCGACGTCGCCACGGCCGGCGCGATTGGACCACAGCGCCGCGGGCGCGGGCAAGCGCGCTGCAACGAGGCGTTGCGCGCGCCTAGAAGATGCGGCGCGGATGCGCCAGCTGCTCGTGCGCCGAATGCAGCCGCCGGACGAGCACCTTGATGAAGGAATCGTGGAACAGGTGACGCGTGTTCGGGCTCACCTGGAGGAGCGTGTCGGGGGTGAACGAGATCGTCGTCGCCGGCTCGGTGACGATGACGTCGGTGCTGTGGCGCTTGAGCTCGGCGCTCGGCGCCAGGTACGCCATCTCGCCGACCGACGTCCCCGACCCGAGCTGGGCGACCTTTTTGCCGTCGCGAAACACCTCGACCTCGCCCTGCGCGATGATGTGGAAGCTGTTGCCTTCCTCGCCCTTGCGGTAGAGCGCATGGCCGAAGTGGAAGCGCTGCCACTTGGCGCGATGCACGACCTCCCACAGCTCGACATCGCCGAAGTTCTGGAAGAACTCGAGGGTCCGCAGCAGGGTGAAGCGCTCCGAGTCGAGGACGCCCTGGAACTGCCCGCGCGGCACCTGCTGAGTGGTGACGAGCGCCGAGATCGCGTTCGCGAACTCGCCCCAGTCGGCGTAGCGCTCTCCGGGTTGCTTGGCGAGCGCCTTCTGGATCACGTCGTCGAGGCCGGTGGTGACGCCGGCGCGCAGTCCGATCAGCGACGCCGGCTTGGCGTTGTAGATCTGATGCATCATGGCCGATTGCACCTGCGCATCGAACAGCGGCCGGCCGGCGATGAGGTGGTAAAGCACGGCGCCGAGCGAGTAAATGTCGGCGCGGCAATCGATCGATCCGCCGTCGAGCTGCTCCGGCGACATGTAGGCGAGCGAGCCGACGCGGTGGATCTGCGTCACGTCGGAGCCGAGGTTGAGCACGCTGCCGAAGTCGCTGATCTTGACGTCGGTGATCGTCCCGTTGGTCAGCACGGCGAGCAGGTTCGCGGGCTTGACGTCGCGATGGATCAGGCCCTGGCGGTAGACGTAGCCGAGCGCCATCGCGCACTTGAAGCCGATCTCGACGACGAGCTCGAGCGAGAGCAGCTGGTCGGCGCGGCAGTACGGGCGCAGCGTGCTGCCGGCGACGTACTCCATGACCAGGTAGGACGAAACCGGATCGGGGACGGCGTCGAAGATCTGGACGACGTTGGGATGTTGGAGCCGGCCGACGAGCGCGGCCTCGGCGGCGAAGAATCGCTCGGAGTAGTGGCCGTCGACCGGATCGCCGGGGGTCGACGAGCGAACCCGCTTGATCGCGACGTTGCGGCGCTGGAAGTCGTCGTAGCCGAGGAAGACCTCGCTCGTCGCGCCGTCGCCGAGGCGGCCGAGGATGCGGTACTTGCCGATGTGTGTCGGCAGCGCCGCGGTTCCCGCCGGGGCTTCGGCGGAGGCGAGGGCAGCGGAAAGCGCGACGGACATGGCGGCGGTTAGGACCGGGATTCTTGCATCGGCGTCCGGCGCGCAACACGCTGCCGACGGCGCCGACTCCGCCTTATTCACGCTTGGGCGTGACTTCTCGTTACCCTCGGCAGCGCGCGAAGGGCGGCTCGTAGAATTCAATCGATGATGTCGGCCCGTGACGAATTGCTCGACGCGCTGCGCGCAGCGATGGCCGAAGTGAGTCCCGGCAACACCCTCGCCGCGGCATTCGAGACGCCGAAGCAGGCCGACCACGGCGACCTCGCGGTCACCGCGGCGATGCCGCTCGCCAAGGCGCAGAAGCGCAACCCGCGCGAAGTCGCGGCCGAGCTGATCGCGGCGCTGCGCGCCAAGACGGCCGTCGAGCGCTGGGTCGAGTCGATCGCCGTCGCCGGGCCGGGCTTCATCAACCTGCACCTGCGCGCGGCGGCGCGCCAGCGAATCATCCCCGAGGCGCTCGCTGCCGGCAGCGCGTTCGGCCGGCGCGAAGGCGGCGGCGAACCGGTGATCGTCGAGTTCGTCTCGGCCAACCCGACCGGGCCGCTCCACGTCGGCCACGCGCGCCAGGCCGCGCTCGGTGATGCGATCTGCAACCTGCTCGAGACGCAAGGCCGCAGTGTCGTGCGCGAGTTCTATTACAACGACGCCGGCGTCCAGATCGCGACGCTCGCGGCATCGGTCAAGGCGCGCCTCGACGGCCTCAAGCCCGGCGATGTAGGCTGGCCCGAGGTGGCCTACAACGGCGACTACGTCGCCGACATCGCCGCCGACTTCGCCGCTGGAAAGACCGTACGCGCCGACGACCGCGAGTACACCGCGTCGGGCCGGCGCGACGACCTCGACGGAATGGGCCGCTTCGCCGTCGCCTACCTGCGCCGCGAGCAGGACCTCGACCTGCACGCGTTCGGCGTCCGCTTCGACCACTACTACCTGGAGTCGAGCCTGTACGACGGCGGCCGCGTCGAGGCCACCGTCGCCCGCCTCGTCGCCGCTGGAAAGACCTACGAGAAGGACGGCGCGCTCTGGCTGCGCACCACCGACTACGGCGACGACAAGGACCGCGTCATGCGCAAGTCCGACGGCAGCTTCACGTACTTCGTTCCCGATGTCGCCTACCACCTCTCCAAGTTCGAGCGCGGCTTCGCGACCGCGATCAACATCCAGGGCACCGACCACCACGGCACGATCGCGCGCGTGCGCGCCGGCCTGCAGGCCGCCGGCGCCGGCATTCCTGCGCGCTACCCCGAGTACGTGCTCAACACCATGGTGCGCGTCGAGCGCGGCGGCGCGGAGGTGAAGATCTCCAAGCGCGCCGGCCAGTACGTCACCCTGCGCGACCTGATCGACTGGACCAGCCGCGACGCGGTCCGCTTCTTCATGCTGAGTAGGAAGGCCGACACCGAGTTCACCTTCGACGTCGACTTGGCGCTGAAGCAGAACGACGAGAATCCGGTCTTCTACGTCCAGTACGCCCATGCGCGCATCTGCTCGGTACTCGAGCAGTTCGTGGCGCAAGGCGGCGACGTCGCCGCCTTGCCCGCCGCCGACCTCGGCTGCCTCGCCGCGCCGAGCGAGATCGCCCTGCTCCGCAAGCTTGCCGACTACGCGCCGATGCTCTCGGCCGCCGCGACCAACCTGGCGCCGCACGAGGTCGCGTTCTACCTGCGCGAGCTTGCCGCCAGTTTCCACAGCTATTACGCCGCCGAGCGATTCCTCGTCGACGACCCCGGCCTGGCGCGCGCCCGTCTCGCGCTGCTCGCGGCGACGCGCCAGGTCATCCGCAACGCGCTCGCCGTCCTCGGCGTCGCCGCGCCGGAGCGAATGAAAAGAGAGACAGACATCGCATGAAGGCACCTCATTTCCGCGCCGCCCAGGGCGGCGGCTTCCTGATCGGACTCGTCGTCGGCCTGCTCATTGGCCTGGCGATCGCCCTCGGTGTCGCCCTGTACGTGACCAAGGCCCCCAATCCCTTCGTCAACAAGGTGCCGGCTCGCACTCCGACGCAGGACGCCGCCGAGACCGAGAAGAACCGCAACTGGGACCCGAACAGCGCCCTGGCCGGCCGCAATCCGGCGTCGAGCGCATCGGCGATCACGGCAGGCGACCCGGTCGTGCCGCCGGTGCGGCCGACCCTGGTCGCGCCGGCTGTCATCGACCCCGTTTTGCCGGCAACCCCCGATGCCCGCACCGTGCGTCCTGCCACAACAGCGAGCGGAGCAGTCGCAGTCGCGCCGTCGACGCGCGCGTCGCAGGCGGCCACGTCCGCCTTGGCGGCCGGGGCGTTCACGTATTTCGTGCAAGCGGGCGCCTACTCACGCAGCGAGGATGCAGAACAGCAGCGCGCCAAGCTCGCCATGCTCGGCGTCTAAAGCCGGCTCACCGAGCGCGAGCAAGGCGGCCGGATGGTCTATCGCGTTCGCGTCGGCCCCTTCGAGCGCCGCGAGGATGCGGAAAGTGCCCGGCAAAAGCTCGGCGATTCCGGCGTCGACGCGGCACTGGTGGCGGTTCAGAAGTAAGGTCCGCGAACCGTATGACCCTCAGCCGCCGCGATTTCTCCAGCTCGCTTTTCGTCGGCGCGGGCCTCGGTGTCGCGCTGGCGCGGCCGGCGCTCGCCCAGAGCGCTGCCGTGGAGGCTGCCAACTACGTGCGACTCGCCGAGCCCGTGCCGACCTCCCCGCCCGGCAAGATCGAGGTCATCGAGTTCTTCTGGTACGAATGCCCGCACTGCAACACCTTCGAGCCCGCCCTCGACGCGTGGTCGAAGCGGCTGCCCGACGACGTGGCGCTGCACCGCATCCCGGCGTGGTTCCGCGACGAGCCGTTCAGCATCCAGCAGCGTCTCTTCTACACCCTGGAGGCGCTCGACCTCCTGCCGACGCTGCACCGCAAGGTATTCCAGGCAATCCATGTCGAGCGCGTCCGCATGCGCACGCCCGAAGACCTGGCGGCGTTCGCGCTGAAGAACGGGGTCGATCCGGTGAAGTTCATCACCGCCTTGAACGCCTTTTCGGTGCAGTCGAAATCGCTGCAGGCGCGCCAGATCGCCGCCGCGTACAAGATCGACGGCGTGCCGGCGATGGGTGTCCATGGCCGCTACTACACCAACGGCAGCTTGGCCAACGTCGGCGTCAGCGCCGGTTCGAACGACCGGATGCTGGTCGTGGTCGACGCGCTCATCGGCCGCGTGCGGCAGGGCGGCCGGGCCTAGCAAGCGCCTTGCGGCGAGCCGCCCCGGCGTTGCGCCGGCAGTAATTCACGCCGCTCTTACAGGTGCTGGCATCGAACGCTGGCATAGAATGGCCTGCAAGATTCATGCCGCTATGTGGAACCGCATTCCCGCCCCACTGACTCTCCCGTGCCGAACTATCTCAGCCTCACCCGCCTGGCCGTTGCGCTCGGCAGCCTCGTCCTTCCCCCGGCCATGCCGGCGCACGCCGAGAAGGCCGACCGCTTCAAGCCCCTCAACGTCGAGGCCGACCTGCCGGGCAAGATCGACCTGCTCAACCAGTTCGTCGTCTTCAACGGCAACGTCGTCGTGACCAAGGGCACGATGACGATCCGGGCGGCGCGGATCGAGGTCCGCGAGCTTCCCGACGGCTATCACGCCGCCGTCGCCTTCGGCTCGCCGACCCAGCACGCCACTTTCCGCCAGAAGCGCGACGCTCCCGACGAATACATCGCAGGCGACGCCGAGCGGCTCGAGTACGACGGCAAGTCCGACGTCATCCGCTTCGTCAACAACGCCTCGGTGCGGCGCCTGCGCGGCAGCGAGACGAGCGACGAGATCTCGGGCAACCTGGTCACCTACGACAGTGGCACCGAGGTCTTCAACGTCACCGGCGGCGCGCCGGCGACGGCGTCGAACCCCGGGGGCCGCGTTCGCGCGGTGCTGACGCCGAAGGAGGGCAGTGCCGCCGCCGCCGAGACCGCACGTGCCGCCAACGCCGCCACCAGCGCGCCGCCGCAGTTGCGCATCGCACCTTCGCTCGGGGACAAGCCGTGATGCCGGCGGCCGGCGCCGAGCCGGGAACGCACCGGCTCGAGGCGCGCGGGCTGCGCAAGTCGTATGGCTCGCGCACGGTCGTCGACGGCGTCCGGCTCAGCGTCAAGAGCGGCGAGGTCGTCGGCCTGCTCGGCCCCAATGGGGCCGGCAAGACCACGAGCTTCTACATGATCGTTGGCCTGGTGCGGGCCGACGGCGGCCAGATCACCATCGAAGGACGCCGCGTTGAGCGCATGCCGATCCACCAGCGCTCGCGCCTGGGTCTGTCCTACCTGCCTCAGGAGCCATCGATCTTCCGCAAGCTCGATGTCGAGGAGAACATCCGCGCCGTGCTCGAGCTGCAGATCGGCGCGGACGGCAGGCCGCTCAAGAAGGCGGTGATCGACGAGAAGCTCGAGCAGCTGCTGCGCGATCTTTCGATCGAGAAGCTCCGCGCCTCTCCGGCGCCAGCGCTGTCCGGCGGTGAGCGGCGCCGGGTCGAGATCGCGCGGGCGCTCGCCACGCAGCCGCGCTTCATCCTCCTCGACGAGCCGTTCGCCGGAATCGACCCGATCGCGGTGATCGAGATCCAGCGAATCATCGGCTTCCTAAAGGAGCGCGGCATCGGCGTGCTCATCACCGACCACAACGTTCGCGAGACGCTCGGCATCTGCGACCGCGCCTACATCATCAGCGAGGGACGCGTGCTTGCCGAAGGCACGCCGGCCGAGATCGTCGCCAACGCCGACGTGCGCAAGGTCTATCTCGGCGAACATTTCCGCATGTAAATGGGGCCCCCACGCTTGTCGCTACGCGCCTGCGCTGCCCCCCGAGGGGGCGCGGCCGGCCTTGGGGCGGCCCGGCGGCAGGCAGGCCGCGGCTGCTTACGGTGTGGCCCAACGCCATGAAGCAGACGTTGCAGGTCAGGCTTTCCCAGCATCTTGCGCTGACGCCGCAGCTGCAGCAGTCGATCCGGCTACTCCAGCTGTCGACGCTCGAGCTGCACCAGGAAGTCGAGCAGATGCTCGAGCAGAACCCGTTCCTCGAGGCCGAGGAAGACACGGCGCAGGTATTCGAGCCGCTCGCCGAGCGGCTGACGAGCAACGAGCGCGCCGGCGAGCGCGAGGCCGAGCGTGCAGCCGAGCCGAGCAGCGACGGCGGCGAAGCGGGCGAGCCGACGGCGATGGATGGCGCCGCCGAGTTCGGCGCGACCGAGCGCGACGACTGGGAAAACGGCACCGAGCGCGAGGACTTCGACGGCATCCGCGAGACGCCCGGCAAAGCACGGACCAACAACGACTTCGACGAGAGCGACGAGAGCGACCGCGGCACCGCCGCGCAGAGCCTGCAGGACCACCTGCGTGACCAGCTCGCCGGCATGCGACTCGCGCCGGCGGATGCCGCCGCCGTCCTGGTGCTGATCGATTCGCTAGACGACGACGGGTATCTGGCCGACCCGCTCGAGGAGATCGCCGAGCGGCTGATCGAGAGCGGGTTAACGCCGGACATCGGCGTCGCCGCCGACGAAGAAGCAGACGCGGTCGAGCCGCTCCTGGCCCACCTGCGCTGCGCACTGCGCTACCTGCAGAGCATGGAGCCGACGGGCGTCGGCGCGCGCGATCTTGCCGAGTGCCTGACGCTGCAGCTGCGCACGCGCAAGCGCTGCGAGGCGCAGGCGATCGCGATCATCGTCTGCAAGAGCCATCTGCCGCTGCTCGCGCGTCGCGACCTCAAGAAGTTGATGGCCGTGACCGGCGCCGACGAGACGCTGCTGCGCGAGGCTCAGGCGATGATCGTCTCGCTCGAGCCCAAGCCCGCACGGCCGTTCGCGCGCGCCGAGGCGAACATCGTCATTCCCGACGTCATCGTTCAGAAGTCCGGACGCGGCTGGAAGGTCCACCTCAACCCCGACGTGATGCCCAAGCTGCGCATCAACGACCTCTACGCGAGCGCCATCCGTCAACACCGCGGCACGGGCGCGTTGAACGGCGCCGGACCGGGACTCAACTCGCGCCTGCAGGAGGCGCGCTGGTTCGTCAAGAACATCCTGCAGCGCTTCGACACCATCCAGCGCGTCTCGCAGGCAATCGTCGAGCGCCAGAGGAGCTTTTTCACGCACGGCGCGATCGCGATGAAACCGCTCGTCCTGCGCGAGATCGCGGACGAGCTCGGCCTGCACGAATCGACGATCTCGCGCGTGACGACGGCCAAGTACATGGCGACGCCGTTCGGCACCTTCGAGCTCAAGTACTTCTTCGGCTCGTCGCTCGGCACCGATGCCGGCGGCACGGCGTCGAGCACCGCCGTGCGCGCACTGATTCGCCAGATCGTCGCCGCCGAGGACCCGGCCAAGCCGCTGTCCGACAGCCAGATCTCGCAGATGCTCGACGAGCAGGGGATCCAGGTTGCGCGGCGCACCGTCGCGAAGTACCGCGAGGCGCTCAAGATCTCGCCGACGCAGCTGCGCAAGGCCATGTAGCACGGCGGCGCCGCGCCGGCCGCCGACCCTGTCGGCTTTCGCCTCTTCCCATGCCCCTTCCCTTGTTCCTTCCCTGCGCCGCCGGCGTCGAGGCGCTCCTCGCCGACGAGGTCGCGCGCCTGCTTCCGAGAGCGCCGCTGCGAGCGGCGCGCGGCGGCGTCGCGCTCGCCGGCGATTCCCACGAGGTGATGGTGCTCAACCTCGAGAGCCGGCTGGCGCAACGGGTGCTGATCGAAGTCGCCGAGGGCCCCTACCGCGACGAGAACGAGCTGTACGCGCTCGCGCATGAAGTCGCCTGGTCGGACTGGATCACGCCGCGTCAGACGCTGCGCGTCGGCAGCACCTCGCAGCGCAGCCCGCTGAGGAGCCTCAATTTTGCCGCGCTTCGGATCAAGGATGCCGTGTGCGACCGCATGCGCGACGAGCACGGCGAGCGGCCGAGCGTCGACACCGTGCGACCCGACCTGCGCATCGTCATGCACGCCGGCCCGGAGCGCGCCGCGATCTATGTCGACAGCTCGGGCGAGTCTCTCTTCAAGCGCGGCTGGCGCGAGGACCAGGGCGACGCGCCGCTTAAGGAGACGCTCGCGGCGGCGATGCTCGCCGCGGCCGGCTGGCGCGGCACGCCGGCCGAAGGCGGCGCGCTGCACGATCCCTGCTGCGGCTCCGGCACGATCGCGATCGAGGCGGCGCAGATCGCGATGGACCTCGCTCCCGGGCGCCTGCGGCGCTTCGCGTTCGAGCGGCTGCTGCCGTTCGCGACGCCCGAAAGGCGCGCCGACTTGCAGCGCCTCAAGTCGAAGGCCGCCGCCCGCGTTCGCGCGCCGCAGGTGCCGATCTACGCCAGTGATGTCTCGTTCCGCATGATCGACTTCGCGCGCCGCAACGCCGAGCGCGCCGGCGTCGCCGAGGCGATCGTCTTTCACGGCGGCGATGCGCTCGAGCGGCCGCCACCACCGCTGCCCGACGATCTGCACGGCACCTTGATGGTCAACCCGCCCTACGGCGAGCGGATCGAAGTGGCGGGCAAGGCGCGACCCTCGGCCGATCGCCCCGGCGGCGACGTCGTCGCGGCGATGCGGCGCGCTTCACCGCGCGAAGGCGAGCCCGCGAGCGACCGCGACGCGCCCGGCGATTTCTTCCCCCGCCTCGCCGCCCACTGGAAGCACGCGTACACCGCGCACCGAGCCGGCTGGACGGCGTGGATCCTCAGCCCCGACATGCGCCTGCCGAACGCGATGCGCCTGAAGGAATCGCGCCGCGTGCCGATGTGGAATGGCCCCATCGAATGCCGCCTGTTCCGCTTCGACCTCGTCGCCGGATCGGCCCGAACGGCGGCCAAAACCTGACCGGCCTCGTTTGGGAGATGATGCAGGTATGGCCGACATCCAACCCATCGAAGCGGCGCTGAACCGGCTTCGCGACGAGATCGAGGCGCTCAACGGCACCGATCAAGAAGCCCGCGAGCGGCTTGGCAATCTGGTCCACGACATCGAGAGGACGCTCGGCGATCCGAAGACCGCCGCTGCGGACGAGGGATCGAGCGAACGCCTGAAGGCGTCGATCCTCGGCTTCGAGGTCTCCCATCCCCGTCTGGCGGCGGTCATGAACGAGCTGGTGGAAAAGCTCGGCAACATCGGCATCTGACCGCTTAGGTCGGCCGCGGCGCCAGGCGCGCCCCCCGCCGCAGCGCGAACCACGCCAGCGCCATCGCCGTGAGCAGCACCGGGACGACCGAGCCGAGATTGAGCCAAGCCCAGCCCTGCGTCGTGACGAGCGCGCCGGAGCTGAACGAGGTGATCGTCATGGTCGTGAAGATCGTCGTGTCCATCGCCGCTTGGGCGCGCGTCTTCTCCTCGGGCCGGTAGGCGGTCGTCACGAGCGACGTGCCACCGATGAACAGGAAGTTCCAACCGACGCCGAGCGAGAACAGCGCGACCAGGAAGCGCTCGAGCTCGACGCCCGATAGCGCCACGGCGATGCAGATGCCGTTGAGCACGACGCCGGCGGCCATCACGCGCACGGCGCCGAAGCGGCGGATCAGGCTGCCGGTGAAAAAGCTTGGCAAGAACATCCCGAGCACGTGCCATTCGAGGACGAGCGCGGTGTCGGCGAAGGGATGCGAGCACATCGCCATCGCGATCGGCGTCGCCGCCATCAGCAGGTTCATCACCCCGTACCCGAAGGCGCACGCGCAGGCGGCGACGAGGAAGACCGGCTGCAGCACGATCTCCGAGAGTGGCCGCCCGGGCGCCCCGGCGCTTTGCGGCGCCAGCGGCGGGAAACGAATCCAGGAGATCGTCGCCAGCGAGCAGAGAGCGACCGCCGCGAGCGCGGCATACGCGCCGGCGAATTCGGTCGCAAGCACGTTGCGAGTGACTCTTGCGAGGTTCGGTCCGGCGACGGCGCCGATGATGCCGCCGGCGAGTACCCACGAGATCGCCCGCTCCTTGAATTCAGGCGCGACGATCTCGGTGGCGGCGAAGCGGTAGAGCCCGGCGTTGGCGTTGTAGTAGCCGGCCAGCGTCGCGCCGCCGACGAGCAGCCAGAACTGATGCTGCAATGCCGCCCAGGCGCAGAGCGCGGTGGTGCCGATCGCGACGACGAGGCCGAGCTGGAACGCGCGGCGGCGGCCCCAAGCGCGCTGATGGCGGCCGACGAGACCAGCGAAGAGCGCACCGCCGGCGACGTATGCGGTGACCGGCAGGGTTGCAAGCCAAGCGCTGGGCGCGAGCGCGAGCCCGACCAGGCCGTTGATGGCGATGAAGGTGACGTTGTTGGTCAGGAAGAAGCCCTGACACAGCGTCAGCAACGCGAGCTGCGGATTCACGAAACGAAGGCCATCGGGACGAGTATCGCCCGCGCCGCACACGCGCTCGCCCGACCTTGATCAGAAATTTACGTTCGCCTTGCCCTTGAGCTGCAGCATCTCGCGTGCCTCGTCGGCGCTGGCGAGCTCGAGGCCGAGGCCCTCGATCACCTGGCGGGCAGCGAGCACCTGCTGCGCGTTGCTCTCGGCGAGCTTGCCGGCGCCGATCCAGAGCGAGTCCTCGAGGCCGACGCGCACGTTGCCGCCGAGCGCCACCGACTGCGCGGCGATCGGCAGCTGGTTTCTGCCGGCGCCGAGCACGCTCCACACGTAGTCATCGCCGAACAGCCGGTCGGCGGTGCGACGCATGTGGGCGACGTCTTCCGGGTGCGGGCCGATGCCGCCGAGGATGCCGAACACGGACTGGATGAAGAACGGCGGCTTGACCAGGCCGCGGTCGGCGAAGTGGCGCAGCGTGTAGAGGTGGCCGATGTCGTAGCACTCGATCTCGAAGCGGGTGCCGTTGGCCGAGCAGGTCGTCAGGATGTTGGCGATGTCGCGGAAGGTGTTCTTGAAGATGCGCTCGTCGGAGCCCTCGAGATACGGGCGCTCCCAGCCGTGCTTGAACTCGCTGAAGCGGGCGAGCATCGGGAACAGACCGAAGTTCATCGAGCCCATGTTGAGCGACGCCACCTCGGGCTTGAAGTGCGCGCACGGCTTGAGGCGCTCCTCGACGCTCATCGTCGGCGCGCCGCCGGTCGTGATGTTGACGACCACGTCGGCCTCGCGCTGGATGCGCTTCAGGAACGGCTCGAACGCCGCCGGGTTCTGGTCGGGACGGCCGTCGACCGGGTCGCGCGCGTGCAGGTGAACGATCGCCGCGCCTGCGGCGTGCGCGCCGAGCGCCGCCTCGGCGATTTCGTCGGCGGTAATCGGCAGATGCGATGACATCGACGGCGTATGGATCGCGCCGGTGACGGCGCAGGTGACGATCACCTTGCGGCGGGGAGAATTCTTGCGGGTCATGGATGGGGCTCCTGATCGCGAGCGTCGGCCCATGCGGGCTGGCTCTGCTTGTGCGCCGCGAGCGCGGCGAGTCGGCCGTCGCGCCACGCGCTCTTGCGCGCGATGGCGGTGACGTCCAGTGCCGGCGCGCATGCGGCCGCCGCGGCACGCCACGACGCATCGTCCCAAACCGAGGGCGGCGGGAGGTCGGCGGCGTAGCGGCGGAACCACGGGACGTAGCGCTCGCAATAGTCGGCGACGCCGCCCGGCGCATTCAGCTCGATCGTCTCAAACGGGCCCATGAACGCCCAGCGCAGGCCGAGGCCGTCGGCCATCGTGCGGTCGAGATCACCGGGGCTGACGACGCCGTCCTGAACCAGGCGAAACGCCTCGGTCAGGAGCGCCGACTGGAGACGATTGAGGACGAAGCCGTCGATCTCGCGACGCACGTCGATCGGTACCTGGCCGATCGAATGCATCACCTCGCGGGCGCGCTCCCACGTCGCCGTCGACGTCCACAACGCGCCGCACAGCTCGACGACGGGAACGAGGTGCGGCGGATTGACGGGATGGGCGACGATGCAGCGGGCGCGGCCGTCGAGCCCTTCGGTGAAGCGCGACGCGACGATTGCCGAGGTGGACGAGGCGAGAACGCAGCCCGGCGGCGCCGCCGCGTCGAGCGCGGCGAACGTCTCGCGCTTGGCCTCGAGCGTCTCCGGGCCGCTTTCCTGCACATAGCCGGAGTCGCTGACCGCCTCGGCGAGCGACGCTGCGATCCGCACCCGGCCTGCCGCCGCTGCCGGGTCGTCGACGAGGCCGTGCCGATGCAGCTCGTGCAACGAGCGCTCGATCTCGTGCAAGGCGACGTCGCGCTGCGCCGCCGACGGGTCCCAGACGCTGACCTGCCAGCCGGCGCGGGCGAAGACGTTCGCCCAGGCACGGCCGATGAGCCCGGCACCGACGATGGCGACGCGCGTCGCTGTTGCTGTCATGTCGTTCGCTCCCTCATCGAATATCGCGGGTGTCGGCGCCGGCCCCGATCGGGGCGACGGTGCGGAGGGCGATCCACGCCAGCAGCGCCAGCGGCGCAGTGTCGGCGCGCAGCGTTCTCGGCCCGAGGCCGACCGGCACGAAGCCGGCGGCGACGGCCGCAGCCTCCTCGGCGGCACTGAGGCCGCCTTCGGGCCCGCTCAGCACGACCGCCTGCCGGCCTGGTGCCGGGTCGCCGCCGCCGTCGCCGAGCACCTCTGCCGGCGCCAGCGCCGAACGCTTCAGGCTGAGGACGACGAGGCGCCGCTCCGCGTGGCGGTGCTCCTCGTCAAGCCAGCTCGCCAGCGAGCGCAGCGGCTGGATCGCCGTGACTCGGGCACGCCCGCACTGCTCGCTGGCCGCTACCGCCACGCCTTGCCAGTGCGCGCGCCGCGCCTCGGCGCGCTCGCCGGAGAGGCGCAGCACCGAGCGCTCGCAGACGAGCGGTTGGATCGCGACGGCGCCGAGCTCGACCGCCTTTTCAACGAGCGCGTCCATGCGATCGTTGGCCGGAACGCCGAGCGCGATCGTCACCGCGCAGCGGAGCTCCCGGTCGACCGGAAGCGCCGCGCCGAGGCGGACCTCGACCTCGCGGCGGCCGATGCGGACGATCTCGCCAGGCCAATCGACGCCGTCGCTGCCGTTGAAGAGCGTCAGCGAGTCGCCGGGTTGCAGTCGAAGCACCTGGACGTGCCGGGACGCGGCCTCGCCCAGGGTGAAGTAGGCGCCCGAAACGAGGTCCTGCGGCACGAAGAGGCGGGGCGTCACCGTCACTCCTTCAGGCCCCGCAGCCGCTCGATCCAGCGCCGCGCCACGCGGCGGAAGGCCCGGGCGCTGCGCCCGAGGAACGATCGGCGCAGGTTCGCCATGATGCGGTCCCGGGTCGCGCGCCACCAGCCCGCGCAGCGAACGAACCACGGGAAGGTCATCAGCTGCATCTCGACGAGGATGAAAAGCCGGCCGACGAAGGCCGTACCGACGACTTTGGCGGCGAGGATCACGGCGATGCCGAGCGTGGCCCGTCCATCCTGGATGAGCCAGAGCGCGCCCACCTTCACCGGGACGAGAACCACCGCCGGCACCAGGAAGAGCGCGAGAGCGACGCGGGGGGGCGCCTTGCGGATGTGGCGCTCGAGCACCGCGAGCGGCGGCCAGCGCGCGACCTTGGCGGCGAGGGCGGCGAGCGGCTGCCAGCCCCACTCCTCGACGAAGATGACGATGACGAGCAGGCCGAGCAGAATAAAGCGAAACGGCCGCCACACGAGCGTGGCGAGCCTGCGGCCGAGCGGGCGCGCCGCCGTTGGCGCGGCTTCGGGATCAACCGCCGTAGAGCGTCTTTCGCGCCTCGAGTGCGGCGGCTTCGCCCTTCCTCTCGCGCACCTGCTCGATGACGCGCTGGGCGACGTCGCGCAACTCCTCGATCGTCGAAGCCTTGTCGACGGCCAGGGTCAGCGTGAAGCCGCGCAGCCCGAGCTGGCTGGAGATGAGCTTGGTGAGGGCGGCGGTGAACTCGCTGTAGTCGAGCGACTTCCCCTCGAGCGGCAGCGGTACCGTCGGCCGGGTCGCTTCGTGGCTTCGCGCCGGGTTGCCGACCGTGACCGCGCCGGCGGCGGGGGCGATGAGATCGAGCTTCCTCAGCTCCTGGAAGTCGGCGCCGGTGATGCCAGCCAGGTTGGCCAGCAGCATCTCCTCGGTCTTGACGCCGTCGATGAGGAGCAGGAGGTTGCGCCGTGCGCGCTCCTTGACCAGCCCCCGTGTCTGCATCTCGACGCGGCCCGCGTCTGTCTTGACCCAGATCACCCGTGTGTTCCCGTTCCCGTCATGCGCGCGCCATCGGTACCACCGCGAAATGTATCAGCATGCTGCCGGCTTGCCGCAACCTTCCGGCCAGCCGGCGCCTCGACAGACCTCAGGCTTTGTCGCGCAGTTCACGCCTCAGGATCTTGCCGACAGGCGTCTTCGGCAGGTCGTTCCTGAACTCGACGATCTTCGGCCGCTTGTAGCCGGTCAAGTTGGCCTCGCAGTAGGCCCGCACCGCGGCTTCGGTGATCGACGGGTCCTTCCTGACGCAGACCAGCTTGACCGCCTCGCCCGCCTTGGCATCGGCGATGCCGACCGCTGCGCACTCGAGGATCCCCGGCATCTGCGTGACGACATCCTCGACCTCGTTCGGGTAGACATTGAAACCGCTCACCAGAATCATGTCCTTCTTGCGATCGACGATCTTGAAGTAGCCGCGATCGTCGACAGTGCCGAGGTCGCCGCTGCGAAAGAAGCCGTCCTCGGTCATCACTTTGGCGGTCTCGTCCGCGCGTTGCCAATAGCCGGCCATCACCTGCGGCCCCTTGATGGCGATTTCGCCCGGCATTCCCATCGGCACCTCGCGGCCGTCGTCGTCGAGGAGCTTCAACTCGGTGTTGGGCATTGGCAGGCCGATGTTGCCGCTGTAGGCGGTGCTGTCGACCGGATTGCAGGTCGCCGACGGCGAGGTCTCCGAGAGGCCGTAGCCCTCGACGATGGGGCAGCCGGTCTTCTCGAGCCAGAGCTTCGCGGTGGCGCTCTGCACCGCCATGCCGCCGCCGACCGAAATCACGAGACCGCTCCAGTCGACCGTGCCGAAGTCGGGATGGTTCGCCATCGCATTGAAGAGCGTGTTGACCGCCGGGAAGCTATGGAACTTCTCGCCCTGCAACTGCTTGAAGACCGCCGGCAGGTCGCGCGGATTGGCGATCAGGATGTTCGACCCACCCATCCGCATCGCCAGCATCATGTTCGTGTTGAAGCCGAAGATGTGATAGATCGGCAGCGCGCAGATGGTGACGATCTGCTCGCCGTTCGGGATTTTCTTCAGCGCCGGCTGGTACCAGGCCTCGGCCTGCAGGATGTTGGCGACCAGGTTGCGATGCAGCAGCACGGCGCCCTTGCTCACCCCGGTGGTGCCGCCCGTGTACTGCAGCACCGCGACATCGTCGGGGCCGACCTCGGCCGCCTTGAACGCCTTGCCGCGCCCCTGCGCGAGCGCATCGTTGAAGCGCATCGCGCCGGGCAGGTCGAACGCCGGCACCATCTTCTTCACGCTGCGCACGACGTAGTTGACGATCAGCGACTTCGGAAAGCCGAGCATGTCGCCCATCGACGCCAGCACGACCTTCTTGGTCTGCACCGCGGCAATCACCTGCTGCAGCACGCCCGCGAAGTTCTCGAGAATGACGATCGCCTTGGCGCCCGAATCCTTCAGCTGGTGCTCGAGCTCGCGCGGCGTGTAGAGCGGGTTGACGTTCACCACGACCAGGCCGGCGCGCAGGATCGCCGCGACCGCGACCGGGTACTGCGGCACGTTGGGCATCATCACGGCGACGCGGTCGCCCTTGGCGAGCCCCTGCGCCTGCAGCCAGGCGGCAAACGCGGCCGAGTCGCGGTCGACCTCCTTGAAGCTGATCGCCTTGCCCATGAACTTGTAGGCCGTGCGATCGCCGTAGCGGCGAAAGCTCTCATCGAGGAGGGCGACGAGCGACCGGTACTGGTTCACGTCGATCTCGGCAGGCACGCCCGCCGGGTACTGCTTCAACCAGATCTTTTCCATCGCGGCGTTCGCCTCCGGCTGGATCGAGCGGCGATTCTGACGTGGCCCGACCGGGCGCCGCGTTAGGGTGTTCCACGCTTGCCGCGGGCGCTGCCCCGCGGCGGGGACCCCGTCAGCGCGGGTTGTCGGCGCGCACCGAGCTCTTGATCTCAACCGGCGCGGCGGCATCCCAGCCGCCGCCCAGCGCCTGGATTAACGTGATCGCGGTGACCTGCCGATTCACCGCCACCTGCACCAGCGCGCGCCGGGACGAGAGCGCCGAGGCCTGCGCCGTGACGACCTCGGTGTAGCCGAGCTGGCCGGCGCGGTAGCGGTTGAGGATCTGCTGCTCGGTCAGGTCGGCGGCATCGGAGGCCTGCTTGAGCAGCTCGGCCTGCTGGGCCTGCGCGCGCGCATTGGTGAGCTGGTCCTCGACGCCCTGGAAGGCGGTGAGCACAGTCTGGCGATAGCGCGCCACGGCGACATCGCGCGCCGCCTCGGCGGCGGAGATGCGCGCCGAGATCGCGCCGGCGTCGAAGACGGTCTGCGCGACCGACGCGCCCAGCGACCAGAGCGCGTTCGAGACCTTGAACAGGTCGCCGATGCGCGAGCTGCTGTTGCCGAGCGAGGCCGACAGCGTCAGGCTCGGGAAGTAAGCCGCGCGCTCGATGCCGATCTGCGCGTTGGCCACGGCCACCTGGCGCTCTGCCGCAGCGATGTCGGGCCGGCGCTGCAGCAGCTCGGAGGGAACGCCGATCGGCAACGCCGGCACCACCGCGTTCCACGGTCCGCCCGCAATGCTGAAATCGCCCGGCGCGCGGCCGGTCAGCACGGCGACCGCGTGCTCGAAGCGCTCGCGATTGCCTCGCACCGTCGCCAACGATGAGCGCGTCGTCGCCAGCTGCGTCTCGGCCTGCAGCACGTCGGTCCTGGCGACGACGCCGGCGGCGTAGCGGTTCTGCGTGATCTGAAGCGCGCGCTCGTAGCCCTCGATCGTTCGGGCCAGCAGGTCGGCTTCGAAGTCGGCCTCGCGCAGCGCGAAGTAATCGATCGCCATCGCGCCTTGCGCCGACAGACGTGCCGACGCGAGGTCGGCGGCGCTCGCCTGCTCGCTCGCACGCGCGCTCTCGACGGCACGGCCGACGCGGCCCCAGAAGTCGGGCGCCCAGTCGCCGCCGAGCGAGGCCGAGAACGCGTTGCCCGCGGACGTGCCGGCGCGGGACCCGTTGCCCCCGCCGCTTCGCCGCGCGCTCGCCGACAGCGAGAGCGAGGGGAAGAACGAGGCGCGCGTCTCGCGCACGATTGCCTGCGCCAGCGCGTACGACGCGACCGCTGCTGTGATCGTCTGGTTGGCGGCGTCGACCTCGGCGGCGAGACGACTCAGCTCGGGGTCGTCGAACAGACGCCACCAGTCGCCGCGGTCGAGCGCGTCGGCGGCCGCCGCCGGTAACCAGAGCGCGCCGCCCGCGCTCGGCGCTTCCTTGTACGCGACCGAGACCGGCGCGGCCGGTCGTACGTGGTCGGGGCCGAGGGCGCAGCCGACGAGCAGCAGCGAGAAAAGCGCTGTCATCCCGACCGACAGCGATGGATTTCGTCCTCCACGTCGAGATCGTTCGCTTCGCTCGGGATGACACGAGGTCGTCGTCGTCATGCGACTCCTTCCGCTGCGACACCCGGCGCGGCATCGCGTGGCCGCTGTTGTCGCTTGCGGCGCAGCTTGTCGAGGAGCACGTACACCACTGGCGTCGTCAGCAGCGTCATGACCTGGCTCGCGATCAGGCCGCCGATGATGGCGACGCCGAGCGGCCGGCGCAGCTCGGCGCCCTCGCCGAAGCCGATCGCCAGCGGCAGCGCGCCGAGCGCGGCGGCGAGCGTCGTCATCAGAATCGGCCGGAAGCGCAGCAAGCACGCCTCGCGCACCGCCTCCACCGGCGAGAGGCCGCGCGTGCGCTCGGCCTCGAGCGCGAAGTCGATGATCAGGATCGCATTCTTCTTGACGATACCGATCAGCAAGAACACGCCGATGAGGGCGATGATCGAGAAGTCCATTCGGAAAATGAGCAGCGCGAGGACCGCGCCGACGCCAGCCGACGGCAGCGTCGAGAGCACCGTCACCGGATGCACCAGGCTCTCGTAGAGCATGCCGAGGACGATGTAGATGACGACGATCGCGGCGACGATGAGCAGCGTCTGCTGGCCCTGCGACTGCTGCGCCGCGAGCGCCGTGCCTTGGAACGAGCCGCGCACGTTGGTCGGCATGCCGATGTTGGCCTCGCCTGCCTGGATGGCGCGGCTCGCGTCGTCGAGCGTCTGGCCCTCGGCGAGGTTGAACGAGATCGTCGTCGCCAGCTCCGCGTCCTGGTGGTTGATCGAGCTCGGCGTCGAGCGCTCGCTGAAGTGCGCGACGGCGCTGAGCGGGACGAGCGATGTCACGGTATTGGCGAGTGCCTTGCCCGTCGACGGATCGCGCGAGCCGGGGTTGGCGCTCACCGTGCTCGTCGCCGCCGCTGACGCAGACGCGCCGGCCGTCCGAGCGGCGTTGCCCGCCGCCGTCGTCGCGCCGCTCGGAGTCGTTCCCTTCGCCGGCACGTAGACGTCGGCGAGCGCGTTCGGCCCCTGCGTGTAGCGCGGCGCCCATTCCATGATTACGTGGTACTGGTTGAGCTCACCGTAGATCGTCGCGACCTGGCGCTGGCCGAACGCGTTATAGAGCGAGGAGTCGATCGTCGCCGAGGTCAGGCCGAGGCGCGATGCGCTGTCGCGGTCGACCTCGACGAACGTCTCGACGCCGTTGTCCTGCTGGTCGGTGTCGACTTCGGTCATCGACGGCGACTGCTTCATCTCCTCTGCCAGGCGCGTCGCCCAGCGGCGCAGGTCGACCAGGTTGTCGCTCTTCAGCGTGTACTGGTAGGTCGAGTTGCTCTGCCTGCCGCCAGCGCGGACGTCCTGGACCGTGTTGAGGAAGATCGACAGCCCCGTCACCTGTGCAAGCTGCGGACGAAGGCGCGCGATCACCGCCTGGCCGCTTTCGATGCGCTCAGACGCGGGCTTCAGGTTGACGAACATGAAGCCGCCGCCGGCGCGGCTGCCGCCGGTGAAGCCGACGACGGTGGCGACCGTCGGGTCGCGGCGGATGATGGCGACGACCTCGCGCAGCTTTTCGCCCATCGCCTGCGACGAGATGCTCTGGTCGGCGCGCAGGCCCCCGTTCAGCTGGCCGGTGTCCTGCTGCGGGAAGAAGCCTTTCGGCGCGGCGCCGAAGAGGTAGACGTTGAGGCCGATCACCGCGAGAAGAATGAGCAGCACGAGCCAGAGGCTGGCGAGCGCCCAGTCGAGACTCGCCTCGTACCACGACAGGACCCTCGCGAAGCCTCGCTCGGCCCAGCGGGCCAGCCGCGACTGCGGCTGAGCGTTCGCCGTGGCGCCGCCTTGCGGCAGCAGCCAGGCGCACATCATCGGCGTCGTCGTCAGCGAGATGACGAGCGAGATCATCACCGCAGCCGACAGCGTCACCGCGAACTCTCGGAACAGGCGCCCCACCTGGCCCTGCATAAAGAGGAGCGGGATGAAGACGGCAACCAGCGAGACGCTGATCGAGAGCACCGTAAATCCGACCTCGCGGGCGCCGAGCAGCGCCGCCTTCATGCGATCCATCCCAGCCTCGATGTGGCGCGCCGTGTTCTCGAGGACCACGATCGCGTCGTCGACGACGAACCCGGTCGCGACCGTGATCGCCATCAGGCTGAGGTTGTTGAGCGAGAAGCCGAGCAGATACATCACGCCGAACGTGCCGAGCAGCGAGACGATCGTCGCCACCGCCGGAATCACCGTGGCGCGGACGCTGCGCAGGAAGGCGGAGACGACGATCACCACCAAAACGATCGAGATGATCAGCGTCAACTCGATCTCGCGCAGAGAGGCGCGGATCGAATTCGTGCTGTCGGAGGCGACGTCGAGCGCGATCTGCGGCGGCAGCTGGGCGCGCAGCTCGGGCAGCAGGGCGCGCACGCCGTCCACAGTCTTGATCACGTTGGCGCCCGGCTGGCGCGTGATGAGGACGATCACCGCCGGCTTGCCGTTGAAGAGCCCGAGCGTGCGCGTGTTCTCGACGCCGTCGCTGACCTCGGCGACGTCGTCGAGGCGCACCGCCGAGCCGTTGCGCCAGGCGACGACCATGGGCGCGTAGTCGGCAGCGCGGCGCGCCGGCGCTTGGGTGTAGATCTGCAGGCGCCGGCCGTCGCCGTCGATCGCCCCCTTCGGGCGGTTGGCGTTGCTCGCCTGGATGGCGGCGCGCACGTCCTCGCCGCTGACGCCGTACTTGTTGAGCGCGAACGGCAGCAGCTCGACGCGAACGGCGGGCAGCGTGCTGCCGCCGAGCTCGACGTCGCCGACGCCCTCGACCTGGGCCAGACGCTGGCTGATCACGTTGGCGACGGTGTCGTAGATCTCGCCGGGCGACATCGTCTCGGAGGTGAGCGCGAGGATCATCACCGGCGCGTCCGACGGGTTCGCCTTGCGATAGGTCGGGTTCGAGCGCAGTGTCGCCGGCAGGTCGACGCGCGACGCGTTGATCGCCGCCTGCACCTCGCGCGCGGCGCCGTCGATGTTGCGCGAGAGCTCGAACTGCAGGCTGATGCGCGAGCTGCCGACCTGGCTCGACGACGTCATCTCAGTGATGCCGGCGATCGTGCCGAGACGGCGCTCGAGCGGCGTCGCCACGCTCGTCGCCATCGTGGCGGGACTCGCCCCCGGCAGCTGCGCGGTCACCGAGATGGTCGGAAACTCGACCTGCGGCAAGGGCGAGACCGGCAGCACGAAGAAGGCGCCGATGCCGGCGAGGGCGACGCCCAACGTCAGCAGCACGGTGCCGATCGGCCGGCGCACGAACGGCTGCGACAGGTTCATGTCGCTGCCTCGCCAGTCTGGCCGCCGCTCGGTCCGCGCGGCGACGGCAGCGCGAGCTTCGGCTCGGGCGCGGGCAGCAGGCGCTGAGCCGCGCCGCCCCGTCCCGCCTCGGGCTCGTCCTTGCGGGCGGCGAAGCGCCGGCCAAGCCGGTCGAACGCGAGATAGATCACCGGCGTCGTGAAGAGCGTCAGCAACTGGCTGACGATCAGGCCACCGAAGATCGCCAGGCCGAGCGGCCGGCGCAACTCGTGGCCCTCGCCCCAGCCGAGCATGAGCGGCAGCGCGGCGAAGAGCGCGGCCAGCGTCGTCATCAGGATCGGCCGGAAGCGCAGCAGCGCGGCCTGGTGAATCGCCTCGCGGGCCGGCTTCTTCTCGACGCGCTCGGCCTCGATCGCGAAGTCGATCATCATGATTGCGTTCTTCTTGACGATGCCGATCAGGAGGATGATGCCGATGATGCCGATCACGCCGAGTCCGTTGCCGCTCACGAGCAGCGCGAGCAGCGCGCCGACGCCCGCCGAGGGCAGGGTGGAGAGGATCGTCAGCGGGTGGATGTAGCTCTCGTAGAGCACGCCCAGGACGATGTAGACGCAAATCACCGCCGCCAGGATCAGCCAGAGTTGGTTCGAGAGCGAACGCTCGTAGGCGCCCGAGGCGCCGAGGAACGTGAGCTGCACCGATGAGGGCAGATGGATCACCATGCTTGCGGCGCGGATCGAATCGACGGCGGCGCCGAGCGATACCCCCGGCGCGGTGTCGAAGCCGATCGTCGAGGCCGGGTACTGGGCGACGTGCGTGATCTGCAGCGGCGCGCGCCGCTCGCTGATGCGCGCGATCGCGTCGAGCGGCGTCGGCTCGCCCGAGCTCGTGCGCAGGTTGAGCTTGCCGAGCGATTCGGCGGTGCTCAGGAGGCCCGGTTGCGCCTCCAGGATGACGCGGTACTGGTTGGTCTCGGTGAAGATCGTCGAGACGATGCGCTGGCCGAAAGCGCTGTAGAGCGCGTCGTCGACCGCGCTGGCGGTGACGCCGAGGCGCGCCGCGGTGTCGCGATCGATGTCGATGAAGGCCGCGAGGCCCTCGGCGCCGGCGTCGCTGGTCGCGTTGCGCAGCTCCTTTCGAGTCCGCATCTCGGCGACGAGCTTGTTCACCCACGTCGTCACGGTCGCGGTGTCAGCGCCTTCGAGCGAGACGCGGAACTCAGTCGGCCCCGTCTCGGCGTCGATCGTCAGGTCCTGCGTCGGCTGCAGGTAGAGGGTGATGCCCGGAACCTTCTCGGCGCGCTCCTGCAAACGCGTCATCACATCGGCCTGCGTGCCGTGGTCGGTCTTGAGGTCGATCAGCATGCGGCCGGTGTGCAGCATGGTGTTGTTGGCGGCGTCGACGCCGATGAACGAGCTGACGTTCTCGACCGCGGGGTCCTGCAGCACGGCGGCGGCGGCGGCCTGCTGCAGCTCGGCCATGCGCCCGTACGAGACGTCGTCGCTGGTCTCGACGCGCGCCTGCAGCTGGCCGGTGTCCTGAGTCGGGAACAGGCCCTTGGGGATGAACAGGTAGAGCAGCACCGTGAGCGCGAGCGTGCCGAGGGCGACCGCGAGCGTCAGCATCTCGTGGTCGATCACCCACGTCAGGCCATGGTCGTAGCGGTCGACGACGGCGCTGAAGTAGCCGCGCAGGCGGGCGCCGATGCCGTGCTTCTTCTCGTCAGCAGCTTCGTCCTTCGGTTTCAGCCAACGCGCCGACATCATCGGCACGAGGGTCAGTGAAACCACCGACGAGATCAGGATCGTGATCGCCAGCGTCACCGCGAACTCGCGGAACAGGCGTCCGACGACGTCACCCATGAAGAGGAGCGGGATCAGCACCGCGATCAGCGAGACGGTGAGGGAGATGATCGTGAAGCCGATCTCGGAGGCGCCGGCCAGCGCCGCCTCGATGACAAGGCGCTGCTTACCTTTCGGCAGCGACTCGGCCTCGGCGCCGGTCAGCATCTCGGGCCGCAGCGACTCGGCCGCCTGCGCGCCCGCACGGGCGCGCGCCATCTCGAGGTGGCGCGAGATGTTTTCGATCATCACGATCGCGTCGTCGACGACGAAGCCAGTGGCGATCGTCAGCGCCATCAGGCTGAGGTTGTTGAGGCTGTAGCCGAGCAGGTACATCGCGCCGCAGCTGCCGATCAGCGAGATCGGCACGGCGAGACTGGCGATCACCGTCGCACGCGGGCTGCCGAGAAAGGCGAAGATCACGAGCACGACCATCACCACCGCGAGCGCGAGTTCGATCTCGACGTGGCGCACCGAGCCGCGGATGCCGGTCGTCCGGTCGGAGAGCACTTCGACGCGAAGGTTGGCGGGCAGCGCCGCGGTCAGGTCGGGAAGCTGCTTCTTGATCGCGTCGACGGTGGCGATCACGTTCGCGCCCGGCTGGCGCTGCACGTTGACGATGATCGCCGGCCGCAACTCGCCGTTCTTGCCGGCCCAGGCGCCCAGACGCGTGTTCTCCGAGCTGTCGACGACCTTGGCGACATCGACCAGGCGCACCGGCGCCGCATTCTTGTAAGCGACGACGAGCTTCCTGTAGTCGTCGGCGGTGAGCAGCTGGTCGTTGGCGTTGATCGTGTACGAGCGCTTCGGACCGTCGAAGCTGCCCTTGGCGCTGTTTGCGTTGGCGGCCGAGATCGCCGTGCGCAAGGTGTCGATGCCGATGCCGTACGAGGCGAGCGCCTGCGTGTCGGCCTGGATCCGCACGGCCGGGCGCTGCCCGCCGGCGAGCGAGACGAGGCCAACGCCGGTGACCTGGCTGATCTTCTGCGCCAGGCGGGTGTTCACGAGGTTCTGCACCTCGGTGAGCGGCACGGTGTCGGAGCTGATCGCGAGCGTCAGCACCGGCGCGTCGGCGGGGTTGACCTTGGCGTAGACCGGCGGCGCCGGCAGGTCAGCGGGCAGCAGCGAGCCGCCGGCGTTGATCGCCGCCTGCACCTCCTGCTCGGCGACGTCGAGCGTCTGGCCGAGCGTGAACTGCAGCGTGATGATCGACGCGCCCGCGGCGCTCGTCGAGCTCATCCGCTCGAGGCCGGCCATCTGCCCGAACTGGCGCTCGAGCGGCGCGGTCACGGTGTTGCCCATCACCTCGGGGCTCGCTCCCGGGTAGAGCGTCTGCACCTGGATCGTCGGGTAGTCGACCTGGGGCAGCGCCGCGAGGGGCAGATACTTGAAGCCGACCAGGCCGGCGAGGACGATCGCCACCATCAGCAGCGAGGTCGCCACCGGGCGGAGGATGAAAGGGCGCGACGGGCTCACGGCGCGACGGCCGATGCGTGCCCCCTCGCGGCGGCCCTCTCCCCCTTGCCCCCTCGCACGCCCGCGCCCGCGCCGGCGGCGCCGGACGCAGGGCGGTCGTTCGGCAGCTGGACGCGCGCGCCTTCGCGCAGCCGGTCGCCGCCTTCGGTGACGACGCGCTCGCCGACGTCGAGGCCTTTGGCGACGGCGATGACGTCGTTGCTGGCGATGCCGCGTTCGACCGAGCGCACGTTCACCGTGCGGTCGTCGCCGACGACGTAGACGAAGTCGCCGCTTGGCCCGTGGCGCATCGCGGTCACGGGCACCACGACCGCGCCCTGGACCGAGCGAAGCAGCAGCCGCACGTTGACAAACTGGTTCGGGAACAGCGCCGCCGCCGCGTTGGCGAAGCGCGCCTTGGCCTTGACGGTGCCGGTCTGCACGTCGACCTGGTTATCGAGCGTCGTGAAGGTACCGTCGTCGAGCTTGTGGGTGCGCGTGCGGTCGAACGCCGCGACGGCCAGCTTGGTGCCGGCGGCGACGCTCGCCTGCACCTCCGGGACGCGATCCTGGGGCACCGAGAAGGCGACGTCGATCGGCGCCAGCTGCGTGATCACGGCGACGCCGTTGGCATCGCCGGCGCCGATGTAGTTGCCGGTGTCGACGGGCCTGAGGCCGACGCGTCCCGCGACCGGCGCAACGATGCGGCTGTAGCCGAGGTTGAGCCGCGCCGTCCCTTCGTTGGCGCGGTCGATGACGAGCGTGCCCTCCAGCTGCTTGACGAGCGCCGCCTGCGTGTCGACGTCCTGGCGCGCGATCGAATCCTGGCTCAGCAGTGTCTGGTAGCGCTGCAGCTGGACGCGCGCGCTGTCGAGCTGCGCCTCATCGCGCTGGCGCGCGCCGATCGCCTGCTGCAGCGCGATCTCGAACGGGCGCGGATCGATGGTGACGAGCGGCTGGCCCTTCTTGACGGTCTGCCCCTCGCTGAAGAGCACCTGCGTGATCACACCCGAGACCTGCGGCCGCACGGTCACCGTGACGACCGGCGTGACCGTGCCGAGGGCGTCGAGCACGACCGGCAGGTCGGCTCGACTCGCGACCGCGATGCCGACAGTGCTCGGTGGCGCGCCGCGTCCGCCACGCCCGCCCGCGCCCGGCCCGCCGCCCCCTGAAGCGCCGCTTGAGCCGACTGCGCGATCGCCGGCAGCGGCAGAGGCGCCGGAGGCACCCGAAGCGGCGAAGACGGTCGCCGCCGGACCTTCCGGCGGACGATGCGTCAGGTACCAGGCGAGGGCGCCGAGCATGAGCAGCGCCGCGACGGCGATCACCGAGCCGAGCCAGCGACGCCCGGCCGGCACGGGCCGGCGGGGCGCCGCGAGCGGCGAGGAAGAAGCGTCGGTATTCGGCTGATCCATGCGGCCAGTGTCCGGGTGGACCGCGAAGGCTATCAGCGCGGCGCCCGAGCCGCAGCATGGCGCCGATCGAGACGACCGGCGGCGAGCGGCCGTGTTCCAGAGCAATCGCGATGCTTCGCTCGTGGGCGGCCCGCGCGGGGCAAACCCGGTGTTGACGGCGCCACCGTGCCGAAACTATTCTTTACGCGTCCGGTCGAGGCCTGCGTCACGTACCGCCCCTTCCACGCCGCGGAGGCCTCCCCCATGACCGATCGACTCGCCGGTAAGACCGCCTTTGTCACCGCCGCCGGCCAGGGCATCGGCCGCGCCACCGCCGAAGCCTTCGTCCGCGAAGGCGCACGCGTGATCGCCACCGACATCAACGACGAGCTGCTCGCCGACGTTGCGCGCACGACCGGCTGCGAGACGCGCCGACTCGACGTCACCGATGCGAGCGCGGTGCTCGCCGCGAGCATCGAGGCCAACGCCAAAAGCACCGTCAACGTGCTCTTCAACGGTGCCGGCTACGTCCACGCCGGCACGATCCTCGAGTGTGACGAGCTCGCGTTCGATTTTTCCTTCGATCTCAACGTGCGCGCCATGTACCGCCTGATCCGCGCGCTGCTGCCGCCGATGCTGAAGGCGGGCGGCGGTTCCCTCATCAACGTCGCGTCGGCGGCGTCGAGCATCAAAGGGGTGCCGAACCGGTTTGTCTACACGGCGACCAAGGCGGCGGTGATCGGCATGACGAAGTCAATCGCCGCCGACTTCATCACCCAGGGCATCCGCTGCAACGCGATCTGCCCGGGCACGGTCGAGTCGCCCTCGCTGCGCCAGCGCATCGAGGCGCAAGCTAAGGCGAGCGGCCAGTCACTGGCGCAGGTCGAGGCCGCGTTCGTCGCGCGCCAGCCGATGGGCCGCCTCGGCACGACGGCCGAGATCGCCGCCCTCGCGGTCTACCTGGCGAGCGACGAGTCCGCGTTCACGACTGGGACCACCCAGGTCATCGACGGCGGCTGGTCGAACTGACGAACGCCGCGCGTTGCAGCCCGAGGCTGCGAAGGAGCTCCCGGCGCGCTGCAGATTTTTTCGCTTCGATCAGAATGACAGTCCGGCCTTGAAGGAAACGATCTCATGAAGCTGATGCGATACGGCGCCAAGGGCGCGGAGAAACCGGCGCTCGTCGACCGGCAGGGCACGGTGCGCGACCTGTCGTCCATCGTTCCCGACATCACCGCGCAGACCCTGCGGCCCGAGAACCTGAAGCGCCTTGCTGAGCTCGACGCGAGCAAGCTGCCTGCCGTCGCGAGCCCGGGCCGGATCGCGCCGCCGTGGAGCGGCATGGGCAAGTTCATCTGCATCGGCCTCAATTATTCCGACCACGCCGCCGAGACCGGATCGCCGATTCCGAAGGAGCCGATCATCTTCATGAAGCCGACCAGCGCGCTGGTCGGCTGCAACGACGCCGTCGTCATCCCCAAGGGCTCGACCAAGACCGACTGGGAGGTCGAGCTCGGCGTCATCATCGGCACCAAGGCGCGCTACGTCGAGAAGGCCGACGCGCTCAAGTACGTCGCCGGCTACTGCGTCGTCAACGACGTGTCCGAGCGCGAGTACCAGCTCGAGCGCGGCGGCACCTGGGACAAGGGCAAGGGCTGCGACACTTTCGGTCCGGTCGGCCCGTGGATGGTCACCGCCGACGAAATCGCCGACCCGCAGGCGCTCTCGATGTGGCTCGACATCAACGGCCAGCGGCGCCAGAACGGCACGACCGGCACGATGATCTTCGGTGTCGCCGAGCTCGTCGCCTACTGCAGCCGCTTCATGACGCTCTGGCCGGGCGACCTCATCACCACCGGCACTCCGCCGGGCGTTGGCATGGGCATGAAGCCGACACCGACCTACCTCAAGGCCGGCGACGAGATCCGTCTCGGCATCGCCGGGCTCGGCGAGCAGCGCCAGAAGATGCACGCGTGGGACGAGAAATTGATCGACGAGTGAGGCGATGAGCGCTGTCGTCGAACCGTCGGTCACAAGCGGCGCCGCTGCCGGCGATCCGCTCGTCATCCGCATCCACCCGAACGACGACGTCGTCATCGCGCGACGCCAGCTCGTCGGCGGCACGCGGATCGAGAGCGAGGGAATCACCGTCTCCGGCCTGATTCCACCCGGTCACAAGGTAGCGGCGCGGTCGATCGCCGCCGGCGCGCCGGTGCGCCGCTACGACCAGATCATCGGCAGCGCGAAGCAGGCGATCGCACCGGGTCAGCACGTGCACACGCACAACCTCGAATTCTCGAGCTTTGCACGCGACTACGCGGCGGCCAGCGGCGCGAAGCCGACCGCCTACGTCGACACGCCGGCGACCTTCGACGCGATCGTGCGCGCCGGCGGCCGTGTCGCGACGCGCAACTACATCGGCATCCTCACCTCGGTGAACTGCTCGGCGACGGTGGCGCGTGCGATCGCCGACCACTTCCGGCGCGACACCAACCCGACCGCGCTCGAGCGCTTTCCGAACGTCGACGGCGTCGTCGCGCTCACGCACGGCGCCGGCTGCGCGACCGACAGCGCCGGCGAGCCGCTGCAGGTGCTCAGGCGCACGCTCGGCGGCTATGCGCGCCATCCGAACTTCGCATCGGTCGTCATCGTCGGCCTCGGCTGCGAGACGAACCAGATCAGCGGCCTCGTCGAACAGGAAAAGCTCGGCGCGGCGTGCAGCGGCCCGGCGCTGCATGCCTTCAACATCCAGGAGACCGGCGGCACGAAGAAGACGGTCGCGCACGGCATCGAGCTCGTCGAGTGGCTACTCGAGGACGCGAACCGGGCGACGCGGACGCCGGTGCCGGCAGGCCACATCATGGTCGGCCTTCAATGCGGCGGGTCCGACGGCTACTCGGGCATCAGCGCCAACCCGGCGCTCGGCGCCGCGGTCGATCGGCTGGTGCGCCACGGCGGCACGGCGATCCTCTCCGAGACTCCCGAGATCTACGGTGGCGAGCACCTGTTGACTCGGCGCGCGCAGTCCAAGGAGGTCGCCGACAAGCTGGTCGCGCGCATTCGCTGGTGGGAGCGCTACTGCGAGAAGAACGACGCCGCGATGGACAACAACCCGTCGGCCGGCAACAAGGCGGGCGGCCTGACGACGATCCTCGAGAAGAGCCTGGGCGCGATCGCCAAGAGCGGCACCACCAATTTGGTCGACGTCGTCGAGTACGCGCAGCCGGTCACCGCCAAGGGCCTGGTGTTTATGGACACGCCGGGCTACGACCCGGTGTCGGCGACCGGCCAGGTCGCCGGCGGCGCCAACCTGATCTGCTTCACCACCGGGCGCGGCTCCGCGTACGGCTGCGCGCCGTCGCCCTCGCTCAAGCTCTCGACCAACACCGCCTTGTGGACATCGCAGGAAGACGACATCGACATCAATTGCGGCGACGTCATCGACGGCACGGTGAGCATCGACGAGATGGGCGAGCGCATATTCCGGCTCATGCTCGCGACTGCGTCGGGCAGAAAGACAAAGAGCGAAATCCACGGCTACGGCCAGAACGAGTTCGTTCCCTGGGCGCTCGGCGCGGTGATGTAGCGCTCGCCTCGGCATCGCGGACCCGGAGTTCGTCAGGAAAATCCGCGCCGTGCTGAACGCCGCGCCGCTGCGCGCGGCTCGATCCGAACGGCGGCGGACGCGCGCAGATCATGCGGGGCCGATCGGCAAGGGTCGCTTCGTCTCCTGACGTTCCGGCCCCACTTGAATCACGCGAGCTCGATCCACACGGGCGCGTGGTCGCTCGCGTTCTCGCGCCCCCGCACGTCGCGGTCGACACCGGCGCCGCGCAGGCGCGGCAGCACGCTCTCGCTCAGCAGCAGGTGGTCGATGCGCAACCCTGCGTCACGCGCCCAACCGTTGCGGAGGTAGTCCCAGAACGTATAGATGCGCTGGTCGGGGTGAAGCGCACGAATCGCGTCGATCCAACCCTGCGCGAGTAGGCGCCGATAGGCGGCGCGCGGCGCCGCTTGGAGCAGCGCGTTCTTCAGCCACGACCGCGTGGCGTAGATGTCGGCGTCGGTCGGCACGACGTTGTAATCGCCGGCAAGGACGACCGGATGGCCACTGTCGGCGAGCGAGCGCGCGTGGACGAGGAGGCGCTCGAACCATGCGAGCTTGTAGTCGAACTTGGGTCCTGGCTGCGGGTTGCCGTTGGGCAGGTAGATCGAGGCGACAAGCACGCCATCGACGGCCGCCTCGATGTAGCGCGCTTGCGCGTCGGCCGCATCGCCGGGTAGCGCGCGCCGCGAGGTGACGGGCTGCGAACCGCGGGAGAGCAAGGCGACGCCGTTCCAGGTGCGCTGCCCGCACCACACGGCGCCATAGCCCGCCGCCTCGATGGCCTCGCGCGGGAACTCGGCGTCGGCCGCCTTCAGCTCCTGCAGGGCGACGACATCCGGCGCGGCCTCGGCCAGCCATTCGAGCAACAGCGGCAGGCGTCGATTGACGCCGTTGATGTTCCAAGTGGCGATCTTCAGAACCGACGCAGCAGGCGGGGGAGGAGGAAGCGCAGGGCGACGAAGAAGGCGACGCCGGCACCCACCTCGCCCCACGCCGAGATCGGGTCGCCGCGCGGTCGGTCGCGCACCTCGCTTTTGGCGTCGGCTGCGGTCGGCGCGGGCGGCGATCCTTCGCTGCGGCTCGGGACGCCGCCGTCCTGCGCCGCCTTCTTTGTCACCTCGGCGAGACCCTCCCGGCCGCGCAGGGAGCCGAGCGTCTTCGCGTAGACCCAAGTGAATTCGGCGCCGAGGAAAAAGATCTGCGCCGAGTAGTAGACCCAGATGAAGACGACGACCAGCGAGCCAGCAGCGCCAAAGCCCGAGGCGACGCCGCTCTTGCCGATGTACAGACCAATCAGGAACTTGCCGATCGTGAATAGAAGCGAGGTGACGATCGCTCCCGTCCAGACGTCGCGCCATCGCACGTGAACGCGCGGCATCATCTTGTAGATCATCGCGAAAACGACGGTCGTGAGGACGAAGCCGACGAGCAGATTGACGATCTGCAGCAGGACCTCCCAGCTGCCGAACGCAGGCCCCCACCAGTTGCCGAGCGCCGCGATGGCCGCGCCGACGACCAGCGAAACCATGAGCAGGAAGGCCAGGCCCAGGATCATCCCGAACGAAAGCAGGCGCGCCCGCAACAGCGACCAGAGGCCGCCCTTCTGGCGCGCGGGCGCGCGCCAGATTCGGTCGAGCGAATCCTGCAGCTCGCCGAATACCGTGGTCGCGCCGAACAGGAGCAAGGCGATGCCGACCACCGTGCCGATGATCCCCTGGCTCGGCTTGTTGACGCTGGCGAGCAACCCCTGCACGGCCTTGGCGGCATCATCTCCCATCAGCCCCTGGAGTTGCGCGAACAGGGCGCCGCGCACCGCGTCCGGGCCGAATACCAGGCCGGCCACCGACACCACGATCAGCAGCAAGGGGGCGATCGAGAACACCGTGTAGTACGAGAGCGCCGCGCCCATGCTCGCCGCGTAGTCGTCGACCCAGGACGCGGCCGACGTCTTGACGAGGATCCACCAGGTTCTGAGCGACGGCTTGGGGGCGGCCGCGGCAACCGCGACGTTCTCGCTCACGGTCGGATCCAGCGGGTCACTACGCCGGGATGCGGAGTTTTTGCCCCGGATAGATCTTGTCCGGGTTCGAAAGCATCGGCTTGTTGGCTTCGAAGATCTTCATGTAAGCATTGGCGTCGCCGTAGGCTTCCTTGGCGATCTTCGAGAGCGTGTCGCCCGCCTTCACCTCGCGGTACGTCGACTCGGCGCCGCCGCCGCTTGCGACCGTGAGGAGGTCGTCGACCTTGGCCACCGCAGCGACGTTGCCGCAGCAGAGGACGATCTTCTCCCTGGTGGCCTGATCGGGCGCGACGCCGGCGACGGTGACGGTCTGGGTCGCGCCGTCGTACTTGACGTCCAGCCCGTCGGCCTTGAGGCCCTGCGCGCCAATGTAGCGTTCGATCGCCTGCCCGGCTGTCGTGTTGAGCGCGGCGATGTCGGTCGTGGCGGGCGCCGAACCCGCCGCCGCGGCCGCTGTCGACGCAGGCGCCGCCTTCGGGTGGTCGAACAGCTTTTCGCCGGCGTCCTGGATGAAACTGATGAGGCTCATGGGGTCCTTTGTCTGATTGAACTGTAAGCACACGTCCGGCTACTGCGCTGGCGCGTTGACGGAGAAAGAGCAACGGCCGTGCCCGAGACAAGGTCCTCCCGCGAGGTGCACGTCAATTGCCAACGACGGGAGATCGCTCCCATGCGCCAGCCGCGCCGTGGACCTCCCCGTGCTTGCCCTCCCGCGTGCCGCAGGCACGACCCTGCTTCCATGATCGACAACGTCCCCGTTCCCGCGAGCCGGCCCGACAGCGACACGCCGCTCCGGTTCGAAGTCCGTTCCGTCACCGGCGCCTGCTACACGTTGATTGAGGAAAAGGAAGTGGACGGCGCCGCCGGCACCGTCCAGGGCCGCTACCGCACCGCGTATGCGGGGCTGCCGGTGGTCGCCAACGACGACGGCTCGTTCACGATCGTCGACACCCACACCCGCCTGGTCCGTGTCGCAGCGCGCTGAGCGGGCTGGCGCGACGCGGCACAACGCTTGCCGTCCGCCTTTCTCCGATGCGCGGGATCGTGATCAAGCAATCAGCAACCGGCGCCGGTGCGGCGCGTGAAGGCCGGGGCGGCCGGCGCTCGTCGAGCGCGAGCAGCGACCACTGGAAGCGCTTGCTGCGAAGGCCGCCCCCGGAGCCTGTCGCGCTCGACACGCAGGCCTTCGTCGCCGAGCTGAACCGGCGCCTGCGCATCGACGCGGGATGGCGCGACGACACCTGCTTCGTCGTCAACCCTGGTGACGGCGGCGTGCCGGGACCGACATGGGAGGGCCCCGAGACGATGAAGCCGGTAATTGCCCGGATCGTCAAGAGCGTGATCGGCGAGTTCGAGTCGGAGCATCCGTTCCTGTTCGACCGCTGAGGACCGGGCCAGGACTTAGGGCACGGCCTTGAAGTGCTTGCTGAGCTTGATGCCCTGACCCTGGTACGAGGACTTCACGCCCTGGCCGTAGAGGATCGCCGGCGTCGCGGTTAGCCGCTCGTAGGCGAGACGGCCGACAAGTTGGCCGTGCTCGAGAACGAACGGCACCTCGTACGAGCGCACCTCGAGCACCGCGCGCGAGCCCTCGCCGCCGGCGTCGCTGTGGCCGAAGCCCGGGTCGAAGAAGCCGGCGTAGTGGACGCGGAACTCGCCGACCAGCGTGTCGTACGCGATCATCTCGGCAGCGTAGCCCGGCGGCACGCGCACCGCTTCCTGCGAGGCGAGGATGTAGAACTCGGCCGGGTCGAGGATCAGGCCGCCTCTTGTCGGCGCGCGCACCGGCTCCCAGTATTCGTCGACCTCGTAGTGGCCGATGCGGTCGATGTCGACAAGGCCGGCGTGGCTGCGCGCCTTGTAGCCGATGATCCCGCCCGAGCGGCGCCCCTGCAGGTCGACCCGCACCGGCACACCGTTGACGATCTCGACCGCGCCCGCGGGGCCAGAGTCGGTCTCGGCCGACTGCACCAGGCCGTGCTCCTCCTGCAACCGGCGCATGAAGCCGTCGCTGGCGATCGGCTTGCCGCGGCGCACGCGCAACTGGCTGAGGCGCGAACCCTTCCTGACCAGGACGCTGAAAGTGCGCGGCGAGACCTCCGCGTAAAGCATGCCGCTGTACTGCTCCCTGACCTGGTCGAACGCCGTGCCCTGGTCGGTGATCAGCCGCGTGAAGATGTCGAGCCGGCCGGTCGAGCTCTTCGGGTTGCCCATCGCCGAGGTGCGGTGGCGCAGGTCGAGCCCTTCGAGCAGCGGGATGATGTAGACGCAGCCCTTCTCGAGCACGCCGCCGGCGCTGATGTCCATGGCGTGCATTGCCAGCTCGTCGAGCTTGGCCTTGACCGAGCCCTTGCCGGGCAGGAAGCTGGCGCGCACGCGGTACGCGGTCGCGCCGAGGCGCAGATCGAGGCTCGCCGGCTGGAACTGGTCGTCGGCGACCGGCTCGAGGGCAAAGATCTCCTTGCGCAGGACCATCGCGCGCAGGTCCTGGCTCGGCACGATGCCGGTGGAGTGCGCGCGCGCCGTCTCGTCTGCCGGCTCGCCGCCGCCCGCGGCCGCGGCGAAGTCGAGGGGGGCGTTGTCGGATGGCGTGGGCATGAGGGCGGCGGCGCAGGGCCGCGGCAGTCTAAGCGAGCGCCCTCCCCAGGCGCCGCTGCCCCTGGGCCAGGCGCAGGAGGAAGAAGGCGATGCTCAGGTTAAGTAAGTTCCACGCGATGCCGTTGAGGAAAGCGGCGTGGTATGAGCCAGTGAGGTCGAACACCTTGCCTGACATCCAGCCGCCGAGCGCCATCCCGAACAGTGTGAACATCAGGATGGTGCCGGTGCGCGCGCCGGCCTCGGCGGCGGGGAAATGCTCGCGCACGATGATCGCGTACGACGGCACGATACCGCCCTGGAATAGGCCGAACAGCGCCGAGACGACGTAAAGCGAGGCGAGCGAGTCGAAGGGCAGAAAAAGGAGCAGGGCCGTGCCCTGCAGGACCGAGCCGAGCAGGAGCGTGCGCAAGCCGCCGATACGGTCGCAGATGGCGCCCGAGACGAGCCGGCTGGCGACGCCGCACGCCAGCATCAGCGAGAGCATCTGCGCGCCGCGCGCCGCGCCGTAGCCGAGGTCGCCGCAGTAAGCGACGATGTGAACCTGCGGCATCGACATGGCGACGCAGCAGGCGACGCCGGCGATGCAGAGCAAGGTCTGCGCGGCGCCGATCGAGAGGCCGAACGGGCGTGCCGGCGATCGCGCCACGCTCGGCGCCGAGGCGGTGGCGCTCGCCGCGGTGGGCGGCCGGCCGCGCATGAAGAGCGCCAGCGTCGCCATCGCCAGCGCCGTGAAGACGCCGAGGCCGATGTAGGTCTGGCGCCAGCCGACACTCGCGACGAAGTGCTGGACGATGGGCGGCCAGATCGCGCCGGCGACGTAGTTGCCGCTCGCGCAGATCGCCACCGCAATGCCGCGTCGGCGTTCGAACCAGAGCGCGGTGTCGGCGACCAGCGGCGCGAAGCTCGCCGAGCTGCCGACCGCGCCCAGGAGCAGGCCGTGCACGATCGCGAACGACCAGATGTTGGGCGCCAGGCCGGCGGCAACGAAGCCGACGCCGAGCCCGGCCGCGCCGATCGAGAGCGGCACGACGATGCCGCGTCGGTCAGCGAGCCGACCCATGAACACGCCGCCAATGCCGAAGCCGATCATGAGCAGCGTGTACGGCAGCGAGGCGTCGGCGCGCGCCGTACCGAACTCAGCCTGCACGCTCGGCAGCACCACTGCGACGACGTACATAGCGCTGCTGCCGATCGTCATCATCGCCAGCGCGATGCACAGGCGTCGCCAGGCGTAGCGCGAATCGACGGCATGCCCTTGCATGCCGCCATTGTGCGCATCCCTGCGCATCGGCGCGGGCGCCCGCGGCGCGCTCAGCGCTCGGCGCCGGCCGGCGTCGCCGCCTCGCGCGCGAGCCGTTCGACGAACGCGGCGAGGACGGCTCCATCGACGTCGGCGACCGCGCACCACTCCATCCCTGCGCCAAAGGCGCGCGCGACGGCGAAGCCGCGCACCATCGCCAGCGGCGCGGCGTCGCCGCCCTCGGCGAGGGGGAGGACGAAAACGTCGATCAGGTGGTTGCCGTGCCGATAGACGAGGGCGGCGACCGGGCGCCGATCGAGAGAATCGAGGCGCGCGCCGGCAAGCGTGAAGGCCGCGTCGCCCGGCTCGGGGACCGGCGCGGCGTAGTCGAGCCGCGCAGACAGCCACGGCTTCACGGTGTGCCGGTCGGACGAGGCGACCTCGATCAGGTGGTGGCCGAGCGTCGCCCGCACGTGGCTCTCGACCGCTTCGACGGCGACGTCGTCGCTCGCCTTGCGCTGCAGGTAGGCGCTGGTCACGACACCGGTCGTGACGGCGAGCAGCGCGCCGGCCAGGGCACCGGCCGCGAACCAGCGGCGACGCTCGCGCGGACGCGCGGGTGCAGCACTCCCCGACCGCGCCGGCGGCAGCGCGGCCGGACGCTGACGCTCGAGCTCGGCGCGAACGCGCTCGCGCAACGACGACGGCGCAGCGTAACGCGGTGCCTGCGCTTGGATATCACGACGCAACGTCGCGATCGCGTCGAACTCGGCGCGGCAGTGCGGACACGCCGCGACGTGCTCGCGCAGCGTCGCCGCCGCCGAGGGAGCAAGCTGGCCGTCGCTCAGGGGGCCGAGCGAGGCCGCAGCTTGGGCGCAGTTCACGACTCTCCTCCAGCACGGTGCACGGCGATCGCACGGAGCGCCGGCGAGCGGCGCAGCAGCGCGCGGGCGCGGGCGAGGCGCGACATCACCGTGCCTATCGGGATCGCGGCGATCGTCGCGATCTCGCCGTACGAGAGCTCCTCGAGCTCGCGCAGCACGATCACCTCGCGGTACGGCAACGCGAGTTCGCCAATCGCCAGCGCGAGCGCGCGCGAATCGCGGCTTCGCTCGGCGCACTGCGGCGGCTCGGCGGCGGCATCTGCGGCGAGGTCAACCGGCGCCGCGCCGTCGCCGCGGTCGCGGTGGCGGCCCAGCCAGTCGTAGGCAGCATGGCGGACGATGGTGAGAAACCAGGCGCGGGCCTCGGCATCGCGCAGGGCGGTGAGGTAGCGCAGCGCCCGCACGCACGCGTCCTGGACGACGTCTTCGGCGTCGTGCGCGTCTCGCGTCAGCCAGCGCGCGAGGTTGTAGGCGGCATCGAGGTGCGGCAGCAGCAGTGTCTCGAAACGGGCGATGTCGGTCATGGGCCTGGCCGATGGACGTTCGTTCATGCCCTACCGCGCGCGGCGATCTTCTATTCCCGCGGAATAAAGCCGACCGACGGGCGGTAAGGCTTCCCGAGTACGGACCGCCCTCGCATCGCCGGGTGCGGTCGCTCGCCACCGTCTTCACGCCAGGAGACCGCCATGTCGATTGCTCTCTTTCGCAGCCCGCGGCGCGCCCGGCACGGCCGCGCTCGCGGCCTCGCAGCCGCCGCGCTCGCGCTCGCCGCCGGCGTCGCCGGTGCGGCAGGCCCGAAAGCCTACGTCGGCAACTTCAAGGATTCGACCGTGAGTGTCGTCGATACCGGCGCCGCGGCGGTCGTCAAGACGATCGCCGTCGCTGCCGGGCCGCACGGCATGGCGGTGAGCCCGGACGGCCGCTTCGTCTTCGTCGCCGGCGAGGCCTCGGGCAGCATGAGCGTGATCGACACCGGCAGCGATGCGGTCGTTCGCACCGTCGAGGTCGGCGCCACGCCGCACGGCGTGGCGATGCTGCCGGACGGCCGGACGATCCTGGTCGGCGTCTACGGCGCCGACCGCGTCGCCTTCGTCGACATCGCGAGCGGCAGCGTGATCGCGTCGGTGCCGGTCGCCAAGCCGCACACGATCGCCGTCCGTCCCGACGGCAAGGTCGCGTACGTCGCGTCTCAGGAGCCGGGCCGGTTCGGGCTGGTCGTCGTCGACCTCGCCGCGCGCGCCGTCCTGCGCCGGGTTGAGATGGACAAGCCGCCGCGCGACCCCGAGTTCAGCCACGACGGCCGCTTCCTCTACGTGACCAGCGCCGGCGCCAGCGCGCTGCGCGTCATCGACGCCGCCTCCGACCAGCCGGTGGCCGAGATCGCGACCGGACCGTCGCCGCACCTCGGCAAGTGGTTCGCCGGCGCGGCCGTCGGCACGATCGTCGTCCAGGGCCCGGGCGAGCTGCTCCTGTTCGATCCGGCGACGCAGGCGCCGCTGCGCAGCGTCGCCGTCGGCAAGCAGCCGCACTGGATGGCCTCGCCGGACGGCATGACCGTGTGGGTCACGAACGAAGGATCGAACGACGTCACCGCGGTCGATCTCGCCAGCGGCCGGACCACGACGATCGGTGTCGGCGCCGCGCCGCGCAAGATCGTCGTGCAACCCGCGGCGGCGCGCGCCGCCGCCGCCGCCGAGCCGATGGTCTCGATCGCCAACTTCGCTTTCGCTCCGCCGGTGCTGAACGTTGCCGCGGGCAGCACCGTCACCTTCCGCAACGACGACGCCGCGCCGCACGCGCTCGCCTTCGCCGACGGCAGCGCCGCGAGCGACCTGCTCCTGCCC
>JBBRFW010000015.1:0-50952 GCA_038241255.1 Burkholderiales bacterium | reverse complement strand
GTCGACGACGCCTTCGCCCCCGCGGGGCTCGGTCATGAAGTCCTTTTCATAAGCATAACCGAGGTCACTCATGCCTCGCAGAAAAGCCCTGGTCGGACCGTGCCGAGGTCGAGGGCCCGTCATGTCCGACGTTCTCGCCGTCACGGACAACAGGCCGATCCGATAAACCTTGTGAGCCGGCTGCGCCCCGCTTGCCAGCGGCATCGAAAGCCAGCTGCCGCTCAGACAGGCGACCATGCTCGGCGCCTGATCACTCGATCACCTCGTCGGCACGCAGCACGATTCGGAGCAAGAATGACACCACATTTCGCGCTGCCGCGCCTTCGCTCTGCAACAGGTCCTCACGCATGTCGACCTCCGAAAATGCTCAACGAGCTTGCGCGGCCAGTGAACTGTAGTCTTCAAATCCTCGCAGGTAGGGCGCTCCTATGTTGAGGCATCGATCATCGTCGCTGGAGTGCCGCTTCTCCGACTAGCATTGATAAGGGCCGTGGCCAGAAAGAAAGGCAACGCGATGAGGCACCTATGCGCGATTCGGAAGCCTAATCTCTCGGGCGAACCGCAAAGCATCTTGGTAGTTCATAGACCGACCACAAGGCAATCATGCGCAAACTTTTTATCTGCCTCGCACTCCTTGTTTCCGTAGGTGCGTCTTCAGCCGGTACTAAAGAGGAAGCACTGCTCGTTATTGGGAAGTGGACGAAGGCGTTCGCAGAGTCGGATGTAGACACAATAGTTAGCTTGTACGCTCCCGATGCTCTATTCTTTGGCACGCGTAGCGCCACCTTGGTGAGCAACGCATCCGCGATCCGCACCTATTTCGATCAAGTCCTATTAACCGGTAGACCGCACGCAGCTGCGCTACTAGAACACTCCGTCGTCGTCCTATCTGACACGTCTGTTGTGGTGACCGGCCTCGATTCACTCGCCGGTGTGCGAGACGGAAAGAATGTCGTTTCCAGTGGTCGCGTCACGTTTGTTCTCGCGAAAATTGGAGACATTTGGCAGATTGTCCACTTCCACCGGTCGACAGTTCCCACCTGAGGTAGGTTGCGGCTCATCAATCGTCAATGCGAAGATGGCCCAGCGACACAAGAACGGGGAACCCCATGCTACCGACTAAAGCCTATGGGGCACAAAGCGTTGCCTCTTCAATCACTCCCGTGCGAATCAATTGCCGCGATCCCGGTAGGAGGCCCGTATCAAGCGGGGATAACGATGACGGCCTTACAGCCGGCAATTCGATTGCCTGACCGGCAGCAGTTTCGATTAGCGACAAACGGCGAAGGTCGCTGACCGGCCACAAGCCGTGGTTCAGCTCACGACGGCGAAAGTCAGCACCATAGTAAGAACCGCCGCTGCCCGGGTCGATCAGCGGCCGGTGCGTCACGGTTGTGACTTGGCAAGCGCCGCGGGCAAGGACATCGGAGGGGGCTTTGAGAACGGCTTGATCTCCATCCCCGTGTGTATCTCGCTGGGGAAGTACACCGCGCCGTCCTTCATGACCATCCTGACCTGTCGGATCAGTCCGACGTCGTGAGTTGGATCGCCGGGGATCAACAACAAGTCGGCGCGCTTGCCGCGTTCCACGGTCCCGAGCGACTGGTCGAGGTGGAAGTACCTGGCGCATCCCAGGGTTGCGATGCGAAGGATCTCCGCCGGTGCGATTCCGGCTCGTTGCCAGGTCTCCAGCTCGCTGTGCAGAACCAGTCCTGCGGAGTCGTCGGTGCCGGGAAGGATTGGAACCCCGGCGTCGTGCAGGAGCTTGACCGCGTCGAGCAGCCGCTGCGCCGACGCCCGATAGGCACTGTCGTCCTGAGGCTTCATGTCCAGGATCGCGCTCTTCAATCCACGCTGGACCGGCCCCGGCATGTGGTCGGCATAGGGTTGCCTTACCGGCGTGAGCTCGCCGCGCCTGGCCAGCAACATGTCGTAGAAGACCGCCAGGGTGGTGTCGAGCGCCGTACCGCGCTCGCGCATCAGGCGCACCATCGCCTGGAACCGTTCACCGGCAAGGTCCAGCGTTCCGGTTCGTTCACCCAGTGCGGTGAAGCGGAACGGAGTGCGCGTGTCTTCCTTGTCTGTGTCGATCAGGAAGCCCAGCAGCAGCTGGTTGATGTGCGTCACCTCGTCGTAGCCTTCGCGCACGACGCGCTCTGAGCTCGAGAACGCCGGCACGTGACCGGCCACGCGCATGCCTAGCCGGTGCGCCTCGGCGGCCAGCGCGGGCACCCAGTCCGGGTGTGCCGAGTTGTAGATCTTCAACTGCCAGTAGCCGCGCGCGGCGTACCAGCGCACCGCGTCCAGCGCATCGGACAGGTTGTCGACCACGAACCCGTTATGCGCCGAGAACGGGCTGCGCCCCTCGACGAAGCCGGACCGGATGACCCTGGGGCCGGGGATGTTGCCAGCGTCGAAGTCCTCGACCAGATCGAGAAGGGCGAGGTTGTCGTTGCCCATGTCGCGCACAGTAGTCACGCCGGCAGCGATGTGCAGCGGCCCATCCCAGGCGCCGATGTGCACGTGCACGTCGAACAAACCCGGCAGGACGGTCCCTCCCTCGCCATCGATCGACACTGCGTCGGCTGGCGCCGGCAGATCGGCGCCGACCCCGGTAATCACGCCACGGAAACTCACTACCGTGGTCAGTGCAGAAAGTGTGCCCGTCGTCGGATCGAAGACACGGACATTGCGCAAGTAGACCGGCACGTCCCAGCGATGCGTGACCCGGCGCGCCATGTCGCCCAGTCGATCCTTGTTCAGAGAGGCTGCGAGCAACTTGAACGAATCGAACGAGCCGCCCCATTCCTCGGGGAGCATGGCAAACGTCTCATTGATCAGGCCGCGGAACCGACCTGCGCCGTCGGACACCACGAAAACCGGGGCGACGTCCAGGCCCCATAGCGCCCAGGCTGTCACCTCTTGATCGTTGCCCGCGATACGGACGTGCGCTTCGCGGATCCGCTCGGCACGGACCGTGCCTGCGGGCCAGGCCTGCAGCAGGTGGTCCGGTGCCTTGAACAAGGCCCCCAGGTACACGCCTAGGGCGTAGTAGCTGGCGTCATTGGGTAGGTACAGGTGCTCGCCACTTACGGTCGAAGCGCCTTGGTCGTTCAGTGTCTTCCAATGTGCCTGGTCTTCTTGCCAATCGAAAGATTCTTCGACAGGAGCCCCATACCATGCAACGCCTTTGATCGACCAACTTCGAGGCAGACCGTCACTGCCAATCATGATCGACTCCTGGGTCCTCGCGCCGCGTCCGTTGTCGTCCACGCGCGAGTCGACTGTGATCCGGCTCCCCGACCTCTCGGCAGTAAGCGTACCGACCTTCTCGCCGTTGAGGATGAAGACGAAACGCTCGGTCTGCGCCTCGGCCCACATCGGCAGCGCTATGAGTACGCACCAGCACAGGACAGTCGACGTCTTCATAGTCTGATCCTCCTGGCCAGTGATCTGCGATTGCGACAGAACCAAACGCGCAATTGCGGTAGGCATGTCGCGAAAGTCTGCTGCTGCTCGCTTCAGAGCAACCGAGCCCCGAAACGCTGCTCACGGGAGGCACACTCGGAGAGCGGAGTGTTGCCCCATTTTGACCAATCAGTCAAACGCGCCGCTCGATACGAAGTCGGCTATTGGCGATGAACGCTTTGACCACTGATCGGCATTGGCCCCTTCAGGCGATTGCCGTCAGCTGTGCCGGCGCAAGACGGCTGCGATGCCGGCATGTCGTCCTTCAATTGCAGACCACGCCGCTCTGCGCCTTGCGATTGCAATCGACGTCGACAAATTCGCTCTCGCTTATAGGCTCGCTTTCCGCGGTGCCACCCGCGGACTGCGCCAGTTCTCCTGGGGTCACGCATAGCTCTTCCATACCGTGTCGTGTGCAAACACCTTGGTGCGGTGGGTGAATGAGAACGCCTTCGCCTCCATAGTGCAGGCTCGACCTTGCCCCACCTTTGGCCGACCACTTCGTCAACGGATAGCTCCTTCGACTACGACCCGGTACTTCTCCTCATGCCCTTCGGATCCCACCTCGCGGTGGACACCCTGCCCTCCGGGGTGCAAGCGAGAACGGTGGCTGCAGGTCCGCCTTGGCTGTCTCCAGCTTTCGCCTTCGTGCCCCATGTAGGCCTCTCCATACCTTCCTTCTCTCCCCCGGCCCGCGAGGCGTTACCCCCGCGTTCGGATATGACGCCCCTCATCCGAGCGTCAGAGGGACTTGAACCCTCCTAAACTACGCGCTGCCCAGCGCACACTACGACCGAGTCTGACTTCTCGGGTCCGTTCATCATCGGCTTCGGCTACTCGCCTTCCCGATGCGGGCCAGCCCAGTACCGCGGCTGGTCAAACCCGAGATCTCCCGGTTCCCGTGCAAAGAGCGTGCGTGCATGCCAGGTTCTACGACCACCCCGGGTTGCCCAAGTGCTTGCGCTGACGCACTCGACATCTGGCCTTCCGCTACACAGACAGCGTCGGCACCCGGGAACAGTTTTCTATCGCGGCTCAATGGCTGGCCTGCACGTACCCCTGCCGACGATTCACGCGCATCCTCACGAATGCGCGCGCACGGCTCGGGGCCGATGTGGTTCGCTACTCCTTCATCGCAGTGGACTTGCACCACCTCCTCCTTGCCGGTCTCCCGGCGCACCCGTGTGAAAACGTCGTCAGTCGCTCTGCTCGCAAAACATAGACCTCTCCGATCGCCCTCCAATCGACGATCGTCATTCGGGTAAGGGTCGAAGGACCCCGGAATTTCTAGAGGTTTCGCGTTTTCACACGGCCTCGGCCGCAAGCGAACCTTCGCCGAAGTGCCTCGTCGATCGAGTGCCAGCAACGTAGCGCCCGGAAATGGCGATCCCGACCCATAGGCGACATTTGACTGGGTGCTCCGTCGCAGACGTTCAATTGCCTTTTCTGGACAACGCGCGATGTTCGGCTCGGAGTTTCGATGCGACGCCGATATCGACATCGAGTACTGCCCGAACTGCGGCGACGAGTTGACGATCATCGCTGACATCCTGAAGGTGCCGTTGATCTGACGCCTTCTTCTCCGGTGGCCCGATGCTTGACTTTGCGCAAAGCGCGCGCATGATTTGCTGCACATCCAGCTGCGGGCACCGAAGAATACGGCTCGAAATCCGCAGACCACACCGGAGGAGATGCCATGACACTTGCGATCCGCCTTGCGTTGACGGGAGCGGCACTAGTGGCGTTGCTGACCGGGCCGGCGAACTTCGCGCTGGCACAGACGAAGGGCGGCTCGGTGACGCTCGGCATCGAGCAGGACATTGCCGGCTTCGACCCGTTGCTGGTTGGGGTCTACGACACCGGTCAGATCGCCGTCGCGGCACTCATTTTCGACACCCTGACGCGGATCGACGATAACGGCGCGGTGGTGCCGCGGCTGGCGCTGTCCTGGAAAGCGTCGGACGACCTCAAGACCTGGGTCTTCACGCTCAGGAAGGCCGTCACGTTCGCGGACGGCACGCCGTTCAATTCGCAGGCTGTGGTGGCCAACTACGCGCGCATGCAGGACCCGAAGAATCGCTGCCGCTGCGCCATCTACATCAACAATATCGTCAAGGTCGAGGCACAGGACGAGCTGACCGTGGCCTTTCACCTGCGGGCGCCGTCGGCGGGATTCCCGGGCATCGTAGCGCCGTCAACGGTGACTAACGTGATCCATTCGCCCAAGGCAATGGCGATCGCGGCCGAGGGTCAGTACAACCGCAACCCGGTGGGTACCGGCGCGTTCAAGCTCAAGTCGTGGGCGTCAGGCGACCGGCTGGTCGTCGAGCGCAACCTGGGCCACTGGAACAAGGACAAGGTCTATCTTGACCAAATCGTGATCCGACCGTTGCCCGACGGGCCGGCACGCTACGCGAGCCTGTTGGCCGGCGAGACCGACGTGATCTGGCACGACAACGCTGACGACATCGTGAAGGCTAAGAAGAACAAGGCGGTCGCCGTCTACCAGTACGCCGGCTCCGGTGCCTCGGTAGTTGCGATCAACACCAACAAGCCGCCTTTGGACGATCTGCGTGTACGCCAGGCGATACGCCACGCGATAGACATGCAGGCGTTCGCCGACACGCTCTACAACGGCCTGTGGAAACCGGCGAAGGATCCCTACGGCCCGGGCTCGTGGATCAAGTGCGCGAATACCAGGCTGCCGACCTACGACCCTGAGAAGGCCAAGTCGCTGCTAAGGGACTATGGCAAGCCAGTCGCCTTCAGGCTCACCGTGACTGCGACACCGCGTGGCCGGGCCATTGGACAGATATTCCAGGAGTTCTGGCGCGCGGTCGGCATCAATGCTGAGCTCAACCAGGTCGACCAGACCACGCTGGTGACCAAGGCGTTCACGCGCGAGTTCGACATCACTCCCTGGCGCATCATCGACCTCGCGGACCCAGACCCGCAGATGTACGCCAACTTCAAGACCGGCAGCCCGGTCAATCTGTCGGGCTATTCGGATCCCGAGGTCGACAAGCTGCTGGATGATGCGCGCGCAAGCGGCGACCCCACCAAGCGTAGCGAGATGTATTGCACCATCGCGCAGCGCATCAACGAGCAAGTGCAGTGGTTTTGGACGCTGGAAAACAACTATTTCGCGCTCGCCAAGCCCGAGCTCAAGGGCCTGCCCAAACAGCGCAGCGATGAGATCGATCTCGCCGGGGCGTGGTGGGACCGCAAGAAGTAGACGCGCGATAGCGACGACAGCCCCGAGATTCGGCCCATGCTGTGGTTCATCGGCCGCCGCCTGCTTTATCTGTTGCCAGTGGTGTTCGGGGTCAGTTTGTTGACCTTCATGGTCGCAGCGCTTCTGCCGGGCGACCTCGCATTGGCGATGCTGGGCGACCAAGCGACGCCCGAGAATGTCAGCGCGTTGCGCGCTAAGCTCGGCCTCGATCTGCCGGGCTGGCGGCGCTACGTGCTGTGGCTCGCCAACGTGGCGAGCGGGAATCTGGGCCAGTCGTTTCGCACTGGCGAAACGGTCTGGCACGCCATCGCCAACCGCCTGCCAGTGTCGCTCGAACTGATGCTGCTGGCGCAGCTCGGCGCCCTCGTAATCGGTGTGCCACTGGGCATCCTGTGTGCGGCCAAAGCTGACTCGACGCTTGACCGGGTGCTCTCCGGCGGTGCTTTCGCGCTGCTGTCGATGCCTTCGTTCATGCTGGCGATCCTCCTGATCTTCGCCTTTTCGGTCTCGCTTGGCATCCTGCCGGCCACAGGCTATACGCCATTCGCCCAAGACCCGGTGGCCAACCTGGTGAGCATGGCCCTGCCTGCCGGCTCGCTCGCGTTGATCGAGTGGCCGGCGCTAATGCGCGTGCTGCGCTCGGACATGATCACCACGCTGCATGAGGATTTCATCGCGATGGCCAAGGCCAAGGGGTTGAAGCGCCGGCGCATCCTCTTCGTGCATGCGCTCAAGCCCTCTTCGCTCACCCTGGTCACGGTGCTCGGCCTCAATGTCGGGCGATTGATCGGCGGTGCGGTGGTGATCGAATCGATCTTTGCGTTGCCGGGGCTGGGCCGGCTGCTGGTCGAGGCGATCTATAGCCGCGACTTTGTCATTCTGCAGGGTGGCGTGCTGTTTGTCGCGGTCGGCTACGTACTGGTCAACTTCCTGGTCGACCTGCTCTATGCCGCGCTCGACCCACGTGTCCGCCATGGCCACGGCTGAGGTCTTCGATGCGGCGTCTGCCCCGGGGCAGACGCCCGCGCACGCCCGGCGGCGCTCGCCCAGCGTGGCATTCTGGCTAGCGGTGGCCTGGATCGGTGTGATTTTGGCGACGGCGATCCTCGCCAATCTCCTGCCGCTGGATGACCCCTCGAAGATGAGCCTGCTGGCACGCCGCCAGGGGCCAAGCGCGGCACATTGGCTCGGCACCGATCACCTCGGACGCGACATGCTCGCTCGCGTCGTGCATGGCGGCCGCGTATCGCTCGCCGTCGGGCTGGCCGCGCCGTTCCTGGGCCTGCTGGCAGGCGGCGCGCTCGGCATGCTCGCCGGCTATTTCCGCGGCCGACTCGAGACCATGATCATGGGCGCGATGGACGTTCTGCTCGCGTTCCCGCCGCTGGTGTTGGCGCTGGCCATCATCGCCTTTCTCGGCCAGAACGTGGTCAATGTGACCGCCGTGTTGGCGCTGCTCACAGTGCCGGCGGCCACGCGCGTCGCGCGCGCCGCGACGCTCACTTTTTCCGGACGCGAATTCGTGCTGGCGGCGCGTGCCCTGGGCGCGACGCATCTACGCATCATGCTGCGCGAGCTCTTGCCCAACGTGATGCTGCCGCTGATGGTTTTCCAGCTCATCGCGGTGGCCGTGATTATCGTTGCCGAAGGCACGCTCAGCTTCCTCGGTCTGGGCGTGCCGCCGCCGACGCCGAGCTGGGGAAGCATGATGGCCGAGGGCCGCGAGCAGCTCGACGTGGCGCCACACATCTGCTTCGTGCCGGCGAGCGTCATGTTCGTGACGGTCCTCGCGTTCAATCTGATCGGCGATACGCTGCGTTCATTCATCGATCCGCGGCGCAGCCTGGCATGACAGTGTTGCTGGAGGTCGAGGGCGTGACTGTCGAGCTGCCGACGCCGCGCGGGCCACTGCGCGCGCTCTCGGGCGTCGACCTGACCCTCGAGCACGGCCGCGCGTTGGGCGTGGTCGGCGAATCCGGCTCCGGCAAGACCATGCTCTCGCGCGCCATCCTGCGCCTATTGCCGTTGGCCGCGCGAGTCTCAGGCCACACCCGCTTCGAGGGGCGTGACCTGCTGGGGCTGGATGAGCGAGCGCTGCGCGCCTTGCGCGGCCGCGAGATCGCCGTCGTGTTCCAGGATCCGATGACCTCGCTCAACCCGGTGCTGACGATCGGCTTGCAGATCGCCGAAACCTTGCGGGAGCACCTGGGGCTGGCTGGCAGCGCTGCGCGCGCGCGTGCCGTCGAGCTCCTCGCCTCGGTCGGCATCCCCGACGCGGAGCGCCGCGCGGGCCAGTATCCGCACCAGTTGTCTGGCGGCATGCGCCAGCGCGTGGCGATCGCCATCGCGCTGTCCTGCGAACCGCGTCTGCTGGTGGCCGATGAGCCGACTACCGCGCTCGACGTGACCGTGCAGGCACAGATCCTAGACCTTCTCGCGCGAGAGCGGCAGAGGCGCAACATGGCGATGATGCTGATCACGCACGACCTGGGCGTGGTTGCCGGCCGCACCGACGATGTGATGGTGATGTATGCCGGCCGAGTGATGGAGCGCGCACCGACACGCGAATTGTTCAAGCGCATGCGGAACCCCTACACCGAGGCATTGCTGGGGGCGATACCGAAGCTCGATGCAGAGCCGCACGCGCGATTGATGGCGATCGACGGAACGCCGCCCGATCCCACCCGTCCGATGCGGGGCTGCGCGTTCAGCCCGCGCTGCAGGCATGCGGTTGGCCACTGCCGCGAGGCGGCGCCAGAGCTCAGCGCCGCCGACAAGGAGCTGCACCAGAGCGCCTGCTGGTATCCGCTCGTCGTGAGCGCGGTGACTTAATGGCGGGTAGCGGTACCGCCCAGTTGCGCGTCGGGCCCACCCTCCTTCGGGTCGAAAACCTGGTGGTCGAGTACCGCACCGGCGGCCACACGGTGCATGCCGTCTCCGACGTGAGTTTCGACGTGGCGCGCGGCGAGACGCTCGGGCTGGTCGGCGAGTCGGGCTGTGGCAAGTCGACGCTAGGCCGCGCCGTGCTGCAACTCACCCGGCCGACGGCCGGGCAAGTGCTCTTCGAAGGCGTCGACTTGGTTGCGCTCGGTGGCCCTGAGCTGCGGGCGTTGCGCCGACGGCTGCAGATCATCTTCCAGGACCCGATCGCTTCTCTCAACCCGCGCCGGCGCGTCGGCGACATCGTCGCCGAGCCGCTGGTGATCCATGGGTTGGGCAACCGCGCGCTGCGCGAGGCCCGGGTGCGCGATGTTCTGACGGCGATAGGCCTGGACCCCGAACTGGTGGTGAACCGACGGCCGCACGAATTCTCCGGCGGCCAGTGCCAGCGCATCTCGATCGCCCGCACCCTGGTGCTCGAACCGGACCTTGTGATCTGCGACGAGCCGGTCTCGTCGCTCGACGTATCGATCCGCGCGCAGATCATCAACCTGCTCGAGGAGATGAAGGCGCGCTACGGGTTGACGCTGATCTTCATAGCACACGACCTGGCGGTGGTGAAGGCAGTGAGCGACCGCGTCGCCGTGATGTACCTGGGCAAGCTGTGCGAGATCGGCCCGGCCGAGCGGGTGTTCCGCCATCCGGCGCACCCTTACACCCGCATCCTGCTCGACGCGATCCCCGTTCCCGATCCGGAGGCCCCGCTGCCCGACAGCGTCCCCATCGGCGAGCCGCCTTCGCCGATCTCGCCACCGTCGGGCTGCCGCTTCCGCACGCGCTGCCCGCGCGCCTTGCAGCGCTGCGCAGACGAGATGCCGATGCTGCGCGAATTCTCGGGCGGGCAGTTTTCCGCCTGCCACTTTCCCCTCGAGAAAGCCGCCGTATGAACAAGCTCGAATACAGCGCCGAAGAACTGTTGGCCCATGACGACTGGGTACGGCCGCAGGCTGAGTCGGGCTACCTGCTGCACGGCGGTTTCGATGCCGTAGGCCGCTACCGTTCGCCGCGCAACAAGGGCCGCTGGCCGGCAGTTCGGGCGTGGGTCGAAGCGCTCGCGGCCCGCGGCTGGCCGCTCGTCGACGCCACCACCCGGCTGCTCAGCCGCGGCGCGTATCCGAATGCCAGGCAGCAAGCATTCCTGCTCGATCGCGGTATGGGTCAGACTGTTTGGAACTCGCTCACCGACATCGGCGTGATCGAGGCGCGCGGCGGCTTCCTCGCGCAGATAGAGTGCCCCGATTTCCAGACCGTCATCGAGGACGACCTCTCCGCTACCTGCATCGGCCACCTGGGCCGGGGCCTGCTCGTGGCCCACGGCCTGGACGAGGCGGGCGACCCCGCGCGCGGCGAGGGCGGCCACGACAGTATGTGGTTCGCGGTGCGCGACCTCCTCCTCGGCAAGGACGCCTACCCGATGCCCGAGGCTCCTCGCCGCGCAGGTCGGCTCGAAGCCAACCAGCTGATGCCGCGGCTACCGCTCGCGCACGAGCAGCTCATGCTCATGCTGATGAACGTGCTGATGATCGAGGTGCGCGCCGAATCCACATTCCGCTTCTACATCGAGCTCGCGCGAGAGCCCGCGCTGTTTCGCCAACGCCGCGCGCAGGCCGACCATGCCGCAACGCTAATCGAGCGAATCCGCCAGGACGAACAGATCCACGTCGCCTATCTGCAGACCGCAGTCTCCGAATTGCGCAGCTTCACCTTTAAGGGCATGGACGGCAGCCGCATTGCGGGCAAGGACTTGATCGACCCGGTCTGGACCGGCATGGTGCAGTATCACTCGGTGACGGTACTGCAGCAGCAACGCGGGGCCACCCGGGCAGCGATCGTCGAGCGGCTTGGCGAACTGCCCGACGCTGCGCAGTGCATCGCCGCCTTCGACGTACTCGAGGCCGACTCGGCGTAGGCCCACTGTCGAAACGCAGTCCACGAAAGGAACCCGCGCCATGAAGTTCGGCATCTTCTACGAGCATCAGCTGCCACGCCCCTGGGCGGACGGGGCCGAGGAGAAGCTGCTGCACGAGGCCCTGGACCAGGTGGAACTGGCGGACAGGCTCGGCATCGACTTCGCCTGGGAGGTGGAGCACCACTTTCTTGAGGAATATTCGCACTCATCGGCGCCGGAGGTGTTCCTTGCCGCCGCGTCGCAAAGAACCAGGAGAATTCGTCTTGGCCACGGAATCATGCTGATGCTGCCGGGCTACAACCACCCGGCGCGCGCGGCCGAGCGCATCGCCACACTTGACCTAGTCTCGCACGGCCGTGTCGAGTGGGGTACCGGGTTGTCAGCGTCGCGCGCCGAGATCGAAGGCTTCGACATCGCGCCCGGCGACCGCCAGGCGATGTGGAAGGAGTCGGTGGAGCAAGCGGCCAACATGCTCGCGATGGACCCGTACCCGGGCTTCAAGGGTCACTATTTCACGATGCCAGCGAGGAACGTGGTGCCAAAGCCCGCGCAACGGCCGCACCCACCGCTGTGGATGGCGTGCTCGAACCGAAATACGATCCGCATCGCGGCCCAGCATGGGATCGGCGCGCTGACCTTCGCGTTCATCGACCCGAACGAAGCGCGGCAGTGGGTGGACGAGTACTACGAGGTTTTCAAGCGCGAGTGCGTGCCGATCGGCCACACGGTGAACCCGAACATCGCGATGGTGACCGGGTTTTCGTGCCATGCGGACGCCGAGGAGGCGCGCCGGCGCGGCCTCGACGGCCTTCGCTTCTTCCAATTCGCGCTTGGCCACTACTACGCCTTTGGCCGCCACGCGCCGGGGCGCACCAACATCTGGGACAAGTACGTCGCGGTGCGCGACCAACTCGGCACGGAAGCACTCGGCAGCGGCACCGGATGCATCGGCTCGCCCGAGCAGGTGCGAAAGGCGCTGCGCACCTTCGCCGACGCCGGCGTCGACCAGACGGTGTTCATCCAGCAGGGCGGCAATAGCCAGCATGCTCACATCTGCGAGTCGCTTGAATGCTTCGCGGCCGAGGTAATGCCGGAGTTCAAGCGCGGCGAGGCCGAGCGTGAGGCCAGAAAGCGTGCGGAGCTGGCTCCGTTTGTCCAAGCCGCGCTCGCACGTAGGCAGCCGCTGCCTGCGCTCGGACGCGAGGCGATTCACGCCTTCGCGGCTTACGGCCTCACCGCACCGCCCGTGGACCTGGCGACACTGCCAGAAGCAAACCGCCAACGGGCTCTGGTGATGCGCAAGATGCGCGAGATCGCTGAAGCAAGCGGGAACGGCTGATGGGCAGGAGCGACGTGCGCGTTACGTGGCGCGATACCGCGTCGTGGTGATGCGGCGCGAACTCGTCTACCCGCTCTGCGAACAAGGTTGAGGCGGCGCGGCGAACCTGAGTGGCGCTGGGCGCCCCGGCGGCCAGTTCCAATAAGCCGGGCGCGGATGCTTAGCGGTGTCTCGACGTCGATATGGACTACCGATGAATTGGTCCAGCGGTCGGCCAGGACGCTGGTCAATTTCGAATGACCGGTTTCATCAACGGCGACTGGCAGCATTTGGGTCGGCAGCGCCAGCTCGGGTCATTGAGGACCTGCCACTCGGCCGAGTTCCAGCGCCGTCAGGCGCTGGCTGTCATCGATTGACGGCTTCAGTTCTCGGCGCCGAGGGTGGATTTCGAGCTACGTCCGCTGTACTTTGGGACCGGTCATTGGCGCCGCGATTTTCCCGGACCTTGAACAGCCGTCCAGCCGACATGACCCAGGTGGCGGGCGAGGCTCGGCCCGCCGCAATGGGTTGTACCGCCCGACGGGCGCTTCTCGTCTGTCGGACGGCAGGTACTACGCGGCGAATAGATCTCTGTCTGCTCGGAGATCTCCGAGGCATCGTCCACTTCGATGCCAAGTTACCGGACCAGTCGACTCAAGTTTGCGATGGCCAAGCAGCAGCTGCCCAGCCCGCAAGTTCTTCGTGCGCCGATAGATCAGCGTCGCCTTGGTTCGCTTCATCGAGTGCGTGCCGTGGTCCGCGGGTCAAGACCCAGCTCCTCGACCCAGTGTTCAAGGATTCTGGCGTACTGCCCTTTTTTCCAGGTGGGTGAGTCATGAATGCGGCTTGGAAACACAAAGTCGTCCGCCTTCAACCCGGCCTGCCAGGTCGACCTCCTCATCCACTTGCCTTGCACGACGACGCACATGCGGAGGAACCGGGCGGGCCGCCGTGCCACAGCATGGCGAACTCCTTGTGTTCGCAGTCGTATCGCGACACGACGTTGTGGATGTCCTGCTCGTCGCCGCGAAACACGTCGGCCAGCGCTGCAAACTTGGCTTCGTTCGCGTCGAGCCGGCCGGCCAACTCTGGCGTCGGCGTCTTGCCCTTGTAGAACTCGAGCTCGTCGTTGATCGAGTTGCGCTCGAGCGCCAGTTCGGCAAGTCGATTCTGCGCCAGTCGGAGCCGGGCGGCGATCTCCGACAGGTCGGCAAGCCGCGCCGCGTTGTGGCCCGCCTCCTGGGGGAAGCGGCGCAGGAACTGCTCCTCCAGGCGCTCGGCGCGGCGTCGCTCATCAGGGGTGATCGGGCAAGGCGGCGCCGGCGGCGTCGGCGCAACCGCCTGAGCCACCGGGCATTGATGATCGGACAGGGTGAGATGCCCCTGCCCATCGACGCATCGATACGGCCGGGCGGCACGTACAGGCCCGCTCGCCACGCACGCCGCCATCCCGGCCGCCGCCATCCACGCCCACCTCATCGTCATTTAAAGCGCCCTCCGCCCAACCATAGTGTCTCAAGTCCCGCCGGATGGCTTGTATCGTCCCGCCGCTGACGCGCTCCTCGGGGCGCGCGGCGCCGCGCAGACGTTGGTGCGGACAAAAGGCGGTCGAGTGCGCAAGAAGTTGTCCCTTTGGGAGCGGACGCCGATCACGCAAGCGTCTCGTCGAGTGGTCACCTTGTGGAACTGCCCAGGCCAGCTGATGGCGGCCAGGTTGTCGTGCCCGCAGTCGGCGCAGCGCAGGCGATGGAAGCCGTGGGCCAGGATGCGGCAATCGGATGTTCAGGTTGGCGGCCGACCCGAGGCGCTGGCATCGAGCGATCACGGCTTCTGCTCGACCAGGCCAGTCTGAAGGCCGGGCAGGCCGACAGCGGCGCGGTCACGCTGATCGACGAGCCGTGCGCAACGATGGCTTCGAGCAGGCGGATGCGCGTGGCGCGGAGCACGACGCCGACCGCACCTTCGAATTCGGGCCGGCCGAGCAGCCTCCGGGAGGAGGGCATCGCTGCACTATCGAAGGCGCCAGCACGCCGACGTGTGCGTATCCTCACGCCTCGACATGAGCGAAGACCTGCCGATTCACGGACCCACCCATGAGCGCCTCGCACCTGTGAGCGAGCGCGCATCGCTCGAGGCCGCCATCGCGGCGCTGGAGGCGCAGCGCGCGCTGCTCGGCGCCGCCGTCGTCGACGCCGCGCTCGCGCCGATGCGCGAGCACTTGGCGCGGCTGTTCTCGCCGGTGCCTGGCGCGCCCCCCGAGCAGGTGCTGCGCCAGGTCGCGGTGCTGTTCCTCGACGTCGTCGGCTCTACCGCGCTAAGCCAGCACCTCGACCCGGAGGAGGTGCACGCGGTGATGGACGATGTACTTGAACGCTGCACCGCCGTCGTGGCCGCACACACTGGCAAGGTGCTGCAGTACGCCGGTGACAACCTGCTTGCCGCATTCGGTGCCGAGCACGCGCAGGAAGACGACACCGAGCGCGCCGTGCGCTGCGGCCTGGCGCTGCTCGGCGAGGGGCGCGCCTTGCGGGAGCGCGTGCTGCGTACGCACGGCCAGCGCGATTGCGATGTGCGCGTCGGCATCCACACCGGGCCGGTGCTGCTCGGCGGCGGCGTCGACGAGCAATCGACGATCCGCGGCCTCACGGTCAATATCGCGGCGCGCATGGAGCAGACCGCGCCGGCCGGCGCCCTGCGCATCAGCCACGACGCGTTCCTGCTGGTGCGCGGCGCGTTCGACGTGCAGGCCCAGCCGCCGCTCGCCGTGAAGGGCAAAGACGAGCCGCTCGACACCTACCTCGTGCAGCGCGCCAAGCCGCGCGCCTTCCGCGTGCCCACGCACGGCATCAAGGGCGTGCTGCCGCCGATGATCGGCCGCGACACCGAGCTGGCGCGGCTGATCGCGGTCGTGGCCGAGGTGCTCGAGCGGCGCACGCCGCGCGTGGTGACGCTGGTCGGCGAGCCGGGCCTCGGCAAGAGCCGGCTCCTGCATGAGCTGCAGGGCGCGCTCGAGGCGCACGCGCATCGGTTTTGGCTTCTTCACGGCCGGGCCCACCCTAGCTCGCGCCTGCAACCCTACGGGATGCTGCGCGACCTGCTCGCCTGGCGCCTTCAGATCGCCGACGGCGAAGGTGCCGAGGCGGCGCGCAGCAAGCTCGTCGAGGGCCTTGTGCCCTGGCTCGGCGATCGTGCCGAAGCCAAGGCGCACATCGTCGGCCAGCTGCTCGGCCTCGACTTTTCCGAGAGCGCGCACGTGCGCGGGCTCGAGCCGCGCTTGATTCGAACGCTCGGCTTCGCTGCCCTCCACGACTACCTTCGCGGTCTCGCGGCCAACGGCAACGCGGTTGCCCTGCTACTCGAAGACCTGCACTGGGCCGACGACGGTTCGCTCGACTTCATCGCTGGCCTTGGCGATGCGCTTGCCGGCGTGCCGACGCTCGTCGTCGCCTCGGCGCGGCCGGAGCTTTTCGAGCGGCGCCCGGCCTGGGTCGAAGGCGGCGCGGGGCGCGAGCGGATGGCGCTGGCGGCGCTGGACGCGGGCGACGGCACGCGCCTGGCGCAGGCGCTGCTCGGCCGCGTCGTCGAGGGCGCGGAGGCCCTGCGCGCCATGCTCGTCGAGCGCTGCGACGGCAACCCCTTCTTCATGGAGGAGCTGGTGCGCATGTTCCTCGACGACGGCGTGATCGCGGTCGAGTCCGCAGGTTGGCGCGTGCTGCCCGAGCGCTTGCGCCTGGCGCGCGTACCGACCACGCTCGTTGGCGTGCTACAGGCGCGCCTCGATGCGTTGCCTGCGGGCGACCGCCTCGCCCTGCAGCAGGCCAGCATCGTCGGCCACGTGTTCTGGGACCAGGCGCTCGCGGCCATCGACCCCGATGCACCCTCGGCGGTCCCTGCATTGCAGCACCGCGCGCTGATCCACCGGCGCGAGCACAGCGCATTCGAAGGCACCACCGAAGAGTCGTTCCACCACCACCTTCTGCAGCAGGTCACGTACGACACGGTGCTCAAGCCTGCGCGCCGCATAGGCCACGCGGCGGCGGCGGGCTGGCTGGCCGAGCGCCTCGCCGACCGCTCGGCCGAATACCTCGCGATCACGGCCGACCACTACGAGCGCGCGGGCGAGCCGGTGAAGGCGCTCGACTACTTCACGCGGGCAGTGCGTGACGCGCAGAGCCGCTTTGCGAACCAGGCCGCGCTCGAGTACGTGGAGCGCGCCTTGAAGAACCCGGCCGCCACCGACCCGCGGCGGCGCGCCGAGCTCTACCAGGCCCAGCAGACCGTTGCCGATCTCGTCGGCCTGCGTGCGCTGCAGGAGTCCGCCTTGGCGGCCCGCAGCGAGATCGCCGAAGCGCTCGATGACGACGCCATGCGTGCCGAAGCAACGATCTCACGCGCCATCCTGGCCTCGCGCCGTGGCGACGAAACGGCGGCGTTCGAGTTGGCCGAGCGGGGCGCCGAGCTTGCCGCCAAGGCGGGCAACGCCCGCTCCCACGCGCTCGCGCTCGGGCAGATGGCGTGGAGCGAGTACAGCATCGGCCGGACCGCGGCTGCGCTGAAGCGGGCCGAACAGGCGGTCGAGCAGGCGGCCGAAGCCGTTCGCCGTGAAGAATCCTTCGATAACAGGGTGATGGAGGTGCAGACCCTGACCCTGCGCGCGATCATCGAGAAAGGCATGAATCTGCTCGCGCGTTCGCGGGCGACCCTGACTGGCGCGCTCGCGATCGCTCGTGAAGGTGGCATGCGCCGGGCTGAAAACGCGATACTCGAAACGCTCGGCGTTCTCGAGCTCCACTGCGGGCGCCATTCGCTCGCCGGCCAGTATTTCGAGGCCAGCGTGGCACGGGCCGAAGAGCTCGGCTCGGTGATCTACATGTCCTCCGGCCGGATCTCCATCGCTCAGTGCCACGTCGACCTGGGCGATCACTCGGCGGCGCTTGCCCAGATCACCCTTGCCGATGCGCTGGCGCTGCGCTGCGAGAGCCGAAGTCACGAAGGGCGTGCCATGATGCTGCGCGCGCGCATCGAAGCCGCCGCGGGTGACGCTGTCACCGCCGAGGCGCGGCTCGGGCGAGCCGCCGCGGTCTTCGAGTCGATCGACGCCGCGGCCTTCGCATGCGAGGTGCGCGCCGAGCTTGCCTTGCTGCGCCTCGGCACGGGCCGTTTGGCCGAAGCGCAGGCCGTCGCCGAGCGCATCGCCGACGAGCTCGAGGCCGGCTTGTCGACCGCCTCGATCGACGAGCCGCTCAAGCCGCGCTGGGCCTGCCACCGCGTCTGGCGTGCGGGAGGCGACGCGCGGGCAGGCGCGGCCATCGACGAGGCCCACGCTGCGTTGCAGGCGGAAGCCGAACACCTCGACGACGGGGAGATGCGGCGCGGCTTTCTTGAGAACGTGCCGCTGCACCGCGCCATCGTGGCCGACTGGCAGGCGAGCCGGTCGCCCTGAATTTCGGCGCGTGCGCACCCATCGTGATGTCGCCGCTGGAGTTCATGCAGCGCCTAAATGCGCGCTCGCGGAGTCAGCGGCTGAACGTTCTGATGACCGCTTGAAGGCGCTCGATCTTGCCGATCAGATGCCCCCCGAGAAACGTGATCGAGCATCCTGCCGAACCTCAAGCACTTGCTGCGCGACTGCTGGGGCGTGTACGGCTGGTTCGCACGGACGCCATCCGCAAGTTCCGGCAGGAAATCCCGAGCGCACTGCAGCTTTCGGGGCGAGGTCCTCGGCAGATCGAGCGCATGATTGGCGAGGACGGCGTCGCGAGCCGAGGCGCCACGTGCCGATCCGTCCAGCAACCCCCATGAGTGAGTGCCAGTGCCTTGTATTGACGGATTTGGTCGATAGCACCGCGCTGTCGGTCCGTCTTGGCGATTCCGCCAGCGCACGGCTGTGGGAAGCACACGACCGGATCGCGCGAGACCTGCTGCGCACATGGCGCGGTCGCGAGATCGACAAGAGCGATGGCTTCCTGCTGCTGTTCGCCAGCGTGACTGACGCGGTCGGCTATCTTCTCGACTACCACCGCGCGCTCAACCGGCTGGGTGAGATGGTCGAGGCCCGCGCCGGCGTGCACGTCGGCCCGCTCATCCTGCGCGAGAACAGCCCTGGCGACATCTCCCTTGGCGCGAAGCCACTAGAGGTGGACGGTCTCGCGAAGGCCACCGCCGCGCGCATCATGTCGATCGCGGGTGCTCGGCAGACGCTGCTCAGCCTCGATGCGCGCGCCGCCCTGTCTGCATCGCCGCATCGCGTGCGTTCGCATGGGCACTGGATGCTTAAGGGTGTGGCCGAGCCCATCGAGCTGTTCGAGATCGGCGACGACGAGTCCTCGTTCCGGCCGCTGGTTGACGGCGAGAAGGCCTGGCGGGTCGTGCAACGCGAAGGCCGCTGGCAACCGGCACGCGAGATCGCGCACAACCTGCCCCAACCGGTGAATTCGTTCGTGGGTCGCAGGCTCGAGATGCGCGAACTGCGCACCCGGCTCGGCTCGACCCGCCTGCTCACTCTCGCCGGCCCAGGGGGCATCGGAAAGACGCGGCTCGCCCGCCAGCTCGCCGCCGACGTGCTGCACGACCATCCCGACGGCGTGTGGTACGTGGAGCTGGCGCAGGTGGGCGACGAGCGGCTCGTGCCGCAGGCCGTCGCGTCGGCGGTAGGTGTGAAGGAGGACGCCGAGCGACCGGTGGCGCACGGCTTGGTGGAGCATCTGCGGTCGCGCCGGGTGTTGATCGTGCTCGACAACTGCGAGCACCTGCTCCCGGCGTGCGCGGAGCTCGTGAGCACGCTGCTCCAATCGGCCGGCCGTCTGCGTATCGTCGCCACCAGCCGCGAGCCGCTGCGCGTGGCGGGCGAAGTCACCTATCCGGTCCAGAGCCTCGCGCTACCCGAGGGGCGTGAGCCCTTCATCGCGGCGGAGGTCGCGCGCTACGAGGCCACGCGCCTCTTCGTGGAGCGCGCCGTGGCCGTCCTGCCGAGCTTTGAGCTCACGGAACACAACGCGGGTGCAGTGGCCACGATCTGCCGGCGGCTCGACGGCATTCCACTCGCCATTGAGCTCGCGGCCGCGCGGGTCCGTGCACTGTCGGCCGAGGCGATCAGCGAACGGCTGAACGACCGCTTCCGCATCCTCGTGGGCGGCGACCGCACCGCGCTGCCGCGCCAGCAGACGCTGCGCGCGCTTGTCGATTGGAGCTACGAGCTGCTGGTTGCGGACGAGCGCCACCTGCTGAACCGGCTGTCGGTGTTTGCCGGTGGCTGGACGCTGGAGGCCGCGGAGTCCGTCGCCGCCGGCGACGGACTCGCGCAGGCCGACGTCCTCGACCTGCTGGCGCGGCTGGTGGAGAAGTCGCTCGTTCAACTCGAAGCGTCCGGCGAGCGCTACCGCCTGCTCGAGACGGTGCAGTACTACGCTCGCGAGCGCCTCGTCGAGAGTGGGGTGGCCGACGGCGTTGGCGAGCGGCACCTCGCGTATTTCGTGGCGCTCGGCGAGCGTGCGCACGCCGAGCTCTATGGCGAAGAACAGGGTCGCTGGGTGGCGCGCCTCGATCTCGAGCGCGAGAACCTGCTGCTGGCACACGCAGGGTGCGATCGTGCGACCGAAGGCCCGGCGCTCGGCCTGCGGCTCGTCGGCGCCATTCAGAACTACTGGTCGCCGGCGGGTCTGATCAAGCTCGGCTACCGCCTCACCGTCGAGGCCCTTGCGCGACCGGGCGCCGGGGAGGCGACGGCGGCCAGGATGCTGGCGCTCTACGCCGCCTGCCAGCTCGCGTTCTTCATGGGGCGGTTCGAGGCGTCGGTGGGGCATGGCCACGAAGGACTTAGTGTGGCGCGCGCGCTCGACCATCCGAAGCGCGTTGCCGACCTGCTGCTGGTGATGGCTTACGCGCTCGATGCGCTAGGCGATCGACCGACAACTTTGGCTTACATCGAGGAGTCGGTGGAGATTGCGCGGCGCATCGGCGATCTCGGGCGCCTCTCGTTCGCACTCAACGCGCTCGGTGGCCTGCTCGACGATGAGGGCTCCGATCGCGCTGTGCCCCTGCTGGAGGAATCGCTGGAGCTTGTCCGCGCGCTCGGGGACGGCGAAAGCGTCGCTATCACCGCACAGAATCTCGCGCGAGCGCTGATTCGGCGCGGCGCGGTCGGTCGTGCGCGTGAGCTGCTGCTTGAGGCGGTGCAAATCGCAAAGGGCATCGGCTCGCGTCCCACCCTGCTGTACGTGGTCGACACCTGCACGGGGCTGGCCGTCGCAGGTGCCGAGTGGGAGCTTGCCGCCCGCATGCACGCGCTCGGCGAAGGGCAGCGCGAGTACCTTGCGCTGCCGCGCATCCCCGGCGATGCGGCAGTCGTGTCTCCGTGGGTAGAGCGTGCACGTGCCGAGCTCGGGGTCGAAGCGTTCGAGGCCGCGAGCACCGAAGGTCGTACGGTCCCCTTTGATTTTGGGATTGACGAGCTCTGGCGCTGGCTCGCCGGAACGGAACCGCGCTGACCACCCAACCGCCCGGCGCACCCCGCTTCAGGGGTGCGCCGGGGGGCGCTGCCGACGCGCTCGCCTGCCATACGAGCTGGCGTGCCCGGTTCGCTAGCAGCGGTTGTGCCGTAGGAAAAACCGCACTTCATTTTTTACGCAATGGCGTGTTAGCCATCGCACGTGGCACCGATAGAAGGTGTCGCTTGATCTGAGGACCTCAAACGGAGCGCGGGCGAACGTCTTCTCATCCCCTGATTCGGCGGCAGCTTTGGGGTCGTCTGGCGCCGATGGGGTCGCGTGGGAGCTGTTCGTTCGCAGCGCGCTGAACCCCAGCGTCGGATGTCAGGCTCTCATCCGAGGAGCCCGTTTCGGCCAACGGCAGACGGAGGCGAGCGGCTGCTTTGGAACGCTTCAAACCTCCGACAAGCCTTCGCGATGCCGGCACGCCAAGGAGGAGGTCGTCGGGGAGGCACGATATCTTCTGACCGACCATCTTAAGCGTCTACGCCCTGGGCCAGATCCCGATGGCGTTCCCGCCACAGTACTCGCCGGGCCCCAATCCGGTGGAGTTCCTGTGGGCCTGACTCAAGCGCCACGACGCTAGCGAACCTTCCCCTTGCCAACCTCGACGAACTCAACATTAGGGTTCGAAACAAGAGGAGCGCTCAACAACACGACTTGCGAGCATCGCCGCGTGCTGGGTTGAGGTTGACTTGTGGGTGATATCCCCGTTCACGGAAAGCTCAATAGCAGCGAATTCGAACGGAACCCCCGACATGCTGACGAACTTCACTCCGGCTTCCTTACTTGCTTGCGCCAGGCTCGGGGAATTCCAGTGGGTCGCGAACGCTGCACGGCTGCGTAAACTTCGCACAGCATGATGGCGTTCAGGTTCGCCGCGGGCGACGAGGTTCTTGAACAGTTCCTCGAAAAGCCGGCGCCTAGCTTCTCGAGCGCAAGGTGAGTGAGCCGAGGTGATTTGGCTCGGCATCCACCTGAAGTGTGGCCTTGACCTTCCTTCATGCGGAGCCACGCCGAGCTTTGCCGTCTATCGAGGTCCGCCTAAGTCAAACGTTGAGCGTCCGCTTTCGGGGCGGCAGTTCGGCAGTGCGATCGCCCGCTATGGGTCGGGCCGATGTCCCTGGTTACTCAACTGGAACTCGAGACTGACGGAGCGGCGGCGATCTCAAGATCGTTGCGGCGATCCTTGAAGCCCCAGTCGTGCGGACACAGACCTGCGCGACGCCTTTGCTTCGTGCCGAGGCTGCAGCGGCGCGGTGGCAGGCGCCACCACGCCACGGCGGCGCGTCAGCGCCCGTATCGCGCGGTGAAGGAGGCCTTTCCTAACAGAGCGGCGCCCAGCCCACTGTTGATCACGAAGCCGTACAGCGCAGCCGACCCCGTAGGCGGGATGCCGCCGGCAGCCTGCACACTCGGAACCGCCAAAGCAAACAGCGTGAACGTGTAGTGGTGCGGCTTGTCGCCCACGGGCGGGCAAGGGCCCCCGTAGTTGCCGTTCACGCCCGTCACGCCCGTGTCCAAAAAGTCGGTATTGCCGCCGTACGCCCCACGCGGAAGCCAAGCCGGGCTATTGCCAGCGCCTCGCGCCAAACCGGTCGCGGTGGCTGGAATGTTGTACACGGCCCAGTGCCAGAAGCCGCTGCCCGTCGGGGCGTCCGGGTCATACACCTGCAGCGCAAGCGATTTCGTACCCGGCGGAACGTTCCTCCAGCGCAGCTCGGGCGACACGTTGCTGCCGGCGCAGCCGAAGCCATTCAGAACGAACTTGTTGGAGAAAGTGCCGCTGGCCAGGTCCGGGCTGGTCAGCGTGAAGTCGCGATGCTCGTCCTGGTCATCGTCTGCGATTGCCGACAGGGAAAGCGCAGACAAGGCGACGGCGAAAGCAAGGGGAAGCGGCCTGAATCTCATGGTGGAGGTCTACTCTGTTATGCATGTTGGGGTGGAAGCACGCATTGGGTGAGGATCACCCACCGGCCATCCCATCTTAGTTCCGATCGAACGTCCCGTGCGTGGCTTGGCGCTGGTGCCTCGGTGGCGCCCCAATGCCCGACGCCACCGCTCGCCGACGGTCGGGACGCGACCCCTGTCCGCGGCGGGAATGGCGGCCTTAGCCAAGAGAGGTTGGGATCGGCGACGTAATCGCGCATGATGTCCGCACAGGCGCTTGAACGCGACCCCATGTGGACGATCCTCAGCACGCTGAAGTCGGGTTCCACCTCAACGGTGTGCTTCGGTTCACGCAGTCGGTCCTATCGGATCGTTCTGGACCTTTTACTGGAGCGGGTGAAGGGAATCGAACCCTCGTATGAAGCTTGGGAAGCTGCCGTTCTACCATTGAACTACACCCGCCGGCCGCGCCGATTATAGGCAGCGGCCCTCGCGCGCCAGCGCCAGCGAAGCCCTTGCAGCCATGAACGAAAGCCCCGAACCCGAGGCTGAACGCAGCGACGCGTCGATGCCGCCGCGCATCCGCAGCTTCGTCGTCCGCGCCGGTCGGATGGGCCCGGGACAGGCACGCGCGCTGGCGATGCTCGCACCGAGCTTCGTCGTTCCGTTCACGCCGCGGCGCGCCGACTTCGCGGCGCTCTTCGGCCGCGCCGCGCCGCTCGTGGTCGAGATCGGCTTCGGCATGGGCGGCGCTACCGCGGCGATGGCGACGGCAGCGCCCGAACTCGATTTCCTCGGCATCGAGGTCCATCCGCCCGGGGTCGGCGCGTTGCTGCAGCGGATCGCGGAAGCCGGGCTCGCCAACGTGCAGATCGTCCAGCACGACGCCGTCGAGGTGCTCGAGTCGATGGTCGCGCCGGGCTCGCTGCACGCCATTCACATCTTCTTTCCCGACCCGTGGCCCAAGAAGCGGCACCACAAGCGGCGCCTCGTCCAGGCACCGTTGGTGGGGCTGCTCGCCAGCCGGCTCGCGCCCGGCGCCCTGCTCCACTGTGCGACCGACTGGCTGCCTTACGCCGAGCAGATGCTGGCCGTGCTCTCGGCCGAGGCCACACTCGTCAACGCGGCGGGCCATGGATTCGCGCCGCGGCCGGCGTCGCGGCCGCTGACGAAGTTCGAGCAGCGCGGCATCGATCGCGGCCACGGCGTGCGCGACCTCGTCTTCACGAAGCTCGGCTAGGCACCGGTCTCAGTCCTGCCAGACGACGAGGCCGCTCCACGCGGTGGCGAGCACGACCAGGCCGAAGGCGATGCGATACCACGCGAACGGCACGAAGGTGTGCGTCGACACGTAGCGCAACAACCAGCGGACGCACAGCCAAGCGGCGAGGAACGAGAACACCAGGCCGACGAGGAAGAGCGGCAGGTCAGCGGCCGAGAGCAGCGCGCGCTCCTTCCACAGGCTGTATGCGCCGGCGCCGAGCAGCGTCGGCATCGAGAGGAAGAAGCTGAACTCGGTGGCGGCCTGCCGCGACAGGCCGAGCAGCATGCCGCCGATGATCGTCGCGCCCGACCGGCTCGTGCCCGGGATCAGCGCCAGGCATTGGCACAGGCCCACCCCGAGCGCATCGATCGGCCGCATCGCGTCGACGCTGTCGATGCGCGGAGCGCGCTTCCTGCGCTCCGCCCACAGGATCACGAAGGCGCCGAGGATGAAGGTCGTCGCGACGACGACCGGCGTGAACAGGTGCGCCTTGATCGCCTTGCCGAACAGCAGGCCGAGGATCACTGCGGGCACGAAGGCGATCGCGACGTTGAGCGCGAAGCGCCGCGCCTTCGCGTCGCTGCCAAGGCCGGCGAACGTCGCCCCGAGGCGCTCGCGATAGACGATCATGACCGCGAAGATCGCGCCGCTCTGGATCGCGATCTCGAACACCTTGACCTTGTCGCCGGTGAAGTGGAGCAGCGAGCCCGCCAGGATCAGGTGGCCGGTGCTGGAGACCGGCAGAAACTCAGTCAGGCCTTCGACGATGCCCATGAGGGCCGCCTTGACGAGCAGGATGGGGTCCAAGCCGTTCTCCCTCGAGGTCGACGCAAAGCCAGCGATGTTAGCGAGAATGGCGGATTGCAACGGAAGCACTTCTCGCGTGACGCCATGAACATCGAGCAAGCCCGGTTCAACATGATCGAGCAGCAGATCCGCCCGTGGGAGGTGCTCGACCAAGGCGTCCTGTCGCTGCTGTCGATCGTCAAGCGCGAGGATTTCGTCCCGTCCGCGTATCGCTCGATGGCCTTCGTCGACACGCAGGTGCCGCTGCCGCACGGCCAGTCGATGCTCGAGCCGAAGGTCGAGGCGCGCTTGCTTCAGGAGCTCGGAGTGCAGCGCCACGAGCGCGTCCTCGAGATCGGCGCCGGCTCCGGCTACATGGCGGCCCTTCTCGCCCACAAGGCGCAGCACGTGACCACGGTCGAGATCGACCCCGAGCTGGCGCGGATGGCGAGCGAGAATCTGAAGCGCGCCTGGGTGATGAACGTCCGCGTCATCGAGGCCGACGCATCGGCTGGGCTTGAGGTCGACGGACCGTTCGACGTGATCGTCCTGTCGGGGTCGGTCGCCGAGGTGCCGCGCTCGCTTCTCTCGCAACTGAAGCGCGGCGGCCGGCTGACGGCGATCGCAGGCCAACTTCCGGTCATGCACGCCGTCCTGATGACGCGCGGCGAGGACGCGGGCCACTCGACCGTCGAACTGTTCGACAGCGTCGCGCCGCGCCTGATCGGCTTCGGCGAGCCGAGCCGCTTTACGTTCTGAGCGTCCACGCTTCATGGAAGAGCTCACCGGCGCCGCCGTGGTCGCGCTCGCACAAGCGCAGGCGGAGCGTGCCGCGCCCCTCGTCCTGCTCGACGTGCGCGAGCCCTGGGAAGTGGCCGTCGCCGGGATCGCGCTGGCGACGGCAGCCACGCGGTTCGTGCCGATGCGCGAGATCCCGGCCCGCGTCGGCGAGCTCGATCCGGCGCAGCCTGTCGTCTGCTTCTGTCATCACGGCGCCCGCAGCGCGCAAGTCGTCGCATTCCTCGAGCGCACGGGCTTCGCCTCGGCCTATAACCTCGCCGGCGGCATCGACGCGTGGTCGCGCGAGGTCGACCCGGGCGTCACACGCTACTAGCCGTGCCCGCCGCTCCCAGAACAACGCACCGAGGGAATCCCATGCCCGTCGAGACCGCCGCCCCGCCACCCAGGCGCGCCCCGACCCGATCGGAGATCGCCGGCGCGGCCGTCCTCGTGGTCGCCGGCCTCGGCCTCCTCACGCTCGCGCCTGCCGCCTCTGCCCAATCGCTGCTCGAGCTCTACGAGGCTGCGCACAGCTACGACGCGACCTACCTCGCGGCGCGGGCGCTGGCGGACTCAGCCGTCTTTCGCGTCGAGCAAACGCGCGCGCTGAACCGGCCGAGCGCGTCGCTCGCCGGCAGCACGGCACGCGTGCAGACCAACCCGACGATCGGCGCCAACTTCGGCAGCAACGGCCTCGCTGCGTCGATCAGCGGCCGCCAGCCGCTCTTCAATCGCGCCAACGACGCGACCATTGCGCAGGCCGAGCGCACGCTCGAATCGTCGCTCGCCGACCTCGACACCGCCGAGCAGGACCTGATGCTGCGCGTCAGCCAGGCCTACTTCGACGTCCTCGGCGCACAGGACACGTTGCGGACCACGCGCGCCAACAAGGCCGCGATCTCCGAGCAGCTCGCCTCGGCGAAGCGCAACTTCGAGGTCGGCACGGCGACGATCACCGACACGCGCGAGGCGCAGGCGCGCTTCGACCTGGCCACCGCGCAGGAGATCGCCGCGGACAACGATCTGGTCACCAAGCGGATCGCGCTCGACCAGCTGGTCGGCCGCACCGACGTCCAGCCGCGCCAGCTCGTCGTGCCGTTCGCGCTGCCGGGGACGGCGGCGATCCCGGTCGACGAGCTCGTCAGCCGCGCCGCCGAGGAGCATCCGGCCGTGCGTCGTGCCCGCGTCGCCTACGACATCGCCCAGCTCGAGACCGAGAAGGCGCGCGCGCAGCGGCTGCCGACCGTCGACGCGGTCGCATCCCTGCAGGGCGGCCGCGGCACGATCGCGCGCGACGTCACCGGCAACAACGCCGGCGCGAGCATCGGCTTGCAGCTCAACTTGCCGCTCTACACCGGCGGTGCGATCCAGAACCGAATCCGCGAGACCCTCGTTCTCGAGGAACGGTCGCGCAACGACCTCGAGGCGGCGCGCCGCGCCACGATCCAGACGACGCGCCAGGCCTGGTACACGCTGCAGTCGAGCACCGCGCAGGTGAAGGCGCTCGAGGCGGCCGAAGCGTCGAGCCAGCTCGCTCTCGAGGCAACGCAGCTCGGCTATCGCGTCGGCATCCGCGTCAACGTCGACGTGCTGAACGCGCAAAGCCAGCTCTACCAGACCCGGCGCGACCTGGCGCGGGCGCGCTACGACCTGCTGCTCGGAACGCTGCGGCTGCGGCAGGCGTCGGGGCGGCTGGTGCCTTCGGACATTCAGGGGATCGATGCGTTGCTGGTGAGGTAGCGAGCGGGATGTCCTCTGGCTTCGCCTAACAGGGGCTGCTCCCTCTCCGCTTCGCGCCCCTCCCGCCAGAAAGGAGGGGCGCCCTCCTTCGGAGTCCTCGAGGAACCGTCAGTCGCTTGCGTCGAGCGCGACGGCGGCGCCGAGCAGCGCGGGCGACGGCGTCGCGTGGATCACGAACACCGGAACGTCTTGCAGGTAGGAGGTGAAGCGGCCTTTCGACTCGAAGCGAGCGCGAAACAGCGAGCGAACGAAGCGCTCGCCCAGGCGCGGCACGATCCCTCCGCCGATGTAAACACCGCCGCGCGCACCCAGCGTCAGCGCCAGGTCGCCGGCCGCGGTGCCGAGATAGCCGCAGAACAGGTCGACGGCCGCAGCGCACGCCGGATCGCCGCCCGTGAGCGAACTCGCCATGATCGCTGCCGCGTCGAGCTCGATCGGATTGGCGTCGGCATTGCTAATCAGTTGCACGGCACGGTGAATGTCGGCGAGGCCCGGCCCCGAGACGGCGCGCTCGGCGGAAGCGTGGCCGTATTGCTCGTCGAGGCGCTGCAGGACTTCACGCTCGAGCGCCGTGCGACCGGCCAGCGTGACGTGACCGCCTTCGCTGTTGAGCGCCACCCAGCCGCCGCGTCCATCGGGCAGCAGACCGGACACCCCCAGACCCGTGCCCGGGCCGATCAACGCGATCGCTGCTTCAGCAACCGCGCGCCCGCCGCCAACCTGGCGCAGTTCATCCGCGCGCAGCGAGGGCAGCGCCAGCGCGAGCGCGGTGAAATCGTTCAGCACCGTCATTCGCTCGAAGCCAAACCGGCCGGCGAGCGCGGCGCGCGAGAAGGTCCAGCCATGGTTCGTCATCTCAACGAAGTCGCCGACGACGGGGGTCGCGATGGCAATGGCACACGCCGGCGGTGCGACACGACCGAGGCGGCCGAGGTAGGTGACGATCGCTTCGGCGATGGACGCGTACTCGGCGCAATGCAAGACCATCACGTCGCCGATCGCCGCACCGCCCGCGTCCTGCCAGGCGAACCGCGCGTTCGTGCCGCCGATGTCCGCGAGAAGGCGCGCCCGGCCGTCGACGGATCGCTGCTCGGGGCGCTGGGAGTCGGATGTCACGCGTCGCTCGGCTGGTCAGCGCATCGTTCGAACAGGATCGGCGAAGCTGGAGAAGGGCTCGCGCGGCTCGACGCGGATGCGAGCCGGCAATCGCGCCAGCACGATGGCATCGGCCGCGGTGTCGACGATGCGGCCGTCGATGGTAGCGAGGGCATTCGATCCCCACGGACCGCGCAGCACGACGCCGCCGCGCGGCCACGAGGTCAGGCCGGCAACGCGGACGTCGATCGCGCCGTCAGCGCCGATGCGGGCGGTCCAGGAAAGGCGCCCGTAGGGCGTGCGAAGGTCCCGGATCGAGAGCCCTCGGCCGCGCAGCCACGCCATCGGCACGCCGGCAGCCAGCACCAGCGATGAATCGCCCTCGACCTCGTAGGCGAAGAGATCGAGCACGGAACGGATGTGGTCGGAGGCGACCCAGCCGTGCGGCATGTCGCCGAGAAAGCGCGGTTCGCGCGCGTCGCGGGCGACGACTTCCGCCCATTGGTTCCATCCTGCCGGCCGGCGGTCCGCATAGAAGTAGGCCATGGCCTCGAGGGCCCGCTCGCGCTCGCCGAGGCGGATCAAGGCGCCGACATTGCGCCACTCGTACGGCGTGTAGGCGCCGTCGCCGTGGCGGACCCCGGCCGTCTCGTCGCTGCGGCGCGCCTGGAAATTGCGCCAATAGGCGTCGAACGTCCGCTCGACGAGCCCGCGCGGCAGCGCATGGAGCAAGCCGCCCGGGCTCAGAGCGACCGTGCTCGAGGTCGGATCAACATCGCCGCGGTCCGCCGACCCGGGAAGCACGTCGAGGCCGAAGCGGCGCGTGGTCACCGCGAACGACGTCGCGAGGTCGGCGAGGAACTCGTCGCGCTCTCCGGCCAAGCGCGCCGCTTCGGCATCGAGCCCCAGCCCCGTCGCGAGGTCGACACCGCTGCGGTAGCCCACGTAGGCCCAGATGTCGTCCCAGTAGGAATAGGCGGCCTTGTCTGCGTACCCCTCGTGACTGATCGAAGGCGGCATGAGGCCGAAGAATGCGGCGCGCTCGCCGGATCGGTTCGAGTCGACGCGCTGCGTCGCGCGCAGCGACCCGATGTGCGCCAGTGCAGCGGCCACGTGAGGCCAGAGCGCGCGCGCCGTCTGCCGGTCGCCGGTGTAGCGCCAGAGCTCGGTCGACGCGAAGGCGAATTCGCCGTCGCTGTCGTTCTCGGGCACCGGGTCGGCGCCGCGCTCGGTCGCGCAGCACGGCACCTTGCCGTTGTTGAACTGGAACGTTGCGTACCAGCGCAAGAAGTCGCGCGCGACGTCTTCCTGACCGAGCCTCAGCAATGCCGACGAGGTCAGCGCGCCGTCCCGAATCCACGATCTGGCATAGGCGCGCGCGCCGGGTTGCAGGGCGGCCCCGCTGCGGTTGACGAGAATGTGCCCGAGCGCGGCGCGCAGCGTCCTCACGACGGCGCCGACCGGCGCCGGTCCGTCGATGCCGACCCTGTCGAGGCTCGCGTGCCAGCGCGCGGCGACACGAGCTTCTTCGCGAGCGACGTCGGTTCGCGCGGGCAGCGCGGCCGCCGTCGTCGGCATGACGACGTCGAAGATCCGCTGCTCGCCAGGACGCAGCGTCATGTCGTAGCGCAGCACGGCATTCCCGAATCCGTCGGGATCTTCAAGCCTAGCCGCGCGGCCGGCCGGGCTCGGTGCCGCGAGCCACTCGCCGACCGGCCCCGCGGCCGCAGGCTCGAGGCGAACGCTGCTCGGGGACTGAAGGGCACGCAGGCGCAGCGCGCCGTTGACCCAGAGCGAATCGCCTTGCCACGCCAAGGTCTCGATTCGGCTGACGCCGCCGCGATGAGCGAGGGACTGGGTCGGCGGGTTCACCTGAAATGGCCGCCAGGCGAGCGCGAGCGCCGCCGGGAGCGTCTGCTGGCCGTGATTGCGAACCGTGTATCGGACGATCGCGTGGGCGGTGTCGGGCGTGCCGGCGGCGAAGGCGGAGATGTCGAGGGCGACGTCGCCGGCACGCCAATGAGTCGCCGGCATCGGCAACTCACCGTCGCGCAGGGAATGGTTGATTGAGGCTTCGGCCCAGCTCACGACGCGACCCTCGCGGACGAGGAACGGCTCGAGGGCGCCGACGCCTGGTACCGGCTCGACGGCGCCGTCCTCGCCCATCAGTGAAGCGACGCGGGCGCCGTCGACGCCGAAGACCGTCCAGTACGACTGCTCGCCCCTGTACGCGCGCGGGTACGCGCCGCGGCGCGACTCCTTGGCGATCGCGGCGAAGAATGCGTTCGCGTCAGCGGCGTCATCGAGCTCGACGGCGGCGGGTTGCGTGCTCGCCACGACGCGCACTTCGCGCGCCTGCGCATCGAGGAACAGGTGGTGCTGGACCTCGCCGCGGGCACGCTCGATGCGACGCTCCGTGCGCCACGCCGCGCCGTCGTCCGAGAACTGGAGGTCGTAGCGCGGCGGCACTGCGCCCGCCGGCCATCGCACCGTCACGGCGCCGAACTCCCGCAGCTTGTCGGCCGTGCGCTGATCCGGCAACCGCCTGAGAACGAGGCGGTCGAAGCACGCGCTGCCCCTTCCGGCGCCGCTCCCCGAGGCGATCACGAGCTCGGCCGACGCGCTGCGGCGAAGCTGGCGATCAGCCGCGGGACCCCAGGCGAAGGCGATGTCTCTCTGGCGAAACCGCTGCGTCCGCCACTCGTTGGGGAACCGATAGTCGGCCAGATTCGCCCACCACACGTTGTCGCCGGTCGCGTCGAGGAGCTTGAACTGCAGCGAGTTCGGCGGCGCATCGCCGCGGATGTCGAGCTCGAACTCGAAGCGCGCCGGGTACTCAATCGGCAAGGCCCTTCTGGCACTCACGTAACCAGTGACCTTGCCGAAATCGAAGTCGATGCACAGAGCGCTGCCATGCGGTCCGGTGACCGGCCGGAATGCGGCCTGGACATCATCGGTGGCCGACAATGTCCAGGCGGCCGGATCGGCGAAATCGTCGAGCAGCTCGTCCTGCGCCCGCGCATTCGACGCCAGCGCCAGCGCCAGCGTCATCGTGACGGTCAGCGCCAGTGCCTTCATCCCTTGATGCTACCGGCGAGCAGGCCCTGCATGTACTGGCGCTGCACCGCCAGGAAGAGCAGCAGCACCGGCAGCACCGTGATCACCGAGCCTGCCATCATCAGCTCGTTGTCCTGCACGTGCTCGCGCGACAGGCCGGCCAGGGCGACCGGCAGCGTGTGCAGCGAATCGTCGGTGAGAACGATGAGCGGCCACATGAAATCGTTCCAGGTGCCGAGGAAGCTGAACACCGCCAGCGTCGCGACGATCGGCTTCAACAGCGGCACGATCACCGTCGTGAAGATGCGCAGCTCGCCAGCACCGTCGATCCGAGCCGCCTCGAGCAGCTCGTCGGGGATGCCGCGGGCGAACTGCCGCACGAGGAAGATGCCGAAGACGCTGGCCGTGAACGGAACGATGGCACCGCCGTAGGTATCCACCAAGCCCATCGGCTTCAGCATCAGGAAGAGCGGCAGCATCGCCACCTGGCCTGGAATTACCAAAGCGCCGAGGAGCAGGCGGAAAATGGCGTCGCGGCCGCGAAACCTCAGCTTGGCGAAGGCGTAGCCGGCCATTAGATTGAACGTTACGGAGACGGCCGTGACCACGCTCGCGATCAGCATGCTGTTGAGCAGGTAGCGGCCCATCCCGATGTCGGTGAAAAGGGCCCGGTAGTTGTGCAGCGTGAGCGACGGCGGCAGGATCGGCGTCGGCAGCGACGTCGACGCGCCCGGCGGCATGAACGACGCCGAAACCATCCAGAGCAGGGGAAACAGGCTGAACGCGGCCAGCGCCGCGAGCAGGCCGTTGACGAGCCACGCAGCCAGGCGGGGGTTCATCGCCGGCCCGGCGCTTCGCGATCGAGGCGCAGCATCACGGCGCTGGCGCAGAAAATCACGATGAAGAGAAGGAACGCCACCGCCGAGGCGTTGCCGAGATTCCACCAGCGAAACCCCTCCTCGTACATCAGGTAGAGCATGCTGAAAGTGCTGCGCAGCGGGCCGCCCTGCGTCATCACGTAAGGCTCGGCGAAGAGCTGGAAATAGCCCGAGACGGTGAGGATGCCGACGAGCACGAAGGTCGGCACGAGCATCGGCATCGTCACGTCGGTGAAGCGGCGCAGCGCGCTCGCGCCGTCGATCCGCGCCGCTTCGTAGAGCTCGCGCGGCACGGCCTGCAGCCCGGCCAGCAGAATGATCATGTTGTAGCCGAAATTCTTCCAGGCGGCGAAGACGATGATCGCCGGCATCGACCAGTGCGGATCGCCGAGCCAGTCGACGGGCGCGAGGCCGATCGCCGCCAGGCCCTGGTTGACCAGACCGTAGCGGGTATGCAGCAGATAGCGCCAGATGACGGCGACAGCGACGGCCGTCGTGACGACGGGCGCGAACAGCGAGGTACGGAAGAATGGCTGCCAGCGGGCGAAGCGGGACTGCAGCAGCAAGGCGGCGAGCAGCGAAAGGCCGATCGATACCGGAACGCCGACGACAACGAAGTAGAGCGTGTTGCCCAGCGCTTGCCAGAACAGCGGCGTCTGCAGGAGACGGGCGTAGTTCTGCAGCCCGACGAAGCGCAGCGTCGACAGATCGGCCAGCGCATACAGGTCGAAGTCGGTGAGGCTGAGTGCCAGCCCGGCGACGACCGGAAGCGCGAAGAAGACGGCGATCACCAGCAAGGCCGGCCCGACCAGGATCAACGCGGCGGCGCCGCGACGGGTCATGCCTGCCGGCGCCGCAGCCAGCGGCGCTTCTCGAGCACCGCATCGGTCCACGTGTCGAGATCCCGGCAGGCGGCTTCGGCGCCCTGCCGGCCCTGCACGACCCGCTCGGCGGTGAGCTGCATCTCCTGGAAGATGCGCTCCCACTCCGGGATCTTGGGCGCGGCCCGCACCCGCTCGAGCTGCTGCGCGAAGGCCTGCGACGGCGGATCGCTCGCGAGGGCCGGTGTTCGCCAGACGCTGCGTCGCGGCGGCAGGTCGCCGGTCAGGGCGTGGAAGCGCCGCATCGTCTCCGGCTCGCTCAGGAAACTGATCAACTTCCAGGCCGCTTCCTTACGCGGCGAGCGCTTGAAGATGACCAGACTGGAGCCGCCCGCGGTCGAAGGGCCCGGCCCGTCCGGGCCGGGCAGGGGCGCAGCTGCCCAGTCGCCTTGGCGTTCCGGCGGGAGGCGACGCCGAAACTCGCCGATGTTCCAGGGGCCGGTGACGTAGAAGGCAAAGAGGCCGCGCGCGAATTCGTCCCAGACGTTGGCGACCTGCGTGTTCGTCATCAGCGGCGCGAGCCCGTCGCGAAAGACGCTCTCGTAAAAATCGAGCGCACGTCGAAACGGCGGCTGCGAAAAGGCGCCTCGGCTGTCGCCGTCGGCGAGCACCGGGCCTTGCTGCAGCGAAAGCGCGAACAACGGGTCGGGCTCGTTGAGCGGCAGCAGCGCGCCATAGCTGCCGGGGCCCCCCTGCCGCCGGATGTCCTCCATCGCCCTACGCCACTCCGACCAGGTCTCAGGCGGCCGCCGGTGGCCGGCGCCGCGAAGCAGATCGGTGCGATAGAAGAGCAGTCGCGTGTCCACGTACCACGGCACGCCAAGAAGCTGGCCGGCACCATCTGCGCCCGGCATCACGTTGGTGTCGAGTACGCCGGCGAAATAGTCGTCGCGCGGGATGCCGGCGTCCGCCATCCGCGCGTCGAGCGGCTCAAGCGCGTCGAGGGCGCTGAACTCCGGCAGCCATGTGTTCCCCAGCTGGCAGAGATCGGGCAGCGCGTCGCCGGCGAACGCTGTCAGAAGCTTCTCGTGCGCCGCGGTCCACGGCAGCTGCTGGACGCGGACCTCGACGCCGGGATGGCGAGCACGAAAGGCCGAGAGAAGCTCGACGACCACCTCGGCCTCGCGCCCCATGGCCCAGAAGTCGAGCGGCCGGCGCGGATCGCTCCGGCTGCGGCCGCAGCCGGCGAGTGAGCCGGCCACGGCCAGGGAAGCAGCACCGATTCGACGCAGAGCGATGCGACGCCCCCGGCGCGGCGCCGCGGCCGCATGCCGCAGCATCAAGCCGCCTGGTCGAGCCAGCCGCCGGTGAACCCGGCGCGTGCGAGTCCGCGTCGCAACGGCATGCACTTGCGCATGTCGTCCCAGACGAGCTGGTTGCGGTAGTTGCAGATCATGGCGAGGATAGGACCCTGGTCGATCCCGAGGTAGTCCCTCGCGACCCAGCCGAAGTTGGGATCGACGCGGCCGTCCGAGAGCGTGACGTCAGTCGCCGTGAAGCTGCGATTGAACGAATCGAGGAAACCGTATCGCGAATAGATGTACTGGCCATAGCGCGCATGCATCTCCTCGGCCGCCGGAATGGCGATCTCGGGCGCGAAGGGCAGCGACGAGACGGCGGCGGTCGGGGCGATTGTGCCGTCGTCGAGAGTGTGGACCCGGCCGGCGCCGCGTGCCGAGTAGTCGAGAAAATAACGCGAGCGGCCCATGCGGTCCGTCATGTGCATCGTGCCGGGGCCGTCGCACGCGGTAAAGCCCCAGACGTTCGGCCCGTACTCGAACCAGCCCTTGGGATTGGCGATGGCATAGGCCCGCTGCGCATAGGCGGCGCGGCGCGTGTTCTCGAAATAGTCGATCCCGCGCTCGCGCATGACCGCGTCTTGGATACCGCGAAAATCGATCCACATGTGCGAGTACTGATGACCGAACAGCGGCGCGAAGCTCAGGTGCTCATAGCCCATGAACCGGCCCCAGGCCCCCTTGTAGCTGTTCGTCCAGGCAGTCCACGCCTCGGCGCCAACCGGGTGGGTGGGCGAACCGAGCGCAAGCAAAACGACCAGCATCGCCTCGTTGTAGCCCTGCCAGTCGTGGGGGATGAACGTCGACTCGGGCTTCCATCCCATGCTGACGAAATCGCCACGCACCTGGGCCCATTTCCAGCCGATGCGCCAGTAGATCGCGTCGACGTGGGCGCGAAGCTCCACCTCGTCCGGATGGCCGGAGTCGAAGTACGCCTGGGCGTGCAGCATGCCGCCGATCAGCAGCGCCGTGTCGACCGTGGACAGTTCGCTGCGCCCGGACCGCAGGCCGGTCTTCATGTCGAGGAAGTGGTAGAAGAACCCCTTGTGCCCCGTCATGCCGGTTCGCTGCGGCCCTTGCGGCGCGTGGTGGAAGAAGCGGACGGTGGCGAGCGTGCGGGCGCGCGCCTCCTCGCGCGTGATGAAGCCGCGATCGGCGCCGATCACGTAGGCCGTGAGCGCCATCCCGATGGCGGCGATGCTGGCCGGCGACGCGCTCGGATGGCGATCGGGCACCATCCCGTTGGCCGGGTTGCCGTTGGCCCAGAAGAAATCGAAGGTGCGCCGCTCGATGTCGTCGAAAAGTGGCGGAAGCGCTGGTCGGGACGCGCTCGGGGGCTCAGCGGCGACCGCCTCGTTGGACGCCGCGTCGGCCGCGCTCGTGTCGTAGACCGGACTGCGCAGGAACGACGACTGGTAGAACGATTCGCAGCCGCCGAGCATTCCCAGGGCGGCGGCGTTGCCACCCCAGGCGAGCAGACGGCGTCGGGTCAGGTCGATCATCGAAAGCGTTGAAGGAGAGTCGAAGGCGAAGGGGCCGGCAGCGCGCCGAGGGCGACGCGGCCGGCTCCGGACAGCTCAGCGCGGACGGTCAAAACAGATAGTGCGCGGAAAGTTTCAGCGTGCGCATGGGCCCGATGGAGGAGCCGTCCGGCGTACCCAGGTGCGGATTGCCGTCCGGCCCGACGAAGTTATCGTAGCCCCCCGTGTAGTTGACCGTGTTGAACAAATTGATGATGTCTGCACGGAATGAGAGCTTTCCGTAGACCACGCCGAAGGACTTGCCGATGCCGACGTCGAGCTGGCGGAACGTCTTGCCTTCGCCGGCGGTGACGAAGCAGGTATTGAAGCCGGCCGAGCAGTCGGTCAGCCGGAACGGCAACCCCGAGCCGACCGTCGCCCGCGCCGACGCGAGCAGCCCCCACGGCAGCAACCCGTCGGTGACGCCGGCCATGACGATGCGGTGGCGCTCGACCTCGGCCGACGGGATGAACCTCGACACCGATCGGCCGCCGGTAAAGTTGAACGGATCGTTCGTGAGATTCGCGTTCGTCGTCTTTGCGTCGCTGTAGGTATAGGTGATCCCGAGCCCCCAGCCGGACATCTGCGTATAGGGCTTGTCGGCCTTGGCATAGACGGTCTGCGTCTTCGCCCGCGCAGTGAAGTCGCCGAGGACCAGGTTGCCGAATCCGGGCGGCCCGCCGAACAGTGCATCGCTCGGCGGCTTGCCTGCCACTCCGCCCGCCGGATCGCGGTTGCCTTCGGTCCAGTTGAACTGGTTGTAGGAATCGGAGAACGTGTAGCCGATCTCTGTGTTCCAGATGCCGACCCCCTTGCGCAGGCCGAGGCTGAACTGGTCCGTGTAGGGCATCTTGTAGTTGTTCCTGATCAGGTAGACGTCGCCGTTCTTCGCCGCGTTATTGGCCATCTCCGCGATTGCGTAGTCGGCGATCGTGCGGTCGTAGGCGCGCCCGAGCCCGGCGAAGGCGACCAGGTTCTTGTCGCCATTGATGTCGTACGAGAAGCCGACACGCGGCTGGATCGCCCCCGTGAACGACTTGCGGCTGGAACCGTTGGCGATGTAGTCGCGCAGGTTGACGCCGCCCTTGGCGAGCGACTGGTCGTAGGTCTGGCCGGGTGGCACCGGGATGCCGTTGATGCGGGTGGAGATGCCGTTCGCGTCGACCGGCTCGGGGCCGAACAGCGCCGCGACGCGGTCGGCCGGCGTCACGTAGTCGTTGTTCAGCATGTTGGTCTCGTAGTCGTAGCGAAGTCCGAGATTGAGCTCCAACTTCTTCGTGACCGACCAGTCGTCCTGGATGTAGACGCCCATCTGGGTGTTCTTGTAGCCGAGCGTTGTCGGCGTCGTGGCCGCGTCGAGCTGGAAGTAGTCGTTCGGTCCGAACATCACCAGGTTGCCGGTCTGGTTGTTGATGAGCTTCTGGAAGATGTCGACGCCACGGACCGAGCCCGACAGGTCGTAGCTCATGAACTTGACCTTCGCCCCCATCTTCATCGTGTGACCGTTCAGGCCCGTGTAGGTGACGTCGTCCTGCAGGAGAAAACCGGTCTGCTTCTTGTCCTGGGCGTCGGGCGTGCCGCCGACGCGGACGATTTCGGCGCGGCCATTCGGCGTGTTGTCGGGCGAAATGAAGTACTTGATCTCGGCCGCCTTGTTGTCGGAGTTAGGGCTCCATTGGTAGCGCTCGTAGCCGACGCGGGCCTCGTTCAGCACCGTGTTGCCGGTCCATTCGTGCTTCAGGTCGAGACGCGTCTCGTCGTTGATGCGGCGCTTGTCGTTGCCCGGTGCGCTCTTGGCGACGTCTTCGGCGATGTGGTCCTTCTCGCGACGCAGGCGTCCGGTCAGCTCTAGGCGCTGGTTGGCGCCGAGGTCGACATCGACCTTCGCAAACAGCAGATCCTCCTTGAACGACTGCGTATGCGAACCCTGCAGCGGAAAGAAGGTCGCGGCCAGGCCCGCGTTCGGCACCGGTGGGTTGACACCGCCGAAGCCGACGTTGCGCGGCGAGCTGATGTCCTTCCCTTCGTACGCGATGAACCAGTGCGCCAGGTTCTGGACGATCGGTCCGCCGAGCGTGACGCCGAATTGGTCCTGCGTGAACGACGCGCGGTCGTTGCCGTTGGCCTTGTTCGTCTTCTCGTTCGGGCTGTAGGCGGTGAAGCTCGCACCGGTGTGGTCGATGAACGCGTCGCCGTGCAACTCGTTCGTGCCCGACCTCGTGACCGCGGTGATCGCTGCACTGCTGACCTGGTCGAACTCGGCCTTGTAGTTCTGCGAGATCACCTTGTACTCGGCGATCGCCGACTGCGGAAATGGATTGCCGCGCGTCGAATCGAGCGCCGAAGCGCCGCCGCGCAGGATGTTGTTCTTCTGGCTCACGCCGTCGATGAAGATGTTGATGTTGTCCTGGTTCTGGGAGCCGCTCTGCACCTTGACCTGACCCCGGTTGTCAACGTCGAAGCGCACCCCCGGCGCCAGGTCGGCGAAGGCAAGGAAATTGCGGGTGACCTGCGGGAGCTGCTCGATCTGCTTCTGGCTGACGTTGGTGCCGACCTCGGAGGTTTTGCGGTCGAGACCCGCCGCGCCAGTGATCGTGACCTTCTCGAGTTCGGTCGCACCCGGCGCTGCCAGAGTGAGGTCGAGATCAACGGTCTGGCCGACTTGCACGGTCAGCGTCTCGATGCGCGACGCGAAGCCGGGGGCCGCGGTCTCAATCCTGTAGGCTCCCGGAGCCAGGCCGACGAGGACGTAGCTGCCGTCGGAGCGGCTCGTCGTTCGCGTCACCTGGCCGGTGGCGGTGTTGGTCGCTGTCACCGTCGCGCCGGCCTGCGCCTTGGCGTCGGCAGTGATCGCGCCGCGTACGGTCGCGCTGCTGAGCTGCGCGAGCGCCGGTGCAGCGAGGGCGAGCATCGCCGCGGCAGCGAGCGCGCGAATCTGGAATCTGTGGACTTGTCTCATGGTGTCTCCTCCTTGGCCTATGGGCTCTGTGGTTGCGTGATGCGAAGGGCCGGGCGTCAGCTGGCGTGCGGCAAAGGGCGCAGAAAGCGCGGCTCGGTCGGCGCCGCCGTCGAGCGGCGCACCACCAGGTCGGCCGGCAGGGTCTGGTGCCTGACGGCCGTGTGTTGTGGACCCTCGATGTCAGAGGCGAGGCGCTTCAGCGCCAGTCCTCCGAGCTCGGCGATGTGCACGCGCACGGTCGTCAACGGCGGATTCAGGTAGCCACTGATCGGGATGTCGTCGAACCCGGCCAGCGCGATGTCGCGCGGCACGCGAAGGCCCGCTTCGTCGAGGGCCGACAGGCAGCCGATGGCCATCATGTCGTTGCTGGCGAAGACCGCCGTCGGCCGCTCGCTCAGCGCGACGACGCGACCGCCGGCGCGAAAGCCCGACTCCTGGCTGAAGTCGCCTTGCAGCACCTGTTCGGCCTGCTCGGGCACGAGCTCTCCCATCGCCGCGCGATAGCCGCGCAGGCGCTCCTGCGCCTCGAAGTTGCTCTCCGGGCCGGCGATGAAGGCGATCCGGCGATGACCTCGGTCGACGAGGTGCTGCACCATCGCGCAGGCACCCGCGCGGTTGTCTACCGCGAACGACGAGTGGGCGCCGCCCCCGAGTCGCGTGTTCATCAGCACGGCCGGCAGGCCGTTCGAGAGGTTGTCCCAGAGGAAGTCCGCGCTGGCATGCGGCGACATGACCAGCAAGCCGTCGACCCGGCCGTGCATCGCGCGCAGCGCGGCGGCGGCCTCGGCGGCGTCGCCGTGCGAGCTGGAGACGAGCAGATGCAGCCCGCGCGCGCGGGCGGCGAGATCGATGCCGCGGATCAGCTCCGAGAAGTACTCGCCGTGGAGATCGGGCAACAGCGCTCCGACCGCGTGCGTGCGTCGCATCACCATGCTGCGCGCCGCGGTCGAGGGGACGAAGCGCATCCGCTCGACGACGCCCAGCACGTGCTCGCGCGTGCGCGCCGTGACGTTCGCATGGCCGTTGACCGCACGCGACACCGTCGCTACCGACACCCCCGCGTGGCGCGCGACGTCCTTGATCGTGGTCGCCAAGGCCGATCCTCAGCTGCCCGTGCCAAGCGCCGCACCGCGCGACGCGACGACCCGGGAATAGAAGTGCGCGCTGTCCTTCAAGGTGCGCTCCTGGGTCTCGAAATTGACATGTACCAGCCCGAACCGCATCGAGTAGCCGAGCGACCACTCGAGGTTGTCCATCAATGACCACGCGCAATAGCCGCGCAGGTCGACGCCGGCCTCGATCGCGTCGTGCACCGCGCGCAAGTGGCTGCGGTAGTAGTCGACCCGCAGCGGGTCGTTGATTCGGCCGTCCGCGGCGCAGGGCGGGTCGTAGAAGGCCGCGCCGTTCTCGGTCACGTAGAGCGCGATGTCGCCGTAGCGTTCCTTGACCCAGACCAGGATCTCGGTCAGGCCCTTCGGATAGACCTCCCAGCTGGTCTGCGTGTACGTCGATTGCGCCTGCGGCACGACCGCGGTCCGGGCCGGCCACTTGCGCTCGTCGTGGCGGATCACGTCGCGCATGTAGTAGTTGACGCCGACGAAGTCGATCTTCTCGCCGATGAGCTCGAAATCCTCGGCGGGCCACTCCGGCCAGGCGTCGCCGAAGATCTCCTTCATCTCGGGCGGGTACGCACCGAGGAACACCGGGTCCAGATACTGGCGATTCATGTAGGCGTCCGCGCGCCGCGTCGCGGCGACGTCTTCGGGCCGGTCGCTGTGGGCGTGCTTGGGCGCCAGATTGACGACCAGCCCGACTTCGTGCCGACCCTCGGCGCGGTACGCGCGGACCGCCTTGCCGTGCGCGCGCAGAAGGTGGTGCGACGCGATCGGCGCCTCGTACAGGTTCTCGTGACCGGGCGCCAGCGTACCGTGCAGATAGCCGCCGTCGCTGACGACCCAGGGCTCGTTGAGCGTCGCCCACTTCTTGACCCGCCCGTCGAGGCGGCGGTACATCGCGCTTGCGTAATCGGCGAACCAGTCGGCCACATCGGGGTTGAGCCAGCCGCCGCAGTCATCGAGCGCGACGGGAAGGTCCCAGTGATAGAGCGTGGCGAGCGGCTCGATGCCGTTGTCGAGCAGCGTGTCGACGAGGCGCTCATAGAAATCCATCCCGCCTTCGTTCAACGCGCCGCGCCCCGCCGGAAAGATGCGCGCCCAGGCGAAGCTGAAGCGATAGGCGTTGAGCCCGAGTCGCTTCATCATGAGGACGTCGTCCTTCATGCGCCGGTAGTGATCGCAGGCCACGTCGCCCGTGTGCCCGTGCAGCACGAGGCCCGGCGTCCGCACGAAGCGATGCCAGATGCTCGGCCCCGCGCCGTCGGCGAGCGGCGATCCCTCGATCTGATAGGCCGATGTCGCCGCACCCCAGAGGAACGCAGCCGGAAACTCATAAGACTTCAACGTGCGAGACCTTCACGGTGCGATCATGTAAACGTTACCATGGGGGGCTGCGGCGCCTCAACGGGGTTAGCGAGTCGAGGCGTACCCGCCACGGCGGAGTTCGCTCGTGGCCGCCCTGCCTTGCCCGGCCGCCGCGATTCGGGCGGCGGCTAGGCGCCCGCGCCGATGGCGGCGACGATGCGTGACGCCATGCGGGCGGCGGCGCCGCGATGGGCTTGGGCGAAATCGAGGGCGCGGCGCGATTGATCGGCTCGGGTCGAGGCTGCGACCGGTGATGCGAGAGTCACGGCGGCGGCGACGCCTGCCGCAATGTCGGCGACGCGGGTCGCTGCGCCGGCGGCGAGCGCGAGCGCGGCGGCTTCGGCGAAGTTGAAGGTGTGCGGGCCCATGACCACCGGGCAGCCGCAGGCGGCCGCTTCGATCAGGTTCTGGCCGCCGAGCGGCGCGAAGCTGCCGCCAAGGAGGGCGACGTCGGCGAGCGCATACCAGGCGGGCAACTCGAGCATCGAGTCGCCGAGCCAGACGTCGGCGGCTGCGGCCGCGGCGGGCGGCGCGTCGTTCGCCCACGTGCTGCGGCGCGATGCCGAGAAGCCAACGCTCGAGATCAGCTCGGCAACCGCTCCGAAGCGTTGCGGATGGCGCGGCACGACGGCGAGCAGCGGCCGCGGCACCGGCAGCGCACGCCACTCCACCAGCAGCGAAGCTTCCTCGCCCTCCCGCGTCGAGGCGGCGAGGACGACACCGCGGCCGACGCCCGCGCGCCAGGCGCGGCCGCGGTCGAGCAGCGCGGGGTCGGGCGTGGTGTCGTACTTGAGGTTGCCGACAACGCTCACCTCGCGCACGCCGGCGCCGCCCAGTCGCTCGGCATCCGCGTCGGTCTGCGCGAGCGCCAGCGCCAGGCTCTCGAACGCCGGCCGAAGCAACGCATCGACTCGCCTGCCGCGGCGCCGGCTGCGCTCGCTCATGCGCGCGTTGGCGAGAACCACAGGCAAGCCCCGCTCGGCAGCAATGGCGAGCAGGTTGGGCCAGATCTCGGTCTCCATCAGCACGCCGACGGCAGGCTCCGCGTGGGCGAAGAAGCGGCGAATCGCGCCCGGTGTATCGAACGGCAGCCAAAGCTGCGCGTCGCCGTCGCGAACCAGCGCCTGACCAGCGGCGCGGCCGGTGGCGGTGCCGTGCGTGAGCAGGAAGCGAACGCCAGGACGCGCAGCGCGCAGCGCGTCGATGAGGGGTGCCGCCGCGCGCGTCTCGCCGAGCGAGACGGCGTGGACCCACACCGCGCCTGGCGCGATCGCCGCGGCATACACGCCGAAGCGCTCGCCGAGCGCGTGCGCGTAGAGCGGCTCGCGCCCGCCCCGCCACTTCACGCGCACCAGATAGAGCGGCGCGACCAGGCGCAGCAGCAGCGAATAGGCGGCCCGTGCCAGGCGCCCGCGTGCCCTGCCGGTCACGGTGAAGACGCGGGGACGCGCGTCGCGGCAACGCGCGCTGCGCTCTGCACGCCCTTCCAAGCCGCCCACGCCGCCGCGACCGTCGGCACCGGATCGCCTTCGACCGACACCTGCAGGCCGCCGCTGTGATGCGGTTGCGGGCCGGTCCGCCAGGCGGTCGGGAAGTTGTAGAGCTGGACGTGTGGCAGGCCGAGCGCGACGGCGATGTGGCTCGGGCCGCTGTCGACGCCGATCGCGCCGCTGCTCAGCGCGAGACGATCGATGAAGGCGCCGAGCTCGAGCGCCGGCCAGACGGTGCAGTCGCCGCCGATCGCCGCCGCGATCGCGAGCGCGCGCCGGCCTTCGTCGCTGCCCGCCTGCGGCAGTGCCACGGCCCAGCCTTCGTCGGCCAGGCGCAGGCCGAGCTCGATCCAGGACGCATCGGGCCAGAGCTTGTCGGCGCGCGACGTGCCGTGGATCAGGACGACGGTGCGCGTCACCTCGCCCGGCGCGGCGGCTCGCGCCGTCAGCCCGAACGACGGCGCGCCGACGATGTGCGTGCCGAGCGCGGCGGCGACGAGCTCGCGCGAGCGGTCGAGAGCATGGCTGTGCGGCTCGACGCGGATCGCCTCCGAGACCAGCCAGCGTGCCGGCGCCTCGTGGCTCGCCCCGTCGGTGCGGTTGGCTAGGCCGTAGCTCCTGCCGTGCGCGACACGGGCGATCACGGCCGACTTGGTGAGGCCCTGCAGGTCGACGATCGCGTCGTAGCGCTCGTGCCGCAGGCGCGTCGCGAAAGCGCGCATCTCGCGCACCACGGCGGGTCTCCACGCCCCGGTCCTCGTCCAGCGCCGCAGCGGGCAGTCGATCACCTCGGCGAGGCCGGCGACGCGATGCAGGAGCGGCGCAAACGCCGGCTCGACGACCCAGTCGACGAGTGCGCGCGGATACGCGGCGCGGATGTCGGCGATGACCGGCAGCGCGTGGACGATGTCACCGAGCGACGACAGCTTGACGATCAGGATCCTCAGCGCGCCTGCCGCCGGCAAGGCGCGACGCGCGCGGCCGCCTGCCTTCAATGCGCGGCCGCCTCGACCCGCGCGTCGGCCTTGACGGCGCGCAGCGCGGCCATACAGTCGGCCTCGATGCGGGCGAGCGCCGCCGGCGTCTTGCCTTCGAAGCGAAGCACCAGCACCGGCGTCGTGTTCGACGCCCGCACCAGGCCGAAGCCGTCGTCGTATTCGACCCGAACGCCATCGATCGTGACGATCTCCCGGGCACCGGGGAACTTCGCCTCCGCGCGCAGGCGCTTCACGACTTCGGCCGGCTCGCCCTCGGCGCAAAGCACGTTGAGCTCGGGCGTCGAAAAGCTTGTCGGCAGCGCGTTCAGCACCGCGCTCGGATCGGCGCTCGCGCTCAGGATCTCGAGCAGGCGCGCAGCGGTGTAGGTGGCGTCGTCGAAGCCATACCAGCGCTCGCCGAAGAAGATGTGGCCGCTCATCTCGCCGGCGAGCGGCGCGCCGAGCTCGCGCATCTTGGCCTTGACGAGCGAGTGACCAGTCTTCCACATCAGCGGCACGCCGCCGGCGGCACGGATCAGGGGCGCCATCTGCTGCGAGCACTTGACGTCGAAGATGATCGTCGCGCCGCGCTCGCGCCGCAGCACGTCGCGCGCAAACAGCATCAGCTGCCGGTCGGGGTAGATGATCTGCCCGTCCTTGGTGACGACGCCGAGGCGGTCGCCGTCGCCGTCGAAAGCGAGGCCGAGCTCGGCGTCGCCCGCCCGCACGGCGCGGACGAGCTCGGCCAGGTTCTCGGGCTTGCTCGGGTCGGGGTGATGGTTGGGGAAGTCGCCGTCGACGTCGGAGTAGAGCTCGTGCACGGTGCAGCCGAGGGCGCGCAGGATGCCGGGCGCCGACGCGCCGGCGATGCCGTTGCCGGAATCGACCGCCACCGTCATCGGCCGAGCCAGCGTGCAATCGCCGACGATGCGCGCGCGGTACTCGGCGAGGATGTCCATCGCCGCGGTGCGGCCGCGGCCGATCACGAAGTCGTCCGCCTCCATGCGCCGGCGCAGGCGCTGGATCTCCTCGCCATGGATGGCGCGGCCGGCCAGCACCATCTTGAAGCCGTTGTAGTCCTTCGGGTTGTGGCTGCCGGTCACCTGCACGCCGCTCGCGCAGCCGTGCCGGCCGCGCGTCGCCGCGACGTAGTAGAGCATCGGCGTCGTCACTGCGCCGAGATCGACGACCTCGAGGCCGGTCGAGGCGAGGCCGCGGATCAGCGCGGCGGCTAGCGACGGGCCCGAGTGGCGGCCGTCTCGGCCGACCGCGACCGCCCGCTCGCCGGTGGCGAGCGCCTCGCTGCCGAAGGCGCGGCCGAGCTGCTCGGCGAAGCGCGCGTCGACCGTCCTGCCGAAGATGCCGCGGATGTCGTAGGCCTTGAAGACCGAAGCGCTGACGTGCATGGAAAGGGTTGGCTCCGCGAGGTGGCGCGATTGTAGGGAGGGGCCGGCGCGCTCAAGTCCATGCCGCGCCGGCCGATAAGGCCAGGGCGAACCTTCTATCGATCGAGAACGACTTGCGCGCCGACCTCCTCCTCCTCTGCCTGCTCGCCTCGCCCGTGGTCGCCTGCAAGAAGGCCGATCCGGCGCCGCCCAAGTCCGCGGCAGTCGCGGCGGCGCAGGCCGACAGCCGCTACCGCGGCGACGCGGCGCCGCGCGAGCGGCGCGAGTACGCGGGCCCGCCGGGCGAAGGCTTCGTCCGCGACGCCCGCAGCGCAGTCTCCAGCGAACAGGCGATCGAGGCCGAGGCGCTGCGCGGCGGCCCGCGCGGCGAGGCGCGCGTCTTCGAGAACGCGCAGGAGCAGGCCGAGCTCGCGCGCGGCTCCTCGCCGAAGTACATGAACGGGCAGTTCCGCTACTACCTGGTGGGCGTCACGATGACCCGGCCGGGCGAAGGCGGCTGCAAGGGGCCGGGCCTAGCGATCCGGCTGGCCGTCGAGAACCTGCACGGCACGCCGACCTCGTCCATCTACGGCACCTTCACGTTCGCGCAAGCGGTTGGCGCCGAAGGCTCGGCGATGACCGACACCGTCGCCGCGCCCTACCACGGCGACATCGTCGGGCCGTTCTCCGACAAGCGCGGCGGCATCGTCTACGTCACCGCCCGCGCCGAGCAGACCGATGCCTTCATGGACCCGGTGCGCTGGGCGCAGATCGCCGCCATCGCGCCCTCGCGCCTCAAGGTCTTCTTCAAGCCCGAGGTCTTCTACTACCCCGACGGCAACCAGTACGCGCTTCGCTCCGGAATGAGCCCGGCGACGCGCCAGGTCGCGCCCTGTGGCGGCGGCGAAGGCGCGACCGCGGCGCTGGCGCGCTAGCAGCCGTCGCCCCGCCTGGCCGGCCGTCGCCCGGGCTGTCGATCCGTCGCAGCGGCGCTGCAGCCAGCGGCGCCGTTCGTACACTGCGACGCATGCAGACGAATGAGATGCTGCGCCTGTCCTGGCGTGCCTGGCTCAGCCGCAGCTCGCCGCGCGCCGGGCCGTGGTGGATGGAGCACGTCTGGACGGTGGCCTTCTCGCTCGCGGTCGCCGCGGGCTTCTCGATCGTCTTTTCCATCGGTCGCAGCCACCTCTCGTTCGCGTCGTGGGGTGCCTGGTACGGCGCCAACGCGATCATCAGCCTGACGATCGGCTTTTCGATTCGCCTCTCGTTCTGGGTCGCCGACAAGCTCGTCAGGGGGCGAGTCGCGCTCTTTCGGCCGTGGCAGCGTTCGCTCTATTTCTCGGTGGTGCCTATGGTCGGCGTCGCCGTCGGCTGGCCGCTGGGCATGTTCTGGGCGACCGGAGTCGACGTGCGCCGTTTCTTTCCCGCGGACCAGCCGGGGATGCTCGCCGGCAGCTTGCTGATCACTCTCTTCATCACCGTCGTCTTTCAGCAGTTCTTCTGGAGCAAGTCGCGTCAGATCCAGGCCGAAAACCGCGCCACCGAGGCCCAGCTGCGCCTGCTGCAGGCGCAGATGGAGCCGCACTTCCTGTTCAACACGCTCGCCAACGTCGTCTCGCTGATGGAGGCCGATGCACCGCGCGCGAAGTCGATGCTCGAGGCCTTCGTCGACTACCTGCGCGCGTCGCTGTCGGGCCTCGGCCAGGACCGGCACACGCTCGGCGACGAGATCGACCTGATCGACGCCTACATGCGGATCATCAAGATCCGGATGGAGGACCGCCTCGACTACACGATCGACGTGCCGGCGGCGCTGCGGACGCTGCCGCTGCCCGCCTTGACCGTGCAGCCGCTGGTCGAGAACGCGATCGTGCACGGGGTGGAGCCGCAAATCGCCGGCGGTCGGGTACGCGTCGGCGCGCGCCGCGACGGACGCTCGCTCGTCGTCACCGTCGACGACGACGGCGCCGGACTCGCAGCTGCCGCGCCGACCGCGCGTCGCGCCGGCAGCGGCACGGCGCTGGCCAACATCCGCGGCCGCCTCGCCCAGGCGTACGGCAGCAGCGCCTGGCTCGACATCCGCGCCGGCGAGCCGCGCGGCGTGCGCGCCTGCCTCTCGCTGCCGGCGCCGCCATGACGGCCGCGAAGCCAACGGCGGTGATCGCCGACGACGAACCGCACCTCGCGGCCTACCTGCGCGACCTGCTCGGCAGGGCGTGGCCGGCGCTGGCCATCGTCGCGGTCGCGCGCAACGGGGTCGAGGCGGCCGACCGCATCGCCGCGCTCGACCCGGATCTCGCCTTTCTCGACATCAAGATGCCGGGCCTCACCGGCCTCGAAGTCGCGCAAGGCATCGAGGGGCGGACTCGGGTCGTCTTCGTCACCGCCTACGACGAGTTCGCGGTCGCCGCGTTCGAGCAGCAAGCCGTGGACTACGTGCTGAAGCCGGTGCAGGCGGAGCGGCTCGCGCTCACCGTCGGGCGCTTGCAGCGCGCACTGGCGACTTCGAGCTCGGAGCGCGCGACAGCGCCCTCCGGCGGCAACGTCGAGGCGCCGGCCGACGATGCGCGCCTGGCCGCCGTGCTGCGCCAGCTCGCCCCCGCGCCGGGCGGCGCGCCACGTCTGCGTTACGTGCGCGCCAGCCAGGGCGAAATCACGCACCAGATCGACGTCGCCGACGTCCTCTTCTTCCATGCCGACGACAAGTACACCAGCGTTCGCACCGCGGCCGCCGAACACCTGATCCGCACGACCGTCACCGAGCTCGCGGCGCAGCTCGACCCGGAGCGCTTCGTGCAGGTGCACCGGTCGACGATCGTCAACCTCGATCACCTCGCCGGGACGCGCCGGGACGAGCAGAGCCGGCTTTTCGTTCGCCTGCGCGGTCACGCCGGCGAGCTGCCGGTGAGCCGCGCCTACGTGCACCTGTTCAAGGCGATGTGAAGAGCCGGCCGGCGAGCCAGCGGCAGAGCGGATGGGCCGGATCGGCGAAGCCGTCGATCGCCGAGAAGTGATGGATGCCGGGCTGCGGCATCAGCTCGGCCTTGTTGCCGGCGCCTTGCCACGCGGCGTGGAACGAGATCGACTGACGCGCGAACTCGTCGCTCTCGTCGGCGCCCCAGGTGACGAGCGCAGGCGTCGCACAGGGACGCACGCCGTACAGCGGAGAGTTGCGTCCGACGATGCCGTCGTCGAGCTGGATCGTCGGCTGCAGGTAGCTGTGGCGGAGCGGCTCGATGTCGTAGATGCCGCTGACGAGCACCGCGGCGGCGAGCGGATCGCGGCCGAGGCCGTGCTCCTCGTCCCAGTGCGCCTCGAGGCACATCGCGCTCAGATGACCGCCGGCCGAGTGGCCGCCGACCGCGACGCGCTGCGGGTCGCCGCCGTGCGCGCCGATGTGGCTCAGGGTCCAGGCGACGGCGGCACGGCACTGGCGCGTGATCTCGTCGATGGTCACCTGGGGACAGAGCGCGTAGTCGACGACGACCGTGGTGATGCCAAGCGCTACCGGTCCGAGGGCGACGAAGCTGTGCTCCCGGGCCGAGAAGGCGCGCCAGTAGCCGCCATGGATGAAGACGAAGACGGGCGCGTTTGGCCGAGCCGCGGGAAAGATGTCGAGCTTCTCGTCGGGCGTGGGGCCGTAGGCGACGTCGTAGATCCCCGTCAGCCGCTCGCGCGCGAGCGCGCTGCGCTCCCCGTAGCCGCGCATGAGCGCCTCGGCGTCAGTGACGCGCAGGCTCGGCTTGTATTCCGCGTCGATCTGATCGACGCTGGTGAAGTCGCAGTAAAAAGGAGTCGACGGCATGCTGTCATCCCGACGAAGCGAAGGATCTGATCGTAGCGCCGCGATCCTTCGCTGCGCTCAGGATGACAATGCCTCTCGCTGCGCCATTCTTCTCTTGCGAGGCCCCGATGAACGTCACCGCACTCGTCGAACCCGACCGTGTCCATCGGACGGTCTACACCGATCAGCAGATCTTCGATGCCGAGATGGAGCGCATCTGGGAGCGGATCTGGGTCTACTGCGGCCACGAGTCGCAGGTGCCCAAGCCCGGCGACTACTACGCAGTGACGATCGGCCGCCAGCCGATGATCATGATCCGCCAGCCCGACATGAGCGTGCAGGTGCTCTACAACCGCTGCCCGCACCGCGGCGTACAGCTCGTTGGCAACCTCAGGGGCAACACCGGCAGCGCCTTCGTCTGCTCGTACCACGCCTGGAGCTTCCACCTCGACGGCAGCGTTCGCGCGATCCCGCTCGCCAAGGGCTACGAGGGCACGCGGATGACGAAGGACAACCCCGACTGCGGCATGAAGCGCGTGGCGCGCGTCGGCAGCTATCGCGGTTTCGTCTTCGCCGGCCTGGTCGACGAGGGCCCGTCGCTCGACGAGTTCCTCGGCGAGGCGAAGATCGCCTTCGACGACATGTGCGACCGCTCGCCGCTCGGCGAGGTCGAGGTCGTGCCGATCTGTCATCGCGTCATGCAGCATTCCAACTGGAAGTTCTTCATGGAAAACCAGCTCGACGCGCTCCATCCCTCGGTGACGCACCAGTCGACCGGCATCTCGGCGGGCAAGGTCGAGAAGCGTCTGAAGGCCGAGAAGGGCACCGCCCCGCTCTACTACCACTACCTTTCGACGTTCGCGTCGAGCTTCGAGCAGTGGGACTCCGTGCAGACGATCAACTTCCCGCACGGCCACGGCATCCTCAAGGCGTACATGGGCCTTCGCCCGCGAGATCCCGACTCGCTCGAGTACGAGGCGCTGCTCAAGAACGCCTACGGCGAGGCGAAGACCGAGGAGTACTTGTCGCGCAGCATCCACCACGTGCTCGTCTACCCGTACCTGTCTGTGCAGTCGCCGCTGCAGCAACTGCGCTGCCTGCGTCCAGTCGGGCCCGACAAGACGATGTCGGAGATCTGGCACTTCCGCCTCAAGGGCGCGCCGGAGGCGATCTACCGGCGCAGCCTCTGGTACTTCAACCTCGTCAACTCGCCGGCCACCATGATCAACGCCGACGACCTCGAGAACTGGACCAAGGCGCAGTGGGGCCTGCAGTCGAACGGCGGCGACTGGGTGAGCTTTCACCGCAACTACGGCGACGACCGCGTCGAGA
>JBBRFW010000014.1:0-55674 GCA_038241255.1 Burkholderiales bacterium | reverse complement strand
CGTTCTTGGTCACCAAGCCCATCAGCATCACCAGGCCGATCATCGAGAACAGGTTGAGCGTCGAGCGCGTGACGAGCAGTGCCAGCATCACGCCGATCAGCGCCAGCGGCAGCGAGGCCATGATCGCCAGCGGCTGCAGGAAGCTCGAGAACTGCGACGCCAGGACGATGTAGATGAAGATCACCGCCGCGCCTAGCGCGAACAGGACGCCCACGAACGCCTCCTGCTGGTCGCGCGTCTGGCCGCCGACATCGAAGCGATAGCCGGGCGGCAGCTGCCATTCCTTGACGATCTTCTGCACGTCGGCGCCGACGTCTCCGCTCGGCCGCCCCTCGGTGCCGGCATAGATCGCCTGGCGGCGCTGCAGGTCCTGGCGCTTGATGACGACCGGGTTGACGACCGGCACGACGTCGGCGACGCTGGCCAGCGCGATCGGCGTGCCGTCCTTCGCATAGGCCACCGGCAGGCCGTCGAGCTGGGCGATGTTCTCGCGCGAGGTCTGCGGCAGGCGCAACTCCACGTCGACCTGCTCGCCGTCGGGCGAGGTCCAGTAGGTGGCGACGTCGCCGTTGACATAGGCGCGCAGGCTTCCAGCGAGCTGTGTCGTCGTCAGGCCGAGCTCGCGAATCGCGTCGCGCTTGAGGCGAACCGCGTAAGCCGGGATGCCCGGCTTCACCGACGTGCTGAGATCGGCGATCCCGCGCACCTTCGAGACCTTCTCCTGCAGCTTCAGCACTTCGGCTTCGAGCACAGCGGGGTCGGGGCCGAGCAGCGAGACGAAGATCGGCTGGTCGCCGAGCGTGACCTCGATGCCCGGGATCGGCTCGATGGCCTTGCGGATCGCCTTCTCGACCTCGCGCTGCTTGAGCTTCCGCTCGTGCGGCTTGACGAGCTGGATCGACAGCACCCCCGAGTTGCGGCTGCCGTTGCCGGTGTCGCCGATCGTCGTCGAGACCATGCGGATCTCAGGCATCCTTCGGACGACGTCCTCGACCTGGAGCAGCTTGTCGCTGCCGCGCCGCAGGCTCGTGCCGACGGGCAGCGTCACGTTCATGCGGATGTAGCTGTTGTCGCTTTCGGGAATGAACTCGGTGCCGACGAGCGGCGCAATGCCGATCGCGACGACGAAGCTGGCGATGCCGCACAGCACGACGACGGCGCGCGGCGTGATCGTCGCCAGGCGCCAGCGCCTTGGCGCCGCCAGGTCGCGCCGGCCAGCGGCGTCGAACCGGTGGCCGAACGCCGGGATCGGCGGCACCAGGACACGATAGCGCCGCGCCGAGAAGATCCAGTGGATCAGCCGCTCGTAGACGCCGTGCAGGACGTCGAGCAGGCGGTCGGTCGCACGCATCATCGAGCCGAGCACCGGCACGCGCAGCAGCCGATTGCTCGGCGGATCGCGCCAGATGCTCGACAGCATCGGGTCGAGGGTGAAGCTGACGAACAGCGAGACGATAACCGCCACGGCCACCGTCACGCCGAACGAGAAGAAGAACTTGCCGATGATCCCCTTCATGAACGCGACCGGCACGAACACGGCGCAGATGGCGAACGTCGTCGCCATCACCGCCATGCCGATCTCGTCGGTGCCGAGCTGCGCCGCTTCGCGATGGCCGAGGCCCAGGTGGACGTGTCGCACGATGTTCTCGCGCACCACGATGGCATCGTCGATGAGCAGGCCGATGCACAGCGACAGCGCCATCATCGTCATGAAGTTGAGCGTGAAGCCGAACAGGTAGACGGCGATGAAGGCCGAGATCACCGCGATCGGCAGCGTCAGCCCGGTGATGATCGTGCTGCGCCAGCTGTGCAGGAACAGGAAAACGATCGCCACGGTCAGCAGCGCGCCTTCGATCAGGGTCTTCTTCACGCCCGAGAGCGAGCGCGCGACCCAGTCGCTGTCGGCGTAGACGAGGCGCAGCTCGACGCCCGGTGGCAGGGTGTTCCTGAGCTCCTCGGCCGCGGCCTTGATCGCCTCGCCGGTCTCGACGATGTTGGCGTCCTGCTGCTTGAAGACCTGGAAGGAGATCGACGGCACGCCGTCGTCGCGCGAGAGCGAGTCGGGCTCGCGCTCGCGCTCGACCAGGGTACCGAGGTCCGCCAGGCGGATGACGCTGCCGTTGCGCGACGCGACGACGATGTCGGCGAACGCCTTGGCGTCCTTCACTTTGCCCTCGACGCGGACGATCGCGTCTTCCTTGCCGCCCGTCAGCAGGCCCACCGGCATGTCTGCGTTGGCCCGCTGCAGCGCGGTCGAGACGTCGCCCGGCGTGAGCTGGAGGGCGCGCAGGCGCTGCGGGTCGAGGTCGATGCGGACCTGGCGCACGGTGAGTCCGCCGACGTCGACGCGGGCGACGCCGGTCGCGCGCTCGAGCCGTTTCTTCACGACCTGGTCGGCGAGCAGCGAGAGCTCGCGCGCGCTACGCTCGTGGCCGAGGAGCGAAAGGTAGACGGTCGGCTGGGCGTTGTCGCCGTCGAAGCGCGACACGTACGGCTGCTTGGCATCGCGCGGAAAGTTCGGCTGGACGACGGCGACCTTGTCGCGAATGTCCTGCACCGCGCGGTTCATGTCGGCCGAGACCTGGAACTCGACCGCCGTTTCGCTGCGCCCCTCGAGCGAGTTCGAGCGGATCATCTTGACGCCGGCGATGCCGTTGAGCGAGAGCTCGATCGGCCGAGTCAACTCGGTCTCGACCGCCTCCGGCGATGCGCCGGGATAGGCGACGCTGACGAAGACGATCGGCGGCGTGATGTCGGGCAGCCGCTCGACGCGCAGCTGGCTGTACGAGAACAGGCCGAGGACGCAGAGCGCGGCCATGACCATGGTCGCGAAGACCGGGTTGGCGATCGAGACGCGCGTGAACCACATGGACGCCGCCCGCTTCGCTCAGGACCGCGGCATCGGCGCCGCCGATGCCGACGCCGACGGCGACGGCGACGATCCCGCGGGGGCCGATGCAGCGCCCGCCGCGCCGCTGGCGACGCTGCGCTGCGCGACGACCCTGGCCGGCGCGCCTTCCTTGAGGTTGTCAAAGCGCACGGCGAGGATCTGCGCATCCGCGCCGAGGCCCTTGACCACCTCGATGCGTCCCGTCGCCGGGTCGTGCCGTCCCGTGACGACGATGCGACGAACGAGCGTGCCCTTCTCGATCGCCCAGACGAAGTCCTGGCCCGAAGCCTGGCCGACGGCGCCGCTCGGCACGGTCATCCGCTCGGCCGGGTCGGCGAGTTCGACGCGGGCCTGAGCGTACTGGCCGGCGCGAAAACGCTCGCCCTTGTTGTCGAACGAGACGACGACGCCGATCGCTCGCGTACCCGCTTCTGCGGCCGGTGCGATGCGGTCGATGCGGCCGGCAACGTCGACGCTCTGGCCCTCGATCCGGATCGCGGCGATCTGGCCGGGCTCGAGCAGCGACACCTCATGCGTGCCGACGGTGCCGGCGAGCTCGAGCGCCGACAGGTCGACGACGGTGACGATCTGCTGCTCGGCGCTGACCTTCTCGCCGGGAACGACATGGCGCTTGCCGACGATCCCGGACATCGGAACGGCGAGCGTCGCCTCACGAATGCCGACGCGCGTCGAGGCGAGCTGCGCCTGCGCCGACTTGAGCTGGGCGCGCGCCGCGTCGAGGCGCGCCTGCGAGGTCTGCAGCGCCGTCGGCGAGATGAAGTTCTGCGCTGCCAGGCCGACGTTGGCGGTGTTCTGGCGCTCGGCCTCAACCAGGGCTGCCTGCGCCGATTCGACCAGGGCGGCGCGGTCGGCGACGCGGCTCTGCAGGTCGGCCAGGTCGATGGCGCCGATCACCTGACCGGCCTTGACGCGGCTGCCTTCGGCGACCGAAAGGGACATCAGCGTGCCCGCTGCCTTGGCGCGGACGATCGCGGTGCGCGGCGCGACCAGCGGGCCGGAGAACTCGAGCGTCAGCGGCAGCCGCGCCGCGACCGGGCGCGCCACTTCCGCCGGGACGAACTCGAGCGCCACCGGCTCCTTCTTGCCCTTGCCGTCGCCCCCGATGCCGGCCTTGGACAGCACGGCGGCGGCCAGCGCCGCCAGAGCGACAGCAGCGACGGCGCCGATCCAGATCCAGCGCTTCGCCTTGTGGGCGGCGGCCGGTCGTTCGCTCGAAATTTGCATGGCCGCGAGTGTAGGACCGGCGCGCCCAGCAGCCATCCTCGGTGCGACGGACTGCGCTTCAGCGGTGGCGAGACGCAGCGGCCCCGGACGAGGGGGAACAAGCGTCGCTGAAGCGCGCAGCGCGCCGACGAAGCGGTCAGGCGGCCCCGGCTTCGCCGCGCAGCGCGCGCTGGCAGCACCACGCCGCCGCCAACGCCGCGCCGCTCGCCGCCCAGAACACGGCGGCGAATCCGAGCGCCTCGCTGAGCGCGCCGCCGGCGACGCCGCCGACCACGCCCGATGCGCCGTAGCCGAGGACGGCGTAGAGCGCCTGGCCTCGGCCGCGCAGGCGCCCGGGAAAGTGGCGCGTGATGACGGCGATGCACGCTGAATGCTGGGCCGCGAAGCTGAGCGCATGCAGGCACTGGGCGACGACCAGCACCGCGACCCAGGCGCCGAGCGCGGCGATCAGGGCGAAGCGCAACGCCGATGCGAGCGCGGCCGCCACCAGCCACGCGTGCATCGACAGGCGATGCGACCAGCGCCCCTGGAAAAAGAACCAGATCACCTCGACGAGCACGCCGATCGACCAGAGCAGGCCGATCTCGCCCTTGCTATAGCCGAGCGACGACAGGTAGAGCGAATAGAACGCGTACAGGCTGGTGTGCGCGAGCACGGTCAGGAACACCCCGGCGAAGAACCAGGCGACGACCGGCTGGCGCAGCACCGCCAGCGCACCGGCCGCCGTGGAGGCGGCCTGGCCGACCTCGGCCGAGGCCGGCAGTCGCCAGGCCGTGAAAAGCAGGAGCGCGAGCAGGAGCGAGACAAGCATCGGAAAGCGATCCACGCCTGCCGCCTGGAGAACGAAGCCGCTCGTCGTCACCGCGCCGATGAAGCCGACCGACCCCCACATGCGGACGCGGCCGTAGCGGCCGATGTCGAGGCTGCCGCCGCTGCTGACGCGATGCGCCAGCACCGCCTCGTTGATCGGGATCACGCCGGCGGTGCAGACGAAGAGGAGTACCGTGACGATCGCCACCCAGGTGTAGCCGACGGGCGCGAAGAAGCCGGCCGACGCCGCGAGCGAGCCGCCGGCGGCGACGCGCAGCAGCGGCTCGCGCCGGCCGGTGTGGTCCGCGAGCCAGCCCCACGCATAGGGGCTGAACAGCCGGGTCGAGCTCTGCAGCGCGGTGAGGACGCCGATCGCCAGTGTCGAATAACCGAGGCTCTGGTACCAGAGGGGACCGTACGTGCTCATCAGCCCGGCGTAGGCGAAGTAAGCGAACGAGACGGCGGCGAACGGAACGACCGTCGGTCGCGGCGCAGCGGCGGGCTCGGTCAAGGCGCCTGCGCAGGGATCGGCGCGACCGGCACGCGGACGTCGCCGCACTGCGCGCGGTGGCGCAGCACGTGGTCCATTAGCACCAGCGCGAGCATCGCCTCGGCGATCGGCACGGCGCGGATGCCGACGCAGGGATCGTGGCGGCCGAGGGTCTCGACCACCGTTGCCTTGCCCTCAAGGTCGATCGAGCGACGCGGGCTGCGGATCGAGCTGGTCGGCTTGATCGCGAGCGAGACGGTGATGTCCTGGCCCGTCGAGATGCCGCCGAGCACGCCGCCGGCGTTGTTGCTCGCGAAGCCGCCGGGGGTCAGCTCGTCGCCGTGCGTCGTGCCGCGCTGCGCGACCGCCGCAAAGCCGGCGCCGATCTCGACCCCCTTGACCGCGTTGATGCCCATCATCGCGTAGGCGATGTCGGCGTCGAGCTTGTCGTAGAGCGGCTCGCCGAGGCCGACCGGCACGCCGCGCGCGACCACGTCGATGCGCGCGCCGCAGCTGTCGCCGTCTCTCCTGAGCTGGTCCATGTGAGCCTCGAGGCGGGCGATGTCGCTCGCGTTGGCGGCGAAGAACGGATTGTTCGCGACGTGGTCCATTCCTTCGAAGGGAATCGCGATCGTTCCCATCTGCGTCATGTGGCCGGCGAAGGTCGTGCCGCAGTGTTCGCGCAGCCACTTCCTGGCGATCGCCGCCGCGCCGACGGCCGGCGCGGTGAGCCGGGCCGAGGCGCGGCCGCCGCCGCGCGGATCGCGCAGGCCGTACTTGTGGTGGTACGGATAGTCGGCGTGGCCGGGACGAAACGTGTCGAGCAGGTTCGCGTAATCCTTGCTCCGCTGGTCGGTGTTCCTGATCAGGAGCGCGATCGGCGTTCCGGTCGTCCGGCCCTCGAAGATTCCCGAGACGATCTCGACCCTGTCGTCTTCCTTTCGCTGCGTGACATGCCGCGAGGTGCCCGGCCGGCGCCGGTCGAGCTCGGGCTGGATGTCCGCTTCCGACAGCACCAGTCCGGGCGGGCAGCCGTCGACGACGCAGCCGATCGCCGGGCCGTGGCTCTCGCCGAAGGTCGTGACCCGAAACAGATGGCCCAGCGTGCTGCCCGACATCGCCCGATGCTAGCCGGCTGCGCCGTCGCCCTCGCCCGCGGCGATCGGCGCCTCGAGCAGGCAGGCGAATTCGCGCGCGAAATCGACCGAGACGCGAGCATGGACCGCGCCCTGCTTGTCGAAGAAGCGCTGCGTTCCCGAGACGCCGAAGACGCCTTCGTGCCAGATGTCGGGGTGCATGTAGAGGCCCTTGGTGCCGTCGAAGCGGAAGCACACGAAGCGCTCCGGCGTGACGTCGTCGCCGGGCAGCGCGAGCGGCACGAGGAAGGGCCGCCGGTCGATCGGAAAGAAGAGCTGGCCGCCGTCGGGGTGGTAGTTCGCGTGCCAGAGGAGCATCCGGCGCGGCGCCTTGCGGTGATCGGTGCGGGCGACTTCGGGCGGCACGGCATAGCCAAGGATGTAATGGCCGTCGACGGCGTCGTTGCGTCCGTAGAGGACGTCGCCGCGCCACTCGCTGACGAAGACGCCCTCGGTCGTGCCGCCCTGGTCGCCGGTGTCGGCGTCGATCGGCCGGGTGCCGCACTGTCGCCAGGGGACGATCTCGATCTTGCACTCGGCCGGGTCGTCGACGAGTCTCCCGTAGCCGCGCAGCGACGCCGCCGTGGCGTCGATCGCAGGCATCACCACGCGCCGAAGCCCGGGCGGTAGATCGGGATGGAGATAGTCGATCGGCGCTGCGGGAGCGGCGCCGCCGCCGCGTGCGGGAGGCGCGATGGCCGCGATCGGCATCGCCGCCGACGCTAGTTCGGGTTCGACGACGGTAGCTCGTCGCGGCTCTCGACCGGCCAGTCGCGGATGTAGGCTTTGAGCATGCGGTTCTCGAAGTCCTGGCTGTCGACGACCGCCTTGGCGACGTCGTAGAACGAGACCACGCCCATCAGTGTCTTCTCGCTCAGCACCGGCATGTAGCGGGCATGGCGGCCGAGCATCATGCGGCGCACCTCGTCGAGCTCGGTGGCCGGCGTGCAGGTGAGCGGCGCGTCGTCCATCACGGCGCGCACGCGCGTCGTGCCAAGCGCGCCGCCGTTGGCGACGACCGCCTGAATCACCTCGCGGAAGGTCAGCATGCCGACCAGCTCGCCGCTTTCCATAACGACGAGCGAGCCGATGTCGTGCTCGGACATGACGTTGAGCGCGGACGAGAGCGGCTCGTCGGGCGCGACCGTGAAAAGCGTGCCGCCCTTCACTCTCAGGATGTCGCTGACTTTCATGGTCGTCTCCGGTGAACTGTCGGTTGACGGACGGTCCTGCGCCGGGGCCGCCTGCGGGGCGTGAGGTTCAATATAGCCCACAATCGTTCGCCACAGAGGAAGGTTTCGACCCATGCCCGGCTACTCGAATCCCGGCTTCGACACGCTGGCCCTCCATGCCGGCGCGGCGCCCGATCCGGCGACCGGCGCGCGCGCCGTGCCGATCCACCTGACGACATCGTTCGTGTTCGAGTCGAGCGAGCACGCCGCCTCGCTCTTCAACATGGAGCGCTCGGGCCACGTCTACACCCGCCTCTCCAACCCGACGAACGCCGTCCTCGAGGAACGCGTCGCCGCGCTCGAAGGCGGCAGCGGCGCGATCGCGACGGCGAGCGGCCAGGCCGCCCTGCACTTGGCGATCGCCACCATCGCCGGCGCGGGTTCACACATCGTCGCCTCGAGCGCGCTCTACGGCGGCTCGCACAACCTGCTGCACTACACGCTGTCCCGGTTCGGCATTGCGACGACGTTCGTGCGGCCGGGCGATCACGACGCCTGGCGGGCGGCGGTCCGGCCCGAGACCAGACTCCTCTTCGGCGAAACCCTCGGCAACCCGGGCCTCGACGTCCTCGACATCCCGGCCATCGCCGTCATCGCCCACGAGCAGCACCTGCCGCTTCTGGTCGACTCGACCTTCACGACGCCCTGGCTGATGCGCCCCTTCGAGCTGGGCGCGGACCTGCTCTTTCACTCTGCGACTAAGTTCCTGTCGGGTCACGGCACGGTGATCGGCGGCCTCCTCGTCGACAGCGGCAACTTCGACTGGGACCGGGCGACCGCGGCGACCGGCCGCTTCACTGAGCTGACGCGCGCCTACGAGGGCTTCCACGGCATGGTCTTCAGCGAGGAGAGCACCGTCGGCGCGTTCCTGCTGCGCGCGCGCCGCGAGGGCCTGCGCGATTTCGGCGCGAGCATGAGCCCACACACGGCGTGGCTGATCCTGCAGGGCATCGAGACGCTGCCCCTGCGCATGGCGCGCCATGTCGAGAACACACGCAAGGTCGTCGCCTTTCTCGCCGGCCACGACCAGGTCGCGAACGTCGGCTATCCGGAGCTCGATTCGCATCCCGACCACGCGCTCGCCCGGCGCCTCTTGCCGCGCGGCTGCGGCTCGGTGTTCAGCTTCGACCTCAAGGGATCGCGCGATGCGGGCGTCGCCTTCATCGAGGCGCTGCAGGTGTTCTCGCACCTCGCCAACGTCGGCGACTGCCGTTCTCTCGTCATCCATCCGGCGTCGACGACGCACTTTCGCATGGACGACGCGGCACTCGCCAAGGCCGGCATCGGTCCTGGAACGATTCGCCTGTCGATCGGCCTCGAGGACGCCGACGACCTGATCGACGATCTGAAGCGGGCGCTCAAGGCCGCGGCGCGTGCCGGCGGCGCGCCGAAATGAACGTCGCGCTGCCTTCGCTGGCGGGCGATGCCGGCCTCGACGCGGCTCGCTTCGCCTACGCCTACACCGGCGGCAAGGCCTTCGACGCGACACGGCCCACCGTCGTCTTTGTGCATGGCGCCCTGCACGACCACAGCGTCTGGACGCTCGCCGCGCGCTTTTTCGCGCACCACGGCCACGGCGTGCTGGCCGTCGACCTGCCCGGCCACGGCCGCAGCACCGGCCCGGCGCTGGCGAGCGTCGAGGCGATGGCGGACTGGCTGATCGCCTTGCTCGATGGCGCCGGCGTCGCCGCCGCGAGCCTGGTCGGCCACAGCATGGGCTCGCTCGTCGCGCTCGAGGCAGCCGCGCGGGCGCCGCAGCGCGCTTGCCATCTCGTCATGGTCGGCACGGCCTACCCAATGGTCGTCTCGCCCGCATTGCTCGACATCGCGGCAGACGACCCGCAGGCGGCGATCGCAAGAGTCAACACCTGGTCGCACTCGACACAGGCTGCCAAGCCCTCGTACCCCGGTCCCGGCGCCTGGCTGCACGGGGCCAACGCCGCCCTGATGCGGCGCATGCAGGCGACCGATCCGCGAGGCAATCTTTTCCTCAGCGACTTCCGCGCATGCAACGCGTACCGGGGCGGGATCGAAGCGGCAGCGCGCGTCGAATGTCCGACGACGATCGTCGTCGGCCGGAGGGACCAGATGACGATGACCAGGGATGCGAAGGCGATCGCCGAAGCGCTAGGGACGACGCCGGTGGCCATCGACGCAGGACACGCGTTGATGGCGGAGGCGCCCGATCAGATCCTCGACGCGCTGCGGCGCGCGATCCCGTCCTGAGGTCGCCTCGGTGCAGGCGCACGCGTCGAATCGAGGGATGCCATGAACGACTTGAAGATCTACTCCGGTCCGCTCAGCATGTTCGCCGCCAAGGTCGAGATCGCCGCGCACGAGAAAGGACTCGCCTTCGAGCTGGTGATGGTGCCGTTCGAGTTCGGCCCAGGCTATTCACCGAAGCATCCCGAAGTCATGCGCATCAATCCCAAGAGCCAGGTTCCGGTGCTCGTCGACGGCGCCGCGGAGATCTTCGATTCGACGCAGATCTTCGAGTATTTCGAAGACCGCTGGCCGGAGCCACCGCTCTGGCCGCGCGCGATCTCCGAACGAGTCGAGGCGCGGCGGCTCGAGCACTGCTCCGACGAGGTGTTCTTCCCTCACGTCGTTCGACTCATGAGCCTGCGCGGAAATCCCGACCCGGTAGGCGCGCCGGAATGGAAGCAGGCGCGAGCCGGCATCGAGACCTACTACGGCGCAATGGAGCAGCGCCTTCACGGTCGCGAATATCTCGCCGGCCCGTTCAGCTACGCCGACATCGGGTTCTACATGGCGCAGTTGTTCGCCGCGCGCCATACCGTGCCGATGCTGGCCGACGCGCCGAACCTCCTGGCGTGGCGCAAGCGAATGTTCGGTCGGCCGGCAGTCCGGCGCGTCGTCGAGGCGATGGCGGACTACTTGCGCAGCCAGGGCCGCGCGGTGCCGGAGCTCGGTTGATGGCGGGCCGGGCCGGATGAGGGCTGGGGGCCACTCAGCGTCCTCAAAGCCCACTCCCGTCAAGCCGAGAACCCCTTCCACGGCGACGCTCACCGAACAAGCTCGGCGCTCACCAAGAGAGAGCCAGGGGATGGATAGACCGAAGGCTTCGGCGGTCGCGCGTTGATCATCAGCTCATAGCGGGTCGCGAATTCCGGGCAGCATCTCCGCTCGGGCGCCAGGCAGGATGCGGTCGACATACTCCTCCGCTCTTTCCGCGGACAACTGGTCCCCCGTGGCTTGAGGCGCATCCGACAACAGACCGCCCGCTTCAACGCCTTCGCGGTTCGGAACGCGCTCGGCAGGCTGAGGCTGAGGGCCATCTCGGCGCGCAGACGCGGTTGGTCGTTCGTCGATATCGAGACGTTCAGGGCGTGCGCCCACGCGTCGATCTCGGCATACATCGCTGCCATGTCCTTGCCCGTGCGAGTGGAATAGACAGGCGTCTCGGACCCCAAATTTCTTGCGATTTCGGAGCGTGCTGGCCGTCCGTCGACGCGGCCGCCAGACACGCTTTCGACGAAAGCGAGCGATCGGGCGGGAACCAGCGAGCGGCTTCGCTGACGGAACCAGGCACCAGTATTCGAGCCTCTTGACCGCGGCTCCCCCATCCTTGCCTGGACCGGTCACGTTGTGTCCATGCCGCGCAACGGAGTCGACCAGCCTTGCTCGACGGCATAAGGCAAGGAAGAGGAGAAGACGATCGGGTTCGAGGCGCTCGCACGCGCAGCCGCAATCTTCGTCAGTTCCCGCCCGTCACGATGACATCCATCTGGCCGCGACCGCTCGTTGGCCGCCGCGGCTAAGCGCTCGACGCGTTCTTCCGCCTGGACGCGAGAGACCGTGATTTTCTTGGGCGGTGACCAGCCCCGCTGGCTGCGCGAGCCGGACCAGAACAGCGCGTCGTGTGAACAAGGGGACGATCTTGCGTGAAGCCTGACTTTGGCTTCGCGGCGGCAAATTCGTGCGGACCGAATCACGCACGCGTCGCCACCGCGAGGATCAGGCTCGCCTCCAGCGTGAACTCGGCACACGCCAGCCTGGCTTCGAGAGCCTCACCGCCCAGGCACTCGAACCGCGCCACTTCACCGTCGCGGTTGCACGGGTCGACGCCCTCAGGCAATCGCCCGGTGAAGACCTCGATGTGCTCAGTCATATATCCGTCCGACGCCGGTCTCCGGATCGTGATCCGCTCCCCGCGCCGCAGTTCGAGCAGCGTGCCGACGTCGAGCCCGGCCTCTTCCCAGGTCTCGCGAGCGAGCGCGCTCTCGACCGTTTCGCCGGCAGCCACCTGGCCCCCCATCAGCGTGTCCCACATTCCCGGGTCGGTCGCCTTGTCGAAGGCGCGCTGCTGGACCCAGACGCACTGGCCGTCGAAGGTGAAGCCCACGAGGTGGACGGCGCAGGTCGTCAGGCCCAGCACGCGGACGACGCTGCGCTCTATTTCGGCGACCGCGCGCTCGTCGGGATCCACCACTGCGAGCAGCTCGTCGCGCCAGCGCCCCACGAGCCCGGCGTCGTGCAGCCACGCCGCGATCGTCGCCAGCGACGACGCGGCCGGCGCACCGACCTGCCAGCCGTTGCCATCGCGCCGGATCGGCAGCGCCGCCGCCGCCATCCGCTCGCCGCACTCGTGCTCGATCGAGCCGACCCGCACGGAGCGCTCACCAACGTCGAGGTGCAACGCCTCGCGCGGGCGCAGCGGCGGCTGGTCCGCGGCGGCGCGCGCGCGGGCGAGCCAGTCGCGGCCTGGATCGCTCATCGGCCCGTGCCGTCGAGCAGCGCGAGCAGACCCGCCTCGTCGAGGATGGCGACGCCGAGCGCCCGCGCCTTGTCGAGCTTCGATCCGGCCTCGCTGCCGGCGACGACCCAGTCCGTCTTCTTCGACACCGACCCCGCGACCTTGCCGCCGAGCGACTCGATCATCTCCTTGGCGTCCTCGCGTGCAAGCGTCGGCAGCGTGCCGGTGAGGACGAAGGTCTTGCCGGCGAACGGCAGCGCCACCGTCGCGGCGACGCCTGCGCTCTCCGGCCACCCGAAGCCCGCCCGCAGCAGCGCGTCGATGACCGACTGGTTGTGCGGCTCGGCGAAGAAGGCGTGGATGCTCTCGGCAACGATCGGCCCGACGTCGGCCACCTCGAGCAGTTGCGCCAAGTTGGCGCGACGCAGGCGCTCAATGCCGCCGAAATGGCGCGCCAGGTCCTTGGCCGTCGTCTCGCCGACGTGGCGGATGCCGAGTCCGTAGAGAAAGCGCGCGAGCGTCGTCCGCTTGCTGGCCTCGATATTGGCGATCACGTTGGCGGCGCTCTTGTCGGCCATCCGCTCGAGCAACTCGACCTTGTCCTTGGTGAGCGCGTAGACGTCGGGCAGCGAGCTCACCAGCCCGGTATCGACCAGCTGGTCGACGAGCTTCTCGCCGAGGCCCTCGATGTCGAGCGCGCGCCGGCCGGCGAAATGGAGGATCGCGAACTTGCGCTGCGCGGCGCAGAAAAGACCGCCGCTGCAGCGGTGGTCGACGCCGCCCTTCTCGCGCGCGACGTGGCTGCCGCACACCGGGCACGTCGCCGGCATGCGAAAGTTGGGCACGTAGCCTTCGCGCCGACGATCGATGCGGCCGACGACCTCGGGGATCACGTCGCCGGCGCGCCGCACGATCACCGTGTCGCCGACGCGGACGTGCTTCCTGCGCACCTCGAACAGGTTGTGCAGCGTCGCGTTCGAGACCGTCGTGCCGCCAACGAACACCGGCTCGAGCTTGGCGACCGGCGTCAGCTTGCCGGTGCGGCCGACCTGGATATCGATCGCGCGCAGCAGCGTCGTCTTCTCCTGCGCCGGATACTTCTGCGCGACTGCCCAGCGCGGCTCGCGCGACTTGAAGCCCAGTCGCTCCTGGAGCGCGCGGTTGTCGACCTTGTAGACGACGCCGTCGATGTCGTAGGGCAGCGCGTCGCGGCGCGCCGCGACCTCGGCGTGGAACTTCACGAGTCCGGCCGCGCCCGCGACGCGGGCGTGCATCGGGCTCGCCGGCAGACCCGTCGCGTCGAAGGCGTCGAGGAGCGCGGTCTGGGTCGGCGGAATCGTCCAGCCGTGCACCTCGCCGAGCCCGTAGGCGAAGAAGCTGAGCGGCCGCCGCGCCGCCGCGTTGGCGTCGAGCTGGCGAACGACGCCGGCGGCGGCGTTCCTGGGATTGACGAAGGTCTTCTCGTTCTTCGCGCCGCTTTCGATGAGCTTTCTCTGGCGCGCGTTGAGCGCCTCGAAGTCGTCGCGCCGCATGAACACTTCGCCACGCACCTCGACGACCGGGGCGACGACCCCTTTCAATCGCTTCGGCACCGCGGCGATCGTACGCACCGTGTGCGTCACGTCCTCGCCGGTCTCGCCGTCACCGCGCGTGGCGGCCTGGACGAGCGCACCCCGCTCGTAGCGCAAACTGATCGCCAGGCCGTCGAACTTCATCTCGGCTGCGTAAGCGACCGGCGGGTCGTCTTCGCCGAGGCCGAGCGACTTGCGGATGCGGGCGTCGAACTTCTCGGCACCGGCGGCGCTGGTGTCGGTCTCGGTGTCGATCGAGAGCATCGGCACCGCATGACGCACCGACGTGAGGCCCTCGAGCACCGCGCCGACGACGCGCTGCGTCGGCGAATCCGGCGTCGTCAGCTCGGGGTACGAGGCCTCGATCGCCTGAAGCTCCTGGAACAGCGCGTCATACTCGGCGTCGGGGATTTCGGGCGCGTCGAGCATGTAGTAGGCGCGCGCGTGGTGCTCGAGCTCGGCGCGCAGCCGCGCCGCGCGCGCCGACGTGTCGCTGCCCGCCTCGGGCTCAGACGCCGGCGAGCTCACGCGTCAGCTCGCCGGCCGGCGAATCCTTGCAGCCGCTTGCGTTCTGGCCGCACCACAGGGGCGAGAAGTCGCCGCTGCCGCGCGCCTCCGCGGCGGCGCGCAGCGGGCCGATTGCCGCGGTAGCGAGCGGAAACGCCGGCGCGCTCGCATCGTCGACTTCGCGCATCAGTCGATTGAGGATGCCGCGCGCCGGCCGGCCAGTGATCAATCGCGTCAGCGCCGTGTGCCTCGCTGCCGCGCCCGCCAGCGCGGCGCGATGGACAGGGCTCGTCGTCGCCTCGGGGCAGCGCAGGTAGGCGGTGCCCACCTGAACCATCGCCGCGCCCAGCCGCAAGGCCGCCTCGACGCCGGCGCGGTCGGCGATGCCGCCGGCGGCGACCACGGGCGTTCGCACGGCGGCGACGATCTGCGGCAGCAGTGCGAATGTGCCGCATTGCAGCGAGAGGTCGCCGGCGAGGAAGTGGCCGCGGTGGCCCCCCGCCTCGAGCCCCTGGGCGATGACCGCGTCGACGCCATGCCGCTCGAGCCAGATCGCCTCGTCGACGGTGGTCGCGCTCGAGAAGATTCGCGCGCCGCTGGCGCGGACGCGCTCGAGCAGCGCCGGCTCGGGCAGGCCGAAGTGAAAGCTGACGACCGCCGGCCGCATGGCCTCGACGATTTCGGCTGCCGCCGCATCGAAGGGCATCCGACCCGCGCCGGCAGCAACCGCGTCGACGTCGAGACCGAATTCCCGGTAGTACGGCGTCAGCACACGCCGCCATGTGGCCTCGCGTGCGACGTCGATCTCGGCGGGCCGATGGCAAAAGAAGTTGAGGTTGAAGGGCGCGGGCGTTGTGGCGCGAATCGCGCCGATCTCGCGTCGGATCGCGGCGGCGTCGAACATCGCGCACGGCAGCGAGCCGAGGCCGCCGGCAGCACAGACGGCGATCGCGAGCACGTTGTCCTGCACGCCCGCCATCGGCGCCTGGATCACCGGCAGCTCGACGCCGAGAACCCGATGCAGCGCCATGGCCGCTCTCCGTTCAGCTGAACAGCCGCCGTGCCGCCACCGACCCGGCGGCGAGGTCGCGCGCGTCGAGGGCAGCGTAGAGCTGGCCGAGATCGGCGCCGATCGAGTCGAAGCCGGCACCGCTGAGCGGCCGCCCGTCGTCGTCGACGATGGCCGCGTCCATGCCGACCGCGAGCGCCTGCGCCGCCGCCTGCCACGCCTTGAACGGCTCGACCTCGGGCGCTGTCTGCGGCACGTCGAAGGCGAGCGTGACGTCGCGCACCGCCGCGCTGTCGGGCTCTTCGGCGAGCGCGGCCTGCGAGTCGAAGGTCAGCGTCAGGACCGGCGGCGCGCCCTCTTCTTCCGCTGCGTAGACGAGCCGCCCCGGCACGACGCCGGGGACGAAGCCGTGCCGGCGCGCGTGCTGCTGGATGTAGCCGACGCTCCACGCGGCGCCGCGTGCATGCAGGTGGACCGCGAGTTGGGCGTCGTGCTGACTCGCAAAGGCGTCGAGCTCACGCGCCCGCGCCATCACGTCGAGCATGTCGGGCGGGTCGATGCTCGCGCCGACCGCCTCGGCGAAGGTCTGCATGCGTTGCACGAATTCGGAGTACTCGATCTCGTTCAGCGACCCGGTTCGGCTGGCGAGCTGGACGCCGGATTGGAGCTCGCTGTAGCGCTCGCCGGCCGCCGGCGCTTCCCAGCGGCCGGTCTCGACGCCGAGGCCTTCGACCAGGACGAGCTTGCTGCCGACGTGGCGCTTCGACGGCAGGTGCGCGAGCACCGTCTCGCCGGCGATGGGCGCATCGAGCGTGATCGGCGCAAAGGCGTCGATGAGCGCGTCGAGCTGGATCGGCAGCCGCTTAGAGAGGCGGCGCGCCGGCGTGGCCGCGTCGACGGTGTCGTCGATGGAGAGCGCGGCTTCGGTGGCGTCGGCCGGCGCCGACGCGCTCGGCTCCTCGCGCACCGACGGCGAAGCGCGCTTGGGCCCGGCGCGACGCGCCTGCCAGGCGCCGTGCGCGACGACGCCGGCGAGGACGATGCCGCCGAGCGACGCCAAGGCGACGGTCAGTGTGCTCACGGAGGGCTCGTGGTGCTCAGGCGGCTTCGGCCAGGCGCGTAGCGCCCGGCATATCGACGGTGACGATGCGCGAGACGCCCTGCTCCTGCATCGTCACGCCGATCAGCTGCTCGGCCATCTCCATGGCGATGCGGTTGTGGCTGATGAAGAGGAACTGGGTCGCCTTCGACATCTCGTTGACAAGCTTGGCGTAGCGCTCGGTGTTGGCGTCGTCGAGCGGCGCGTCGACCTCGTCGAGCAGGCAGAACGGCGCCGGGTTGAGCTGGAAGATCGCGAACACGAGGGCGATCGCGGCGAGTGCCTTCTCGCCGCCCGAGAGCAGGTGGATCGAGCTGTTCTTCTTGCCGGGCGGCTGCGCCATCACCTGCACGCCAGCGTCGAGGATCTCGTCGCCGGTCATCACCAGGCGCGCCGTGCCGCCGCCGAAGAGGATCGGGAACATGCGGCCGAAGTGGTCGTTGACCTGGTCGAAGGTTGTGCCGAGCAGCTCTCGCGTCTCGAGGTCGATCCTCCTGATCGCGTCCTCGAGCGTCGTCATCGCCTCGGTGAGGTCGGCGCTCTGCGCGTCCAGGAAGCCCTTTCGCTCCCGCGCCTGGCCAAGCTCCTCGAGTGCGGCCAGGTTGACCGCGCCGAGCGCCTCGATGTCGCGGTTGAGTGAATCGATGCGACCCTGCAGGCCGGCGAGCTTGACGCCGCTCTCTTCTATCGATCGCGCGACCGCATCGCGATCGGCACCGGCGTTGGCGAGCTGCTCGGCGTACTGCGCGCCGCCGAGCTGCGCCGCCTGCGCTTCGAGCTGCAACGCGCTCACCTTGTCGCGCAGCGGCTGCAGCGCCTGCTCGTGGCCGAGGCGCGTCTCGTCGGCACCGCGCAGACTCTGCGCCAGGTCATCGTAGAGGCTGCGCTTTTCGCCGAGACGCTGCTCGTGCGCGAGCCGGGTCGCGAGCGCGCTCTGCAACTCGGCCTGCGCCGGCTCGTCGGTGAGCTGGGCGTGCTCGTCGGCGAGCGCCGCGTCGGCCGCGAGGTTATCCTGCAGCTGCTGTCGCGCGGTCTCGGTCTGCCGGTCGAGCTCCTGGCGGCGCGCCGCCAGGGAGCGGAGCTCGAAACGGGCCTCCTGCGCCTGGCGCTCGAGCGCGCGCTGCGCCTCGCGCGCGCCGTCGAGCGCGGCGCTGGCGTCAAGCGATGCTTCATCGAGCTCGGCCTGGCGCTCCTGAGCGACGCCGAGCTCGACGTCGAGGGCATCGAAGCGCGCCTCGCTCTCCCGGCGACGCGACGCCAGCTCGGCGAGCTCAGCGTCGAGCGCGGCGCGCTCGCTGCCGAGCTGCTCGCGGCGCGCTGACGTCTGCTCGGCGAGCTGCGTGAGCCGAACCAGCTCGAGATGCTGGCGATGCGCGAGCGACTGAAGCTGGCTCGCCTCGCGCTGACTCGCCGCGAGATGGGCGGCCGCGTCGGTGCTCGCCGCCTCGGCGCGGACCAGTCGGCTGCGCGATTCCTCGCTCACGAGCGCCTGAGCGCGCGTCTGCCGCAGCAGGTTCTCGATCTCCTGCGCGCGGGCCAGCAAGCCGGCCTGCTCGGAATCGGGCGCGTAGAAGCTGACCGCGAACTGGCTCACCGCATGGCCTTCACGGGTCATGATGACCTCGCCGTGGGTCAGGCTAGCGCGCGCGGCGAGCGCGGCGTCGAAGTCGCCCGCGGTGTAGACGCCCTCGAGCCAGTCGCCGAGCAGCGCCTGCAGGCCGGCGTCGCCTAGATGAAGCAGCTCGGCCAGGCGCGGCAAGGTCCGGTGCGAGGACGGGTGCGCACTCGCCGGCGCGGTGAAGAAGGCGAGCCGCGACGGCGGCGCATCGGCGGCGAAGGCGCGCACGGTGTCGAGCCGGCCGATCTCGAGCGCGCCGAGCCGCTCGCGCAGCGCCGCCTCGAGCGCCGCCTCCCAGCCCGGCTCGATGCGGATCCGCGTCCACAGGCCGGCCAGCGATTCGAGGCCGTGGCGCGACAGCCAGGGCTTGAGCTTGTTCTCGACCTGCACCTTCTCCTGCAAGGCCTGCAGCGCGGCGAGCCGCGCGCTCAGATCGGCATGTCGACGGCCCTCCTCGTTGACGAGGTCCTGGAGCGACTTGCGCTCGTCGTCGAGCGCGGGAACGCGAGCGTGCCAATCGGCCAGCGTCGCCAACGCGGCGCGGTGCTTCGTCTCGGCGTCGTCGGCACTGCGTTGCGCCGCCCCGAGTTCGCCGGGCTCGATCGCAACCAGGCCTTTCTCCTCGCCGAGCAGGCGCTCGCGCCGTACCTCGGCCTGCATCAGCCGCTCGTCGACGCCGCGCGCTTCCGCGGCCGAAACCTGGATCTGCTGCTGCACGACGGCGACGGCGCCTCGCTGCGCGCTGCCGCGCGCTTGCGCCTCGCGCAGGGTCGCTTCGCGCTCGGCGACGCGCAGCGACTGACCCTCGAGCTCGGCTGCGAGCGCCTCGGCGGCGCGTTCGGCCGCCTCGATCGCTGCGCCGAGACGCTCGTGCTCGGCGACGGCGTCGCTCTCGCGCGAGCGCCACGCGGCGCTCTGCGCTTCAAGGTCGGCGCGCTGGCGGACGAGTCGCTCGCGGCCGGCGGCGACGTAGCGGATGCGCTCCTCGAGCCGGCTCACCTCGAGCGCAGCCTGGCCGAGCGCGCCCTGCGCCGCGTGCAGCGCGTCGTTGGCGTCGTAGTGGCTCTGCCGGATCCCCTCCAGCTCGGCTTCGGCGCGGCGCAGATCCGCGCTCCTGGATTCGAGGGCGGCGACGGCGGTGACGACGGCCTGGCCGACGCGTTCCTCCTCGCGCGCGGCATCGCGGTGGCGCAGGAACCAGAGCTGGTGCAACTTGGTCTGCGCTTCGTGCTGCATGGCTCGATACCGGCCGGCGACCTCGGCCTGCGTCTCGAGCTTCTCGAGGTTGCCGTTCAGCTCGCGCACGATGTCGTCGACGCGGGTTAGGTTCTCGCGCGTGTCCTTGAGCCGCGTCTCGGTCTCGCGCCGACGCTCCTTGTATTTCGAGACACCTGCCGCTTCCTCGAGAAAGAGGCGCAGCTCCTCGGGCTTGCTCTCGATGATCCGCGAGATCGTGCCCTGGCCGATGATCGCGTAGGCGCGCGGGCCGAGGCCGGTGCCGAGAAACACGTCCTGGATGTCGCGCCGGCGCACCGGCTGGCCGTTGATGTGATAGCTGCTCGTGCCCTCGCGCGTCAGGACGCGCTTGACGGCGATCTCCGCGAAGCGGTTCCACGGCCCGCCGGCGCGCGCCTCGGTGTTGTCGAAGACGAGCTCGACGCTGGCGCGACCGGCGGGCTTGCGCAGAGTCGTGCCGTTGAAGATCACGTCCTGCATCGAGTCCCCGCGCAGCTCGCTCGCCTTGCTTTCGCCGAGCACCCAGCGCACCGCGTCGATGATGTTCGACTTGCCGCAGCCATTGGGACCGACGACGCCGACGAGCTGGCCAGGGAGCTGGAAATGGGTCGGTTCGACGAACGACTTGAAGCCCGACAGCTTGATCGAGTGGAGGCGCATGCAGACGGCCCAAGAGGCGTCCTAAGTTATTGATTTAAATGAATAAAACCGCAGTTCGAGGAGCGGTTCGAGCGGCCGGATGATAGCATCGCGACCCACCATTCCAGCGCCGACAGACCCCTCCGATGGCCCCCGCACCCCGCCGCGACGCGCTCGCCTCGACCCGCGAGAAACCGGCCGCGCCGCCGAGCACGCCGCAGCAGCACCTCGACGTCTTCGCCAACCCCGAGTCCGCCCGCGACTACCTGATCCAGTTCGTCGTCCCCGAGTTCACGTGCAACTGCCCGCTCACCGGGCAGCCGGACTTCGCTCACTTCACCATCGAGATGATCGCCGACAGGCTTTGCGTCGAGCTGAAGAGCCTGAAGCTGTACTTGTGGAGCTATCGCAACGTCGGTGCCTTCCACGAGAAGGTGACGAACTCGATCCTCGACGACATCGTCGCGGCGACCCGGCCGCGCTACGTTCGCAACACCGCGCGCTGGAACGTCCGCGGCGGCATCTACACGAACGTCGTCGCCGAGCATCGCAAGAAGGGCTGGCGGCCGACGGCGCCGGTCGCGCCGCCCGCGCCGGGCGGTCCGCCGATGCCTCAATGATCTGGGCAAAAGTGCCGGGCACCGAGGCCGCGCCGGCCGGCTCGGCGCTGCCCGCTCCCTACAATCCCTCGACCCTTCAAGCCGCTCCATGACCCATCCGCTGCAAAGCACCATCGACCTCGCGTGGGAAGCCCGCGCCTCACTCTCGCCCGGCAACAGCCCCGAGATCCGCGCCGCCGTCGACCAAGTGATCGCCGGCCTCGACGCCGGCGACATCCGCGTCGCCGAGCGCCTCGGCGTCGGCGAGTGGAGCGTCAACCAGTGGGTCAAGAAGGCGGTGCTGCTCAGCTTCCGGCTGAGCGAGAACCGGTTAATGGAAGCCGGCGAGCTCGCCTTCTTCGACAAGGTGGAGCCGAAGTTCTCGGCCGGCAGCGAGGCCGCGCTGCGCGCCAGCGGCGTTCGCGTCGTCCCGCCGGCGGTGGCGCGGCGCGGCTCGTATCTCGCCAGGAACGTCGTGATGATGCCGAGCTACGTCAACATCGGCGCCTACGTCGACGAGGGCACGATGGTCGACACCTGGGTCACCGTCGGCTCGTGCGCGCAGATCGGCAAGAACGTCCACCTTTCGGGCGGCGTCGGCATCGGCGGCGTGCTCGAGCCGATGCAGGCCAATCCGACGATCATCGAGGACAACTGCTTCATCGGCGCGCGCTCCGAGATCGTCGAGGGCGTGAGCGTCGAGGAGAACTCGGTGATCTCGATGGGCGTCTACATCAGCCAGAGCACCAAGATCTACGACCGCGCGACCGGCCAAGTGAGCTACGGCCGGATCCCGGCCGGATCGGTGGTCGTGAGCGGCAACCTGCCCGCGGCCGACGGCAGCCACAGCCTCTATTGCGCGGTCATCGTCAAGCGCGTCGACGCGCAGACGCGGGCCAAGACGAGCATCAACGAACTGCTGCGAAGCTGAAAGGTTGCGATGAGCGCCGGCAACATGGAACGCGTCCTGCGGCTGATGTCCGAGAAGGGCGCCTCCGACGTCTACCTCTCGGCGAGCTCGCCGATCCTGATCAAGATCAACGGCCAGCTGCTGCAGCTCTCCGACCAGCCGCTCACGCACGCGCAGCCGCGCCAGCTGCTCGCTGAGCTGCTGACGCCGAGCCAGCTCGAGGAGCTCGAGGACACCGGCGAGCTCAACGTCGGCGTCGGCCTCGCGGGCGTGGGCAGCTTCCGTCTCTCCGGCTTCAAACAGCGCGGCACGATCGCCGCCGTGTTCCGATGCATCCCGTTCGAGATCCCGACGCTCGAGAGCCTAAACGTGCCGTCGATCCTCAGCACGCTCGTGCTCGAGAAGCGCGGCCTGATCCTGATGGTCGGCGCGACCGGCGCCGGCAAGAGCACGACGCTCGCGGCGATGCTCGAGCAGCGCAACCAGCAGATGGCCGGCCACATCCTGACGATCGAAGACCCGATCGAATTCCTGTTCAACAACAAGAAGTCGGTCGTCAACCAGCGCGAGGTCGGCCGCGACACGCAGACGCTTCAGGTTGGCCTCAAGACCGCGCTGCGCCAGGCGCCGGACCTGATCATGATCGGCGAGATCCGCGACCGCGAGACGATGACCGCGGCGATCTCCTACGCGCTCTCAGGCCACCTGGTGCTGTCGACGCTGCACGCCAACAACAGCTACCACGCGCTCGGCCGGATCCTCTCGTTCTACACGCCGGAAGCACGGCCGGCGCTGCTCGCCGACCTCGCCGCGGGACTGCGCTCCATCGTCTCGCAGCGGCTCGTGCGCAGCGTCGCCGGCGGCCGCATGCCGGCGGTCGAAGTGCTTCTTAACTCCAAGCTCATCCAGGAACTGATCGAGCGCGGCGACTTCAGCGGCATCAAGGAAGCGATGGAGAAGTCGCTCGCCGAGGGCTCGCAGACCTTCGAGCAGGACCTGGCGCGGATGATCGAGAACAACATCATCACGCGCGACGAGGGTCTCGCCTACGCCGATTCGCCGACCAACCTGATGTGGCGCCTGCAGAATGACATGACGCCGGTGTCGCGCATCGTGCCGAAGAAGGAAGACGACAGCGACCAGCCAAGCTTCACCGAGATCACCATCGACGTGCGTCCCGAAGAAATAATCGGCGTGTCGCCGAACGTGCGCCGGTTCTGATCGCGCGCCCTGCCTGACGTCGTCCTGAGCGCAGCGAAGGATCACGACCGTCGGGTTCCTTCACTTCGTTCAGGATGACCGACTCCGAGACGCTTCATCTCACCGAGCAGCTGATCTCCCGGCGCTCGGTCACGCCCGAGGACGGCGGCTGCCAGGCGCTCATCGCCGCCCGCCTCGCGCCGCTCGGTTTCGAATGCACCGCGCTGCCGTTCGGCCCCGAGACGGCACGCGTCAGCAACCTGTGGGCGATCCGTGGCGGCGCCGACCCTGAACGCAAGCTGCTGGTCTTCGCCGGCCACACCGACGTCGTGCCGACCGGGCCGCTCTCCGCCTGGACGAGCGATCCGTTCGTGCCCGCGCGCCGCGACGGCAAGCTCTTCGGCCGCGGCGCCGCCGACATGAAAAGCTCGATCGCGGCGATGGTCGTCGCCGCCGAGGAATTCGCGACGACGCGACCCGATCACGCCGGCAGCGTCGCGCTGCTGATCACGAGCGACGAGGAAGGCCCGTCGCGCGACGGTACCGCGCGCGTCTGCGACTGGCTGCACGCGCACGGAGTCCGGCTCGACTACTGCGTCGTCGGCGAGCCGACGTCGGTGCACCGGCTGGGCGATACGATCAAGAACGGTCGCCGCGGCTCGCTGTCGGGCAAGCTGACGATCCGCGGCGTGCAGGGCCACATCGCCTACCCGCAGCTCGCCAGGAATCCGATCCACCTCGCGGTGCCGCTGCTCGCCGAGATGGCGGCAGTCGAGTGGGACTGCGGCAACGCGCACTTCCCGCCGACGTCGTGGCAGATGTCGAACATCCACGCCGGCACGGGCGCGGGCAACGTGATCCCGGGCGACCTCGTCGTCGACTTCAACTTCCGCTTCAGCACTGAATCGACACCGGAAACGCTGCGTTCGCGCCTCGAGGCGCTCGTCGCCAAGCACGGCGCCGAGCACGAGATCGCGTGGACGCTGGGCGGCGAACCGTTCCTGACGACGCCCGGCGCGCTCAGCGATGCGCTCGCAGCGGCGGTGCGCGCCGAAACCGGTGTGCAGACCGAGCTCTCCACCAGCGGCGGCACCTCGGACGGCCGCTTCATCTCGAAGATCTGCCAGGAAGTCGTCGAGCTCGGGCCGGTGAACGCGAGCATCCACCAGATCGACGAGCACATCGAGATCGCGAGCCTCGACAAGCTCAAGAACATCTATCGCTCGACGCTCGAGCGCTTGGTTGCGCGATGACGCTCGTCGAGCTCGTCGTCGCGGCAGCGGAGAGGCTGAAGCAGGCCGGCGTCTCGTTCGGTCACGGCACCGGCAACGCCTTCGACGAAGCGGCATGGCTCGTCACCTGGTCGCTCGGACTGCCGCTCGACGCGCTCGAGACCCAAGGCAAGCGCCCGGTCAGCGAGGCCGAGCGCGCCGCGGTCGACGACCTGCTCGCGCGCCGAATCGAGACGCGCAGGCCCGCCGCCTACCTCACCGGCGAGGCGTGGCTGCTCGACATCCCCTTCACGATCGACGAGCGGGCGATCGTGCCACGCTCCTATATCGCCGAGCTGCTGGTCGACATGGAGGAGACCGGAACGCTCGATGCCTGGCTCTCGGAGCGGACCCGGCACGTCCTCGACCTGTGCACGGGCAATGGCAGCCTGGCGGTGATCGCCGCGATGGCGTACCCCGAGATCGGCATCGATGCTTCCGATGTGTCGGCCGACGCGCTCGCCATCGCGCGCATCAACGTCGACCGTCACGGGCTCGGCGCGCGCATCGCCGTGGTCGAGTCGGATCTGTTCGCGAAGCTGCCGCGACGCTACGACCTCATCGTCTGCAACCCACCCTACGTGAACGACGCCAGCATGGCGGCGCTGCCGGCCGAGTACCGCGCCGAGCCGGCGCTCGCGCTCGCTGGCGGGCCGGACGGGATGGACCTGATCCGCCGCATCGTCGCCGGGGCTCCGGCGCACATGAGTCATGAGGCCGTCCTCGTCCTCGAGGTCGGCCAGGAGCGTTCGCACTTCGAGCAGGCGTTTCCGCGCCTCGAATGCGCCTGGCTCGAGACCAGCGGCGGCGACGATCGCGTCGTCCTGATCGAGCGTCGGGCGCTCACAGGCACGTCCTAGCAACAATCGCGGGACTCGCCAGGGTCGCCTGCGTGGCGGGCGTCAGCTCGCGAGCGCGTCCTTCGGCGTCGTCGCCTGCTCGAGCAAGGCGGCCCAAGAAGTCACCGAGCGCCCAGCACGCCGCGAAAGCACGCCGGTCAGGACCGGGCGACGGCCCGGAAAGGCGGCGAAAATCGAGTCATGCTCGTTCTCACCCAGGTCTCTCTCCGCCGCGGCGTCAAGCTCGTCCTCGATCGCACCAGCCTCACCATCCAGCCCGGCGAGAAGGTCGGCCTGGTCGGCCGCAACGGCGCCGGCAAGTCGTCGCTGTTCTCGCTCCTCGCCGGCCGGCTCCAGGCCGACGCCGGCGACGTTTCCGTGCCGCCGCGCTGGCGCATCGGCGAGGTCGCGCAGGAGATGCCCGAGACCGACCAGGGCGCGACCGATTTCGTCCTCGCCGGCGACACCGCGCTCGCCGAAGCGGAGGCCGAGCTCGCGCGCGCCGAGGCGAGCGACGACGGCCATGCGATGGCGCACGCGCACGAAGCCATCAACCTCGCCGGCGGCTTCGACGCGCGGCCGCGGGCGCAGGCGATGCTCCTCGGCCTGGGCTTCAAGGTCGTCGAGCTCGACGCGCCGGTGTCGAGCTTTTCCGGCGGCTGGCGCATGCGTTTGCAGCTCGCGCGCGCGCTCATGTGCCCGGCCGACCTCATGCTTCTCGACGAGCCGACTAACCACCTCGACCTCGACGCCCTGGTCTGGCTGGAGGCCTGGCTGCAGCGCTATGCGGGAACCATGATCGTGATCAGCCACGACCGCGAGTTCCTGGACGCCGTCACCAGGGTCACGGCCCACCTCGACGAGACCAAGCTCGTCCGCTACACAGGCAACTACACGGCGTTCGAGGAGATGCGGTCGATCCGCCTCGAGCTGGCACAACAGAGCTTCGAGAAGCAAAAGGAGCGCATGGCGCACCTGCAGAAGTTCATCGACCGCTTCAAGGCGAAGGCGAGCAAGGCCAAGCAGGCGCAGAGCCGCGTCAAGGCGCTGGCACGGATGGAAAAGCTCGCGCCGGTGCTGACCAGCGCCGACTTCCAGTTCGAGTTCAAGGAGCCGCAAAGCCTGCCCAATCCGATGCTCGCGTTCGCCGATGTGGCGTGCGGCTATCGCGCGGCCGAAGGCGGCGCCGACAAGCGCGTCGTCGACCACGTCGACCGCTCGGTGCTCGCCGGCCAGCGCATCGGCATCCTCGGCGCCAACGGCCAGGGCAAGTCGACATTCGTGAAGACGATCGCCGGCGACCTGGCGCCGCTCTCTGGCGAGATCGTCGCCGGCAAGGGGTTGACGATCGGCTACTTCGCGCAACAGGAGCTCGACGTCCTCTCGCCCGCCGACGGGCCGCTGATGCATCTGGTGCGGCTGGCGCGCGACGTCGGCCCGGCCGCGCGCGAGCAGGAGCTGCGCGATTTCCTGGGCTCGTTCCGCTTCACCGGCGAGATGGTGCAGCAGCCGGTCGGCACGCTCTCGGGCGGCGAGAAGGCGCGCCTCGTGCTGGCGATGCTCGTCTGGCAGCGACCGAACCTGCTGCTCCTCGACGAGCCGACCAACCACCTCGACCTGACGACGCGCGAGGCGCTCAGCATGGCGCTCAACGAGTTCGAGGGCACGGTCATGCTCGTGAGCCACGATCGCGCCCTGTTGCGCGAGGTCTGCGACGAGTTCTGGCTCGTCGCCGGCGGCGTGCTCAAACCCTTCGACGGCGACCTCGACGACTACCAGCGCTGGCTGCTCGACCAGTCGAAGGCCGCGGCGCGCGCGGCGCGTCCCGAGGCGGCGGCCGCGCGGGCGGCGGCCGCCACCGCAGTGCCGGTCGCGGCCAAGCCGGCGATCGAGGCGTTGCCGTCGGCCGAGCCGCCGCCGCGCGTCGATCGCAAGGCTGCCGCCGCGGCACGTCAGCAACGCGCCGACGCCGTCAAGCCGATCAAGAAGGAGCTCAACCAGATCGACAACCGGCTCGGCGTGCTGTTCGCCGAGCGCGACGCGCTCGAAGCGGCGAGCGTCGACGAGGCGCTGGACGCCGACCAGCGCGCCGATACCGGCCGCCGGCTGAAGGCGATCGGCGCGCAGATCGAGCAGCTCGAGGCGCGCTGGCTCGAGCTCAGCACGCAGCTCGACGACATCGCAGAATCCGTGGGTTGACCTTCCACCCTCTTGCCCACAAGGACCGACCCATGAAGCCCGAGAAAATCCTTTACACCGCGCACGCCACTTCGACCGGCGGGCGCGAAGGCACGTCGAAGAGCGACGACGGCATCCTCGACGTCAAGCTGACGACGCCGAAGGGCCTCGGCGGCAACGGTGCCCCCGGCACCAACCCCGAACAGCTGTTCGCGGCGGGCTATTCGGCCTGCTTCATCGGTGCGATGAAGCACGTCGCCATGCTGCAGAAGATCGCCCTACCCGCCGACACCTCGATCAGCGCCGACGTCGGCATCGGCCCGATCCCGCAAGGCTTCGGCATCCTGGTCGCCCTGCATGTCAAGATCCCCGGCATGGACAAGGCGCAGGCGCAAAAGCTGGTCGAGGCGGCGCACCAGGTCTGCCCGTACTCGAACGCGACGCGCGGCAACATCGAGGTCGCCCTCGACGTCGTCTGAGCCGCCGTCCGAGCCGCGGCGGCGCGATCAGGCGGCGCCGCACCGCTGCTCGAGCAGGCGGACGATCAGCTCGACGCGCGCCTGCTGCGGAGTCAGCGCGCCGGCCGACGCGATCGCATCCTCGGGCGGCGCCGCCGCGGCATCGATGACCGTGCCGTCGAGGCACCGCGTGCTGCGCAGCACGCGGCAGCCGCGAGCGATCGCCTCGCGCAGCGGCGCCTCGAGCCCGGCATGGATCCGGCCGTTGCCCGTGGCCGCGACAACGATGCCCGCGAAGCCCGCTTGGAAGAGCGCACGCACGCTGCGGGCATCCACACCGGCGACGCTCGTGACGATCGCCACAGCCGGCCAGCCGGCGACGTCCTCGGGCAGTGCCTCGACGCCGATCGGCGCGCCGGGCCCGGTCGGCCAATCGCGAAGGCGGCGGAGCCGGCCTTCCTCGACCCGCCCGATCGGGCCGGCGTCGCCCGAGCCGAACGCGTCGAGCCGATACGGATGCACCTTGCGCACCGCGAGCGAGGCATGCACGGTGCCCGCGACGACGACGACGACACCGTGCGCGCCGGGGCTCGTCGCCACCGCGATCGCATCGGCGAGGTTCTGCGGTCCGTCGGCGAGGCGCGACGTCGCCGGGCGCATGGCGGCGGTCAGCACCACCGGCTTGGCAGGCGCGAGGACGCGCTGCAGGAAATACGCGGTCTCCTCGAGCGTGTCGGTGCCGTGGGTGACGACGACGGCCGCGACCTCGGGCCGGGCGAGGTGCGCCGCGATGCGCAGCGCGAGCCGCCGCCAGGTGGCGAAGTCCATGTCCTTGCTGTCGAGCTGGGCGACCTGCTCGCTCTCGAAGAGGAAGCCGCCCGGCAGGTCGATCGAGCCGACCAGCGAAGCGACAGGCAAGGTCGCCGCGCGGTAGCCGACGTTGTCGCCCGGCGATTCCGCGCGGCCGGCGATGGTACCGCCGGTGCCGAGAACGACGAGGGTGCGGGCGCCACTTTGCATTTGTCAGAAAACTGGATGAAAATACAGGGCTGGATATTTATTCAGCTGTTTCGCGATCAACGCTGCCGAGGAAGGCACCCATGCAGGAATCTCCCAAGCTCACCGACCGTCAGCAACAGATCCTCGATCTCGTGCAGAGCGCGATCGAGCGCACCGGCGCGCCGCCCACACGGGCCGAGATCGCGAACGAGCTCGGCTTCAAGTCGGCCAACGCCGCAGAGGAGCACCTGCAGGCGCTCGCGCGCAAGGGCGTCATCGAGCTCATCGGCGGCACGTCGCGCGGCATTCGTCTGCAGTCTGACACATTGCGCGCGCTCCACCAGGCGCGCGGCAAACAGTTCAGCCTCCCGCTGCCGAGCCTGGCGCAGCTCTCGCTGCCCCTCGTCGGGCGCGTCGCCGCCGGCAGCCCGATCCTGGCGCAGGAGCACATCGACCGCACCTTCCTCATGGAAGCGAGCATGTTCTCGCGCCGCCCCGACTACCTGCTCAAGGTTCGCGGCATGAGCATGAAGGACGCCGGCATCATGGACGGCGATCTCCTCGCCGTGCAGAAGACCAAGGAGGCGAAGAACGGCCAGATTGTCGTCGCGCGCCTCGGCGACGACGTCACCGTCAAGCGCTTCAAGCGCACCCGCACCGCGGTCGAGCTGCACGCCGAGAATCCGGACTTCAAGACCATCGTCGTCGGGCCCGGCGACGCATTCGAGATCGAGGGCCTCGCGGTCGGTCTCATCCGCAACAACATGCTCATGTGACGAGGAGCGCGCGATGGTGATCAAGGCCCCCAAGGCTCGGAGCGCCGACGAGTGCGAGCGGCTCGAGCAGCTGCCCAACATCGGCCCCTCTCTCGCCGCCGACCTGCGCCGCATCGGTATCGAGCGTCCGGCCGACCTGCGCGGCCAGGACGCCTACGCGCTCTACCGGCGCCTTTGCGAGGCGACCGGGCAGCGCCAGGATCCGTGCGTGCTCGACACCTTCATGGCCGCGACCGACTTCATGCGCGGCGCCGCGGCCGCCCCCTGGTGGAAGTACACCGCCGAGCGCAAGACGACCTTCGGCACCCTCTGATCCGTCCACATCGACCTCGCGCGATGCGGGCCGCGTGATGCGCGCCGGGGAGCGCGCCTCCGCGCTCCAGGGCTTGGCCACGAACTGAAGGGACGCGACCGGCTTGTTCCCGGCTTCCGCCGACCTCGCCGCGCCGAAACAATCGACGAGCCGGCGCCTGCCGGCGCATTCGTCGCCGCCCATGTTCCGCGTCCTGTTCTTCCGCTCGCGCCCGCGTGATCCGGCCGAGCCGCGGAACGGTCGCAGGTCGAAGCGCATCGCCGAGACCCGCCCCCCGCACACCTCCGCGGGCCGACCCTGGTCATCGCGGCTCGGCGAGTGGCTGGGCGCGAGCGGCTGGCGGGTTTCGGCCTCGGACCTGCCGTCGTCGTTCGGCGCGAGCTCGCGCGTCGACGCGGTGGCCGAGGCGCGGCTCGACTTCGCCGACGCGCTGGGCGATGTCCGCAGCATCGGCGCCGCAGCGGCGATCGACCGCATCGCCGTGACCCGCTCCCTGCACGAGCTGTGGCATCTGCGCGGCGAGGTGTTCGGCGAGATCTCGTGCCGTCACGACCAGGCCGAGGCGTCGCGCCGCCTCGCCGACCTCGACCGCCACTTCGGCCAGGGGCGCACGCGCGGCAGGGCGGTCGCCGGCGCCGTTCGTCAGGCGCGGATGGCGGAGCGCTGACGGCTCAGGCCGCGGCGCCGGCCTGCGGCAGCGCGCCGAGAAAGTCTATCTTGCCGAGCTCGACGCCGTTGTGGCGCAGCAGCGCGTACGTCGTCGTCACGTGGAAGAAGAAGTTCGGCAGCGCGAAATGCTTGAGGTAGGCCTCGCCGGTCATCGTGATTGGGCCGGCGCGACGCGGCACCGAGATCTCCTTCGCGTCGCTGCCGACGACCCGGGCGGCGGGGACCGAATTGAGGTACTCGATCGTCTTGTGCACGCGCTGTCGCAGGTCGGCCAGGCTCTTCTCGTCGTCGGCGAACGAAGGGCCCTCGCTGCCGGCGAGGCGGGCAACGCAGAACTTGGCGGCGTCACAGGCGATCTGGATCTGCGTCGACAGCGGCAGCATGTCGGGGGCGAGGCGGGCCGTCAGGTACACGGCCGGCTCGAACTTCTTGGCCGTCGCATGCGCCTCTGCCTTGTCGAGCCAGGCGACGAGATTGCCGAGCATCCGCACGAAGATCGGCACGCTCACCGAATGCATGTCGAGGGCCATCGATAGTCCTTGCGGCTGGTGAGAGCCGGATCGTAGCCGGGACGCGAGGCCCGTGCACAATGGTCCGCTCAGCCGCGCGAGCCACGCGCCGCACGACCGCTCGCCCGCCCTGTGAACATCATCATCCTCGACGACTACCAGGATGCCGTGCGCAAGCTCAAGTGCGCATCGATCCTCGAGCATCTCACCACCAAGGTCTTCACCAACACGGTCAAGGGACTCGGCCAGCTCTCGGTTCGCGTTCGCGATGCCGAGGTGCTGGTCCTGATCCGCGAGCGCAGCCAGTTTCCGCGTCAGCTGCTCGAGAAGCTGCCGAAGCTGAAACTGATCGCGCAGACCGGCCGCGTCGGCCCGCACATCGACGTCGAGAGCTGCACCCGGCTCGGCATCGCCGTTTCCGAAGGCGTCGGCTCGCCGGTCGCCCCGGCGGAGCTGACGTGGGCACTGATCATGGCGGCGATGCGGCGCCTGCCGCACTACATCAGCACGCTCAAGCACGGCGGGTGGCAGCAATCGGGCCTGAAGGCGGCGGGCATGCCGCCCAACTTCGGGATCGGCATGGCGCTCAAGGGCAAGACGCTCGGCATCTGGGGCTTCGGCAAGATCGGCCAACTCGTCGCCGGCTACGGCAAGGCGTTCGGCATGCGGGTACTCGTGTGGGGCAGCGAGGCGAGCCGCGCCCGCGCGGTCGCCGAGGGCTACGAGGCCGCGGAAAGCCGCGACGCGCTGTTCGAGGCCGCCGACGTGCTCTCGCTGCACCTGCGCCTCGCCGAAGGCACGCGCGGCATCGTCAAGCTCGACGCGCTCTCTCGCATGAAACCGACGGCGCTCATCGTCAACACCTCGCGCGCCGAGCTGATCGAGGAAGGCGCGCTGGTCTCGGCGCTCAACCGCGGCCGGCCGGGGATGTGCGCGGTCGACGTGTTCGAGGCCGAGCCGATCCTGCAAGGGCATCTCCTGCTCCGACTCGAGAACGCCGTTTGCACGCCGCACATCGGCTACGTCGAGCAGGACAGTTACGAGCTCTACTTCCGGGCCGCGTTCGAGAACGTCGTCAACTTCGTCGAAGGCCGGCCGACCAACATCGTCAATCCCGAGGCGCTCAAGGTGCGCCATTGAGCGCATCGGCGAGCGAGGCCTCGCCCCCGCCACTCGCCGCCGCCGCGGCAGAGAACGAGGGCCGCGTTCGCCAGGTCCGCTGGTCGCTGCTGTTCGGCAATTTCGTGATCGGCTGCGGCGTGATGGTCGTCATCGGCACGCTCACCGACATCTCGCGTTCGCTCGACGTCTCGGTCTCGGTGGCGGGCCAGCTGGTCGCCGCGGCGGCGATCGTGATGGGCTTCGGTGCGCCGCTGCTGGCCGGCTGGGTCGGCGCGCTCGACCGCCGGAAGCTCCTCGCCGCATCGCTGGCCTGGTACGCGCTCGGCCACGCCTTGTGCGCGCTGATGCCAAGCTACGCCGCGCTGCTGCCGATGCGCGCCCTCAGCGTCCTCGGTGCCGCCGTCTTCACGCCCCAGGCGGCGGCAGCGATCGGCGCGATGACGCCGCCGGCCGAGCGCGGCGGCGCCATCACTTTCATCTTCATCGGCTGGTCGATCGCGTCGGTGATCGGCATGCCGTTGTCGGCCTGGCTCGGCGACGCCTTCGGCTGGCGCAGCGCGTTCTTCGCGGTCGCCGTGCTCGGTGCGGTCGCCGCGGTCTGGGTGCTCGCCACGGTACCGGCGAACGTGCGGCCGGCGACTCTCACGTTCGCCGCGTGGCGCGCCGCCTTCGGCAATCCGGTGCTAATGGCGATGGTCCTGGTGACGGCGCTCGCCGGCGCCGGCCAGTTCACGCTGTTCTCGTACTTCACGCCCTACTTCAAGAACGTGATCGGCGCCGGCACGATCGAGGTGACGCTGCTCTTGGTGTGGTTCGGCGTCTTCGGCGTCGTCGGCAACACGCTCGCCTCGCGCTACGTCGACCGCTTCGGTGCCGACCGCGCCGTCGGCTTCGCGCTCGTCTTGATGGCGGCGTCGCTGCTCGCGTGGCCGTTTGCGACGACCGGGATCGGCGCCGCGATCGTTCTCGTGCCCTGGGCGCTGTCGTGCTTCTCGACGCAATCGATGCAGCAGGCCCGGCTGGGCGCCGCCGCACCCGTGCTCGCCCCGGCGCTGATGGCGCTCAACACCTCCGCGATCTACCTCGGCCAGGCCGCCGGCGCATCGAGCGGCGGCTGGCTCATCGCCCATCACGGCTATGGCCTGCTCAGCGTCGTCGGCGTGGCCTGGCTCGCGGCAGCGATCGCCCTCAGCGTTTGGGCGGGCCGGGGGCGCGCGCAGGCGGCATGACCGAGCCCCGCCTCGAGCCCGCCGCCGCGCCGCCGAGCCCGGCATCGAAGAGCGACCTCTTCTTCACCTTCAACCGGCTCGCCTTGCAGGGCTTCGGCGGCGTCCTGGCGGTGGCCCAGCGCGAGCTGGTCGAGCGCAAGGGGTGGCTGTCGCGCGAGGAGTTCGTCGAGATGCTGGCGCTGAGTCAGGTCCTGCCCGGCCCGAACGTCGTCAACCTGGCGCTCATGTTCGGCGACCGCTTCTTCGGCCTGCGCGGCGCGTTCGCCGCGGTCGCCGGCATGCTGGTCGTGCCGCTTGTGATCGTCATGGCGCTGACCGCCGCCTACGCAGAATTCTCCCGGCTCGCCGTCGTCTCGGGTGCGTTGCGCGGCATGGGCGCCGTCGCCGCCGGCTTGATCATTGCCACCGCCGTCAGGCTGATGGCGACGCTCGGCAGCAACCGCCTCGGGCCGCCGCTCGCTGCCGCCTTCGCCGTGGCGACGTTCGTGACCATCGTCTGGCTGCACTGGCCGCTGATCTGGGTGATCGCCGGCCTGGGCACGGTGGCGTTCGCGATCGCCTACGCGCGAACGCCATGACCGCGACGATGCACTCCGCGTTGTCGGGCGCCGACCTGCTCGGCCTGTTCGGCCACTTCCTCGTCCTCAGCCTGCTCGCCATCGGCGGCGCGATCACGACCGCGCCCGACATGCACCGCTACGTCGTCGCCGAGCATCACTGGATCACCGACGCGCAATTCAGCGCCTCGATCGCCATCGCGCAGGCCGCGCCGGGGCCGAACGTCCTCTTCGTCGCGGTCATCGGCTGGAACGTCGCCGGCCCGATCGGCGCGCTGGCGACGATGGCCGGCACCCTGCTGCCCTCGACCGCGCTCACGCTCGTCGCGACACGCTGGGGCACGCGCCGGCGCGACACGCGCGGGGTGCGCGCCTTCAAGACCGGCCTCACCCCGCTCACCATCGGCCTGCTCGTCGCCACCGGCTGGCTGCTGGCGCGACCGTATATCGACGCCAGCATGCAAGGCCTCGGCGCGATCGCGCTGATCGCCGTCAGCATCGCCGTCATTCTCGGCACGCGCCTGAGCCCGATCTGGCTCGTCGGCCTGGGGGCGGTGGTGGGGGCGCTCGGCTGGGCCTAGGATCGCAGCCATGCGTTTGCCTCCACGCCTTCGATACCTCGCCGCAGCGGCGATCGTGCTGTCGATCGCCCCCGCCATGGCGCAGCGACAGCAAGTGACCGCGCTCTGCTCGACCGACCAGAGCTGGTGCGAGCTCGCCGCCCGCGACTTCGAAGCCGAGACCGGCATCAAGGTGCTGCAGGTTCGCAAGGCCACCGGCGAGGCGCTCGCGCAGCTGCGCGCCGAGGCCGCGAACCCGAAGACCGACCTCTGGTGGGGCGGCACCGGCGATCCCTATCTGCAAGCGGCCGAAGTCGGCCTGCTCGACCCGTACCGGCCCGCCTACCTGAACGACCTGCACGGCTGGGCGGTGCGCCAGTACGCGCTCAGCGGCAACCTGGTCGGCGGCTTCTACACCAGCGCCATCGGCTTCGGCTGGAATGAGGACGTGCTGAGGAAGAAGCGCCTGCCCGCGCCGAAGTGCTGGGCCGACCTCGTCGATCCGAAGTACAAGGGCGAGATCGAGACCTCGCATCCGGGCTCGAGCGGCACCGGCTACACGATCCTCGCCGGCCTCGTGCAGATGATGGGCGAGGACGCAGCCTTCGACTACCTCAAGCGCCTGCACCGGAACGTCACGCAGTACACGCGCAGCGGCACGGCGCAGGCCAAGAGCGTCGCCAGGGGCGAGGTCGGCATCGGCGTGAGCTTCATCTTCGGCTTCGAGAACGAGCGCCAGCAGGGCTTCGCGATGGTGAAGAGCGCCGCGCCCTGCGAGGGCACGAGCTACGAGGTCGGCGGCATCGCGCTCATCAAGGGATCGCGCAACCGCGAGGCCGCGGAGCGCTACTACGACTGGCTGATGAGCCCGACCGGGCAGGGCCTTGGCGCCAAGGCCAACTCGCTGCAGGTGCCGGCGAACAAGACCTTCAAGCCCGATCCGAAGATCCCGTCCATCGACAACGTGCGCCTCCTGAAGTACGACTTCGAGCGTTACGGCAAGGCGGCGGAGCGCAAGCGACTCATCGAGCGGTGGGAGCGCGAAGTGAATTCGCTGCCGCGCTGAGCGGCCGGAACGTTCTCCGGCGTCGATCAGCGCGTCCCGAAGATGCGGTCGCCGGCGTCGCCGAGGCCCGGGATGATGTAGCCGTTGCCGTCGAGGTGGGTGTCGATCGCCGCCGTCCAGCAGCGCACGTCGGGATGCGCCGCCGTCAGCGCGGCGATGCCTTCGGGCGCGGCGACGAGCACGAGGGCGCGGATGTCGGTGGCGCCGCGCGACTTGAGCAGCGCGACCGCCGAGTTCATCGAGCCGCCGGTGGCCAGCATCGGATCGAGGACGATCGCCGTGCGTTCCTCCAGGGCGCCGGCGAGGCGATCGACGTAGGGCTCGGGCAGGAGCGTCGCGTGGTTGCGGGCGATGCCGACGACGCTGACCCTGGCGTTCGGGATCGTGTCGAGCACGCCCTCGAGCATGCCGAGGCCGGCGCGCAGGATCGGCACCAACGTCACCTTCTTGCCGCTGATGCGCTCGACGTCGACCGTTCCGCTCCAGCCGGTGACGGTCGCGCGCTCGAGCGGGAAATCGGCGGTCGCTTCGTAGGTGAGCAGGCGGCCGAGCTCGGCCGTGATCTCGCGGAAGCTCTTGGTCGACAGGCGCGCCTCGCGCAGGAGGCCGATCTTGTGGCGAACGAGCGGATGCCTGACCTCAATCACCGGCATCGCGTGCCTCAGTCGTCGTTGGCGGCGCGGCCGGCGGCGGCGCGCGCGCCCCGCTGGCGCGCCGCCTCGTAGAGGCAGATGCCGCTCGCCACCGAGACGTTGAGGCTTTCGACGGCGCCCTTCATCGGCAGGTGGGCCAGCTCGTCGCAGGTGCGCGCGGTGAGCTGGCGCAGGCCGCTGCCTTCGGCGCCGAAAACGATCGCTACCGGGCCGGTGAGGTCAACCTCGTAGATCGATCGCGGCGCGTCCTCGGCAGTGCCGACGATGCGAATGTCTCGCTCCTTCAGCTCGGCCAGCGTCCGCGCCAGGTTGGTGACCATGAAGTACGGCACCGTCTCCGCCGCGCCGCTGGCGACCTTGGCGACCGTGGCGTTGATGCCGACCGCATGGTCCTTGGGCGCGATCACGGCGTGCGCGCCGGCGCCGTCGGCAACGCGCAGGCAGGCGCCGAGATTGTGCGGGTCGGTGACGCCGTCGAGGACGAGGACGAGCGCCGGCTCGCCGCTGGCCTCCACGATCTCGAGCGTCGCGTCGAGCGAATGGCTGCGCTCCACCGCCTCGACGATCGCGACCACGCCCTGGTGGCGGTCGTTGCCGGCGAGACCGCGCAGGCGCTTGTCATCGCTGTCGACGAGGCGCACCTCGGCGGCCTCGGCGCGGGCGACGAACTGGCGCATGCGCTGATCGCGCCGGCCAGCATCGAAGTGCAACTCGACGACGGAGCGCGGCGCCGTCTTCAGGCGCACGCCGACCGCATGAAATCCGAACAGCAGGTGGCGCGTCATTGGCCGATGGTAGCGACGAGCCAGAGCAGGCCGATCAGGACGGGCTGGTGCAGCATGTAGAAGCTGAGGCTCCAGCGGCCGAGGACCGCCAGCGGGCGTGCCGCGCGCGGCACGCCGCCGTTCAGCAGCGCCGGACGGCTCGCAAGCAGCCGATCGGTGGCCGCAGCGCCCCACCAGATGACGCCGAGCCATGGCAGCACCGGCGCATAGTCCTCGGTCACCGGCAGGTGCGTGACGAGCCCGACCCAGTTGGTCCAGCGCGTGTCGAAGAACGGATCGGCCACGAGCCTCGGCAGCACGATGGCGACGAGACCGAGCGGCCAGCGCCACCCGCCCAACGGGGCCGTCAGCCGCGCGACGATGAGCATCACGGCGATGCCGTGCAGAACGCCGAAGCTGATGTAGCTGTGCGGGAACATCAGCCACGAGCCGAGCGAGACGAGCAGCGCGCAGCTGGCGATCCGCGCCCAGCGCCGCCAGAAGCGCGGCCAGGAATGGTGCTGCGCGGAAGCGATCGCCTGCCCGGCGCCGACACACGCCATGAAGAGCGTGACGATGCAGGCTCGCTGAACGGTCCAGAACGGGTCGAGATAGAAATTCTGGCGGATGAAGCGGAAGTGGTTGAGGTCGAAGCAGAAGTGGAACGCCGCCATCCAGACGATGGCGACGCCGCGCAGCGCATCGAGACGATCGAAGCGTTGGGCGCCGCCGCCCGTTCGCTCCGCGAGCACGGACTGCTTCACGCGGCGCCGCCGACTAGACGCGCCGCCTCCGGCGCACAGCGCGTCTTGTCGCTGAGGCGAGCGCCTTGCGTGAGAAGGCCCGGCCAGCGGCGCACGAGGGGCCATCCCGCGGCAACCCACGCCGGCCGCATCGCAACATGCGCGAAGGCCGCCGCGATGCGCAGGCGACGGGCAAAGCGAAGCCGCCAGAGCGCCTCGTACGCGGCGAGCGCGCGACGCTGCGCCGCGGCCGCGGTCGAAACCCCGACGAGCTCCGCACGTGCAGGCCCGATCAGCGCGGCCAGCACGAACGCCGACTGCAGCGCCATGCTGATTCCCTCGCCGACGATCGGATGCGCCTCGCCGGCAGCGTTGCCGATACGAAAGATGCCGTCGCCCGCGCCGAGGCGAACACCTGGCCGCAACGGCCCGCTTGCCAGCCAGGCGCCCTCGCGCGTCGCGCCGGCGAGCGCCGCGGCGACACCGGCGCATTCACGCCGCAGCATCGCCTCGAACACGTCGCCGGCGCGCGCCCCGAGCGCCTCGCTGCGCAACGCCTGCAGGCGATCGGCGCGGACGCAGCCGGCGAGCGTGGCGATGCCGTCATCGGCGACGACCATGCCGCCGTAGCCGCCCTTGAACGAGAGCACGGGCAGGAGATCGGCAGCGATCGCGGCAGCGCGGAAGTTCGCCTTGAACGCGAAAAGGTCGCCCGCGGCGCGCGTCTCGCGCCGCTGCTCTCGCTCCCAAGGAAGCGGCTCCCACGAGCCGTGCGCCGCGACGACGAGTCCGGCGTGGAGCTCGACTGCCTCGCCGTCGCCGGCGGCCGGCCGGACCTTCAGAACGTGATCGCCGGCGCCGCCGGCGATCGACTGCAGCGCCCAAGGCTGCAGGCGCGTGGCGCCCGCGTCTTCGGCGGCGGCGGCGAGGAGCGTGTCGAGGTGCTCGCGTCCGAGGGCACGTCCCCAGCGCTCGGCGCCTTCGCCCGGCGGCAACGCCGCGACGATGATCTCGTCACCCCGCATCAGCGCGATGCGGCGCAGCTCGGCGCCGGCGCGCGCCTGGATCGCGGCGCCGACGCCGAGCGCATCGAGCAGCGCGAGGTTGCTGGCGGCAATGCATTCGCCGCAGACCTTGCGGCGCGGAAACGAATGCCGCTCGACCAGCGCGACCGACCAGCCGGCGCGCGCGAGCAGGATCGCCGCGCTGGCGCCTGCCGGGCCGGCACCGACGACGGCGACGTCGAAGGCGGTCCTCACGACGCGCCGGGCCGTCGCGCCGCGACGAAGCAATGGGTGAAGAGGCCGTCGTCGTATTCGTCGAGCCGCCACGCGCGCGCCGTATCGGGCCAGGCCGTGCGGAGCTCGTCGTCGATGAAGCCGGCGCGAACGCTCAGCACGCCGTCGTGACGCGTCACCGCGTTGGCGCCGAGGAAGAAGATTAGGTGGCTCGCCACCAGCGCGAAGTGGCTGCGCCGGGGCTCACAACAGGCGACCGCGTCGGCTCGGCGGGCGCACGCCGCCAGCAGGTGGCTCAGCGCGTCGCCGTCGAAATGATGGAAGAAGAGATTGGCGACGACGACGTCCCAGCGCTCGCCGTCGTCGCCCGCGGCCCAGTCCAAGACATCGGCGACGAGCGTCCGCGCCTGCCAGCCGGCGGCAGCGTAGCCGGCGATCGTCGCGTCGTCGACGATCGGCTGGCGATCGAGCAGGTCGAGGCGCGCGCCCGGCCAGCGGTCGCCGCGATGCCGGGCGACGTCGAGCATCAAGCGTCCGTCGCCGCAGCCGAGCTCGAGCAGGCGGAGCGGCCGCCCGCGATCCTCGGGCACGGCACGGGCGATCGCGCGCGCGAGGATGCGGCGCGCGCCCATGAAGGCGTTGACCCGGTGCAGGTCGCGCCGCGAGCGCCGCGCGACAGGATCGTCGGGCGCGAGGTGATCGAGCGTCTCGGGCTCGAGGACGCGCGGCAGCGTGGCGCGACCCGTGGCGATCATTCCACGCGAAGCAAGGCGCCGTGGCAGCTGAAGCCGGCGCCGAACGACGACAGCCACCACCAGCCCGAGGGCGCGTCGTCGGCGAGCGCCGCCTCGAGAACGAAGTAGACGAACGCGCTCGACAGGTTGCCGTATTCGCGCAGCATCGCAGCGCTGTAGCGGAAAGCATCGCCGTCGAGCTCGAAGCGTCGCTCAAGGGCGCGCAGCACGTCGCGGCCACCGGCATGCATGATCCAGGCAGCGACGTCGTCGCTGCCCAGCCCCGCGCGGTCGAGCACCGTGCCGAGGACGCGATGCGCGTACTCGGCGGCGAGCGTCGGCACCTCGCGCGTCAGGATGTTGCGCAGCATGCCGTCCTTCTGCTCGAACATCAGCGCCTTGCGCTGCTTCGGCTCGATCAGCGACGCCGACTCCTTCCATTCGACGCGCCGGCCCGCCCCCGGCGGCGTTGCCGAGAGCACCGCCGCGCCGGCGCCGTCGCCGAAGAGGCACGCGCTGATGATGACGCCGGGATCGTCGTCGAGGTACATCGCCGCGCTGCTCACCTCGACGCAGACCGAGAGCACGTGCGCCGCGCCGCCACCGGCGATGGAAGAGCGCGCCAGCTGCAGGTTCGGCAGCGCCGCAGCGCAGCCCTGGCCGACCAGGTCGAAGGCCTGCACGTCGGCGCGCAGACCCAGCCTTTCGACGACGTGGCCCGAGAGGCCCGGGCACATGTACCCCGTGCAGGTGCTGACGACGACGGCATCGATCGCGTCGGCAGCGATGCCGGCCCCGGCGAGCGCGCGGACGCCGGCGGCGGCCGCGAGCGCGGGAGCGTTTTCGAGAAAGCGCCGATCGAGAGTAGCGGGGTCGATCGTGAAGACGTCGTCGAGCGAATCGAGCGCGAGGCGGCGCGCCTCGATGCCGTTGTCGCGCTGCAGGACGGTCCGGGCGATCAGGTGCGATCGGCTGTCCAGGCGCGCGAACCAGTCCGAGCGCTGGAATGCGGCGAGGCACTCGGCCTTGGTGTAGCGGAAGGGGGGCGTGGCGGTGCCGAGGCCGCGGAAGTACATTCGTTCGAGGGCGAAAAGGAGACCGGCGGAGTATCGCGGCAATCGCCGCGCTCCGCCGCGAGGTTGCCCGCCGGACACCGCCCTTCGCCCGCGCCCAGCCTCAGCGGGTCGTCGGCGAGGTCGTCCGGTCCCGGTTGATGTCGTGCGGCTCGCCCAGGGCGGCGTCGCAGGCCGAGCAGGCGGCCAGGCCGATCAGGCCTCTTCAACCCCACTGCTGGCGGAAGCGCTCGAGCAGACCCGACCACCAGCCGCCGTCGGATTCAACCCAAGCGTGAACCGCCTCGGCCTCGGCGCCGCAGCGCTCCAGGCAGCGATGCTCGAGCGTCGCCTCCGTGCCGCCATCGGGACGCGGCTCGACTCGCACCTCCACCTCCGTGACGAGGGCGGGATCGAACCATAGCGCGCTGAGCTGCCAGGCGAGGGACGATGCGCCGCGGTGGCTCCCACGCAAGCACGCGGCCCAGTCGCACTCGCTGCATCCTCGCCGCGTTCGTACCAGCGGCCGCGCCCGCGGTTCGATCGTGACCGCGGCTTGCGGCGACCTCGAAGACAGGATCGAATCGGTCGGGATCCCGCAGTGGCCCGCGGGCGCTGAAGACCTCGAACGCGCGCGTGGGCGGTGCCGCGACGCGGACGCTGCGGATCACGGGCTCAACTTAGACGAGTGCGCTGACGGTCATATTGATCGTGATGATTCCAGTTTCGACGATCGGAGGGTGGAGGACTTCTTCGGTGCCGCAGCTGCTCGACCTCGGCCTTGAAGGCAGCGAGCGATTCCGGCGCAGAAACGATCGAGCCAGCTGAGCAGCTCGCCGAGCCCGAGCGGGTCGACCTGGCAAAGGCGGCGTGTGCCGTCGACCTCGTGCCGCACCAGGCCGGCCGCGCGCAGCGCCTTGAGATGCTGCGAGACCGCGGGCCGGCTCGCCGGCAGCCCGGCGGCGATCGCGCCCACCGACCCCGGCCTGGCGCGCAGCCGCTCGAACACAGCCCGGCGGGTCGGATCGCCAAGAGCGGCGAAGGCGTCTCGGTTCGCCATGGCTGGCGTTAGCCCAGGCTCGTCGAACGTCAACTCGACGGCCACGGCGCGGCGCCCCGGTCAGTGGATCTCAGGCTCCGAGTTGATGCCGGGGCGGGCGAGATAGTCGAAATCGCAGCCATCGTCGGCCTGCAGGACGTGCGCCGCGAACATCGCGCCGTAGCCGCGCTCGTAGTGCGGCGGCGGCGCCGTCCAGGCGCTGCGCCGCCTTGCCAGCTCGGCGTCGTCGACGAGCAGGTCGAGGCGCCGCGCCGCGGCGTCGAGACGGATGCGGTCGCCGTCCTGCACCAGCGCCAGCGGCCCGCCGATGCGGCTCTCCGGACAGACATGGAGGACGCAAGTGCCGTAGCTCGTGCCGCTCATGCGAGCATCGGAGATGCGCACCATGTCGCGCACCCCCGCCGCAAGGAGCTTCTTCGGGATCGGCAGCATGCCCCACTCCGGCATGCCCGGCGCGCCGACCGGGCCTGCGTCCTGCAGCACGAGCACGCTGTCGGCGTCTACCGGCAGCGCCGGGTCGTCGATGCGCGCGACCAGATCGGCGTAGTTCTTGAACACCACCGCCGAACCGACGTGGTCGAGCAGCTTCGCATCCGCGGCCGAGCGCTTGAGGACGGCTCCTCGCGGCGCCAGCGAGCCGGTGAGGACGACGATCGCGCCGCTCGGGTAGACGGGGTTGTCGAGCGGGCGAATGACGTCGGCGTCGAAGACGCGCGCGCCGGCCATGTTCTCGCCGAGGGTCCTGCCGTTGGCGGTCATGCACGAGAGGTCGAGCCGGTCGCGGATGACGCCGAGCAGCGCCATCAGGCCACCGGCGAAGTGGAGGTCCTCCATCAGGTACTTGCCGGCCGGCATCAGATTGCAGATCACCGGCACGAGCTCGCTCGACTGCGCGAACGAATCGAGCGCGAGCGCGTGTCCGAAGCGGCGCGCCATCGCGACGAGGTGGATCAGCGAGTTCGTCGAGCCCGAGATCGCCATGTCGGCGATGACGGCGTTGCGCAGCGCGGCCGGGGTGACGATGTCGGAAGGCTTCAGGTCCTCCCACACCATTGCGACGATGCGTCGGCCCGCGTCCGAGGCCATCCGGGCGTGCTCGGCGTCGAGCGCCGGGATCGTGCTCGCGCTCGGCAGCGACAGGCCGAGGACGTCGATCAGCGTCGCCATCGTCGACGCCGTTCCCATCGTGTTGCAGGTCCCGCTCGAGCGCGCGCTCGCCTCCGACATCTGCATCCATTCGACCTGCGTGATCTTGCCGGCGCGGTAATCGGCCTCGGCGGCCCAAGTGCTCGAGCCGGTACCGAGCGTGTGCTGGCGCCAGCGGCCCTTGAGCATCGCGCCGGCGGGAACGAAGAGCGCCGGTACGTTCGCCGAGGCGGCCCCCATCACGAGGCCCGGCCCGGTCTTGTCGCAGCCGCCGAGCAGGATCGCGCCGTCGACCGGATGAGCGCGGATCGCCTCCTCGGCCTCCATCGCCAGCAGGTTTCGATAGAGCATGCTGGTCGGCCGCAAGAAGCTCTCGCTGACGCTGTGCACCGGGATCACCATCGGAAAGCCGCCGGCCTGCCAGACGCCGCGCTTGATCTCCTCGATGCGCTGCGGAAAGTGCGAATGGCAGGTCTGGAAATCGGACCAGGTCGAGAGGATTGCGACGACCGGCTTGTCCTTGAAGTCTTCGAGCGTATAGCCGCCCTGCTTCATCCGGCGCTGCTTGTGCGGGCCGACGTGGCCCGGGCCCGAGAACCAGCGATGGCTGCGCAGCTCGCCGAATGTCTTGCGTTTGACGGCCACGCTGTCTCCTGTGATTCGCCGCCTCTGGAGCGGCGATCGTTATGCGAGCGCTCGTCGCGCGCTCGCGAACATCGCGCCCCAGGCGCTGCCTTGCGCTTCGCCGCCCGGCGACCAGCTGAGCTGGACGCCGCGAAAGACCCGCTCGGCGTGAGGCATCAGCGCCGTGTAGCGGCCGTCGGCCGTCGTCACGGCGGTGAGCCCGCCCGGGCTGCCGTTCGGGTTGGCCGGATAGGCCTCGGTCGGCGCGCCGGCATGATCGACGAAGCGCATCGCCGCGTGCACGCGGGCGGCGTCGCCGCGCTGCGAGAAGTCGGCGAAACCTTCGCCGTGCGCGACCGCGATAGGCAGCCGGCTACCGGCCATGTCGGCGAGAAAGATCGAGGGGGTCGGAAGCACCTCGACCAGGCTGAGCCGGGCCTCGAACTGCTGGCTGCGGTTGCGCGTGAAGCGCGGCCACGCCGCCGCGCCCGGGATCATGTCGGCGAGCGCGGCCATCATCTGGCAGCCATTGCAGATACCGAGCGCGAACACGTCGGCGCGGGCGAAGAAGGTCGCGAACTGGTCGGCGAGTTGGCCGTTGAAGCGGATCGAGCGCGCCCAGCCCTCGCCGGCGCCCAGCGTGTCGCCGTAGCTGAAGCCGCCGCAGGCGACGAAGCCCTGGTACATGTCGAGCCGCGTCCGCCCCGACTGCAGGTCGGTCATGTGGACATCGTAGGTCTCGAAGCCGGCCTGGCTCATCGCGTAGCTGAGCTCGACATGGCTGTTGATGCCCTGCTCGCGCAGCACCGCGACTCTCGGCGCGCGGCCGACGATCGCCGGCGCCGCTCCCTGCGAGGCGTCGAACGCGCGGCCGGCGAGGCTGACGTTCAGCCCGGGGTCGTCGTCGCGCCCCGCCGCCGCGTGCTCCGCATCGGCGCAATCGGGGTCGTCGCGCAGTCGGCAGATGCGCCAGCTCACCTCGTCCCACGCCTGGTGGAGATCGCGCAGCGAGGCGCTGAACACCGTCTTCGCGTCGCGCCAGACCTCGACCACGGCGCGCGCGTTGGTCTTGCCGACGACATGGCTGTGCCGGCCGAGGCCGGCTTCGCGCAGGACACGGATCGCTTCGTCGCGGCGTGGGGTCGGCACCTGGACGATCGCGCCGAGCTCCTCGTTGAAGAGCGCACGCAGCGTCAGCTCGTCGCGGCGCGCGCTCACCTGCTGCGCCCAGTTCTTCGAGTCGCCGTACTCCGCGCGGCTGTCGGCGATGCCGTCGCCCTCGGTGACGAGGAGGTCGACGTTGAGGCTCACGCCGAGTTGGCCAGCGAACGCCATCTCGCACGCCGCGGCCCAGAGCCCGCCGTCGCTGCGGTCGTGGTACGCGAGGACCAGGCCGGCCTCGCGCAATCGCGTGATCGCATCGACGAGCGACTTGAGGTCCCGTGGGTCGTCGAGGTCAGGCACCTCGGCGCCGAACTGGCCGGTCACCTGCGCGAGCATCGAGCCGCCCATCCGCATGCGGCCGCGGCCGAGGTCCGCCAGCAGCAGGGTCGTGTCGCCTGCCTGCAGCTGCGGCGTCGAGTGCGGGCGCACGTCGCCGATGCCTGCGAAGGCGGTGACGACGAGGCTCACCGGCGCGGTCACCTGCCGTTCCTCGCCGCCTTCGCCGCGCCAGCGCGTGCGCATCGACAGGCTGTCCTTGCCGACCGGAACGCCGATGCCGAGCGCGGGGCAGAGCTCCATGCCCACCGCCTTCACGGTGTCGTAGAGCGCGGCGTCGTCGCCCGGCGCCGCGGGGTCGTCGCTGCACGCCGCCATCCAGTTGCAGCTGAGCTTGACGCGATCGAGCGCAATCGGCGCCGCGAGCAAGTTGGTGATCGCCTCGCCCACCGCCATGCGGCCCGAGGCCGGCGCATCGAGCACGGCGAGCGGCGTGCGCTCACCGATTGCCATCGCCTCGCCGGCAAAGCCGCTGAAATCGGCGAGCGTGATCGCGCAGTCGGCCACCGGCACCTGCCACGGTCCGACCATCGGGTCGCGGCACGACAGCCCGCCGACGGTGCGGTCGCCGATCGTGATCAGGAAGCGCTTGCTGGCCACCGTCGGATGGCGCAGGACGTCGAAGGCGGCGGCCTTCAGGTCGACCTCGCCCAGATCGAGCGCAGGCAGCGCGATCGGGTGCCGCCGCACGTCGCGATGCATCCTCGGCGGCTTGCCGAAGAGGACGTCCATCGGCATGTCGATGACGGCGGCCCGGGCATGCCCGTCATCCTGAGCAGAGCGCAGGATCCCGTTGTCGGCCGCGGCGGAATCCTTCGCTGCGCGCGGGATGACGTCAACGCCGACGACAAGCTGGCGGCGTTCGGTCGCGACGCCGACCACCGCATACGGGCACCGCTCGCGCGCGCACATCGCATCGAAGAGCGGCAGCGACTCCTTGTCCACCGCCATCACGTAGCGCTCCTGGCTCTCGTTGCACCAGATCTCCCTGGGTGCGAGGCCGCTCTCCTCGACCGGCACCTTGCGCAGGTCGAAGCGCGCGCCGCGGCCGGCGCCGTCGATCAGCTCCGGAAAGGCGTTCGAGATGCCGCCCGCGCCGACGTCGTGAATGGCCAAGATCGGATTCGCGTCGCCGAGCGCGGCGCAGTGGTTGATGACCTCCTGCGCGCGCCGCTGGATCTCGGGGTTGCCGCGCTGTACTGAATCAAAGTCGAGCTCGGCGGCGTTGGCGCCGGCCGCCATCGAGCTCGCCGCGCCGCCGCCCATGCCAATGCGCATGCCCGGGCCGCCGAGGTGAACGAGCAAGGTGCCGGCCGGGAACTCAATCTTTCTCGTCTGCGACGCCGCGATCGAGCCAAGGCCGCCCGCGATCATGATCGGCTTGTGGTAGCCGAGGCGCCGGCCGCCCACGGTCTGTTCGTAGACGCGGAAGTAGCCGCACAGGGTGGGCCGGCCATACTCGTTGTTGAACGCGGCGCCGCCGAGCGGGCCCTCGATCATGATCTGCAGCGCGCCGGCGGTGTGCGCCGGCTTGCCGTAGGGATCCCGCTCCCACGCGTTGGCGGTGCCCGGCAGGTGCAGGTTCGAGACGCTGAAGCCGGTCAGGCCCGCCTTGGGACGCGAGCCGCGCCCGGTCGCGCCTTCGTCGCGAATCTCGCCGCCGGCGCCGGTCGAGGCGCCCGGGAAAGGCGAGATCGCCGTCGGGTGATTGTGCGTCTCGACCTTCATCAGCGCATGCACGAGCTCGCGCCGGGCAGCGTAGCGCGGTGCGTTGGTGTAGCCCTCGGGCAACCAGCGCTCGATCTCGCAGCCGGCCATCACTGCGGCGTTGTCGCTGTAGGCAATGATGCTGTGCCGCGGCGCCCGCGCCTCGGTGTTCCTGATCATGTCGAACATCGAGAGCGGCTGCGGCGCGCCGTCGATGGTGAAGCGCGCATTGAAGATCTTGTGTCGGCAGTGCTCGCTGTTGGCCTGCGCGAACATCATCAGCTCGACGTCGCTCGGGTTGCGGCGGAGCGCGGTGAAGGCGTCGAGCAGGTAGTCGATCTCGTCGGCCGAGAGGGCGAGGCCGAAGTCGCGATTCGCGACCTCGAGCGCGCCGCGGCCACCCCCGAGAACGTCGATCGCGACGCTCGCGCGTGCCGGCTGATCGTCGAACAGGTGGCGCACGTCGGCGGGATCGAAGAACACGCTCTCGGTCATGCGGTCGTGCAGCAGGGCCGCGATCGCGGCCTGCTCGCCCGCTTCGAGCGGCTGCGCGCGCCCGAGCAGCGGCTTGCGCAGGGCCAGCGCGTACTCGGTGACGCGCTCGATGCGGCGCACCACCAGGCCGCAGTTTCGGGCGATGTCGGTCGCCTTCGACGCCCAAGGCGAGAGGGTTCCCAAGCGCGGCGCGACGACGATGCTCTCGCCGCCGGCCGCCGCGCGCGCCGGATCGCCGTAGCGCAGCAGCGCCTCGAGGCGATCGCTCTCGGCGCGCATCAGCACCGCGTCGCTCCACACCCAGTGGACGTGGCGGGCGGAGACGCCTTCGACGCGGCCGACGCTGCCCTGCAGCCGGGCGAGAAGCGAAGCGGCGCGAAACCCCGGCAACGCGTTGCCGCCTTCGAAGCGGGCGAGGTGCTTGGGCTCGGTCGTCACGCGGGGCGCTGGGCGGGGTCCGGGGAGGCGGATCGCCCGGGCCTTGCGGCAGCACGGCGACCTCGGTGGAAACCCGCGATTCTAGGGCCCCGATGCGATAATTCGCCGATGACGATCACGATCAAGAACGACGCCGAGATCGCCGCCATGCGCGTCGCCGGCCGGCTCGCGGCGGAGGTGCTGGACGTTCTCGCGCCACACGTCAGGGTCGGCGTGACCACGGAGGCGATCGACAAGATCGCCCACGACCACATCGTCTACGAGCAGGGCGCGGTGCCCGCCCCGCTCAACTACGCGCCGCCGGGCTACACGCCGTACCCGAAATCGATCTGCACCTCGATCAACCACCAAGTCTGCCACGGCATCCCCAACGATCGGCCGCTCAAGAACGGCGATATCGTCAACATCGACGTCACCGTCATCAAGGACGGCTGGCACGGCGACACGAGCCGAATGTTCATCGTCGGCGAGGGTTCGATCGCGGCGAAGCGGCTCGTCCAGGTCACCTACGACGCGATGTGGAAGGGGATCGTCAAGGTCAGGCCTGGCATTCGCCTCGGCGACATCGGCAGCGCGATCCAGGTCTTCACCGAAGGCCAGGGCTTCTCGGTGGTGCGCGAGTTCTGCGGCCATGGCATCGGCGCGCGCTTCCACGAGGACCCGCAGGTCCTGCACTACGGCAAGCCGGGCACGCTTGACGAGCTGAAGCCCGGCATGACGTTCACGATCGAGCCGATGATCAACGCCGGCAAACGCGACATCCGCGAGGCCGGCGACGGCTGGACCATCGTCACGCGCGACCGGTCGCTCTCGGCGCAGTGGGAGCACACGGTGCTGGTCACCGACACGGGCTACGAAGTGATGACGCTCTCGGCCGGATCGCCACCGCCGCCGGCCTTCGTCGCCGCCTGAGGGCGAGGCGCGCCGCGTGAAGACGCGCGATCTGATCGTCGCGCCCGCGCTGCCGGCGCTCGGCGACGGCCCGGATGCGGCGCACGCGCCGGCCCAACTCCGGGCGCGCTTTCGCGCCGCCAAGTCGGAGCGGCTCGACCGCTTCCTCGCGGCCCCGCCGACCGCGCGCGCGGCGCTGCGCCTCGTCCGCGCCCTCGCCGCCGACGTCGATGCGACGGTGTGCGGACTGTGGCGCGAAGCGAGCATGCCCGACGACGCCGCCCTGGTGGCCGTTGGCGGCTACGGCCGCGGCGAGCTCTTCCCCTATTCCGACGTCGACGTGCTGGTCCTGCTGCCGTCGACCCTGCGCGCCGAAGCAGCGGCGTGCGCCGCCGCGACCGAGCGATTCATCACCGCGTGCTGGGACGCCGGGCTCGAGATCGGCTCGAGCGTGCGAACCGTCGACGAGTGCGTCGCCATGGCGCTGGCCGAAGTCACGGTGCAGACGGCCTTGCTGGAGGCGCGTTTCCTGTGCGGCGAGCGCAAGCTGTTCAAGGCCTTCGACGTCGCCACCGCGAAGGCGATGGACGCCAGGGCCTTTTTGCGCGCCAAGACGCTCGAGATGCGTCAGCGCCACCAGAAATACGAGAACACGCCCTATTCGCTCGAGCCCAACTGCAAGGAAAGTCCGGGCGGGCTGCGGGACCTGCAGACCGTGATCTGGGTAGCGCGCGCCGCCGGCTTCGGCCGCAAGTGGAAAGAGCTTGCCGCGCACGGCCTCATCTCCCCGTTCGAGGTGCGCCAGCTGCAGCGCAACGAAGGCATCCTGAAGCTGATCCGGGCCCGCCTTCATGCGATCGCCGGGCGGCGCGAGGACCGCCTCGTCTTCGATCTGCAGACGGCTGTCGCGGAAAGCTTCGGCTACTACCCGCTCGGCGGCCAGCGTGCGTCCGAACGCCTGATGCGCCGCTACTACTGGGCGGCCAAGGGGGTGACTCAGCTTAACCAGATTCTTATGCTCAACATCGAGGAGCGCGTCGCCGGCCTGCAGGACGCGCCGATGCGACCGATCTCCGAGAAGTTCCTCGAGCGGAGCGGCATGCTCGAGGTCGTGAGCGACGATCTGTACGAGCGCGACCCGCACGCCATCCTCGAGACCTTCCTCGTCTACCAGCAGACGGTCGGCCCGAAAGGGCTCTCGGCGCGGACGCTGCGCGCGCTCTACAACGCACGCCACCTGATGGACGCGAAGTTCCGGCGCGATCCGGTCAATCACGCGACCTTCATGAAGATACTGAAAGCGTCGGGGGGCCAGACCCACGCTTTCCGGCTGATGAACGAGACGAGCGTGCTGGGCCGCTACCTCTGGGTGTTCCGACGCATCGTCGGCCAGATGCAGCACGACCTCTTCCACGTCTACACGGTCGACCAGCACATCCTGATGGTGCTGCGCAACGTGCGCCGCTTCCTGATCCCGGAGCACGCGCACGAGTATCCCTTCTGCTCGCAGCTCGCGTCGACCTTCGACCGGCCGTGGGTGCTTTACATCGCCGCCCTCTTCCACGACATCGCCAAGGGGCGCGGCGGCGATCACTCCGACCTCGGCATGCGGGAGGCCCGGCGTTTCTGCCGCGACCACGGCGTGAGCGGCGAGGATGCCGCGCTGGTCGAGTACCTCGTCGCCGAGCACCTGACGATGTCGCGCATCGCGCAGAAGGAGGACCTCTCCGATCCCGACGTGATTGCCGATTTCGCGGCCGACGTCGGCAGCGAGCGGCGCCTGACCGCGCTCTACCTGCTCACCGTCGCCGACGTCCGCGGCACGAGCCCCAAGGTGTGGAACGCCTGGAAGGGCAAGCTCCTCGAAGACCTGTACCGGCTCACCCTGCGCGCGCTCGGCGGCGCGCGCCCGAACCTCGACGCCGAGATTGAGGCGACCAAGCTCGAGGCGCGCCTGCTGCTCAACCTGGCGATGCTTCCCGGCACCGTGGAATTGCCGCTCTGGCGCACGCTCGAGCTCAGCTACTTCGCGCGCCACGACGCGAGCGAGATCGCCTGGCACACGCGCTCGCTGATCGATCGCGTCGACGCGCTCAAGCCGGTCGTGCGGGCGCGCGTCAGCCCACTCGGCGTCGGCCTGCAGGTCCTCGTCTACGCTCCTGACCGGCACGACCTGTTCGCGCGCACCTGCGGCTACTTCGACAGCGCCAACTTCAACATCCTCGATGCCAAGGTGCACACGAGCACCATCGGCTACGCGCTCGACACCTTCCTGGTCGTCAGCCCGGATCTGGAGCCGCTCTACCGCGACCTGATCTCGTACGTCGAAACGCAGCTGGCGATCGCGCTGCAGGCGACCGGGCCCCTGCCCGAGCCGAGCCGCGGCCGCATCTCGCGCCGGGTACGTTCGTTCCCGATCACGCCACGCGTCACGCTTCGCCCCGACGAGCGCGCCCAGCGCTGGCTGCTCGCCGTGTCCACGAGCGACCGCTCAGGCCTGCTCTACGCGATCTCGCGAGTCCTCGCGCGTCACGACATCAACCTGCAGCTCGCCAAGATCACGACCCTGGGCGAGCGCGTAGAAGACACCTTCCTGATCGACGGCAGCGCGCTGCAGCAGAACCGCATGCAGCTGCAAATCGAGACCGAAATGCTCGACGCCATCGCCGCATGAAGTGGCGCTGATCCGGGTCACCGCCTCCGAAGCGATCGCCGACCTGGCCCGCTTCGACACGATCGTCGACACGCGCTCGGAAGCCGAGTACGCCGAAGACAGGCTGCCCGGCGCCGTCAACTGGCCCTCGCTCGGCGACGCCGAGCGGATGACGATCGGCACCCAGTACAAGCTGGTCTCGTCGTTCGAGGCCAAGAAGCGCGGCGCCGCGCTGGTCGCGCGCAACGTCGCCTCCCACATCGAGCGCCACGTGCTCGACAAGCCGCGCGAATGGACGCCGCTCGTCTATTGCTGGCGCGGCGGCAAGCGCAGCAGCGCGCTGGCCACGGTGCTGGAGCAGATCGGCTTCCGCGTCCACGTGCTCGAGGGCGGCTACCGCGAATTCCGGCGAGCCGTCGTCGCCGAGCTCGAGTCGCTGCCGGCGCAGCTCGGCTGGCGCGTCGTCTGCGGCCCGACCGGATCGGGCAAGAGCCGGCTGCTCGTGGAGCTCGCCCGGCAGGGCGCGGAGGTGCTCGACCTCGAGTCGATCGCGAACCATCGCGGCTCGGTGCTCGGCCTCGTGCCCGGCAGCACGCAGCCGTCACAGAAGGCGTTCGATACCGCCGTCTGGCACGCCTTGTGCGGCTTCGACCCGGGCCGGCCCGTGTTCGTCGAAAGCGAGAGCAAGAAGGTCGGCGACTTGCGCGTCCCCGACGCCCTGGTCCGGTGCATGCGGGCCGCGCCCTGCATCTGGCTAGAGCTGCCCCTCGCAAAACGCGTTGACTTGTTGATCGAGGACTACGACTTCTTCGTCCGCGACACGGACGCCTTCTGTGCCCGTCTCGAGGCGCTCCGCGCACTGCGCGGGAACGAGACCGTCGACTCGTGGCAGAGCGCCGCCCGCGAGGGACGCACCGCCGACGTCGTTCGCGACCTGCTCACCGCGCACTACGACCCGATCTATCTGCAGTCGATGCGGCGCAACTTCGCCGGCGTCGGCGCGCCGAAGCTTCGTCTCGACTGGGACGGCAGCGAATCGGCGTTGCGCGGGTCGGCGGCGGCCGCGATCGCGGCCGCCTGAAGCGACGACGGCGCGCGCCGCGGCCGCGACTGGGGCGTGTTAACACTAATTGCTTCAGTCGTGTCGTGCGATCAACAATCGCGGGATGGAGATCACCGAAGCTCAGTTTGCGCAGATCGAAGAGTGCTTGCCGCTACAGCGCGGCAACGTCAGCCTGTCGAACCTGCGCGTGTTGAACGCCATCCTCTATGTCGCCGAGCACGGCTGCAAGTGGCGCGGCCTACCCAAGCGGTTCGGCAACTGGCACACCATCTACACGCGCATGAACCGCTGGTCCAAGGCGGGCGTGCTCGACCGGGTGTTCGAGCAGCTGCAGCGGGCTCAGGTCGTGCGCATCAGGATCGAGGCCGTATCGCTGGACAGCACGAGCGTCAAGGTGCACCCCGATGGAACCGGGGCGCTAAAAAAAACGGCCCTCAGGCCATCGGAAAGTCCAGAGGCGGGTGGAACACCAAGATTCATCTGGTTGCCGCGGATGCTCGAACGGCTGTAACGTTCTCGCTGTCGCCCGGGCAGGCGCACGATGCGCCCGAAGGACGCGCACTGTTGCGCCGACTGGGCGGCCGGGACCGGCCTATGCATCTGTTGATGGACCGCGCGTACGAGGGCAATGAAACCCGACGGCCGGCGCTGGACCTCGGCTTCATTCCCGTCGTGCCGCCACTGAGTACCAGGCTCGAGCCTTGGGAGTACGACCGCGTGATGTACAAGCGGCGCAACGAGGTGGAGCGACTCTTCCGACGCCTCAAGGGCTATCGGCGCATCTTCTCTCGCTTCGAAAAGCTCGACGTGATGTTCCTCGGCTTCATCAGCTTCGCGCTGATCGCCGATTGGTCTCAGTTGTGTTAACACGCCCTAGCCCGCTTTCGCGGGATGGGGCTGCCCTTGTTCCTGCAGGAATCGCGCGAGCTCCTCGGAGCCGCCGATCAGCCTGCCGCCGACGAACACCTGCGGCACCGTCTGCGCCTTCGCCATCGCGCCGAGTGCCTTGCTGCGGATCGTGTGCGGGCAGCGGGATCTCGGCATAGTCGTAGCCGGCCTCGCTCAGCATCTTCTTGGCTTGGGCGCAGAACGTGCAACCTCGCGCGTCAGGATCGCGATCGGCTCGGGCACCTTACCCGGGTATCGAGATAGCGCAGCATCGTTTCGGCGTCGGACTCCTCGAACGGGTCGCCGGGCTTGTTCGGCTCGAGGAACATCTTCTCGACCGGCTTGTCGCGCACGAGCATCGAGTAGCGCCAAGAGCGCTTGCCGAAATTGAGGTCGCTCTTGTCGACGAGCAGGCCCATCGCCTCGGTGAAGGCGCCGTTGCCGTCGGGCAAGAGCAGCACGTTCTCCGCCTCCTGGTCCTTGCCCCACTCCTCGATCACGAACGGGTCGTTGACGGCGAGGCAGACGATCGAGTCGATCCCCTAGTCGCGGAACACGGGCGCGGGCTCGTTGTAGCGCGGCAGTTGGGTCGACGAGCAGGTGGGCGTGAACGCGCCGGTGAGCGAGAAGACGACGACGTTCTTGCCGCTGAACAGCTCGTCCGTGGTCACGGTCGCCCACTCGCCGTGGCGGCGCAGTCGGAAGGTCACGTCGGGGACCGTCTGGCCCTCGCGGTTCGGGAGCGTTTGCTCGTTCATGGTGGGGTTCCCATGCAAGTAGGTAGGGCTCGGGCACGCATCGAAAGCGGCTTCGATCGACGGGCGCCATTGCCCGTTGACTGCGCCACCCGATCGGCGATCGCGCGCGGCGCGGCCGCGTTGACGGCGAAGCCGCAAGGGCTTCCGGGGCGGCAGGCGAACGGCGTCAGCCCATGTGGAGGCCGCCGTTGACCGAGAAGTCGGCGCCGGTGGCGAATCCCGATTCGTCCGAAGCGACCCAGGAGACGATCGAGGCGATGTCCTGCGGCGTGCCCAGGCGCTTGACCGGGATGCCGGCGACGATCTTGTCGAGCACCTCCCGGCGGATCGCCTTCACCATGTCGGTGGCGATGTAGCCCGGGCTCACGGTGTTGACCGTGACGCCCTTGCTCGCCACCTCCTGCGCGAGGGCCATCGTGAAGCCGTGCATGCCGGCCTTGGCCGCCGAATAATTGGTCTGGCCGAACTGGCCCTTTTCGCCGTTCACCGACGAGATGTTGATGATCCGGCCCCAGCCGTGCTCGACCATGTCGTCGATGACCTGCTTGGTGACGTTGAAGAGGCTCGTGAGGTTGGTCTCGATCACCGCGTCCCAGTCGGCGCGCGTCATCTTCCTGAACATGCCGTCGCGGGTGATGCCGGCGTTGTTGACGAGCACGTCGACCGGACCGTGCTCGGCGCGGACCTTCCGGAAGGCGGCGACGGTCGAATCCCAGTCGCCGACGTTGCCCACCGAGGCGTCGAAGGCATAGCCCTGCGCCGACTGCTCGGCGAGCCACTTTGCGTGATCCCGGCTCGGCCCGCAGCCGGCGATCACGGTGAAGCCGTCGTGGTGGAGGCGCTGGCAGAGCGAGGTGCCGATGCCGCCCATTCCTCCCGTGACGTAGGCGATCTTCTTCCTGTCCGTCATCGTCGTGTCGAAGCTGTCAGCGTTCGACGCACAAAGCAACGCCCATGCCGCCGCCGATGCACAGACTCGCGATTCCCTTCTTCGCGTTGCGCTTGCCCATCTCGTGCAGCAGCGTCACGAGGATGCGGCATCCCGAGGCGCCGATCGGGTGGCCGATCGCAATCGCGCCGCCGTTGACGTTGACCTTGCTCGTGTCCCAGCCCATCTCGTTGTTGACGGCGCACGCCTGCGCCGCGAACGCCTCGTTGATCTCGAGCAGGTCGAGGTCCTGCGGCTTCCAGCCGGCTCGCTCGAGCGCCTTTCGCGACGCCGGCACCGGTCCCATGCCCATGAAGGCCGGGTCGAGCGCAACCGTCGCGTAGCTGGCGATCCGCGCCAGCGGCGTCAGGCCCAGCTGCTGGGCGCGCTGGGCGGTCATGACCACGACCGCCGCGGCGCCGTCGTTGAGTCCCGAAGCGTTGCCGGCGGTCACCGAGCCGGCCTTGTCGAAGGCCGGCTTCAGCCCAGCGAGCGCCTCGGCGCTGGTCTTGCGGTTGATGAACTCGTCGGCGGCGAAGACGATCGGGTCGCCCTTCTTCTGCGCGATCGAGAACGGCACGATCTCATCCTTGAAGCGGCCGCCTTCCTGCGCTGCCGCCGCCTTTTGCTGCGAGGCGAGCGCGAGCGCGTCCTGCTTGTCCCGGCTGACCTCGTACTTCTTGGCCACGTTCTCGGCCGTGATGCCCATGTGATACTTGTTGTAGACGTCGAAGAGGCCGTCGCTGATCATCGAATCGACCATCTTCCAGTCGCCCATGCGCTGGCCCTCGCGCGAGCCGAGCAGCACGTGCGGCGCCAGGCTCATGTTCTCCTGGCCGCCGGCGATGCCGATCTCGTAGTCGCCGTCGCGGATCGCCTGCGCGG
>JBBRFW010000013.1:0-57580 GCA_038241255.1 Burkholderiales bacterium | reverse complement strand
ATCGCCGCGGCGCACGCCGCCGGGCAGCGCCGCTTCGGCGAGAACTACGTGCAGGAAGCGCTCGAGAAGATCGCGTCGCTCGAGGCGCTGCGGCCGGCGCCGGAGTGGCATCTGATCGGGCCGCTGCAGAGCAACAAGACGCGCGTCGTCGCCGAGGCGTTCGACTGGGTCCACTCGGTCGATCGACTCAAGATCGCCGAGCGGCTGAGCGCGCAGCGCCCGGCCGAGCTCGCGCCGCTGTCGATCTGCCTGCAGGTCAACGTCAGCGGCGAGGCGAGCAAGAGCGGCGTTGCGCCCGCAGACGTCGCCGCGGTGGCGAGCGCCGTCGCGGCACTGCCGCGGCTGCGCCTTCGCGGGCTGATGGTGATTCCTGAAGTCGCAGGCGACCTGGCCGCGCAGCGGCGGCCCTTCCATGCCCTGCGCGTTCTATTCGAGCGCCTGCGCGACGACGGGCTCGCGCTCGACACGCTCTCTGGCGGCATGAGCGACGACCTCGAGGCGGCGATTCTCGAGGGCGCGACGATGGTGCGCGTCGGCAGCGCCATCTTCGGGCGGCGGGCCTCGCCCGCCTGAGCGGGAACGAGGCGAAGGCGGCGCCCGGCGGCGGTGTTTACACTGCCGCGGTGCGCAACATCGTCTTCATCGGCGGCGGCAACATGGCGCAGGCGCTCGTCGGCGGGCTGGTCAAGGCCGGCCGCCCCGGCGCCTCGATCGTCGTCATCGAGCCGAGCGAGGGAACCCGGCGCCGCCTCGTCGGCCAGTTCGGCGTCACCGCGCGCTCCGCCGCCGGGCCTTCGATCGAGATGGCGGAGATCGTCGTTTGGGCCGTCAAGCCGCAGTCGTTCGAATCCGCCGCCGCGCCGTGCGCGGGCCACGTTGCCCGCGCGCTGCACGTGAGCGTGATGGCGGGGGTGCGCAGCGACGCCATCGTCGCCGCCACCGCGAGCGAGCGCGTCATCCGCGTCATGCCGAACACGCCGGCGCTGATCGGCCACGGCATCGCCGGCCTGTTCGCGCGCGCCGCCGTGTCCGACGAGGACCGCGCCGATGCCGTCGCGTTGCTCGGCCCGACCGGCGAGCTCGTCTGGGTCGGCGAGGAGGCTCAGCTCGACGCCGTCACCGCCTTGTCCGGGTCGGGCCCGGCCTACGTCTTCCTGCTGCTCGAGGCGCTGCTCGACGCGGGTCGGCAGATGGGCTTGGCGCCAGCACTGGCACGACGCCTTGCTGAGCAGACGGTCGCCGGCTCGGCCGCGCTCGCCGCCGCCTCGCCCGATTCTCCGGCCGAGCTGCGCCGCATCGTCACGTCGCCGGGCGGCACCACCGAGGCGGCGATGGCCGTGCTCGACACCCGAGGCGTGCGCGACGCCTTCATCGCCGCCGTGCTGGCGGCGCGGGCCAAGGCGGAGGCGCTCGGCAAGCCGGTCTCCGCGCCACGGTCCACTCTGCTGCCCCCGTCATGAGCTATCTCTCCTACCTCTCGCCCACCGGCACCAGCCCGTGGCACACCTACCTGTCGCAGGTCGATCGCGTCCTGCCGTACCTCGGACCGCTCGCCCGCTGGTCGGAGACGCTGAAGCGCCCGAAGCGTGCACTCATCGTCGACGTGCCGATCGAGATGGACGATGGCAGCGTCGCCCACTTCGAGGGCTTTCGCGTCCAGCACAACCTCTCGCGCGGCCCGGGCAAGGGCGGCGTCCGCTACCACCCCGACGTGACGCTGGAGGAGGTAATGGCGCTGGCGGCATGGATGACGGTGAAGTGCGCGGCCGTCAACCTGCCGTACGGCGGCGCCAAGGGCGGCATCCGCGTCGACCCGAAGAAGCTCTCGCTGAAGGAGCTCGAGCGGATGACGCGCCGCTACACGAGCGAGATCGGCATCATCATCGGCCCGCAGCGCGACATCCCCGCGCCCGACGTGAACACCAACGGCCAGATCATGGCCTGGATGATGGACACGTACTCGATGAACACCGGCACGACCGCGACCGGCGTCGTCACCGGCAAGCCGCTCCACCTGGGCGGCTCGCTGGGCCGTGTCAAGGCGACCGGGCGCGGCGTCTTCGTCACCGGCCGCGAGGCGGCGCGGCGCATCGGCCTGCCGCTCGACGACGCCCGCGTCGCCGTGCAGGGCATGGGCAACGTCGGCGGATCGGCGGCCGAGCTCTTCGTGCAAGCCGGCGCGAAGATCGTCGCCATGCAGGACCATTCCGGTACGCTCGTCAACCCTCGCGGCTTCGACATGGCGACGACGATGGGCGAGATCACGCACGACGCGGGGATCGCGAGGGTCACCGGCGGCGAGAGGATCGACAACGAGGTGTTCTGGGACGTCGATTGCGACATCCTCATCCCGGCCGCGCTCGAAGGCCAGATCACGCCCGAGCGGGCGCAGCGCATCAAGGCGAGGCTGGTCCTCGAAGGCGCGAACGGGCCGACGCTGCCGGAAGCCGACGACGTGCTCGGCGAGCGCGGCATTCTTGTCGTTCCCGACGTCATCTGCAACGCCGGCGGCGTGACGGTCAGCTACTTCGAGTGGGTGCAGGACTTCTCGAGCTTCTTCTGGAGCGAGGACGAGATCAACGTCCGCCTCGACAAGATCATGGTCGACGCGCTCAAGAAGATCTGGGACACCGCCGATCGTTACAAGATCAGCCTACGGACGGCAACCTTTGCCGTGGCCTGCGAACGAATCCTCATCGCCCGCGAAGAGCGGGGGTTGTACCCGTAGCGCCTGCGGCGCTGCGGGTACTTCGACAGGGCTCCCCTCCCTGCTTCGCTTCCCTCCCTCCAGCAGGGAGGGACCGGCCCCGTTGGGGCGTCTTCTCATTCTTCAACGGGGAGCGGTGCCGCGGCCTTGATTTCCTCCAGGGCGATCATGGAGCGGACGTCGTCGATGCCGGGGACCTGCATCAGGCGGTCGGTGAGAAAGTTGCTGAGGCTCTTCAGGTCGTGGGCGACGACCTTGAGCAGGTAGTCGTCTTCGCCCGATACGCTGTAGCACTCGAGGATTTGCGGGAAGGAGCGGATCTCGGCCTCGATCTCGCGCACGCGGCCGAAGTCGTCGCCGCCGATGCTCACGCTTACGTATGCCGTGACCGCGAAGCCGATCGCCTCGGGCGCGACGTCGGCACGGTAGCCGCGGATCACGGCGCGCTCCTCGAGTGAGCGGACGCGACGGAAGCACTGCGGCGCGGAGAGCTGGATCCGCGCCGCGAGATCGACGTTTGAGATCCGACCGTTGCTTTGGATGACTTGGAGAATCTTGCGGTCGATGGCGTCAAGACGAGAAGTCACGGCACTGTATCCAAACCAGACGCACGAATCTTCCGCGATCGCTGCCATTTGCGCAATGAACCGAAAGCACATTTCGCCGCTTCTCCGCCACACTGGCACCTGATCCACGGAGCGACCCATGACTGCGACCACCGAGCTGCCGAACTTCCCGACCGCACGTGCCCTCCGCCCGGCGACGCCGGCCGAGCTCGAGCGTCGCTATGGGGCGGCGAACTATCACCCGCTGCCGGTCACGCTGCAGCGCGGCGCCGGCGTCTGGCTCTTCGACACCGAAGGCCGGCGCTACCTGGACATGATGTCGGCGTATTCGGCAGTGAGTTTCGGCCACGGCCACCCGGCGCTGGTGCGCGTCCTCACCGAACAGGCGGCGCGCCTGGCAGTGACGAGCCGCGCCTTCCACAGCGACCGTCTCGGGCCGTTCCTGCGCGCCGTCTGCGAAGCAACCGGCATGGCCAAGGCGCTGCCGATGAACACCGGCGCCGAAGCGGTGGAGACGGCGGTGAAGGCGGCGCGCAAGTGGGCCTACAAGGTCAAGCGCGTGCCTGACGGCTGTGCCGAGATCATCGTCGCCGCCGGCAACTTCGCGGGTCGGACGACGACGATCATCGGCTTCTCCAGCGAAGCGCAATACCGCGACGGCTTCGGCCCGTTCGCCCCCGGCTTCGTGAGCGTCCCGTTCGGCGATGCCGACGCGCTCGAGGTCGCCATCACGCCCAACACCGCCGCCTTCCTGATCGAGCCGATCCAGGGCGAGGCCGGCATCATCGTCCCGCCCGCGGGCTATCTGGCGCGGGCGCGCGAGATCTGCACGCGACGCGGCATCCTCCTCATTTGTGACGAGGTGCAAACAGGGCTGGGCCGCACCGGCGCGTTGCTCGCCTGCGATCACGAGGGCATCCGGCCCGACGGGCTCCTCCTCGGCAAGGCGCTCGGCGGCGGGCTCTTGCCGGTGAGCGCGTTCCTCGCCAGCGAGGAGGTGATGGCGCAGTTCACGCCCGGCGACCATGGCAGCACTTTCGGCGGCAATGCGCTCGCCGCTGCGGTCGGTGAAGCCGCGCTCGACCTGCTCGTCCGCGAGCGCCTGGCCGAGCGCGCTCGCGTTCGCGGCGACGAGCTGCTCGCCAAGCTGCGCGCGATCGATCATCGGGCAATCACCGAAGTGCGCGGCAAGGGGCTGCTGATCGGCGTCGAGATCGACCCCGAGTTCGCGAGCGCACGCTCGGTCTGCGAAGGGCTGTTGGCGCGCGGCGTGCTGAGCAAGGACACGCACGGCACGGTCGTTCGCTTTGCGCCGCCCCTGGTGGTCGAGAGCGAGCACGTCGATCTCGGCGTCGCGGCGCTTGCCGAGACCCTGCGCGCGCTCGAGCACCGCGGCGCCTGACCCCGGATGCGGGCGCTGTCAGCGCAGCGCGAACTGCGAGACGACGCCGGCGAAGACGGCGCAGCCGAGCCAGTGGTTGAGGCGAAAGGCCCGGAAGCACCCCTCGCGCGTGCGACCACGGATCCACCTGAAGTGCCATGCGGCGATCGTCGCGGCGACGGCCAGGCCGGCGAAGTAGGGCCAGCGATAACCGAGCACGACGCCGGCGCTGGCCCAGACGGCAAGAAACACGGCGTAGAACGCCATCACGGCGGCGACATCGAGGCGACCGAGCGTGATCGCGGAAGTCTTGATGCCGATGCGCAGGTCGTCGTCGCGATCGACCATGGCGTACTCGGTGTCGTAAGCGAGCACCCAGAACAGGTTGCCGAAGAGCAACCACCAGGCGAGCGCCGGCACGGCGTCCGGGAGCGCGCGTGGCGACCAGGAGTGGCCGCCGCCCACGGCGGCGAACGCCATCGGGATGCCGAAGCTGAAGGCGATGCCGAGGACCGCCTGCGGCACCGCGAGGACGCGCTTGCTGAAGGGATAGACGAGCGTGACGGCGAGCGCGGCGATGCTCCATGCCGCCGTCGCGAGGTTGGTCGTAAGAACGAGAGCGAGGGCGACGAGCGCGAGCACCGCGCCGACCGTGAGGGCCTCGCCGATGCCCACGGCGCCGCTCGTCACCGGCCGCGCTGCCGTGCGCTTGACGTGGCGGTCAAACTCGCGATCGGCGACGTCGTTGGCGGCGCAGCCGGCGCTGCGCATCAGGACCGTGCCGACGACGAAGACGACGAGCAGGTGCCAGCCCGGGAAGCCGCCGGCGGCGATCCAGAGCGCCGACAGGGTGGGCCAGAGCAGCAGCAGCGTGCCCGCGGGCCGATCCCAGCGGATCAGGTCGAGGTAGAGCGCGAAACGGCCGCGCTCGGCCGGCGCGGTTATTTCCACGAGAGCCTCGATCGGCGCAAGCGTTCAACCGCAGGCCGTGTGAAGGTTGGCAAAGTTGCCCGCGGCGGCGCCGCCTCGGTCGCCGGCCAATGCGCGCCGCACGTTAAGTTCATGTCCCCGAACCAGGAGAGTCCATGAAGACCATTCTCGCGCTCGTCCTCGCCGCCGGCGCCATCGGCACCGCCTCGGCACAGACCAGCGTCTCGATCGGCATCAACCAGCCGGGCGTCTACGGCCGCATCAACATCGGCGACGTTCCGCGCCCGGCGCTCTATCGCGCCGAGCCGGTGATCATCGCGCGCCCTCGCGTCGTGGTCGAGCAGCCCCCGGCCTACCTGTACGTGCCGCCGGCGCACCAGCAGGACTGGCGCCGGTACTGCGGCCGTTACAACGCCTGCGGCCAGCCCGTCTACTTCGTCCGAGACGATTGGGTGCGCGAGCGCTACGAGCACGAGCATCCGGGATGGAACCGCGGCCGCCATCGCGGCTGGGACCGGCACGAGGATCGCGGCAATGACGACCGGGGCGACGACCGCGGCCGGGGCCACGACAAGCACGGCCACTGACCGGCGCGGGCCGAGGCGCCGCTTCCTCTGCGCTCCCGGCGTGCCGCCTCAGCCCTCGAGCTGCTTCTGGAACACCAGCCCTGCGTGCTCGCGCAGCGCGTGGAAGCGGATCTTCGGCCAGTTGCTCTCGATGGCGCGCAGCTCGGGCGCGTACTCGACCAGAACCGTGGGCGCGTCCACAGCGTCATAGGCGACCCGGTGCTGGTTGGCGTCGATGAAGCGCTGCAGCTCGCGCTCGCCGCCATCGGCCGGGTCGCACGTCACCCAGCGCGCGACCTGGAATCGGCTCGGCTGGATGCGCGCCTTGACGCCGTACTCGTGCTCGAGCCGGTGCGCGACGACCTCGAACTGCAGCTGGCCCACGGCGCCGAGCAATAGCAACGACCCCGCGATTGGCCGGAAGACCTGGATCGCGCCCTCCTCGCCGAGCTGGGTGAGACCTGCGCGCAACTGCTTGGTGCGCAGCGGGTCGGCGACCTCGACCGAGCGGAACATCTCGGGGGCGAAGAACGGTAGCCCCGTGAACTGCAGCGCCTCGCCTTCGGTGAGCGTATCGCCGAGCTGCAGCACGCCGTGGTTCGGGATGCCGATGATGTCGCCAGCGTAGGCCTCGTCGAGTAGCTCGCGCCGCTGCGAGAGGAAGCTGACGACGGTGTTGGGGCGCAGCTCCTTGCCGGAGCGAACGACCTTTAGCCGCATGCCGCGCTCGAAGTGGCCCGAGGCGACGCGCACGAATGCGATGCGGTCGCGGTGCGCGGGGTCCATGTTGGCCTGGATCTTGAAGACGACACCGCTGAATCTCGCCTCGTCCGGGTGCACCGTGCGCTGGATCGCGATGCGATCGCCTGGCGGCGGCGCGAGATCGACAAGCGCGTCCAGCACCTCACGCACGCCGAAGTTGTTGACCGCCGAGCCGAAGAACATCGGCGTCTGCCTGCCGGCGAGGAAGGCGGCGCGGTCGAAATGTGGCGCGGCGTCCGTGAGCAGCTCGATCTCGCCTTCGGCCTGTTCGTACTGCATGCCGAAGCGCTCGGCGTACGCGGGGTTGGCCAGGCCGGAGAGGATCTCGTCGTCGTCGCGGTCACGATCCTGCCCGCCCTTGAACACGCGCATCTGCTCTTCGCGCAGGTCCATCACGCCGTGAAAGTGCTTGCCCATGCCGACCGGCCAGGTGAACGGCACGACCTCCATGCCGAGCTCGCGCTCGATCTCGTCCATGAGCACGAGCGGCTCCTGCACCTCGCGGTCCATCTTGTTCACGAAGGTGAGGATCGGCGTGTTGCGGGCGCGGCAGACCTGGAGCAGGCGGCGCGTTTGAGGCTCAACGCCGTTGGCCGCGTCGATGACCATCAGCGCGGCGTCGACGGCGGTCAGCACGCGGTACGTGTCTTCGGAGAAGTCCTGGTGGCCCGGCGTGTCGAGCAGGTTGATGACGCAGTCGCGGTATTCCATCTGCATAACCGACGAGGCGACCGAGATGCCGCGCTGCTTCTCGATCTCCATCCAGTCCGAGGTGGCGTGGCGCGACGCCTTCCTCGCCTTCACCGAGCCGGCGATCTGGATCGCGCCTGAAAAGAGCAGGAGCTTCTCGGTCAGCGTGGTCTTGCCGGCGTCGGGGTGGGAGATGATGGCGAAGGTGCGGCGGCGCCGCACCTCGGGGCTGAGTTCGGTCATGGGGCGGCAAGTATCGCCACAAAGGGCCGTTTCGAGGCCAGCTGGCGGCGGGGCCCCTATCGGACCTGGCGTATGCCAAAGAAGGCCGGCGCTTGCGCCACGACGCCGTGACGAGCACGCCGAAGAGACCCTGCGCGAGATCGAGAAAGCGCCTGCGGGCGAGCGCTTCGAGCGTCTCTACCGCAAGCGCCAGCGCTCGCGTCACGCGAATGGCGTGAACTTGGCCCTCAACGTTGGCGGCCTGGTGATGATCGGCCTCGGCGTCGCGACTTATTCGATCCCGATCATTCCGATCGAGATCTTGATCCTGGTCGGTCTCGTCGTGATCGGGGTCGCCGGCCTCAGCTACTGGGCATGGCCCGACATTGCCGACCAGTAGGCGAACCGCCGCCGCAGGCGCCGGCACAATTCATGCAGTACACGTGTCGGTATACCAGGGTGCACCACACCGTTGCATGGCCGAACCGAACCTGCTCACGATCGACGACTGGCTCGCGACGTCGCTGCCTTCGGGCTCGCCGCGCGAGCCGCTGCTGGCGCTGCAACGACGGCTCGAGGTGGAAAGCCCGCCGGGCGTTTGGATCTCGCTCCTCGATCGCGCGGGGATGGAGACGCAGATCGCCTCGCTCGAGGCGCGCGCGGCGCGATGTGCCGATGGCGCCACCGTCCATCGCACGATGCCTTTCTTCGGCGTGCCGTTCGCGGCCAAGGACAACATCGACGTCGCCGGCATGGCGACGACCGCGGCCTGCCCCGCCTTCCGCCACGTCGCCACCGAGCACGCGCACGCCATCGCGAGGCTGCTCGATGCCGGTGCGGTCTGCGTCGGCAAGACGAACCTCGACCAGTTCGCGACCGGCCTCGTCGGCACGCGCTCGCCCTACGGGCGGCCAAGTAGCACCTTCGCGGCCGAGCGGATCAGCGGCGGCTCGAGCTCGGGCTCGGCGGTCGCCGTCTCGCGCGGCGACGTACCGTTCGCTCTCGGCACCGACACCGCAGGTTCCGGCCGCATCCCGGCGGCGTTCAACAACATCGTCGGCCTGAAGCCGACACCGGGGCGCGTCAGCACGCGCGGCGTCGTGCCCGCGTGTCGCAGCATCGACTGCGTCTCCGTCTTTGCGCTGGAGGTCGGCGATGCGGCGCGCGTGCTGAAGGCGATCGAGGGCGGTGACGTCGGCGATCCGTACAGCGACTTCGCCCTCGGCCCGGCGCACGGCCGCGGCGCGCTCCGGGTCGGCCTCCCATCGCAGGCGATCTTCCACGGCGACGCCGGCTACGGCCCGGCGTTCGAGCACGCGGTCGAGGTTCTGCGCGAGCTTGGCCACGACGTGGTGCCGATCGACTTCGCGCCGCTGCATGCCGTCGCCGACCTGCTCTATGGCGGCCCCTGGGTGGCCGAGCGCCACGCGGTCGTCGAGACACTGCTCGAGCGCACGCCCGAGGCGATCGAGCCGACCGTGCGCGCCGTCATTGCCGCCGCGTGCGCGATGACGGCGACGGATGCGTTTCGCGGTCTATACGCGCTGCGCGCCGCGCAGCGCGACTCGCGCGCGATCTGGGAGCGCGTCGACCTGCTGATGGCGCCGAGCGCTCCGGGCCACCCGCGCCACGCCGAGGTCGACGCCGAGCCAATCGCCGTCAACAACCGGCTCGGCGCGTACACCAACTTCGTCAACCTGCTCGGCTGGTGCGCGCTCGCGCTTCCGGCAGGCTTCACCGCCAATGGCTTGCCTTTCGGCGTAACTTTCATCGCGCCGCGCGCCCACGACGCCGCCCTGGCCCGCTTCGGTGCGCGCTGGCAAGCGCATGTCGCCCTGCCGCTCGGTGCGACGACGCGCACGCTCGCACCAGCGAAGGACGGGGTGGATGCCGGCGGCGATGCAACGGCCTGGCCGGCGAGCGAGGAGACGGTGCCGATCGTGGTCGTCGGCGCGCACCTGCGCGGGCTGCCGCTGAATCCGCAGCTGCTTGCGTTGGGCGCCCACTTCAGCGCGGCGACGCACACCGCGCCGCGCTATCGGCTATTCGCGCTCCCCGGCACCCTGCCGCCCAAGCCGGGCCTGCTGCGCGTCGCCGAGGGCGGTGCCGCCATCGAGGTCGAGGTGTGGGCGCTGCCGAGCGCGCGGGTTGGCGCCTTTCTTGCGTCGGTCGCAGCGCCGCTCGGAATTGGTTCGGTCGAGCTGGCCGACGGCCGCCGCGTGCACGGTTTCCTGTGCGAGTCGCACGCGCTTGCCGGAGCGACCGACATCACCGTGCACGGAGGCTGGCGCGCCTACCTGGCCAGCATCGCTCCCCGCGTCTTGGCCGCGCCCAGCGCGTAGCCGCCTTGCGAACGTCCTCGCCGAAAGGAATGTCATGACCTCGCCCCTCGCCAATCGTCGTCTCCGCACCGCCATGGGCGGCGACACGAAGCGCCGCGCCATCGTCACGAGCGCTGCCGCGCTGGCGGCTCTCGCGCTGCCCCGGCTCGGCCGCGCCCAGGCGGGACCGAAGATCCGCATCGGCTTCTGGCCGGTCGCCGCCGGCCTGCCCTTCTTCGTCGCCGTCGACAGGGGCTACTTCAAGGAGGCCGGCCTCGAGGTCGAGCCGTTCAAGTTCGCCGGCGCCCAGCAGGTGATGGAGGCGATGCTCTCGGGCCGCTCCGACGGCAGCGCCAACGGCACCGGCTCCGCGAACCTGGCGATCGGCGAGATTGCGCAGCCGGGCCTGTTCAAGATCCTCGCGACCAACCCGAAAACGCCAAGCATGTCCTTGAGGAGTTCCTTGTGCCCAAGGACCGCGCAGTCAGGACGATGGCCGATCTCAAGGGCAAGCGAGTCGCGTCGGGCCCGGGGATCCAGAACGTTACGCTCGCCAGGACGATGCTCGAACGCTCGGACGCCGGCGCGATGAGCATCACCAAGCTGCCGATCGGCCAGCACGTGGCGGCGATCGCCGCCGGCCAGATCGACGCGGTCTATACGCTCGAGCCCACCGGCACCGTCGGCCGCCTGAACGGCACGATCCGCGTCCTCGAGGCCGGCGTCGTTGCCCACTACAGCCTCGGCGACCCGCAAGCGCCCTGGCACGGCGGCTCGGCCAGCCTGACCACTGAGTTCATCAAGAAGTACCCGGCCGAGGCGAAGAAATTCATCGCGGCCTACTCGCGCGGCATCGATCTCGTGCGCGACAAGCCCGGCGACGCGCGCCAGTTCATGAAGGGCTATACCGCGATCGAAGGGCCGCTCACGGCGGAGGTCCCGCTCGCCTCGTGCATGCTCTACAACGAGTTCAAGGCCAGCGACGCCGCCTACTTCCAGAAGTTCTCCGACCTGTTCTTGGACAAAGGCATCTTCGAGAAGCGGGTGATCGTCGAGCCGATGCTTTTCAAGGGGTGATGACATGGCCAACGCCTCCTCGTCCACCGTCGCCGTCGCGCCCTGGAACGCACCGAGCGACGTCGCCCCCCCGGCAGCGAAGCGCTTCGACTGGAAGCGCCTGCTGCCCTTCGCTGGGCCGCTGATCCTGTTCGTCGCCTGGGACTTGGTCGTCCGCCTCGGCTTCATCAAGCCGATCCTGCTGCCGACGCCGGCGGCGACGCTCGGCGCGCTCTTCACCGGCCTGGCCGGCAGGCCGCTCCTCACCGACTTCGCGGTGACCGTGTCGCGCACGCTCGAGGCGTTCCTGATCGCCTCCGTGATCGGCGTGCCGCTCGGCGTCGTCCTCGGCAGCAACGAGAAGGCGTACCGAAGCGTCGAGTTCCTGATCGACTTCTTCCGCTCGAGGCCGTCGTCGGCGCTGATCCCGCTGTTCCTGCTGATCTTCGGCGTCTCGGACATCAACAAGGTCGCGATCGCCGCCTTCGGCGCGCTCCTCATCGTCGTCTTCAACAGCGCCTACGGAGTCATCAACGCGAGGAAGCAGCGCGTGATGGCGGCGCGGGTCATGGGCGCATCGCGCGGGCAGGTGTTCAAGGACGTGCTGATCTGGGAGAGCCTGCAGCCGACCTTCGTGGGGCTCCGCTCGGCGGTGTCGATGGCGCTCGTGATCGTCATCGTCGCCGAGATGTTCATCGGCTCAGACAGCGGCCTCGGCCACCGCATCATCGACGCGCAGCAGGTGCTCAACGCCAAGAGTATGTACGCGGCGATCCTGGCGGCCGGCGCGCTCGGCTACGCGCTCAACGTGCTGTTCCTCGTCGCCGAGCGGAAGATCGTCGCTGGAGCGGACGATGAGCGAAGTCCTGAACGCCCCGGTCGTCGCCGATGTGCCGCTTCGACTGTTCGCGCCCGGGCCGGCGGGCACGCACATCACGATCAGCGGCCTGACCAAGTACTTCGCCGGCTGGCCGCTCTACGAGGGCTTCGACCTCGACCTTCCGAAGCATCGGATCGTCTCGGTGTTCGGCCCCAACGCGGCAAGGCGACGCTCATCAACATGATCGCCTGACTGATCCCGATCGATGCCTGCCAGATCCTGTTCGATGGCAAGTCGCTCGCCGAGACCAAGATCGGCTACGTCTTCCAGAACTACCGCGAGGCGATGTTCCCGTGGATGCGCACGATCGACAACATCGCCTATCCGCTCAAGCTGGAAGGACGCTCGAAGGCTGACGTCGACCGCCGCATGGCCGAGCTGGTCGCGTCGTTCGACGTCAAGTTCGACCTGCACCGCTACCCGTACGAGCTCTCGGGCGGCCAGCAGCAAACGGCGTCGGTCATGCGCGCGCTCGCCCCAAGGCCCGAGGTGCTCTTCCTCGACGAGCCGTTCTCCGCCCTCGACTTCGAGATGACACTCTTCATCCGCCAGAAGCTCCAGGAGGTCTTCATGCAGACCGGCACGACGATGCCGCTCGTTTCGCACGACCTCGAGGAGGCGGTCTACCTCGCCGACCGGGTACTGCTGCTGACCAAGCGGCCGACACGCGTCGCCGAGATCCCGCCCTACGCGGACGCGCGGCCGCGCACCGTCGCCACGCTGTCGGAGCCGAGCTTCGTCGCCGCCAAGAAGAAGAGCCTCGAGATCTTCCAGCGCGAAGTGCGGCGCTGAGCCGGTTCTGCGCCCGAGACGCCCTCGTGATGGATCCTCAGCGCATCGAGGCCTACGTCGACGCGGTCGCGGCGGCGCTCGACCTCCCGCTCCTGCCGCCGCACCGGCCCGGCGTCCTCGCTTACTTCGCGCTGGCGGCGCAGCTTGCCGGGGCGGTCGGCCGGGCGCCGCTCGGGCTAGGCGACGACCCGGCGCCGGTGTTCACGCCGATCGGCCCGGACGACCTGCCTGCGCCGGGCCGCACGCGGGCGCGATGAGCGCGGCCGATCTGCTCCTCGGCCCCGCTTCGGCCATCGCCGCCGCGGTTCGCGCCGGCGAGGTCAGCGCGACGGACGTCGTCGAAGCCAGTCTCTCTCGCGTCGCGGCCACCGATCCCGCAGTCAATGCCTTCACCGACGTGCTCGCCGAACGCGCACTCGGCCGCGCCGCGGCGCTCGACGCACGGGGCGACCCGGCCGCAGCGCTGCCGCTCCTGGGCGTGCCGTTCGCGGTCAAGAACCTGTTCGACGTCGCCGGCCTGGCGACGCGTGCCGGCTCGAAGATCGAGCGCGAGCGCATGCCGGCACAGGCCGACGCGCCGCTGATCGAGCGCCTCGAGCGCGCCGGCGCGGTCCTCGTCGGCGCCCTCAACATGGACGAGTACGCCTACGGCTTCACGACCGAGAACTCGCACGACGGGCCGACCCGCAACCCGCACGACCTCGCCCGCGTCGCCGGCGGCTCGTCGGGCGGCTCGGCAGCCGCGGTGGCCGCCGGGCAGGTGCCAATCAGCCTCGGCTCGGACACCAACGGCTCGATCCGCGTGCCGTCGTCGCTGTGCGGCGTGTTCGGCCTCAAGCCAACCTACGGGCGCTTGCCGAGAAACGGCAGCTATCCCTTCGTCGCCAGCCTCGACCACCTCGGCCCGTTCGCGCGTTCCGCGCGAGACCTTGCCCTGGTCTACGACGCGCTCCAGGGCGGCGATCGCGCCGACCCGGCGTGCGCGGAACGCGCCATCGAGCCGACCGTCGCGACGCTCGCCGAGCCGGTCGAGGGATTGCGCGTCGCCATCCTCGGCGGCTGGTTCCGCGAGTTCGCCGACGTCTCAGCGCGCGCCGCGGTCGTTCTCGTCGCGACCGCGCTCGGGGCGCATCGCACGATCGAGCTGCCGCACGTCGATGGCGCCCGTGCCGCGGCCTTCCTCGTCACGAACGCCGAGGGTGGCGCACTCCACCTCGCCGACCTGCGTGCGCGCGCCGTTGACTTCGAGCCGCTGTCGCGCGATCGCTTCCTGGCCGGTGCGCTGCTGCCTGCGGCCTGGATCGTCCAGGCGCAGCGGCTGCGCCGCTGGTTCGCGCTACGCGTCGCCGAGGTGCTGCGCGACGTCGACGTCCTGATCGCGCCGGCGACGCCCTGCGTGGCGCCGGCGATCGGCAGCGAGTGGATCGAGGTGAACGGCCGGCGACTGCCGGCGCGGCCGAGCCTCGGCCTGCTGACGCAGCCGATCTCGTTCATCGGCTTGCCCGTCTGCGCAGTGCCCGTCTGGGGTTGCCATGCGACGATGCCGATCGGCGTGCAGCTCGTCGCCGCGCCGTGGCGCGAAGACCTCGCCCTGCGCGTGGCCCACCATCTGGAGCGGGTCGGCGTTGTGCGCGCGCCGGTCGCCGACCCGAACGCACCATGAGCACCGACCCCGATATCAACCTGCCCGATGTGCTCGCCGAAGTGAGCGCGGTCTTCGCTCGCTACGAAGACGCGCTCGTCCACAACCGCATGGACGTCCTCGACGAATTGTTCTGGCCTTCGCCCCATACCGTGCGCTACGGTGGCGGAGAGAACCTGGTCGGCATCGACGCGATCCGCGCCTTCCGTGCGGACCGGCCTTCGACAGGCCTGGCCCGCACGCTCGCGGCAACCGTGATCACGACGTTCGGCCGCGACTGCGCCACGGCGATGACCGAGTTCCGGCGCAGCGGGCAGGCCGGCGTCGGTCGCCAGAGCCAGACCTGGATCCGCTTCGGCGGGGGCTGGCGGGTCGTCGCGGCGCACGTCAGCGTCGTCGCGCAATGATCTTCGCGCCCCAGCGCAGCTATGGCGCGCCCGCGCCGTCGGGGCGCGTCGGCAAGCTCGCCGACTACGTCTACGAGTCGCTCAAGGCGCAGATTCACGATTTCCAGCTCGTCGCCGGCGATCGCTTCTCCGAGGCCGAGCTCGGCGTTCGCCTCGGCGTCAGCCGCACGCCTGTGCGCGAGGCACTGTTTCGTCTGCGCGACGAGGGTTTCCTCGGCGTCGAGCCCAAGCTCGGCTGGTACGTGCTGGCGATCGATTTCGAACGGCTCGAGCAGCTCTACGACTTGCGCGTCGTTCTCGAGCTAGCGAGCCTCGCTAGGTTGTGCGCGCGCCCCGACACGCCGCGGGAACTCGAGGCGCTGAAGTCGATCTGGCTGGTGCCGCCGGCCGAGCGGCTAGCCGATTCGCGCCGCGTCGGCATGCACGACGAGCAGTTCCACGCCGCGCTAGTGCGCGCCGCCGGCAACGACGAGATGGCGCGTGTGCACTGGGACGTGACGGAGCGGATCCGCATCATCCGGCACCTCGACTTCACGCGCCCCAGCCGCATCGAGGCCACCTACGTCGAGCACGCCAAGATCCTGCGCGCGGTAATGCAGAAGAAGGTCGACCAGGCGCAGCTGCTGCTGAAGACCCATATCGAGCAGAGCAAGGCCGAGGTGCGAAAGATCACCCTGCACACGCTGCAGGCGGCGCGGGAGCGCGCCGGGCGTTGAGCGTCAGGCCGCGGCGATGCCGGGCGGGCTGCTCGCGCCGCTCGGGCCCGACTCGACGGGCTCGCTCGCCGGCGACGCGCCGCTCCGCGCACGCGCCGCTTCGACGCGCAGGTCTTCGGTGGTCGTGCCGCGCCCGTCGGGACGCCAGCCAGGCGGCATCGCCAGATGGCCGAGGATGGCGCGCAGGCTGCGCGCCGCCAGCAGGTCGCGGGCGAGCGCGCGCCACTGGTGCAACTCGATGTGCAGCAAGTTGTAGCCGACCATCGGCTCGACCAGGCCGTAGCGGCACGGCACCTCGTCGCGCTCGGCGCGGTAGGTGCCGAAAAGCCGGTCGAAGACGATCAGCACGCCGCCGTAGTTGGCGTCGAGGTACTCGAGGTTGGCGGCGTGGTGGACGCGATGCGCCGACGGCGTATTGAGCACGTACTCCAGCCCGCCAAGGCGCGGGATCCAGGTCGCATGGATCCAGAACTGATAGAGCAGGTTGAGCGAGAGCATCGCGAAGACGACCTTTGGGTCGAAGCCGAGCCAAATCAGCGGCACATAGAACACGGCGCTGCCGCTGGCGCGGCTCAGGATGCCGATGCGGTAGGCGGCCGAGAGGTTCAGCTCGTTGGCCGAGTGGTGAACGGCGTGGTTGCACCAGAACCAGCGCACGCGGTGGGCGGCGCGGTGGAACCAGTAGTAGCAGAACTCCTGGCCGATGAAGAGCGCGGCGAAGGCGGCCGCGCCGTTGAGCGCGATCGCGCCGACGCGGTGCTGGTAAGCCAGGGCGATCAGCGGCGTCGCGATCGACAGGGGCAGGAAGATCTGCGCCGCGATGCGAACGAGGAGGTCAAACAACGACACCGCGCTGGCGCGCCAGTCGTACGAGCGCACGCGGGCGAGGACGATCGCCTCGATCAGTGAAGCGAGCACCACCGCCGGCAGGGCGACGAAGAGGAGAAACTTGTCGAGGCTGTTGAGCACGCGCGGATTGTCGCGGACGGCGCTGGCCCGGCGCGGCTGTTACGTTGCGTGATCGTGAAGTCGCTCGGCGGGCGCGGGCGCTATGACGGGGCGCCAACCGGCTCCTCGCCGAGCACGGTGCAGCGGCGCACGACCCGCGCCTGCGTCTGCGGGTCGTATTCGGTCGCGCGGTGCATCAGGCAGCGGTTGTCCCAGACGATCAGCTCATGGGCGTGCCAGCGGTGCTCGTAGGTGAGGTCGGCGTGGACGGCGAGCGCGTTGAGCTCGTCGATGAGCCCGCGGCCTTCTTCGTAGCGCAGGCCGACGATCGACTCGGCATGGTCGCCGAGGTAAATGCAGGTGCGGCCGGTCTCCGGATGGCGGCGCACGATCGGATGCTCGACCGGAGGGGCCTCCTGCTTCTGCGCCTCGGTCATCAAGTCGGTGCCGTGCCGTCGCGTGCGCGAGAAGTCCAAGTTGTGGACGGCGCGCATCCCGGCGATGCGCCGCTTCCAGCCGTCGCCGAGCCGATCGTAGGCGCCGTACATGTCGCAAAAATGGGTCTCGCCGCCGACGTCGGGGACGACTTCGCCATAGATGATCGTCGCCTGGCCGGTGACACGCCGCCACGAGCCGTCGGTGTGCCAGGCAAGCGTTCCCTTGTCGGGATGCTTGCCGTTCGGCTTGCCGTCGGCGTCGAGATTGGAGAGACGGTATAGCTCCGGGAAGCCGTCGGCGTGATACATCGACATCACATGCACCTGGACCTCGCCGAACTGGCGCGCGAAGGCGACCTGCGCCGCGGGCGGCAGCTCGTTGGCGGGAAAGACGAGAACCTGATGCCGCAGGAAGGCGTCGTAGAGCGCGCGAAAGGCCGCGGGGGCGATGCCGCACGCCAAGTCGATGCCGGAGATCTCGGCGCCGAGGTTCGGCGTCAGCCGGCGAACGGCGAACGGCGCCTGGAAGGGGGCGGGATCGTGCATCTTGAAGCCGCGGTTCAGGGACAGATGAATCCGGAGCCGCCCGGCGCCTTGAAGCAGCCCACTGATTCCGGCAGCAGCTGCTTCGGCAGCCAGAGGACCACGTCCGGGAACAGGACGACGAAGGCGATGGTGAGCAGGAAGACGGCGTAGAGCGGCAGCGACCGCACCACTGCCTTGCCGAAGCCGACGCCGACGTACTTCGACGCCACCAGCAGCGACAGCCCGTACGGCGGCGTGATGAGGCCGAACACCAGCGTCGTGATGATGACCACGCCCATGTGCAGCGGCTTAATGTCGCCGATCTGGGTCAGCTTGTTGATGATCGGCATGAAGATGATGATCGCCGGCACCGCGTCGATGAAGTCGCCGACGATGACGAACACGCAGACGAGCAGAAACATGATCATCGGCCCATTCGTGCCCGCGAAGCCGGTGATATAGCCGGCGACGATGTCGGGGCCGCGCAGATAAGCGACCATCCAGCCGAACGCCGACGCACCGGCCACCGCGGCCAGGGGCAGCGAATAGAGCAGCCCGGCGTACATGAAGTCGCGCGGCAGTTCGCGGACGTGGCTGCGATTGAGCAGCGGGATCAGCACGACGAGGATGTACATCGCCGCCATCATCCCGGCCTCAGTGGGTGTGAACCAGCCGCTCAGGATGCCGCCCATGATGATCACGGGAATGACGAGCGGCAGCGCCGAGCCTCGTGCGGCGACGATCACCTCGGTCAGCGGCGCGCGCTTCTTGAGCACGCCGACCGGGCCCCAGAAGTAGCTGTAGACCATCAGGCCCATGCCGATCAGCACGCCCGGGACGACGCCGGCAAGGAAAAGGCCGCCGATCGAGACGTTGCCGGTGGCGCCGTAGACGACCGCCATGATGCTCGGCGGGATCAGGTTGGCCATGGTCGACGCAGAGGCGATTAGCGCGGCGGTGAAGGCGCGGTCGTAGCCTTCCTTGTCCATGTCGCGCGCGATCGTTCGGCTCAGCACGGCGACGTCGGCGGTCGACGAGCCCGAGATGCCGGCGAAGAACATCGAGAAGAGCGTCACCACCTGGGCCAGGCCGCCGCGCAGGTGGCCGACCAGCGTCTGGGAGAGGCGGATCATCCGCTGCGCGACGTCGGACGACGCCATCAGTTCGCCGACGAGGAGGAAGAACGGCACCGCGAGCAGCGTCTCCGAGTCGATGCCGTGGAAGAGCTGGCCGACCATCGACTGCATGCTGATCTGCGTGAAGGCGGTCGCGACGAGCACGCCGGCGATGAGCGCGAAAGAAACCGGGACGCCCATGTAGCCGAAGACGAGGAAGAGCGTCGTCATCAGGATGAGGACACCGGCCGCGCTCATATCAGGGGTTCCCGCGAGTCGTCGCGATCCTCGGGCCCCTCGAAGCCGTTCTGCCAGCCGCAGACGAGCTGCTCCAGCGTGAACAGGAAGATCAGCACGCCGGCGATCGGCACGATCCCGGTGTAGACCGTCAAGGGGATGAGCGACGGCATGCGATAGCTGCCGAGGTCGAGCAGCGCGTTCTTCGTTCCGAACCAGACCAGCAGCGCGGCGACGACAAGAACGACCAATCGGTTGGCGATTTCGATCGTCGAGCGCGGCGCGCCGGTCATGCGCTTGGTGATCTCTGTCAAGTAGAAATGGTCGTTGCGCCGCGTCGCCGCCGCCATGCCGACGAAGACCCCCCAAGCGAAGAAGGCGGTCGTCACCTGCTGCAGCCAGAGCCAGGGCGCGCCGATCGAGCGGGTCAGCACGTCGAGGAAGACGGCGAGGGTGAACATCGTGATGCAGACGCCGCAGAGGATCATTAGGCCGGCCTCGAGCGCGTCGAAGGCCTTCCACTTGAGCTGGCGATGGCGTTGCAGGATCAGGGCGCGGAAGTCGGCCATCCGGTCGTCTCGTCGTCGGAGGAAGAGGAGCGGCGGCTCGGGCCGCCGCCTCGAACGAAGCTGCTACTTGAGGTCGCGAACGAGCTTGAGCAGCTTGACGGCGTGCGGGCCGAGCTCGGCGGCGAGCTGGTCCTGGACCGGTGTCGCGGCCTTCATGAAGCCGCTCTTGTCGACGTTGTCGACGACCTTCACGCCGATTGACTTCAGTTTGATCTCCGAGTCCTTCTCGAGCTTTAGCGCGAGCGCGGGCTCGGTCCTGGCGACCTCGTCGGCCGCCGCCTGCACCCAGCGCTGCTGCTCGGGAGAGAGACTGTTCCAGGTCTTGTCGCTGACCCAGATGCAGTTGTTGTTGGCCTCGTGCTCGGTGATCGAGAGGATAGGCGCAACCTCGTAGTGCTTGTTGGCGAGATAGACGTTGATGCCGTTCTCGGCGACGTTGACGACGCCTGTCTGCAGGGACGTGTAGACGTCGCCGAAGGGCATGTGCACGGTCTGCGCGCCGTAGGCCGGGAAGTGCGTGTCCTCCGTCTTGGTCGCCTGCACGCGCACCTTCTTGCCCTTGATGTCTTCGACCGACCTGACCTCCTGCTTGCTGTACATGTTACGCAGGCCCATGGTTAGCAGGCCCAGCACCTGGGCGCCTTGGACCTGGTCCTTGATGAGAGCCTTGAACTCCGCGGCGATGGCCGGGTCGGCGAGCGCCTTCTGGAGGTGCGCCTGATCGCGGAACAGGAAATGAAGCGAGAACACCCCCGCCTGAGGCGCCAGCGTCGAGGCGTTCGCCGTCGAAGTGATCACGAAATCGATGTCGCCGGCGCGCATCTTCTGCAGCATCTGCGGCTCCTGGCCGAGTTGCGCGCCGGGGAACTGGTTGATGCTCATCTTGCCGCCCGAGAGCTCCTTCAGCTTGGCGTCAAAGATGTTGGCGGCGATGCCGTAGGCGGTGGTCGGCGGCTGGTCGTAGGCGAAGCTGAACTGCCGAGCGGCCTGGCCGAACGAAACGGAAGCCGCCAGCGCTAGCGCCCCGCACACGAGCCCGCGCAAGATGTTCAGAGCGGTGCGATGACCCATGCTGTCTCCTCGGTTTGGTGCAAGGACACACGTGTACCGGCAAGCGAGGAGCGGCGCAATTGCAGGATGCCCGCCGTTGTCCGGACAACCGTTCCTGCTTCCGTGGCACATCTCTTGCAAACCCTGGCTGGTATACCGACGCGTGCACCAGAGTCAGGCCGCGCGCTCGACCCTCCCCCCAGCTCCGAAGGGAACGCCATGACCGATCGCCACGATTCCAGCCGCCGCCGCGCCCTCGCCCAACTCTCCGCCGGCTCGCTGGCGACGCTCGCACCGTGGGCGGTGCAATCCGGGTTCGCGCAGGCCAGGCCGCTCACCGTCGGCGTGATCTACGTCGGCCCGCGCGACGACTTCGGCTACAACCAGGCGCAGGCGCAGGCCGCTGCCGAGATCAAGAAGATGCCCGGCATCAAGGTCGTCGAGGAAGAGAACGTTCCCGAGACCACGGCGGTGCAGAAGACCATGACCGGCATGATCCAGCAGGATGGCGCCAAGGTGCTGTTCCCGACCTCGTTCGGCTACTTCGACCCGCACGTGCTCGCGCTCGCGCCAAAATTCCCGGACGTCCGCTTCTCTCACTGCGGAGGCCTCTGGACCGACAAGAACCCGAAGAACGCGGGCAGCTACTTCGGCTACGTCGAGGAGTGCCAGTACCTGAACGGCGTCGTCGCCGGCCACATGTCAAAGTCGAAGAAGCTCGGCTTCGTGGCCGCCAAGCCGATTCCGCAGGTGCTGAAGAACATCAACGCCTTTACGATGGGAGCGCGCTCGGTTGACCCGAAGATCACGACGACGGTGATTTTCACCGGCGAGTGGTCGTTGCCGGTCAAGGAAGCCGAGGCGACCAACAGCCTCGCCGACCAGGGCGTCGACGTCTTCACGATGCACGTCGACGGCCCGAAAGTCGTGGTCGAAACCGCGGCCAAGCGCGGCAAGATGGTCTGCGGCTATCACGCGAGCCAGGCCAAGCTCGCACCGACCGCCTACCTCACCGGCGCCGAGTGGAACTGGCTCACGGCGTACAAGACCGTGATCGAGGCGGCGCAGAGCGGCAAGCCGCACCCCAACTTCCTGCGCGGCGGCTTGAAGGAGGGCTACGTCAAGATGTCGCCGTACGGCCCGATGGTCAGCGACGCGGCAAAGAAAAACGCCGAAGATGTCAAGGCGAAGATGCTCGCTGACAAGTTCGACATCTTCGCCGGCGGCTCTGCCGGTCTGAAGGACAACAAGGGAGCGACGGTCATCGCCGCCGGCAAGACGATCAAGCAGACCGACGTCGAGCTCGAGAAGATGAGCTACCTCGTCGAGGGTGTCGTCGGCTCCGCCTGAGTTCCGTTGCTTCCCGCGGCTAGCCGTGAAGGCGCTCGACGTCTGCCTGCCGGTCGGCGCGCTAACCGCGGCGCTGCTGCTCTTCGGCGGCTTCGTCCGGCTGGGCGGCGCAAGCCCCGTCGAGGCCTGGGCGATCCTCTTCATGGGTGCGTTCGGCGACTGGTTCTCGTGGCAGAACACGCTGCAGCGGTCCGCGCCGCTGATGCTCACCGCGCTTTGCGTCGCGCTGCCCGCGCGCGCCGGGCTGATCATCATCGGCGGTGAAGGCGCGGTCGTCCTTGGCGGCCTCGCCGCCGCGGCGCTGCCGTACGCGGTCCCCCTGCCCGGCAACGTGGTCGGAAGCGCGTTGATCTGCATCGCCGGGATGGCGATCGGCGCCGCGTGGATCGCGCTGGCGGGCGCACTGCGCCAGTACCGCGGCGTAAACGAGACGATCTCGAGCCTGCTCCTCGCCTACACCGCGATCGCGCTTTTCAAGCAGCTCGTCGAAGGGCCGTTGCGCGATCCGAAGACGCTCAACAAGCCGTCGACGCGGTCGCTCGTCGAGGCGCTGCAGATCGGCGGCATCGCCGGGTCCGACGTGCACTGGGGGCTGGTGCTCGGCGTCGTCGCCTGCATCGGCCTCGGCCTTTGGCTAGCCTTCACGCCGGGCGGCTTCGCGCTGCGCGTGGTCGGCGGTAACCCGCGCACGGCGCAGCTGGTCGGCCTGCCGGCGAACCGGCTCATCCTCCTGGCCTGCGTGCTCGGCGGCGCGGCCGCGGGCCTGGCCGGCGCGGTCGAAGTCGCGGCGGTGCACACCAACGCCAATGCGTCGCTGATCGCCGGCTACGGCTATGCCGGCATCCTGGTCGCGTTCATCGCCCGACAGAGCCCGTTCGCGATCATCCCGGTCGCGATCCTGTTCGGCGGCTTCGGGGCCGCGGGCAGCCTGCTGCAGCGACGCCTCGGCCTGCCCGATGCCTCGGTGCAGGTGCTGCAGGGGATCGCCTTCGTGCTCATCCTGGCGAGCGAATCGCTGCGCAGCATCGACTGGCCGGCCGTCGCCAAGAAGTGGCGACAGCGCGCCGCTCCCGAGCCCGACGCTGCGGCGCCCGCCGCGATCGCGGAGGAGACGGCTTGAGCGCGGACGTCCTCGTGCCGTTCATCGCCGCCATCGTCGGCGGCGCTCTGCGTGTCGGGGTGCCGTTCCTGTTCGTCAGCCTGGGCGAATGCCTGACCGAGAAGTCGGGCCGCATTAACCTCGGCCTGGAAGGCGTCCTCGTGCTGTCGGCGATGGCCGGCTTCGGCGGCGCCTACCTCACCGGCTCGCCCTGGCTCGGCGTTGCCCTCGCGGCCTGCGCCGGCGCCGCGCTGGCGCTCGTTCACGGCGTGCTCTGCTCGCTGCCGCGTGTCAACGACGTCGCCACCGGCATCGCCCTGATGCTGTTCGGCACCGGGCTCGCGTTCTATCTCGGCAAGCCGCTGATCCAGCCGCAGGCCGCGCAGCTGCCGGCGCTCGCGCTCGGCGGCTGGAGCGATTCGCCGGTGGTGCAGGCCGCGCTGCAGGTGAATCCGCTGCTGCCGGTCGGCATCGTCCTGGCGATCCTGCTGCACTGGGGCTTCGGCCGGATGCGTTGGGGCCTGCTGGTTCGACTCGCCGGCGATTCGGCGAGCGCGACAAAGGCGCTCGGCTACTCGGTCGACGGCGTCCGCATCGCCGCGACCGTCGCCGGCGGAGCGATCGCTGGCCTCGGCGGCGCCTCGCTGACGCTGTTCTATCCCGGCAGCTGGAACGAAGGCATCTCGAGCGGGCAAGGCCTGATCGCGGTCGCTCTGGTCATCTTCGCGCGCTGGAACGCGCTGCGCTGCGTCGGCGCGGCACTGCTCTTCGGTGGCGCCGGCGCGATCGGGCCAGCGTTGCAGTCGATCGGCGTGAGCCGGGGCTACTACCTGTTCGCCGCGGTGCCGTATGTGCTCACGCTGGTCCTCCTCGTCATCAGCTGCCGCCCCGGCAGCGTCGCCCGCGGCAGCCCGGGCGAGCTGTCGTCAGTCAAATAGGAATTGCGTTCATGAGCGGTCTCGGAGGTCTGAACAAGTCGCCTCACGGCGTCGTCGTCGGGTTGGTGCAGCTGCAGCTGCCGGTCGTGGAGACGCCTGAGCAGCTGGCGGCGCAGGCGGAGCGCATCGTCGCCATGGTCGGCAAGGCGCGCCGCAACAACGCCGGGCTCGACCTTGTCGTCTTCCCGGAGTACGCGCTGCACGGCCTGTCGATGAGCACGGCGCCCGAGCTGATGAGCCGAATGGACGGGCCCGAGGTCGCCGCCTTCAAGGCCGCATGCGTCGAGCACAAGGTCTGGGGTTGCTTCTCGCTGATGGAGTGGAACCCGAACGGAAACCCTTACAACACCGGCATCGTCATCGACGACCGCGGCGAGGTGGCGCTCTACTACCGCAAGCTTCACCCCTGGGTGCCGGTGGAAGCGTGGGAGCCCGGCAACGTCGGCATCCCGGTAATCGACGGCCCGCGAGGCATCAAGCTCGCTCTCGTCATCTGCCACGACGGCATGTTTCCCGAAATGGCACGCGAGTGCGCCTACAAGGGCGCCGAGCTGATGCTTCGCACCGCCGGCTACACCGCGCCGATCGCGCACGCGTGGAAGATCACCAACCAGGCCAACGCGTTCCAGAACGTAATGGCGACGGCGAGCGTGTGCCTGTGTGGCAGCGACGGCAGCTTCGACTCGATGGGCGAGGGCATGTTCTGCAACTTCGACGGCACGGTGATGGTCGGGGGCAGCCGCCGGCCCGACGAGATCGTCACCTGCGAGATCCGGCCCGACCTGATCCGCGAGGCGAGGACGCACTGGGCGGTCGAGAACAACCCGTACCAGCTCTGGCATCGCGGCTACGTCGCGGTAAAGGGCGGCGCGATGGATTGCCCGTATACCTTCATGCACGACATGGTCCACGGACGCTTCAGGCTGCCGTGGGAAGACCAGGTCGTGCACGTCGACGGCACGTCTTGCGGCTTCGCGCCGCCGACGCGCGCCCACGCACCCGACAACCTGCTGCCCGAGCCGCTGCCCGGCGCGCGCAAGGCAGCCTGACATGAGCGCGCTTGCCGACCCGGTCGCGACGACTTATCCGGCCGTCTCCGCCGACCCCTATCCGTGGCCGTACGACGGCGACCTGCGCGCCACCAATACCGCCATCGTCGTCATCGACATGCAGACCGATTTCTGCGGCGCCGGCGGCTACGTCGACAAGATGGGCTACGACCTGTCGCTGACGCGCGTGCCGATCGAGCCGATCGGGCGCCTGACGACGCGCATGCGGGCGCTCGGCTTTGCCGTCATTCACACCCGCGAAGGCCATCGCCCGGACCTCGCCGACCTGCCTGCGAACAAGCGCTGGCGCTCGCGCCGGATCGGCGAAGGCGGCCGCGGCATCGGCGACGCCGGCCCGCGAGGCCGCATCCTGGTGCGCGGCGAGCCGGGCTGGGAAATCATTCCCGAGCTCGCGCCGCTGCCCGGCGAGGTTGTCATCGACAAGCCTGGCAAGGGCTCGTTCTGCGCCACCGACCTCGAGCTGATCCTGCGCACGCGCGGCATCGCCAACCTGCTGCTCGCCGGCATCACCACCGACGTCTGCGTCTCGACGACGATGCGCGAGGCCAACGACCGCGGCTTCGAGTGCCTGATCCTCTCGGATTGCACTGCGGCGACCGACCGTAACAACCACCTCGCGGCGCTGAAGATGGTGACCATGCAGGGCGGCGTGTTCGGCGCGGTGGCGTCGTCGTCGGAGGTGCTGGAGGCGCTCGGTTGAGCGGCGCCGCCCCTTACCCCGGCCCTCTTCCGCACGCGGGAGCGGGAGGAGGACCGACATGACGGCGCCGCTCGACCCGGTTCCGCCGCCGACCGGCGCGCTCGCGCTCGAGACGGTCCAGCTCACGAAGCGCTTTGGCGCCTTCACCGCGATGGACAGCGTGTCGATGAAGGTCGCGGCTGGCTCGGTGCACGCGCTCCTCGGCGAGAACGGCGCCGGCAAGAGCACGCTCGTCAAGTGCGTCGCCGGCTCGCAGCGGCCCGACGGCGGTTCCATCGTCATCGATGGGCGCGAGCGCGACATCGCCACGCCGGTGGTCGCACGAACGCTCGGCATCGGCATGGTCTACCAGCACTTCACGCTGGCGCCCAACATGACCGTCGCCGAGAACCTGCTCCTCGCTGGCGGCCGCACGCCGGCGCTGATCGACTGGCCGCGCGCGCGCGCCGAGCTGCGCGCGTTCCTCGCGACGACGCCGTTCTCGCTTGCCCTCGACGCGACGCCGGCCTCGCTCTCGGCGGGCGAGAAGCAGAAGCTCGAGCTTCTCAAGCAGCTCTACCTGAGACCGCGCCTGCTCATCCTCGACGAGCCGACCTCGGTGCTGACGCCGCAGGAGGCCGACGAGGTGCTCGCCTTCGTGCGCGCCGTGGCGCGGCGCGGCGAGTGCACGGTGCTCATGATCACCCACAAATTCCGCGAAGTGACCGCGTACGCCGACGAGGTGACGGTGCTGCGGCGCGGCCGCAAGGTCCACGGCGCAGCGGTCGCCGCGACGACGCCCTCGGCGCTCGCCCACGCGATGATCGGCGGCTCCGACGAGAGCGCCGGCGCCGTCATCGAGGAAGGTCACGCGGTCGCCCGCGTGCCAACCGCACCGGGGGCGCCGGTCGCGTTCGAGGTCTCGGGCCTCGTCGCGATGGGCGATCGCGGCGCCCTCGCCGTGCACGGTCTCAGCCTGGCGGTGAAGCGCGGCGAGATCCTCGGCATCGCCGGCGTCTCGGGCAACGGCCAGCGCGAGCTCGTCGAGGCGATCATCGGCCAGCGGCCGCGCGTCGCCGGCGCGGTGCATGTCATCGGCCAGCCGTACTCCGGCTTGCGCGCCGAGAACCGGGTCCTCGGCCTGCGCGCTCTGCCCGAGGAGCCGCTGCGCAACGCCAGCGTCGCCGACCTGAGCGTCGCCCACAACATGGCGCTGCGCGACTTCGACGAGGCGCCGCTCTGCCGGCCTGTGCTTCCCGGCCTCGGCTGGCTGCGCTTCGCCGCCTGGCGGGCACGTGCGCGCGACTGGATTGCCGCCTACGGCATCAAGACGCGCGACGAGAACGCTCCGATCGCCGGCCTCTCGGGCGGCAACGTCCAGCGCGCCGTCCTAGCGCGCGAGCTCGCCGGCGAGGGCAACGTGCTGATCGCCGTCAACCCGGTGTTCGGCCTCGACTTCGCCGCGGTACGCGAGATCCATGCGCGCATCGTCCAAGTGCGCGCCCGCGGCGCCGCGGTGCTGCTGGTGAGCGAAGACCTCGACGAGCTGCTCGAGCTCTCGGACCGCATCGCCGTGATGAGCGAAGGCCAGATCGTCTTCGAGACGACGGCCGCGAGTGCCGACCGGCTGACCATTGGCGCCCACATGGGCGGCGGTGGCCACGAGGCCGCGCCGGCCGACAGACCGACATCGGCCGCCGCCGCGACGGAGCCCGCATGACGACCTTCCGCCTCGAGGCGACGCCGTTCGAGTACGCGTTCCCGGCCGGGCGAACGGCGCTCGTCGTCATCGACATGCAGCGCGACTTCATCGAGCCGGGCGGCTTCGGCGCCTCGCTCGGTAACGACGTGTCGCTGCTCGCGCCCGCGATCGCTCCGATCGCGGCGCTGCTCGCCGCGTGGCGGGCGCGCGCCTGGCCGATCGTCCACACGCGCGAGGCGCACCGGGCGGACCTTTCGGACTGCCCGCCGGCCAAGCGCCTGCGCGGCTCGCCCGCGTTGCGCATTGGCGACGCCGGGCCGATGGGCCGGGTGCTGATCGCCGGCGAGCCCGGCGCCGACATCCTTCCCGTGCTCGCGCCGCAACGGCGAGAGCTCGTCGTCGACAAGCCCGGCAAGGGCATGTTCTGGGGCACCCGCGTTCACGAGATCCTGCAGGCGCGCGGCGTCAGCCACCTTGTCTTCACCGGCGTCACCACGGAGGTTTGCGTGCAGACGTCGATGCGCGAGGCCAACGACCGCGGCTACACGTGCCTCCTGGTGGATGACGGCACCGAGAGCTACTTCCCGGCGTTCAAAGCGGCGACGCTCGCCATGATCGCGGCCCAGAACGCGATCGTCGGCTGGTATGCGCCGTCGGCGCGGCTGCTGCGCGCCATCGAGGTCGCCGGCGCCTTGCGGCGGGCGGCGACGACTTAGGCTCGCCGACACGACATCGGTCCGGCGTTCAGAAACGCCTTGGCATTGCGCCGCCTCCGGCAAGGGCACGACTGGCACCTTGCAGCGATGCCCGAGTTGCCCGACGTCAGCGTTTACATCGCGCGCCTCGCCGCCAAGGTCGTCGGCGACCGCCTCGAGCGTGTCCGCATCGCCCATCCCTTCCTGCTCCGCTCGGTGACGCCGCCGCTCGCGGCTGTCGAAGGCAAGCTCGTGACGGGCGCCGAGCGGCTCGGCAAGCGCGTCGTGCTGGCGCTAGAGGGCGAACTCTTCATGGCCGTCCACCTCATGATCGCCGGTCGCCTGCGCTGGCTCGCACCGGGCAAGACGACGGCCCCGAACGCGCTCGCCTTCTTCGAGTTCGACAGCGGCACGCTCTCGCTCTCCGAGGCCGGCAAGCAACGGCGTGCCTCGCTGCACGTCGTCGCGGGGCGCGAGGCGCTCGCTGCGCTCGACGCCGGCGGCATTGACGTCATGACGGCGACGCGCCAGGCCTTCGCGGCGCGCCTCGCCGCCGAGAACCACACCGTCAAGCGCGCGCTCACCGACCCGCGCCTCTTCAGCGGCATCGGCAATGCCTATTCCGACGAGATCCTGCACCGGGCCCGGCTCTCGCCGCTGGCGCTGACGCGCTCGCTCGACGCCGCAACGATCGATCTCCTGTTGGCGGCGACGACCTCAACGCTCGCCGACTGGAGCGAGCGCCTGCTGCGCGAGGCCGGCGACTGGCCGCAGAAGGTGACAGCGTTTCACCCGGCGATGGCCGTGCACGGCCGCTTCGGTTTGCCGTGCCCGGACTGCGGTGCGCCGGTGCAGCGCATCGTCCACGCTAACAGCGAGACCAACTACTGCGCGCGCTGCCAGACCGGTGGCAAGATCCTCGCCGACCGTGCGCTCTCCCGCTTGCTCAAGAGCAGCTGGCCGAAGCACATCGACGAGCTGCTCTGAGGGTGCGCTCGCCTGCGCGGTGAGCTATTCGAGCAGGCTGCGCAGCATCCAGGCGGTCTGCTCGTGAATGGCGAGGCGCTGCGTCAGCAGGTCCGCGGTCGGCTCGTCGCCGGCCTTCTCGACGAGCGGGAAGATGCTGCGTGCCGTGCGCGCCACCGCTTCGTGGCCCTCGACCAGGATCGCCACCATCTCGAGCGCCTTGGGCGGATCTTCCGGAACGTCCTTGATCGAGCTCAGGCGGCCGAACTGCGCGTACGAGCCGGGGGCGGGGTGGCCGAGCGAGCGGATCCGCTCGGCGACTGGATCGACCGCGTCCCAGAGCTCGGTGTACTGCGTCATGAACATCAGGTGCAGCGTGTTGAACATCGGCCCGGTGACGTTCCAGTGGAATTGTGCGTCGTCAGGTACAGGGTGTAAGTGTCGGCGAGCAGCTTCGACAAGCCGCCGACGATAGCGGCACTGTCGGCGTCGTCGATGCCAATATTGATGCGGGGTCCGGTGGTGCCCATGTTGGTCTCGCAGAATGTCGATGCGGAGAGGCTACGCCGAACCCCGCGCGCGGCGGATTGGTTTTCGTTAGCGGCGTGATAGTTGCGCGCCGGTCTCAGCCGGTCAGGCGCTCGACGCCCTTCAGCTCGCACGCATAGATCGCGTTGCGCAGCGCCGCGATCGCCTCGTAACGCGTGAAGCTGCGCCGCCACGCGAGGACGACGCGGCGCGTCGGCACCGGCTTCGTGAAGGGCACGTAGGCGATATGCGCCTGAGCCTCGTCGGGCACCGAGAGCTGCGGCACGACCGTCACGCCCATGCCGGAGGCGACCATGTACTTGATCGTCTCGAGCGACGAGCCTTCGAAGGTCTTGCGGATGCCTTCGGCATCGGCCGACGAGAACTGTGCGTACTCCGGGCAGACCTCGAGCACATGGTCGCGAAAGCAATGGCCGGTGCCGAGCAGGAGCATCTTCTCGTGCTTGAGTTCGTCGGCGCTGATCGTCTTCTTGGCGGAGAGGTGATGCGCTCTCGGTACCGCGACCACGAACGGCTCGTCATAGAGCGACGCGATCGCCAGGCCGCTGTCGGGGAAGGGCTCGGCCATGATCGCGCAATCCAGCTCGCCCGAGCGCAGCAGCTCGAGCAGCTTGGCGGTGAAGTTCTCCTGCAAGAGGAGCGGCATCTGCGGCACGCGTTCGATCGCCTGGCGCACGAGATCCGGCAGCAGATAGGGCCCGATCGTGTAGATCACGCCGAGCGAGAGCGGGCCACTGAGCGGATCCTTCCTGCGCTTGGCGGTCTCCCGGATCTGCGCGGCCTGCTCGATCACCGCCTGCGCTTGGCGCACGATCTCCTCGCCGATCGGCGTCACGCTCACCTCGCTGGCGCCGCGCTCGAAGATGCGCACGTCGAGCTCTTCCTCGAGCTTTTTGATCGAGACCGAGAGCGTCGGCTGCGAGACGAAGCACGCCTCGGCGGCGCGCCCGAAGTGCTTCTCCCGGGCGACCGCGACGACGTACCTGAGCTCGGTAAGGGTCATCCCCGGGTCATGTCGCTGGCTTGTCGCTCAAGGCCTTCATGTTGTCGACGAGCTCCTTGCTCATCGGCGCGTTGAGGTTGATCCCCTTGGGCGGAATCGGCGACTGGAACCACTTCTTGTACAGCGCCTCGAACTCGCCGCTCTTCATCATGCCGGCGAGCGTGTCGTCGACGAGCTTCTTGAACGCCGGGTCGTCCTTGCGAACCATGATCGCGTACGGCTCCACTTGGATCGGCTCGCCCACCACCGACAGCTCGGCCGGATTCTGCGAGCTGGCGCGAAGGCCGTACAGCAGGATGTCGTCCATGCCGAAAGCGACCGCGCGGCCGGTCTGCACCATCAGCGCCGATTCGGCGTGGTCCTTCGCGCCGAGCAGGTCGATGCCGAGCTTTTGCTCCTCGTTTAGCCTGCGGATGATCTGGTAGTTCGTGGTTCCCGTCGTCGAGACGACGGGCTTGCCGGCGAGATCGCTCAGTTTGTTGACGTTGGTCCCGGTCTTCACCAGGAAGCGCGTACCGGTGTAGAAGTAGTTGGTCGCGAAGGCGACTTGCTTGCCGCGCTCGGAGTTGTTTGTGGTCGATCCGCACTCGATGTCGATCGTGCCGTTCTGCAGCAGCGGGATGCGGTTGGCCGAGGTCACCGCCTGGTATTGCAGCTTGAGGTCGCTGCGGCCGCTCGCCCTCTTGAGGTTGTCGGCGACCTTCTGGCAGATCTCGTAGGCGAAGCCGGTCGGCTGCGCCTTGTCGTCGAGGTACGAGAACGGAATCGACGACTCGCGGTAGGCGAGCGTCATCGTCCCGGTCTGCTTGATCTTGTCGAGGGTCGACGTTTGCGCCAACGAGAGCGCGGGCAGGGCGAGCGCAAGCAGGCAGAAGGGTCGGATCAGGGCGTTCGGCATGGCGTACCTCGTCGGGAGTGCGGATGAAAGCAGGTGATGAGCATATCGCGCGCCAGCATGGTGTCGGCCTAGCCGCGCGCGCGGAGGGCTACGCGTTCAGGTAATGGGCGTGGCCGCCGAGCCAGCGCTCGATGTGGCGCTCGGCGGTGTCGCGGTCTTCTTCCAGCAGCTGCTCGACGACGCGGCGCGCCTCGACGACGAGCGCTCCGTCGAGCACGGGGTCGGCGAAGCGCAGGAGCGCCGCACCCGACTGGCGTGCGCCGAGAAATTCGCCCGGGCCACGGATCGCCAGGTCGCGACGCGAGATCTCGAAGCCGTCGTCGGTCTCGAGCATCGCCTTGAGGCGCGCTTTGGCGGTGTCGGAGAGCGGCGCGCTGAACAGCAGCACGCAAACGCTCGCGGTCGTGCCCCGGCCGACGCGACCGCGCAGCTGGTGCAGCTGCGACAAGCCGAAGCGCTCGGCGTGCTCGACGACCATCAGCGATGCGTTGGCGACGTCGACGCCCACTTCGATGACCGTCGTCGCGACGAGCACGGCGATCTGGCCGCCGGCGAAGAGCGACATCGCGGCCGCTTTCTCCGCGGCCGGCATGCGGCCGTGCAGCAGGCCGATCATCCTGCCGGGCAGGGCGGCGCAGAGCTCGGCGTGGGTCGCAGTCGCGTTCTTGAGGTCGAGCGCCGCCGACTCGTCGACGAGTGGGCAGACCCAGTAGGTCTGCAAGCCGCGCCCTGCCTCGTCGCGAATGCGTGCGATAACCTCGTCGCGGCGCGTGTCGGCGAAGAGCTTGGTGACCACCGGCGTGCGCCCCGGCGGCAGCTCGTCGATGGTGCTGACGTCGAGGTCGGCGAAGAGCGTCATGGCGAGCGTGCGCGGGATCGGCGTCGCACTCATCATGAGGAGATGCGGCTCGAGCTCGCCTCGGTCGTGCAGCTTCTCGCGCAGCGCCAAGCGCTGAGCGACGCCAAAGCGGTGCTGCTCGTCGATGATCGCGAGGCCGAGCCTGGCGAAGCGCACCTGCTCCTCGATCACCGCATGCGTGCCGACGACCAGACCAGCCTTGCCCGAGGCGACCTGCGCCAGCATCTCGTCGCGCTTCTTCCCTTTGCGGCTGCCGGTCAGCCAGGCCACGGTGACACCGAGCGGCGCGAGCCAGCCGACGAGCTTCTTGAGGTGCTGCTCGGCGAGGATTTCCGTCGGTGCCATCAGCGCGCACTGCCAGCCGGCGTCGATCGCGCGCGCGGCGGCGAGCGCCGCGACCACCGTCTTGCCCGAGCCGACGTCGCCCTGCAGCAGCCGGTGCATCGGCACGCCGCGGCCGATGTCGGCGTCGATCTCCGTCGCGACGCGCCGTTGCGCGGCGGTGAGCTGGAAGGGCAGTGCCGCAAGAAGCGCGTCGCGCAGCTTGCCGCGCTGACCCGCCAGCGCGGGCGCGCGTTGCCGTTCGCGCTCGCGCTGGGCGAGCAACTGCGAGAGCTGTTGCGCGAGCAGCTCCTCGAATTTCAGGCGTTGCCAAGCCGGATGCGCGCGATCCTCGAGCGCAGCCGCATCGAGCCCCGGCAGGGGCTCGTGCAGGTGATCGAGCGCCTGGCGCAGCGTTGGCAGGCCGGCGGGGACGAGGCCCGCGGGCAGGTGCTCGTCGAGATCGGCTCGGGCGCGTCCGGCAGCGACGGCCTTCCGCAGCGCCGCCTGCGAGAGCTGCACCGTGCTTGGGTACACGGGGGTCAGTGCGGTCGGCAACGGCGTCGCTGGCGTCACTACCTTGAACGCCGGATGGATCATCTCGAGGCCGAAGAAGCCCCCGCGCGCCTCGCCGCGCGCGCGCACGCGCTTGCCGAGCGCGAGCGTCTTCTGCTGCGATGGATAGAAGTGGAGGAAGCGCATTACCAGGTCGCCGCTGTCGTCGGCGATCTTTACCACCAGCTGGCGGCGCGGCCGGAACTGGATGCGCGAATCGGTGACGACGCCCTCGACCTGGACGGTCTCGCCGTCGTGAAGAGAGGCGATCGGGACGACGCGCGTCTCGTCCTCGTAACGCAGAGGCAAGTGCAGCGCGAGGTCGATGTCGCGCACCAGACCGAGCTTGGCGAGCGCCTGTTCCGGCACCGATGCGGCCGCGCTGCCGGCGGTCGCCTTCGGTTCGCGCCGCGCGGGAGGGGCCATGGGAGAATTTTGCCCTTCGATGACGACGACTTCCCTGACCCTGAGCGATTTCGACTTCGCGCTGCCGCGCGAGCTCATCGCCCAGCATCCCGCGGCCGAGCGGAGCGCGGCGCGACTGCTCGATGCGCGAACCGAGCTTGCGCACGACTGCCACGTCCGCGACCTGCCCGCGCTGCTGCGCGCCGGCGACCTGCTCGTCGTCAACGACACGGCGGTGATCAAGGCGCGCCTCTTCGGCGTCAAGGCCAGCGGCGGCGCGGTCGAGGCAATGGTCGAGCGGATCGAGGACGATCGCATCGTGATCGCGCAGGTGCGCGCGAGCAAGTCGCCCAAGGCGGGTGCGCTGATCCGCTTCGCAGACGCGTTCGACGCCGAGGTGCTCGGCCGCGCCGGCGGCGACGAGTCACTCTTTCGCCTGCGCTTTCCGCGTGAGCCGCTGGCGCTTCTGGAGCGGCACGGCCATGTGCCGCTGCCGCCCTATATCGAGCGTGACGACGAAGGCGAGGACGTCGAGCGCTACCAGACCGTGTTCGCGGCGCGCCCCGGCGCCGTCGCCGCGCCGACGGCGGCGCTGCACTTCGACACCGAGTTGCTCGCCGCCCTGGCCGCGCGAGGCGTCGAGCGCGCCGAGGTGACGCTGCACGTCGGCGCCGGCACGTTCCAGCCGGTGCGAAGCGTGCGTCTCTCGGCGCACGTGATGCACATCGAGCGCTTCGAGGTCGGCACCGAGGTGACGGCGGCGGTGGCGCGAGTACGCGCGCGCGGCGGCCGCGTCGTCGCGGTGGGAACGACCAGCCTGCGTGCGCTGGAAGCGGCGGCGCTGCGCGTCGGCGCAGGCGAGGCCCTGCGGCCGGTGCAGGGCGAGACCGATCTCTTCATCACGCCCGGCTTCGCGTTTCGCGTCGTCGATCTCCTCCTCACCAACTTCCATCTGCCCAGGAGCACGCTACTGATGCTGGTCGCCGCGTTCGCCGGCCACGAACGCATCCGCACCCTCTACGCCCACGCCATCGCCGAGCGATACCGCTTTTTCAGCTACGGCGATGCGATGCTGCTCGCGCGCGATCGCGGGCCGGCGGCGTGAGCGTTCGTCGCTCGCCGCGACCCGGTCTCCGCGTCGGTGCCGCGGCGCTGCTCGCGCTGGCCATCGGGATGGCAGCGCCGAGGGCGACCGCCGCCGGCTATGCGACGGAGGGGACTTGCGCCGGCCGGCCCCGCATCGCCCTCAAGGTGCCGGCGGGCTGGTGCCTTGCCCTTGTCGCCGACGCCGCCAGCGGTCTCGTCTTCCCGCGCCGTGTCGTCGAGGTATCGCCCGGTCGCTACTGGCTGGTCGACATGGGGGGCTGGGAGCCGGGTCGCGGCCGTCTCCTGCAATTCGACTTGCCGGCCGGCAACGCCGCCGCGCCGGTCGCGATGACCGTGCTGGCAGACAAGCTCGACCGCCCGCACGGCCTCGCCCTCGGGCCCGATGGGCGCGTCTACGTCGGCGAGGCCGGGCGCGTCTGGCGCACGCGCGTGACGGTGCCTGTCGTCGCCGAAATCGTCGTCGCCAGTTTGCCGAGCGGAGGCGCGCATCCGCTGAAGGAGATCGTCTTCGGTTCCGCAGGTCAGCTGTTCGTCAACGTCGGCTCGAGCAGCGACGCGTGCCGCAATGACGCCGAGGCGCCGCTGCCCTGCCCCGACACCGCCGGGGCGCGGCCGCGCGCGGCGATCTACGAAGCGATGCTCGGCGGCCCCGGCTTCAGCCTGCGGTCGTTCAAACCTTACGCGACCGGCTTGCGCAATTCGTTGGCCCTCGCCTGGGCCGCGCCGGGCGTCCTCCTGCAGGGTGAGAACTCGATCGACTACCGCGACGAGGACGCGCCGCCCGAAGAGCTCAACCGCATCCGCCCCGGCGCGAGCTACGGCTGGCCGTACTGCGTTGGTGATCGCGTAGCCGCACGCGGCTACGAAGGGCGTTTCGATTGCGACAAGACCGAGGCGCCGGCTTTGCTCTGGCCCGCGCATACCGCGCCCCTGCAAATGGTCGCCGTCGCCGCCGCCGCGAAGAACGCCTTCGCCGGCCAACTCGTCGTCGCCTGGCACGGCTACCGCGCCGCCGGCCATCGGGTCGTCTCGTTCGCACTTGACGCGCGGGGCCGGCCGAGCGGGCCGCCGCGGACATGGATCGAGGGCTGGGGCGCGGTGCGCGGCGCGCGCCCGCTCGGGACGCCGGCCGGAATCCTGGTCGATTCCGCCGGGCGCCTGCTCGTCGTCGAGGACCGCAACCGGACGATCCTGATGCTGGTGCGCGAAGCCGGCGTCACACCCGCCGCCACAATCCGCTGATGCTCACGTTCGAAGTGCTGGCCACGGAAGGCCTGGCGCGGCGGGGCCGCCTGGGCCTGCGCCATGGCACGGTCGAGACGCCGGTCTTCATGCCGGTCGGCACCTATGGCAGCGTCAAGGGCGTGATGCCGTCGTCGCTCGAGGCGATGGGCGCCCAGATGATCCTCGGCAACACCTTCCACCTCTGGCTGCGTCCGGGGATGGACGTCATCGCCCGATTCGGCGGCCTGCACCGGTTCGAGGCCTGGGCGCGGCCGATCCTTACCGACAGCGGCGGTTTCCAGGTCTGGTCGCTCGGCGCCAACGCGAAGGTGAGCGAGCTCGGCGTCGCCTTCCAGTCGCCGGTCAACGGCGACAAGCTGCTCCTCACGCCCGAGGTCAGCATGCAGATCCAGCGCACCCTCGACAGCGACATCGTCATGCAGTTCGACGAGTGCACCGCCTATGAGGTGGAGGGCCGCATCACGGGCGAGACGGAGGCGCGCCAGTCGATGGAGATGAGCCTGCGCTGGGCGGCGCGCTCGCGCGCCGAGTTCGCGCGACTCGAGAATCCGAACGCGCTCTTCGGCATCGTCCAGGGCGGCATGTTCGAGTCGTTGCGCGAGCAATCGGCCGCGGCGCTGGCCGAGCTCGACCTGCCCGGCTATGCGATCGGCGGCGTCAGCGTCGGCGAGCCGAAGGCGGAGATGCAGCGCATTGTCGCCCACACGCCGCACCGCCTGCCGGCAGGAAAGCCGCGCTACCTGATGGGCGTCGGCACGCCCGAGGATCTGATCGACGGCGTCGCCGCCGGCGTCGACATGTTCGACTGCGTCATGCCGTCGCGCAATGCGCGCAACGGGCATCTCTTCACCCGCTTTGGCGACCTGCGCATCAGAAACGCCCGCTACAAGACCGACGATCAGCCGCTCGACCCGAGCTGCGCCTGCCCGACCTGCGCGCGCTTCTCGCGCGCCTACCTGCACCACCTCGATCGTTGCGGCGAGATGCTAGGGCCGATGCTGGCCAGCGTGCACAACCTTCACTTCTACGTGAACCTGATGGGCGAGGTTCGCGACGCGCTCGAGACCGGCAACTTCGCCGCGTTCGCGGCGGCATTTCGCGCCGACCGCCTGCGCGGCGTCTAGGCGCCGTCGCGTCGGACGCGCCTTACCGGTGCCGGCGGGGCGCGCCGACAGCGCGCCGGGCGATCGCCTCGTGTCGCCCCTCGAGGCAGCGGCCAAGCCTTCGACGCAGGCCGGGAGCGAACTTTGCTCGTCGAGGTCGCCCTCTTCTCGACCGGACCCACATGACCACCATCGCCGACATCATGACCCGCAGCATCTCCACCGTGCAGCGCGACGAGACGCTGCAGGCCGCCGCCAGTGGATGCAGGAAATGCCTCAGGAGTCGCTCGTCGCCGACGTCATGACCGAGGAGATTCGCTTCTGCCGCGCCGACGACACCGTCGAGCAGGGCATGATCGAGATGGGCGACCTGCAGGTGTGGCGTCTGCCGGTGCTCGACGCCGATAACGAAATCCTAGGTATCGTCTCGATCGCCGACATCGCCACGCGACAATCGGCCCACACCGACGAAACTCTGCGCGAGATCTCGACGCCCGGTCGTTGAATTCACGAAGCCCCAATGCCCTGCAGCGCTACCTCGGCGAGCGCCTGATCGGCCCGGCGGCGCAGCACGTGCTGCGCCACCCGGGCGCGTTCGTCTGGCAGACGATCAAGGGCTTTCGCGCCAACCAGGGCCTGCTCCTCGCTGGCGCCGTCGCGTACTACGCGCTGCTGTCGATCGTCCCGCTCCTGATCCTCACGGTGATCGCCCTCTCGCACGTGATCGACCAGCGCGAGCTGCTCGCCACGTTGGGCCGCTATCTCGAGTGGCTGATCCCGGGGCAGTCGCACGCAATCGTCGGCGAGCTCGCCCACTTCCTCGACAAGCGCGACGGTGTCGGCTGGCTGCTCGTCGGCACGATGATCTTCTTCAGCTCGCTCGCCTTCACGGTGCTCGAGAACGCGATGTCGGTGATCTTTCTGCACCGCGTCGTCGAGCGCAAAAGGCGCTTCATCTTCTCGGTACTGATCCCTTACGTCTACATTCTCTCGCTCGGCGCGGGGCTCCTGCTCGTCACCCTCGTCGCCGGCAGCCTGCAGGCGGTCGGCAAGGAAAGCGTCGAGCTGTTCGGCCGCGAATGGTCGCTGCACGGCGTCTCGGGCGTCTTGCTCTATTTGCTCGGCGTCGCCGGCGAGGTGTTCGTACTGACTTCGGTGTACCTGGTGATGCCTGCAGGCCGGCTGGCCTGGCGCCATGCGCTGATCGGTGGCATCACCGCGGCGCTGCTCTGGGAGATCACGCGCCACATCCTGGTCTGGTACTTCGCGACGCTGTCACAGGTGACGATCGTTTACGGCTCGCTCACCACCGCGATCGTCGTCCTGCTGAGCCTCGAGGTCGGCGCGACGCTGCTCCTCTTCGGCGCGCAGGTGATCTCGGAGTACGAGCGCCTTGCGCATCCGAAAGCGGCGCGCGTCGAGCCCGGGTTCACGACCGCGCCGGTCTAGCGCGCCGCCTCAGGACGCGAGCAGCCCGTCGACGCGTTGGCGCAATGCGGCCGGCGTCGCGGCGCTGGCCGGCACCGCGTCGCCGCCGACGAGGGTGACGCGGCTAAAGATACCGCGCCGGAACGGCCGGCTCATCGCCCGACCGCCGGCGCGCGAGAAGAACGAGCCCCAGAGGTTTTGCAGCGCGAGCGGAACGACGGGCACCGGGTTGGAGTCGAGCAAGCGCATCACGCCGGGCCGGAACTCGGCGAGTTTTCCGTCGCGCGAGACCGCGCCTTCTGGAAAGATGCAGAGCAGGTCGCCGTCGTCAAGCACCTGGTGCGCGCTCGCGAACGCCTGTTCGTAGACCCGCGCGTCCACCTTTTGCGGTGCGATCGGGATCGCCTTGGCCAGGCGGAAGAACGCGCCCAGCACAGGCAGCTTGAAGATCTCGTGGTCCATGATGAAGCGGATCGGACGCGGGCTCGCCGCCATCACCAGCACCGGGTCGATGAAGCTCACGTGGTTGCAGACCAGGATCGCCGCCCCCTCGGTCGGGATGTGCTCGTCGCCCCGGACCTTGAAGCGGTAGATCAGCCGCGCGGTGACGAAAGCGACGAAGCGGAGCAGGTATTCCGGCACCAGCAGGAAGATGTACAGGGCGACGATCGCGTTGAGCAGGCCAACGAAGAGGAAGACCTGCGGCACCGTCAACCCGAGTTTGATCAGCGTGCCGACGAGGATCGAGCTGCCGATCAAGAACAACGCGTTCAGGATGTTGTTGGCGGCGATGATGCGGGCGCGATGGCTCGCCTGTGAGCGCATCTGGATGAGGGCGTACATCGGCACGCTGTAGAGGCCGGCGAAGAGCGAGAGCAGCCCGAGGTCGGCCATCACGCGCCAGTGCGGGGGCTGCACCACGAACGTCGAGAGCGTGTAGTTGGCGGAGGGCGCTAGGCCGCGCGAGGCGAAATAGAGGTCGATCGCGAACACGCTCATGCCGATGGCGCCGAGCGGCACGAGGCCGATCTCGACGTGCCGACGCGACAGCATCTCGCAGAGCAGCGATCCGATGCCGATGCCGATCGAGAACACGACCAGCAGAAGTGAGGCGACCTGCTCGTCGCCATGCAGCACGTCCTTGGCGAACGATGGGAATTCGGCCAGGAACGCGGCGCCGAAGAACCACATCCACGAGATGCCGAGCAGCGACCGGAATACGACTCGGTTGCCGCGCGCGAGCCCGAGGTTGCGCCAGGTCTCTGTCACCGGGTTCCAGTTGATGCGCAGGCCGGGGTCGGTAGACGGCGACGCGGGAACGTACTGGGCGACCACGCGCCCCAGCAGTGCCACGCCAATGCAGGCGAAAGCGACATAGTGCCGGCCGACGCCGACGATGCCCACGAGCAGGCCGCCCGCGACCTGGCCGAGCAGGATGGCGACGAACGTTCCCATCTCGACCATGCCGTTGCCGCCGGTGAGCTCGCGTTCGTTGAGGTGCTGCGGCAGATAGGCGAACTTCACCGGGCCGAAGAGCGTCGAGTGCAAGCCCATCAGGAACACGCAGGCGAGCAGCACGTAAGGGCTGGCGATCCAGAAGCCCCACCCGGCCAGCAGCATGATCGCGATCTCGAGGTTCTTGACGAAGCGAATCACGCGCGTCTTGTCGTATTTGTCGGTCAGCTGGCCGCTCGTCGCCGAGAACAGCAGGAACGGTAGGATGAACAGCGCGCCGATGGTCAGCCCGGCGAGCTGCGGCTGCAGGAAGGCGTCGCTCAGCTGCAGCTGGTACGTCACCATCACCGTGAACGCGAACTTCAACAGGTTGTCGTTGCCGGCGCCGAGGAACTGGGTCCAGAAGAACGGCGCGAAGCGACGCTGGGCGAGCAGCGCAAACTGGTTCGGATGGTCGTGATCGGCGGCGTGCGCCGGAGGCGCGGCAAGGTCGGCGTGAAGGGTCAAGCGGACTCCCGTTTCGGTGCGCCGTTGGGCGTGCTGCAATCTAACGTATGACCTGGACCGGTCCACCGAGCCCGTCGCGCTCAAGCCAGCGGAAGACCGAGTCGACCGTGACGATTTCGATGCGGTCGCTGAATCGCTTCTCGCTCGGGTGATCGTCGAAGGCGATGTTGGCGCTGGCGATGCGCGCGCCAAGCCGCTTGAACGCCGACAGGTGCAGCGTCGTCGGCTCGTAGCCGTGCAGCCGGAGCCACGCCTGGGCACGCTCGCGCGTCGCCGCCACCGGGTCTTCGGCGAGCGCGAGCGTCTCGATCGCCCATCGGTTCGACTGCTGGTAGCGGTCGGACCACGGGTACGCGACCATGCTGTAGGCCGGCGGGTCGAGGCGGGCGACGGCAATGTTGTCGGGAAGCACGGTGCGCAGGTGCGCCTGGGCTGGCGCGGCGAGGGCGACGACGGCGGCCTCGTACTCCCAGAGGTCGTCGAGGAAGAACTCGCCGAGCCCCTGCCGGTACAAGGTCGCGCGGGCCGAGCCGCACTGGTTTAGCTTGTGCACGACGCGCCAGACGGCGCCGCTGCCTTCGCCGTCGCGATAGGCGAAGCCGAGGTGCGAGTAGCGGATGCCGTACTCGCTCAGGTTCTGGCCGGCGCGGGCGATGACGACGACGTCGGCGCCGCTCCGCGTCAGGCGCGCTGCGGTGTGCTCGGCCAATTGCATGGCTCGGCTCACGGCGAGCGCCGTCGGCGGTCGCTGCTCGCAGCTGCGGCCAGCATGCGCGCTCGTCGCTGCGACAAGGGCGACGATCGCCGCGAGGCGGCGCAGTGCGCGGCCCTTCATCGCGTGATCCTCTCGTTGTAGAGCAGCGCCCGGCCGATCTCGTTGGGAGGAAGGCAATCGCCTCGCCCGCGGCCGAGAGCACCCAGCCGGTGCTGAGGGCGGTGCAGGCGATGAAAGTGCCGACGGCTATCGAGACGCCGGCGAAGCCGCGGCCGACCAGCCGCACGCTGGCGCGTGCGCCATCCCAGGCGCGCTCGAGCACCCAGACCACGCCGGTGCTGGTCGCCTCGACGGTGATGACGCTGACCGTCATGCCCCCCGACAGGATGAAGACCGGCGCGGCCACCGATACCGCGATGGGCAGCGCCGAGAGGGCGCTCGCGTCGGAGATCGAGGATTGGGCCATCGCGCTCGTGGTCCAGACCAGCGAGGCGGCGAGGGTACAGCGACAAAGCGCGTGGCAAGGCCGGGCCGGCGATGGGATTCGTGAGGTCATGAGGAGCTCCTGGGGTGAGTTCGCAAGCGCGCGTCAGCCACGCTCGCATGAGGCACACACCGAGATTCGCGTCTGGGCCGCCTCGGCGAGCAGGTTCTCGTGCGCATCGCGCAGCGTCCTGGCGAGGGTGAAGCAGGTCGAGATCAGGAACAGCCAGCTGACGCCAGAAAGGCGCGACAGGCAGGTTGATGTCCATCTGCTCGAGTCCCCATCCGGTCAGCGCCATGGCGACGAAGAAGCCCGCCCAGACGACGACGCGCCAGAGCGGTGTGTCGACCGACCGCGTGGCGTTGTCGCGGATGAACTTGGCGAGGGCAAACGCCGCCGAGAGGCAGAACACGTAGCCCATCACCATGAAGGCGCGGTCGAGGTCGCGGCCGGGCAACCAGGCCAGGCCGATGGCGCAGAGGCTCGCCGAGGCGAAGAACGAGATCCAGACCTGCATCCTCCAGGCTCGGGTGTCGTGGCGAATCGTGATCGTCTGCATGAGATCTCCAGCTGTGGGGAAGTGAAGAAGCGGGCGCATCTTGCGAGGCCGTTGCGGCGCGCGCTATCGCCCCGTGGAGCGTGGCGGGCAATGGCACCGCGAGTCGCGTGCGGAGCTACCGCGCGAAGTTGTCGAGGCGTGCCTTGTGGCAGCATCGAGCGGACCGCCACCACTCCCGAGTCGCCTCATGGCCCGCCCCCGTTCTGCACCGACGCCTGCCATGTCTTCGCGCCGGATGGCTCCGTCGTGGGTGGTGCTCTGCTGCATGGCCGCGCTGGTCAGCTGCGGCGGCGGCGGCGGCGGCGGCGGCGCGCCCGGCGCGCCGCAGCTGCCGCCTGCGGCTGCGGTCGACGGGCCGGCATGGTGGAGCTTCGGTCGCGACGCCCAGCACGCGGCCAATGGCGCCGTTGCGACGCAGGATCTCAATCGGATCTCGTGGTCGACGCCGCTCGATCTCGCGCCGCCGGTCCGCGCCAACGGCGCGCTGCTCATCCACTACGGCTCGCCGGTGGTCACGTCGCACAACACGGTCGTTCTTGCGGTCAAGACCGGCGCGGGCGGCGGCTTTCGAATCGAGGCGCGATCGGGTGGCAACGGCGGCCTCATCTGGTCGGCGCCCAGCGACTATCAGCTGCCGCCGCACGACTGGGTGCCGAGCTACAACGTGGCGTTGACCACGGGCAATCGCCTGTACGCGCCGGGGGCGGGCGGCAAGCTGCTGGTCAAAGACGACGCCGATGCCGCCGGTGGCGCGCTGCGCACAGTGCTCTTCTACGGCGCGGCGACGTACAACGCCACGCCGGCGACCTTTGACGCCGGCGTCTTCATCAACACGCCGCTGACCATCGATGCCCAAGGGAATGTCTTCTTCGGTTTCATGGTCACTGGCGCGAACGCCGCCGGCCTCGTCAGCGGCATCGCCCGCGTCGACGCCAACGGCAACGGCAGCTGGACGCCGGCGGCCGCCGTGGCGGGCGACGCGACGATCGACAAGGTCGCGATGAACAGCGCTCCGGCGTTGTCGGCCGACGCCAGGACGCTATACGTCGCCGTCAACACCGCAGCCGTCGCGGGAGGGGTGCAGGGTGGCTACCTGCTCGCGCTCGACAGCACGACGCTGGCGATGAAGGGTCGAGCCCTGCTCCTCGACCCCGCGTCCGCCACCCTGGCGCGCGTCAGCGACGACTCGACCGCTTCGCCGACGGCCGGACCGGACGGCGACGTCTACTTCGGCGTGCTGGAGTCGACCTTCGGCGCGCACAACGGCCGCGGCTGGCTGCTGCACTTCAACGCGACGCTGACCACATCGTTCGCGCCCGGCGGCTTCGGCTGGGACGACACCGCATCGATCGTTCCGGCGGCGACGGTGCCTTCCTATGCCGGCGGGTCGGCCTACCTCTTGATGACCAAGTACAACAACTACGCGGGTGTCGGCAGCGGCAACGGCAGCAACCGGCTCGCCGTCGTCGATCCTCGCGCAACCCAGGTCGATGCGATCTCCGGGCTGACGATCATGAAGGAGATCCTGACGATCCTCGGTCCGACCTTCGAGTCGGGAACCTCCGGCCCGGTCAAGGAGTGGTGCATCAACACCGCGGCGGTCGATCCGCTGACGAAGTCGATCCTCGTCAATAGCGAAGACGGCTATCTCTATCGCTGGGACGTCTCGACCAACCGCCTGACGCAGCGCATCCAACTGACGAGCGGGATCGGCGAGTCGTACACGCCGACGGCGATCGGGGCCGACGGCGCCGTGTACGCGGTCAACAACGCGGTGCTGTTCTCGATCGCGAGATAGCGTCGGCGTCATCCAGGGCGCCCGTCGTTACTTCGGCATCGTCGAGGAGCCCATGAGCACGACCCAGGATCTCGTCAACGTCCTCAAGTCGGAGCTGCGCGCCGCCGGCGTCGTTTACGCCGACCTGGCCGACGCGCTCGGCATGTCGGAATCGAGCGTCAAGCGCGTCTTCGCAGCGCACGCCCTACACGCTGCTCGTCGGCATCCGCACTTGGCTGTTCGCGGCGTTCCGCGATGAAGCGAGTGCCGCCGGCCGCCTGAGCGGCCGACCGTGCGGCGCCCAGGGGCCGAGGTTCTTGCGCAGAAAGGTCTCGATCCGGTTGTGGCGGTCGACGCGGTTCCCGACGTCCAACCGCGCCTCCAACATTGATGTCCCGCCGCGTGATTACCTGGACCGTCGTCGGGTCTTACTGTCCCTGCGAGCAGTCTTAGTGCGCGAATCAATGACCTCGATTCGCTCGAATTGCTGGTTGTTCTATGACGAAGTCTGTGGTGGTGCTCCAACCAAGAGCGAAGCTCCTCCCGCGCAAAGCACGGCGTCGGCCCGTGCGACTTCTCTTAGGCCAAACAGGATTTCCTCTACAGTGACTGACGGCGGCCGGCGTCGCTGGCACCTTTGACCGCCCGGGTCGGCGCGAGCAAGTACCTGCGGTCGGACGAACGGGTGGCGCGTCGGCGTGTCGCCGAGCATCGCGAGCGCTATCGTGCAGCTCACTTCGGGAGACTCAACTTGGCAATATCATGGCGACGGTGCAGGTTCGTTTTGATCACCTCACATGTTTCGCTCGCCGCTTGGCTTGCGTCGTCCGCGATGGCCGCGCAACCCGACGAGCGCGCCATCGACGCGCAGGTCGTCGTCAAGGCGCCGATCGAGAAGGTCTGGCAGGCATGGACGACGCGCGCCGGGATCCGGACTTTCTTCGCTCCCGACGCCGAAGTGGAGGCGCGCGTCGGCGGTCCTTTCCACATCCATATGGACCCCCTTGCCGAGCCCGGGATGAAGGGTGCCGACGACATGCGCTTCATGGCGCTGCAGGCGCCGACGATGCTGAGCTTCGACTGGAACGCGCCGCCGTCGCTGCCCGAGGCGCGCGCGCAACGCACCTTCGTCGTCGTCCGCCTGGCGCCGGTTGACGCCGAGTCGACGCGCGTGACGCTCCATCACACCGGCTGGGGGTCGGGCGGCGAGTGGGACAAGAGTTACGCGTACTTCGACCGCGCCTGGCCGATCGTGCTCGGCAAGCTCAAGGCGAGCTTCGAGTCCGGCCCGGCGGACTGGACCGAATGGATGGCGCAACTGCGCAAGGCGCATGCGGCGCCGGCGGCGTCGGCGCCACGCTGACGACCGCTCAGGCTTCGACGCGATCGAGGGCGAAATGAGCGCCGTCGTAGCGCCCGAGAAGGTCGACGAGGTACGGCAGCGTCGTCGCCAGCGTCGCGTGCAGCGTGTGCGGTGGGTTGAGGACGAAAACACCACTGCCGGCGAGGCCGAACCCTTGACCATCCGGCTTCTGCACCGACAGGCGCGCGTGCAACCACGCCTTCGGCGCGAGCGCCGCGATTCGGCGCGGCAGCTGAGTGGCTTCGAGTTTGGTCACTTGCGGGTACCAGACGACGTAGATGCCTTCGGCGAAGCGCGCGAGCGCGTCGCGCAGTGTTGCGACGACCTTGGCGAAGTCGCCGTGGCCTTCGTAGCTCGGATCGATGAGCACGGCGCCTCGCCGCGACAACGGCGGCACCTGCGCGCGCAGGCCAAAAAAGCCGTCGCCGTCGTAGACCGTCGCGCGGCCATTGCCGGCGAGCGTCGCTCGTAGGATCTTCTGCTCGGTCGGATGGAGTTCGAAAGCTCGCAGCTCGTCCTGCGGGCGCAGCAGCATCTGCGCTAGCGCAGGCGAGCCCGGGTACTGGGCGAGGACGCCGTCGGGGTTGAAGCGGCGCACCAGCTCGATGTAGTCCGCGACCGACGCCGGCAGGTCGTCGCGCGTCCAGAGCAGGCCGACGCCGCGCTCGTATTCGCCCTTCTTCTTTGCGTAGCGACCGAGCAGCGAGTAGCCGCCCGCGCCGGCGTGGGTGTCGACGAAGCGGAAGCCCTTGTCCTTGGCCGCGAGATGACGCAGCACGAGCATCAGGATGACGTGCTTGAGGACGTCGGCGTGGTTGCCGGCGTGGAAAGCGTGGCGGTAGGCCAGCATCGCCCCCGGCCTTAAGGCCTTCCCATGCGGGCGCGGAAGAGTTCGCCGATGCCAACCTCCCGCGGGCCGGGCACGATGCTAAAGGTCTCGCCCGCGGCGATCGTTCCTCTCTCGCGCACGGCGAGATACCAGCCGCACCAGCCGCTTTGCACCATGAGCTTGCCGGCATGCTTGAAGCCGAGTGCGGCGTTGAGCTTGAAGCACGGGAAGCGCGGCTCGCTGACCGCGAGCGCGCAATCGGGAAAGCGCAGCACGTCGCCGAGGAAGACCTGATTCTCGACCACGCCGGCGAGCGTGAGGTTTTCGCCCAGGGCGCCAGGCGGTGGTGGCACCTCCCATGCTGCGACGCCGGCCTGGGAGCGAACCGTCTGCCAGAACGGGTAGTGCTCGCTCGGATAAGCGTAGACGGCTTTGGCCGGCCCGCCGTGCACCGAGAGGTCGGCCTGCTCGTCGCCCTCGAGACCGAGCGGCAGGACGGCCACGGGGCCGACGACGGCGCGCTTGCCGATCGCCGTCAGTACGTCCTTGCCGTGGACATGAATCGCGCTCGCGCGCGCGACGTTGACGCTCAGCAGCCGGCCGCCCTGGCTCATTGCCGCCCCCTCAGCGCGGCCGATAGCCGGCGTGGCGCGCGGCCACGGCGCGGCCGCGGCCGCCGGCGATCCAGTGAACGAAGATCTTGCCAGCCGGATGGCTGACGCGAAACGAACGCATCGCGTGCACCGACTCGGCGAGCAGCGGGTCGCCTTCGGCGATGACGACAAGCGGTGCGCCTCCGGAGGCGACCCAGGCGCCTCGCTCGACCAAGCCGTACGCACCTCGGGCGCGCACCTGCGCCGTGAAGCCTCGCCCGGGCTCGGCGGCGACGTACCACGGCGCGACCGGCTCGATCCGGGCGGCGCGCCAGAGCGCCTGCTCGGCGACGTGAATCCCCGAGCCGTCGTTGGCCGAGAGAAAGACCAGGCTCGCAGGATCGGCGGCGGCCTGGCCGCGGATGCGCTCGAGCGCCTCCACGCCGCTCCGTCCTGGTGCGGGAGGACGGCCGTGCATGCCCGCGGGCGGCGGGCCGACGACGATGAATTCGCCCGCCGCGATGGGCTGCCGGTCGTGCACCAGTCCCTGGCGCTCGAGCGCGTCCTCGGCGGCGGGCGCATTGACCAGGGCGGCGTCAACCTCGCCGTTACGCGCGGCTTCCAGGACCGCGAGCGCCGGACCGGGAACGAGCAGCACGGCGATGCCGGTGTCGGCACCGAATGCGTGCTGCAGGCTCCTGGCCAGGCCGGACTCGGCCAGGGCGAGATCGACGCCGAGGCGCAGCGGGCCGCCCCGCTCGGCCGGCTTTTGCGCGTTTGCGACAGCCGCGAGGGCAGGCGCCGCCAACGCGGCGACGAAGAATCGGCGGCTCAGCATGCGGTCATTATTGCGGGCCCCTGGTCGCGGGGGCCCCGTGACGACCGCCGGTCGGAACGGCGTCGACCTCGGGGCTACACTGGCGCCACCCAGAACGAGCGCACCGCCGCGCCCCCGAGACATCGACCCCCGCGCCGCGATCCGCCCGCCGCCGCCGCCCGCCGCCCGGCCCCAGGCACCCCGTTCGCTCTTGTCTCGACGACCGGCGCGCTCGTCGCCCGGATTTCTTCTTCGAGCCCGTTCATGACTGCACTGCCGACGAATCTCTTCCTTGCGCCCGCCGCGGCGACCCGGGCGCCGGCCCACGTTCGCCACGCCAAGCTGATTGGCTGGGTTGCCGAGATGGTTGCGCTCACCGAGGCCAAGGACGTCTACTGGTGCGACGGCAGCGCAGCGGAGTACGAGCGGCTGGCCGTGCAGCTGTGTGCCGCCGGCACCTTCATCCGGCTCGACCCCGTCCAGCGTCCGCGCAGCTACCTCGCGCGCAGCAGCCCGAGCGACGTCGCCCGGGTCGAGGACCGCACCTTCATCTGCTGCGAGCGCGTGGAAGACGCCGGCCCCACCAACAACTGGAAGGCGCCCGCCGAGATGCGCGCGCTGCTGCAGACCGGCCTCGCCGACGGCACGCCGCCGCTCTTTCGAGGCTGCATGCGCGGGCGCACGATGTACGTCGTGCCGTTCTCGATGGGGCCTCTCGGCTCCGATATCGCGCACATCGGCGTCGAGCTGACCGACAGCGCCTATGTCGCAGTGAGCATGAAGCTGATGGCGCGGATGGGTCGCGCCGTCCTTGAGGTGCTCGGCGGCGACGGCCACTTCGTGCCGTGCATGCACTCCGTCGGCGCGCCGCTGGCGGCGGGCGAGCAGGACGTGCCGTGGCCCTGCAACGCCACGAAGTACATCGTCCACTATCCCGAAACGCAAGAGATCTGGAGCTACGGCTCGGGCTACGGCGGCAACGCCCTGCTCGGCAAGAAGTGCTTCGCGCTGCGCATCGCCTCGACCATGGGCCGCGCCGCCGCCGATGCAGCGCGCGGCGAGCCGGGCTGGCTCGCCGAGCACATGCTCATCCTTGGCGTGACCTCGCCCGCCGGTAGGAAACACCACGTCGCCGCGGCGTTCCCGAGCGCCTGCGGCAAGACCAACTTTGCGATGCTGATCCCGCCGCCGACGCTCTCCGGCTGGACCGTGACGACGATCGGCGACGACATTGCGTGGATCAAGCCGGGCAAGGATGGGCGGCTTTTCGCGATCAACCCGGAAGCCGGCTACTTCGGCGTCGCCCCCGGCACGAACGAGAAGACTAACCCGAACTGCATGGCGAGCATCGCTCAGGACGCGATTTTCACCAACGTCGCCCTCACCGACGACGGCGACGTCTGGTGGGAAGGCATGACCGAGGAAGCGCCGGCGCACCTGATCGACTGGCAGGGACGCGACTGGACGCCGGCGATTAGGCGCGAGACCGGCGCCAAGGCAGCGCATCCCAATGCGCGCTTCACGGTCGCCGCGACCAACAATCCCGCTCTCGACCCGGCCTGGGATTCGCCGGCCGGCGTGCCGATCGACGCCTTCATCTTCGGCGGCCGCCGCTCGACCACCGTGCCGCTCGTGACGGAAGCGCGCGACTGGATCGAAGGGGTCTACATGGCGGCGACCATGGGCTCCGAGACGACCGCCGCCGCCGCCGGCGCCCAGGGCGTCGTGCGCCGCGATCCGTTCGCGATGCTGCCGTTCATTGGCTACAACATGAGCGAGTATTTCCAGCACTGGCTCGACCTCGGCGCCATCCTCGCCCGTTCGGGCGGCGCGCTGCCCAAGATCTTCTGCGTCAACTGGTTCAGGAAAGGCCCGGACGGCAAGTTCGTGTGGCCGGGCTTCGGCGAGAACATGCGCGTCCTGCGCTGGATCGTCGAGCGGGTCGAGGGCAGCGCCGACGGCGAGCTCAATGCCTTCGGCCTGACGCCGCGCTATCGCGATCTCGACTGGGCAGGGCTGGATTTCGACGCCGCCCGCTACGCGCTCGTCAGTAGCGTCGGCCTCGATGCCTGGGCCGGCGAGCTCGCCCTTCACGACGAGTTGTTCCGCCAGCTCGCCCACCGACTCCCCGCCGAGCTGCCCGCGGTGCGCGAGCGGCTCGCGGCGCGGCTGGCCGGCTGACGAACGCCCGACGTCGAGGCGATGAGCCTTCCCGAGTCGGCGCCGCCGTCGCGCGGCGCGGTCGCGGCGGCCGACCAGGACCTGAGCGACGCCGAGTTCGCCGAGCTCGACGCGATCCTTGCCGGCATCCCCGAGCCGCTCGAGCCGCTCGACGTCGTCATGCTCGACGGTTTCCTCTGCGGCGTCATCGTCCAGCCGGTGCTGCTCGACGCCGACGCCTGGCTGCCCTGCGTCTTCGACGCCGGCGGCCATCGCTGGGGGGAGGCGGAGCCGGGGCCGGAGCAGCTGCGCGCGCGGGTGCTCGTCCTGCGCCGCCACGCGGCGCTGAATCGCTCGATCGCCGAGTTCGGGAGCTTCGATCCTTTCATCCTCGAAGCCGGTGACGACGAGGTCAACGGCGATGCTCCTGACGACGTCGGCGTCAGCAGAGCCGCTGCGGGTGCGCTCGGGACCGGGGAGGGCGGCGGCGCGCCGGTGCTCGCCGACCCCATCGGCGAGGCGCTGCTGCCGTGGGTCGCCGGTTTCGAGCAGGCCGTACACGTCCTGCCCGCGCTGGCCGAGCTCGACGATCCGCAGGTCGCGATGACGCTCGCCCGGCTGTTCCGCTTCCTCCCCGAGGACGAGCACGGGACGACGGCGCTGATCGCGCGCGAGCGGAAACTGGCGTCGCTCGAGGACGCCATTGGCGAGCTGGTCGCCTGCGTCGCCGAGCTGTACGAGCTGACGCTGCCGCTGCGCTACAAGGTCGAGGCGGTGCGGCGCGCCGCACCCAAGGTCGGCCGCAACGACCCCTGTCCGTGCGGCAGCGGCAAGAAGTACAAGCAGTGCCATGGCGCTGCCGCGCCCTGATGCGGCTGCAGCTCCTCTCCGACCTTCACCTCGAGACCGAGTCCTACGACCCCGAGCCCGCCGCCGAGGCCGAGCTTCTCGTCCTCGCCGGCGACATCGACGCCCGCTGGGAATCGCTCGCCCGATTTCGCGGTTGGCCGCAGCCGGTCGTCTTCGTCGCCGGCAATCATGAGTACGACGGCCGCGACATCGCCGCCGCCACCGCCGGCTTGCGCGGCCTCTGCGACGACCTCGGCATCAAGATGCTCGAGCGCGACAGCCTCGTTGTCGCCGACTCGAGCGGCGTGCGGATCCGCATCCTCGGCACGACACGCTGGAGCGACTTCGATCTGTTCGGCTCCGTCGGCCGCGCCAAGGCGATGCGCGCCGGCAGCTATTTCATGGGCCTGATGCAGGCCACTCGGCACGGGCGTCCTTTCGACGTCGAGGCGATGCGCGCCGAAGCGCTCACCTGCCGGGCCTGGCTGGAGACGGAGCTCAAACGCCCGCGCGACGGCTGGGATCGCACCGTGGTGGTCACCCATTTCGCGCCAAGCGTGAAGAGCGCTGACCCCCGCTATGGCGCGCGCAGCGGCACGGCTAGCTTCTGCAACGCCGACGACGAACTGCTGGCTTTCGTCGACGTCTGGCTGCATGGTCACCTGCACTGCGTTCACGACTACTCGGTCGCGCGCGTCGGCGGACCGACCCGGGTGGTCTGCAATTCGCGTGGTCACCAGCGGCGCGGCGAAGCCGAGGCGCACCGGCCCCGGCTCGTGATCGAGGTGTGAGTCGTGCGGGCGCGCGGGCTAGAAAGTCGAGCGGCGGTGCAGCCGGTAGTCCATCCGGCTCACCGGCGCGGCGTGCTGGCGGGCGGCGATCTCGGCGGCCGACTCGGGCTGGATCGTGGTGATGGCGTCGAGGCCGAACGCAGTGCCCATGTCGGCCGGATCGTCGCCCAGGCGGCGCGCCGCGCGACGCGAGGTCGAGAGGTAGCGGCGGGCGCGGGCGATCAGGTTCATCGACTTCTCCGGGGCGACACTTTGCGATCCCAGTATCGACGGGACCGTCGCCGGAAGCATCCCGCAATCGAGGGGCGGAGCGGTCGCAATTGGCGTTGCATGCGCAACGCGTCGTAACCCCGCCACGTTTACGGCAAGACGTACTTGTTGCCGGCGGCCTTGTAACGCGCGACCGCGCGCTTCAGGTCGGTGTGTTCCTCGCACGGCATGAAACACGCCTTGTCAAGGGTCGCCAGGCGCTGCTCGGCCATGGCGAGATTGCCCGTCATCAGGTAGAGCTCGCCGGAATACTCGAGCGCGCCGCGGTGGCGCGGTTCTATGCGGAGCGCCTCGTTGTAGAACTTCTCGGCCTCGGGCGCATTTGCAGGATCGGCCTTGCGCAGGCTGTAGCCCATGAGGTTGTTCCAGTCGGCGCTCGCCGGGTCGTTGACCTTCTTCAGCTCCTCGACAGCCGCCACCCAGTTCTTCTCGGCGATGCGGCTGCGGGCGGGCGTGAGCTTGTCGTTGGCGCCAGGCTCGGGGTCGTGGCCGAACGACGCGCCGGCGGCGAGCAGCAGCGAGAGAGCGGCGAGGCGAAGGGATGCAAGCGTCATGACGGTTCTCCGTTCGTTGCGGCTAGGCGCCAAAGCATAGTCCGCGCTCGCGCCGGTTGCCATGGCCTACGCGCTGGCCGCCTAGAATCGCGCCCCTTCCGGGGAGCCGCCGCCTCGGCGAGCCGCCATGACCTCCGCGACCTTCTGCGCCATCGACTTCGGCACGTCCAATTCCGCGGTCGCGGTGCCCGACGGCAACGCGATGCGCCTGATCGAGCTCGAGCCGGGCTTTCGGACGATGCCGACGGCGGTGTTCTATCCCGGCGAATCGCGCGGCCGGGCGCCGCCGCCGTGCGAATTCGGCCGCGCCGCGATCGCCGCCTACGTCGATGGCATCGACGGCCGCCTGATGCGCTCGATGAAGAGCATTCTCGGCAGCTCTCTCGTGCAGCAGACCACCGATGCCGGCGGCGGGCGCGGGGTTCGCTTCATCGACATCGTCGCGACCTATCTGCGCCACTTGCGCCGCTGCGCCGAAGCGACCGCAGGCGCGCCCGTCGATCGCGCCGTGATCGGCCGGCCGGTCTACTTCGTAGACGACGATGCCGAGCGCGACGCGCAGGCCGAATCGGCGCTGCGCGAAGCGGCGGCGAGCGCCGGCTTTCGCGAGATCGTCTTCCAGTACGAGCCGATCGCCGCCGCCTTCGATCACGAGCAGGCGGTGGCGCGCGAGGAGAAGGTGCTGGTCGCCGACATCGGCGGCGGCACGTCGGATTTCTCGGTCGTTCGCGTCGGCCCCGGGCGCAAGGCGAAGGCCGAGCGCAAGGACGACATCCTCGCCAACCACGGCGTGCACATCGCCGGCACCGACTTCGACCGGCGCATCGAGCTCGCCAGCGTCCTGCCGCTGTTCGGCTACGGCGCCTGGGGCCCGCAAGTCGACGGCGCGGCGGCGCGCGAGGTGCCGAGCGCGGTCTACTTCGACCTCGCGACCTGGCACCTGATCAACACCGTCTATAACCCGCAGCGGGTCGCGGAGCTGCGCGCCATGCGTTCGTTCTATGCCGACCCGGCGCAGCACCGGCGCCTGATGACGGTCGTGACCGAGCACTTCGGCCACGACCTGGTGGCGCGGGCCGAGGTCGCGAAGATCGCCGTGGCCGGCGGCGGCGCGGCGACGATCGCGCTCGACCACGTCGAGCCGCGGCTGGCCTGCATGCTCGACGCGGCCGGGGCGCGGGACGCGCTCGACGCCGATCTCGACCGGATCGTCGACGCGGCCCGGGCGACGGTGGCGCAAGCCGGAATCGCCGCGGCCGCGATCGACACGCTCTATCTCACCGGCGGCTCGACCGGGCTCGACATCCTGAGCGAGCGGCTGGCGCAGGCCTTCGCCGCGGCGCGCGTCGTTCGCGGCGACCGCTTCGCCAGCGTCGCCACCGGCCTGGCGCTGTTCGCGCAGCGCCGCTTCGCCGGCGACGCCCGGCGCTGACCGCGCGGCCGGGCACTGCGGCGGGGGCGGCGCGCGCCGTCAGCCGGCGAGCACGGCAGCCATCGCCTGCGCGGTGGCCTCGACATTGCCGCGGTTCAGCCCGGCGACGCACATGCGGCCCGAGCGGACGAGGTAGACGGCGAACTCCTCGCGCAGGCGATCGATCTGGCGCGGCCCGAGGCCGGTGTAGCTGAACATGCCGCGCTGGCTGAGGAAGTAGCCGAAGTCGCGATCGGGCATCTTCGCGGCGAGGACGCCGTGCAGCGCCCGGCGCATCGCCTGGATGCGCTCGCGCATCGCCGCGAGCTCGGCTTCCCACTCGCGTCGCAGTCCGGGCTCGCCGAGAACCGCGGCGACGATCTGGCCGCCGTGGATCGGCGGGCTCGAGTAGTTGCGCCGCACCGTGAACTTGAGCTGGCCGAGGACGTTGCTCGCTTCGGCGGCGTCGGCGCAGACGACGCTGAGCGCGCCGCAGCGCTCGCCGTACAGGCTCATGCTCTTCGAGAACGAGTTGGCGACGAAGAACGCCAGCGGCCTGCCGGCGTGGTCGCGCGCCGCAGCGAGGGCGCGCAATGCGTATGCATCCTCGAGCAGCCCCGAGCCGAAGCCCTGGTAGGCGAGGTCGAGGTAGGCCACGAGCTCGCCCTCGACCAGGATCGGCACGAGCGCGTCCCACTGCGCCGGCGACAGGTCGACGCCGGTCGGGTTGTGGCAGCACGCGTGCAGCAGGACGACGCTGTTCCTCGGCAGGCGGCGCAGCGCCGCGCACATCGCATCGAAGTCCAGCCCGCCGGTGGCGGCGTCGTAGTACGGATAGTCGTGGACCGCGAGGCCGGCGCCCTCGAACATCGAGCGGTGGTTCTCCCAGCTCGGATCGCTCACCCAGACCGCGCTCGACGGCAGCCAGCGGGCGATGAAATCGGCGCCCACCTTGAGCCCGCCGCTCGAGCCCACCGACTGGATCGTCGCGATGCGGCCCGAGGCCACGGCCTCGTGCTCTGCACCGAAGAGCAGCGCCTGCACCGCGCCGCGAAAGTTCGCCGCGCCCTCGATCGGCAGGTACGGCTTGGGCGCGTCGCGCGCGACCACCTGCTGCTCGGCGCGGCGCACCGAGGCGAGCACCGGGATTCGCCCGGCGTCGTCGAAGTAGATGCCGATCGACAGGTTGATCTTGCCCGGCCGCGGATCCTTCTGGAAATCCTCGTTCAGGCTCAGGATCGGGTCGCCCCCGAAAGGCTCGACGTGCTCGAACATGGCTAGTCCACGAGCGCCGCCTCGATGTCGCCCTTCAGCGATTCCGGCGCGTCGTTCGGCGCGTAGCGCTTGATCACCTTGCCGTCCTTGCCGACCAGGAACTTGGTGAAGTTCCACTTGATCGTCTTGGTGCCGAGGATGCCGGGCGCCTCCGCGGTGAGCCACTTCCAGACGGGCGCCGCGGCGGCACCGTTGACGTCGACCTTGGCCATCATCGGAAAGGTGACGCCGTAGTTGACTTCGCAGAACGAAGCGATCTCGTCGTTCGGCCCGGGGTCCTGGGCGCCGAACTGGTTGCTCGGGAAACCGATCACCACCAGGCCGCGGTCGCGGTACGCCTGCCACAGCGCCTCGAGGCCGGCGAACTGCGGCGTGAAGCCGCACTTGCTCGCGGTGTTGACGATCAGCAGCACCTTGCCGCGCTGGCTCGCGAGGTGTGCCGGCTTGCCGGCGATCGATTCGACGGCGAAGGCGTAGATGTCGGTTGCAGCGGCAGCCATGGTGTCCCCCGGAAGTTGCCTGCATGGTAGCGCCGGCCGCGTTCGCCGGCGCGCGCTGGAGGGATCGCTCAGTGGCCCGGGTCGCGCGCGGCGAGCAGGGCGCCGGCGACGATGAATGCGCCGCCGACCGCCAGCTGCGGCGTCATCGCGCCGCCGCCGAGCGCGAGCGCGGACAGCGACGCGAACACGACCTCGGTGAGCATGATCACGGCCGTGCGGTTCGCCGGCAGCCGCGCCGCGCCGTACTGCAGTGACAGGTTGCCGGCGACGAAGACGAGCGTCAGCAGCGCCGTCAGCGCCAGCCAGCCGGGCGCCGGAGCCGGCGGCGTCGGCACCGCGCCGCTTGCGCTCAGCGCCGCCGCGAGCGCGCCGGCGACCATCGCGCCACCGACGAACATCGCCAGCGATCGCCCCGCCTCGGGCCGCGCGGCCTCGCGCCGCAGCATCACGTTGTTGAAGGCGAACGAGAAGCCGCCGAGGACGCCGAGCCAGTCGGCGAGCGCGCGCGGCAGCGGCAGCAGCGCGGCCGCCCACGCCCAGCCCGCGCCGCCGTGGGCCGGCGGCCAGAGCACGATTGCGGCGCCGACCGCGCCGAGGGCAATGCGCAGCGCCGCGGCGGCCGTCAGCCGCTCGCCGAGCACCGCGCGCGCCAGCAGCACGGTCCAGAGCGGCATAAGGTAGAAGAGCAGGACGACGCGGACGACGTCGCCGATGACGATCGCCCAGTTGAAGGCGGCGTTGGTGAGCCCCGCGGCGGCGACCAGCAGCCAGAGCGCCGGCGTCCGCAGCACCTGCACGACGGCCTGCGGCCGGGCGATGGCAATGGCGATCGAGGCCAGGCTGAAGATGATCGCCGTGGCCCAGAGCGGATGGAGCCCGTCGTCGTGGAGCTTGCGCAGCGGCCACCACGACGTGCCCCAGACGAGCGCGTTGAACACCAGCGCCCCGGCGGCGAGCCGGCGCGCGCGCTGCGGCGACGCGGCGCTCAATGCTTGTCGAGGCGGGCGATCGCGAGCAGGTGCTCGACCTCGCCGCGATGGCGCACGCAGTTCGTCTGGTGCCAGCGCCGGATCAGCGTCATCGTCCCGGTGACGAGGACGCCGAACAGGGCGATCGACGTGAACGCGGTCAGGCCGAAGCGCGTCATGCCGGTGTAGAAGGCGCCGAGTCCGAGGATGCACGCCTGCTCGTTGAAGTTCTGCACCGCGATCGAGCGCCCGGCGCCCATCAGGTTGGCGCCGCGGTGCTGCAGCAGCGCGTTCATCGGCACCACCAGGTAGCCGCCGATCGCGCCGAGCAGGATCAGGAACGGCGCCGCGATCCAGACGTTGGTGATGACGTTGAGGCCGATCACCAGCACGCCCATGGCGATGCCGTACGGGATCACCTGCGTCGCCTGGTCGAGCCGCATGCGCAGCGAGGCGAGGATCGCGCCGGCGGCGGTGCCGATCGCGACCACGCCGACGAGCGACGACGCCTGCGTCGTCGTGTAGCCGAGCGTGGCCGCGGCCCAGGCGAAGACGATCACGCGCAGGTTGCTCGAGACGCCCCAGAACAGCGTCGTCGTCGCCAGCGAGATCTGGCCGAGCTTGTCGTTCCAGAGTCGGGCATTGCAGTTCGAGAAGTCGCGCACGAGCATGCCGACGCTGTGGCCGAGCGGCTGCAGAGGTGCGTCGGTGCGCGGAATGCGCAGGTTGAAGAGCGCGGCGATGACGTAGAGAACGACGATCACCGCGATCGCCGCCTCGGGCGCGGTGCTGATGCCGGTGTCGATCATCGGCACGTCGAAGGCGAGCAGGTGCTGCGAGACGACATGGCCGAGCAGCTGGCCGCCGAGCAGGACGCCGAAGATGATCGACAGGATCGTCAGGCCCTCGATCCAGCCGTTCGCCTTGACCAGCTGCGAGTTCGGCAGCAGCTCGGTGAGGATGCCGTACTTGGCCGGCGAATACGCTGCCGCGCCGAGGCCGACGATGCCGTACGAGAGCAGCGGGTTCGAGCCGAACAGCATCAGCAGGCAGCCGACGATCTTGATCGTGTTCGAGATCAGCATCACCCGGCCCTTGGGCACGGCATCGGCGAACGCGCCGACGCCGGGCGCGAGGATGACGTAGAAGAGCGCGAACATCGGCGTCAATGCCGGCACGTGCCACGACGGAGCACCGCTTGTTCGAAGCAAC
>JBBRFW010000012.1:0-60305 GCA_038241255.1 Burkholderiales bacterium | reverse complement strand
CGCCGCCGAGCGGCCCTTGCCGTCCTCGCGCCGCACCAGCCGCGGCGAGACGATGCCGCGCAGGTTCGCCGAGAGGTCCATCAGCAGCTGCTTCCTGCGCTCCTCGGGGAAGAAGTTGATGATCCGCTCGATCGTCTGGCTGGCGCTGTTGGCGTGCAGCGTGCCGAGGCACAGGTGCCCGGTCTCGGCGAAGGCGATCGCATGCTCCATCGTCTCGGCATCGCGGATCTCGCCGATCAGGATCACGTCGGGCGCCTGGCGCAGCGTGTTCTTGAGTGCGTGATGCCACGACTTGGTGTCGATGCCGATCTCGCGGTGCGTCACCAGCGACTTCTGCGACGGGTGCACGTACTCGACCGGGTCTTCCACGGTGATGATGTGGCCGGCCGATGTGCGGTTGCGATGGTCGATCATCGCCGCGAGCGTGGTCGACTTGCCCGAGCCGGTGGCGCCGACGACGAGGACCAGGCCGCGCTTGGTCATCACCACGTCCTTCAGCACTTCGGGCAGCTTGAGCTTCTCGAAATTGGGGATCTCTGACGCGATGGTGCGGATCACCATGCTGACGCAGCGCTGCTGCACGTAGACGTTGACGCGAAAGCGCGAGACGCCCGGGATCGAGATCGCGAAGTTGCACTCCATCTCGCGCTCGAACTCCTCGCGCTGCGCCTCGTTCATGATCGCGTGGGCGAGCATGCGGGCGACTTCGGGGGCGAGCTTTTGCGCCGTCATCGGCTTCATGCTGCCCTGCAGCTTCATGCTCGGCGGAAAGTCGCTGGCGATGAAGAGATCGGAGCCGCCGGCCTGGCTCATCGTCGCCAGCAGCTTGTGCATGTAGGTGCGGGCTTGTTCTTCGGTGAAGGGTGCAGTCATCCGGCGAGATTGCCATCGAACCCCGGCGCGCAGCGCGCAAGCGTCGCGAAGAAGAGCACGCTTTGCCGGCCGGGCCGCCGAGCGGCGCGGTTGGCCGATCCTTCAGCGCGCTTTCGGCACGCTGCCGACGACGCCGGCAACGAACCAGTCCATCGTCTTGATGTCGGCGTCGGCGAGAGCGCCGCGTGCGAGACGCGTCGTGCCGGCGTTGTCGACCAGCGGCGCGGCGAACGGCACGAGCGTGCCCGCGACGATCGCCGCCCGCCGCGCCTGCACGCCGGCGCGGACGTCGCCGGCCAGGCGCGGGTCGAGCGCATCGATGTCGACCATGCCGCTGGCGATGCCGCCCCACACCGGCTCGGGTCGCCAGCTGCCATCGATGACGCTGCGCGCGACGCGCGTGTAGAAGCTGCCCCAGCGGTGAACGATCGCCGCCAGCTGCGCATCCGGCGCGAACGCGCGCATGTCGCTCGGGTACGAGACGACGCGCACGTGGCGGCTGCGAAAGCTCGCCTGCGCCGCCTGCGCGACCGCAGTCGACGCGCTGTGGTGGGTGAGCACGTCGGCGCCCTGGTCGATGAGGGCCTGCGCGGCGGCACGCTCCTTCACCGGGTCGAACCAGGTGTCGAGCCAGACGACGCGGACCGTCGCCTTCGGGTTGGCCGCGCGCATGCCGAGCGTGAACGCGTTGATGCCCTGCACCACCTCGGGAACCGGCAAGCCGGCGACGTAGCCGGCGACGCCGGTCGCGCTGCTGCGGCCGGCGAGCCAGCCGGCGAGCCAGCGCGCCTCGTAGTAGCGCGCGTCGTAGGTGGCCAGGTTGGGCGCGCTCTTGTAGCCGCCCGCGTGCTCGAAGCGCACCTGCGGAAACTCGGCGGCTACGCGCAGCGCGGGCTCGAGATAGCCGAAGCTGGTCGCAAACACGAGCCCCGCGCCCTGCGGGCCGGCGAGGTCGCGCAGGACGCGATCGGCGTCGGCGCCTTCGCCGACCGACTCCACGGCGATCGTTCGCACCTGCGCACCGAGCGCGCGCGCCATCTCGCGCCGGCCGAGCTCGTGCTGGTACGTCCAGCCCGCCTCGCCGACCGGCGTGACGTAGACGAAGCCGACGACCAGCGGCGCCTGCGCCGGGGCGCCGTTCGCCGCGGGTAATGCGGCCATCAAAGGGAGAGCGGCCGAGGCCGCAACGATCGCGAGCAGCGCGCAAGCGCTGCCGCGGATGAGGTTTTTCAGCATGGTTGACCTCGACATGGCCCGGGCGACCGAGTCCGCGGCGCGGGCGGGGCCGCGAACGGGGCGATTGTCTCGCGCCCCGCAGCGATCCGCCCGAGAGCGCTACTTCGCGCGCACGTAGCGGCCGTCGAAGAGCACCGTCCAGCGCGCGCCAGCATCGCTCGACAGCTCCCAGAGCTGCCGTACCGAGCCGTCGCTTGCCGGCGTCCATGTGATCCGCTGCAGCACGGTCGTCTTCGGATCGGTCGGGCTCGGCCCCGACATCGACATCACCATGCTGCGTTCGACCAGGCCGCCGGCGAGGATCAGTAGCGTGCCGCCGTTGTCGACCCAGGTCTGGTGCCAGCGCCGATCGATCGCGTCGTAGATGTTGAGGCTCTTGCCGGTGACGCCGCCGTTGCCCGTCCATTGCTCGAGGAGTGCGCAGCCGTCGGCGATGACCTCGATGCGGTTCTCGCCGACCTTCTTGCCGGCGGCCGCGAACACGTCCCAGCTGCCGACCCAGAAGTCAAACTGTCGGTGCTCGATCGATTCGCAGGGCTTGGCGGCGGCCGCCGCCGGCGATTGCGCCGAAGCGATCCCGCATGGCGGCGAGAGCGCGAAGGCAAGCACGGCGCTACCCAGGCGCACCGACGGGCGACGAGACGAACGACGGAACTTCATGGCCCGAGCGTAACCAGAAACGATCTCGCTGCGGCACGCCGCGCCGCACTTTCGACACCGCGACGCCCCTCATCCACCACGACCCACTTCCCTGACGCCATGAGACTTCTCGCCTACCGCGACCCCGACAAGGGCCGGCCCGCGCTCGGTCATCGCTCGGCCAGCGCGTGCTCGATGTCGCCGCGGCGGCGCGGGTCGCCGGCATCGCCGGCATGGCCACCGCGATGAGGGTGCCCTGCAAGCGCCGGGCCGAACGCAATGGCGCGCGCTCGCGAGCTGGGCGGCGCGGCGCAGTCGCACTGCGGCGCCTGCTTCGCCGGAGCGTGGCGCGACGAGGCCAGCCTCGCTTACTTGCCGCCCATCGACGACGCCGACAAGTTCCTGTGCGCAGGCAAGAACTATCGCCAGCACCTCGAGGAGCTGCAGCGGACGAATCTCATCAGGGCGAGCAGGCGAAGTGAGCCCGCATCGTCAAGCGGGCATCGTGACGGAGTGAGCCGCCCCGAGGGGCCGCGGACGCGCGCGCGTCGTCAGCGCCGCTCGCCAGCGAGCGCCTTCTCGGCGCCGAGCTCGACGACGTTTCCCGCCGCCGCGACGGCTGCGACCGCTTCGACGCGCAGCAGGTGCCCTTCGACCGTCGCGCCGACGTCCATCTGCAGCTGGCGATAGCGGATCGTCCCGGTCACGCGCGCGTCCGACTGCAGCTCGAGCCGGTGCTCGACGTCGAGGTCGCCGACGACGGTGCCGTTGATCACCGCATCGCCGCAGCGGATTCTGCCCTCGATATGCCCCGTCTCGGAGAGGACGAGCAACGACGGGCTCTGGCCCTCGCCCGGGCGGCCGACGATGTCGCCCTTGACGCGCCCGTCGATGCGCATGCCGCTGGTGAAGACGAGGTCGCCCGCGATCTCGACGCCTTCGGCGATCAAGGTCGAGAGCTGGGCCATCTTGATGAACGGCTGCTTCCTGTGGCGGGCGAACATGATCGGCGATACTTTCAGTGCTTCTTGCCCTCGCGGGCCTTGCGGAAGAAGCTCAGCTCGTCCTGCGACTCGGTGAGCTTCTGGTTCAACGTGTCGATCTGGCGCTCGAGCTCGTGGCTGCGCGCATCGCTCACGCGCGCGCCCATCCGCGCTTGCTCGAACTGCACGCGCAGCTGCACGAGCTCGGCGGGGGGCGCGGCCGGGGCGCGCACGACGATCGCCGGAGTCTGCTCGTGCACCAGCTCGCCGGCGCCGACGCCGGCAGCGAACGCGGCGATCGCCAGCAGCGACAACGCGAGCACGCGACGTCCCGAGCCGCGGCGCGGCGCCAGCGTCAGGCCGACGCGGGCGAGGTCCTGGCTGGCTCTGCGCCCGAATCCGGTCGACATGGCGAGGGCTCCGTTCACAGCCCCGCCAGGTAGCGCTTCGGATCGACATGGTCGCCCGCGCGCAGCACCTCGAAATGAAGGTGCGGTCCGGTGGAGCGGCCGGTCGAGCCGACCATCGCGATGCGTTCGCCCGGCACGACCACCTGGCCGGCTCGGACGAGCAGCTCCGATGCGTGCGCGTAGCGCGTCGCCAGGCCATTTCCGTGATCGATCTCGACGACCCAGCCGAAATCGTGCTTGAAGCCAGCGAAGGCGACGACACCGCCCGCCGCCGAGGCGATCGGCGTCCCGGCGCGCGCGGCGAAGTCGAGCCCGGCATGGAACGCGTGCGAATGCGCGAACGGATCGATGCGATTGCCGAACGTGGACGTCAGCTCGGCGCCGGGGATCGGAAGGCGCGTCGGCAGGCGCATCAAGGCCAGCGATTGCTCTGCGGCGGCGCTCGCCACCGAGGCGATCTGCTGCTCGACCCGGCCGAGCTGCGCGTCGATCGCGCCGAGCGGGGACGACTCGATGCGTGCGGGCAGCAGCGGACCGCCGGCGGGGCCGGCCGGCTCGACCGGCGAGGCGGTGCTCCGGCCTGTCGCGCTGCGCGCGGCCGCCGGCGTGTCGCTATTCATCGTGCCGATGCGCCGGCTCAGCTGCGCCGCTTCGCTCTCGAGGCGGAACACCCGCGCCGATATCGCGCCGACCTGTTCGAGCGTGAACGGCAGGGCAAGCGGCTCCGGTGCCGCGGCGGCGGCAGGCAGCGTGCGCTGAGGCACTTCGGCAAGCCAGTAGCCGACCGCGCCGCCGGAGCCGAGCAACGCCAGCGCCGCGACGCCCGCGAGCGCGATCAGCGGCCGGACCGGCAGGGTCCTCACCCGCGACCGGCTGGTCGCTCCGGTGGCAATCATCACGAACGCCATACGCTCTCCTTCGCAACGGTGCGGGCGAGCGCTTCGGCGCCTCGCCTGTCAACGCCCTACCCGGCGGCACCGACGAAGTCAATCCTAGGCCCGAGGGGGGCAGTCGAGCTCGTTTGCCGCTGCAACGGTTTGTTCGGCGCAGAAACCTTGGCGCAAGTTCACGCTCGGGCTGCGCGAGGTGTTGCAAGGCGTTGCGGGTCGCAAGCGAATACACGTTGCAACCAGGTCGGCGCCGGGCGAAGAAAGGCCCGCCGGCGAATTCCGGGGGGCCCATGGAACGCGCAGGATCGACTCGTCGTCGGACGGTGTACGTCACCCTGCCACAAGCGAAGCGCCCGCTCGGGTCGCCGTACGACGGTCATATCCGGTCTGGAACGCGGCATTCGTGCCGCCCCGCAGATAGCTAAAGCGCCCATTGAAGAACCTCGATCCGTTCGATGGCTGCGAGGAAAGCCGCTACGTCGACCGGCGCCGAGGCGTCGGTGAAGCCAACGCCATAGGGCGGGACCCGCCTGCCGTTGATCGCGCCAGCGTTCGCAATGAGGTCGGGCCGATGAATCGACGCGCCGGACTGGCTGCCCCGCGGACGGCGCTGCAGCGAATCCCCCGGAGCTGGCGGTGTCGTGACGTTCTGCATCAACTGCTCGACCGTCGCCGCGCCCGACCTCTGTATCGCCTCGCGCGTGATCACCTGGAGGGGAAGCGCCGTCTCCGCGTCGATGCGCTTGATCGACGACCCGTGATCGCATCGCGTTCGAGCTGATGTGAAGGGGCTGCGGGCGGCGGGGTTGCGCCGGTGCTTGCGGGCCGACCGAAGAGAAGGCCGCAGGAGTCGTTGCGGTTCTTGCGAACTAGCAGTCGCCAGCGCGACGCAACACCGGACCAGCGTCGATACGGGTTCGAAACGATCGACGTGCCTCGACGTGGCGAATTCTTCTCCGAGAGGTCGGTTCGCTCTTCTCCAACCCGATAAAGATGTATATGCTTGAATCACGGAGCGGCGACGAAGTGCACACATCCTTGTCAGAAATCTCGATCGGCTGCGACGCTGCGCAACCCCGCAGCGCGGGCGTCGTCGTCATCCGCACGGTGCGCCGGGGTGGCGAGTGGGTGGGCGCCACCGGACGCTCGGTCCGCCTCGATGCCGATGCCTATCTCGTGGCGCACGGCGCGGCGCCGTTCGTCTCGACGCGGGAGCCTCGCACGGAGTCGCTTGCCGTCGAGCTGGTCCTGCCCGGCGACCTCGCAACCGGTGCTTTCCTGCCTGCGTTGCGCTCGACCTCGGGGCGCGTCGGCAAGCGCCTCGCGGACATCGCGCGGCGTCGACTCGGCGACGCGCGCATTGCGGTGCCGGCCGAGGAAACGGCCGAATGGTGGTCCGCGCTCGACCACGAGGAGCGGGCGCTGAGGGCGCGAGCGTCTCGCATCCGCTGCGTCAAGCCCGCGACGCGCGATGCCTTGTTCAGTCGCCTCCTGTCCTGCGCCGATTTCATCCAGAGCCACTACGAACAGCCGCTGAACGGGGACTTGCTCGCCGCCGTGTCGAACCTCTCGCCCTTCCACTTTGCGCGCCTGTTCGCGCTCGTCATGGACGAGACGCCGCACGCCTTCCTGGTGCGAAAGCGCGTCGCGGTGGCGCGCCGTCTTCTCGCCGCAGGACTGGGTCGCGCCGAAGCCGCGGACCGCGCCGGTTTCGGTTGCCGCTCGACCCTGTTCCGCCAGCTCCGTGGAGCGGCGGCCGTGCCGTCGTGACGCCCGTGTTGCCGCTGGTCCTCGTCATCACCGCCGACCGGGTCACCTCGGAGCCGTTCCGGCACGAGCTGAACGCGGCGGGCTTCAAGGCTTACTACGTCGAGACGCTCAGTGCCGCGCTCGGCGTCGTCGCCCAGTGGAAGTTCGATGCCGTCCTGCTCCCCGGCCAGGGGTTCGGGGCGGCCGTGACGAACATGCTGAGCCGGCTTCGCGACCAGGCCGGCGTGCCGCTGTTGCTCGTTCTCGACCGCAGCGACGAGGAGGGGCAGCTGCAGGCCCTCGAGTCGGGAGCGAGCCAGGTCGTGGTCGAGCCCACGTCGATGCGGATCGTCGTTGCCCAGCTGCGCCGCCTGATCGACGTCGCGCATCAACGCTGGAAGCAGGAATCGGCGGTGGTCGCCTTTGGACCGCTGCATCTGGATCCGCGCCGTGCCGCCGCGACGCTCGTCAATGAAACGCTCGCCCTCACCAGCGGCGAATTCGAGGTGCTGGTGCTGCTGGCATCGCGGCCGGGCGAGCTCGTCCATCGCGAGACGATCGCGAGAACGCTGGGCCGCGCCGCCACGGCCGACGTGCGACGAAGCGCCGACATGCACATCTGCCGCATCCGCAGGAAGCTGCGCGACGTCGCCGGCCACGGCCTACACGTCGAAACGGTGTACGGCCGCGGCTATTCGTTGCGCATAGGGGAGCCGGCGCAGAACGCGGAAGAACTTCGAATGACCGAATGGTCGGTGTGAACCTGCTTCGCCGAGCCCGCCCTGCGTGGCGTCGATGGCTGTCTCTGCATCTATACTGGCTGCCATGGATCTGGTCGAGCGGCTCAGCCCCCGCGGTTTCGAGTGCGTGTGCGGCAATCTGCGCATGGCGGCGCGCGCCGTTTCGAGCGTCTACGACCGTCACCTCGCCGAGTCGGGCGTGCAGTCGAGCCAGATGGCCGTGCTCTGGGCCGTCTCGAACGCGCACGGGATGACCGTCAAGGAGCTTGCCGCCCGCATCGCGATGCACGAGACGACTTTGATCCGCAACCTGCGCATCCTCGAGCGCGAGGGCTGGGTGGCGCTCGACGTCGGCCGCGACGACCGCCGTCAGCGCATTCCCTCGCTCACCAAGACCGGCCGCGCCGTGTTCGGCAAGGCGTTGCTCGGCTGGAAGAAGGCACAAGCCGAGATCGCCCGCCTGCTCGACGACGAGGTTCCGGAGACCAACCGCAAGCTCGTTCGCCTGACGCGGGCGATCTGGGCCGCCTGAGGCTCAGGCGTTCCGGGCCAGTGGCTCCGCTCCGACCATCGCCGCGCCGCGCCGCGCGCGGGTGGTGAGGAAATAGCCGTAGCCGAGCGCGGCCAGGCCCGCGAACACGGCGGCGACCAGCGCGTTGAACCAGACCATCGTCGCCAGGCAGATCACGGCCGCCACCAAGGCGAAGGCGGGAAACAGCGGGTACACGGGGGCGCCGAACGGACGCTGCAGCCCGGGCTCACTGCGGCGCAGCTTGAACAGGCTCGCCATGCTGAGGATGTACATGACGATCGCGCCGAACACCGACATCGTCACGATGTTCGCCGTCAGCGACTGGCCGCCGAACTTGACGAGCTCGTCGCTGAAGATCGCCGCGATGCCGACCACGCCGCCGGCCAGTATCGCCACGTGCGGCGTGCCCAGGCGCGGGTGGATCCGGCCGAGCACCGCCGGCAGGTAGCCGGCGCGCGAGAGGGCGAAGATCTGGCGCGAGTAGCCGATGATGATTCCGTGGAACGAGGCGACGAGGCCGAACAAGCCGAGCCACACCAGCATGTGCAGCCAGCCGCTGTTGGCGCCGACGACCATCTTCATCGCCTGCGGCAGCGGGTCGTTGATGTTGGCGAGCTTGGTCCAGTCGCCCGAGCCGCCGGCGAAGAGCATCACGCCGAGCGCCAGCACGACCAGCGTCAGGATGCCGCCGATGTAGGCGATCGGCACCGAGCGGTGCGGATTCCTGGCTTCCTCGGCGGCCATCGCGACGCCCTCGATGGCGAGGAAAAACCAGATCGCGAAAGGAATGGCCGAGACGATCCCGGGCCACGCGGCCCCGCTGAAGGCGTCGCTGCCGGCCCAGCCGCCCTTGACGAAGCTCGCGGTCGAAAACCCCGGCGCCACGACGCCCATGAAGACGCACAGCTCGAAGATGGCGACCAGCGTGACGATCAGCTCGAAGCTCGCCGCGATCGTCATGCCGGCGATGTTGAGCGCCATGAAAACGATGTAGGCGCCGAACGCGACCCAGCGCGGCTCGAGCGCGGGGTACTGGACGTTGACGTAGGCGCCGATCGCCAACGCGATCGCCGGCGGCGCGAACACGAACTCGACCAGCGTCGCGAAGCCGGCGAGGTAGCCGCCGGTGGCGCCGAACGCGCGCCGGCTGTACTCGAAGGGGCCGCCGGCATGCGGGATCGCGGTCGTGAGCTCGGTGAAGCTGAAGATGAAGGTCGCGTACATCAGCGCGACGAACGCCGACGTGACCAGGAAGCCGAGGGTGCCGGCCGAAGCCCAGCCGTAGCTCCAGCCGAAGTACTCGCCCGAGATCACGAGGCCGACGGCGATGCCCCAGAGCTGGAAGGTGCCCAGTGTCTTGGGCAGCGTGCGATCGGCGACAGAGCTCATGGACGTCTCCTTATTACGACGAAAGGAACGCGCTGCGCGCGCCGCCGGAAGGGCCATGCCGCCGGCGACTCCTGTCGGAGGTCCCCCACACGGCCCCGGGGGCGCAGCCGACAGACGTCGTTCCCGGGGGAACGTACCATTGATCGACTGCCAAGACCCACCCTGAACCATCTGCCCCTTGCCGCGCTCGGCGCTGCCCTGATCATGACCGGTTGTGTTGCCAATCCGGTCGATACGTACCATGATGGTGGCGATCGTGGCGCCTATCGCGACAGCGACCGGCGCGGCGATCGCGACGACCGCCGTGACGAGCGGCGCGACAACGACAAAGACCGTAGAGACCGAGACACCCGGGACGGCGACAGGCGCCACTGATCCGCCCGCCTCTGCACGCGAAAGGTCCGACAACGATGGAAGCTCTCGATCCCGCCACCTGGCGGAGCCGTTGCGCCCTGCGCATGGCCGAACTCGACCCTGACCTCACGCGCAGCGAAGCCGAGCGTCTGGCCAAGGACGTCCACGCCTTCGAGCGCACCCGCGCCATGGAGCCCGAGGCCGCTGCCGAGTTCATCTCGGTCGAGATGAGCCGTCCCGAGCGGGCGCCGTTCGAGCGGCGTTCCGCCGCCCGGACCCGCGAAGACGCCGGCGCCGAATAGCGCCCTGCCCCCGGGCGGCCCTAGCGCAGCCAGCGCGCGGCGATACGACCGTATTCGCCGCTCGCCTTGGCCAGGTGCAGCCACTGGTCGACCCACGCCTTGAAGGCGACGTCGCCGCGCGGCAGCAGCCAAGCCATCTCGCCATACTGGAGAGGCTTGTCGGGATTGACCGCGCACAGGCCGGGCCGCAGGCGCTGCTGGACGATCGTCTCCGCCGATTCCGAGATCATCACGTCGGCGTTGCCGTTCAGGATTTCGTCGAAGATCGTCGTGTTGTCGTTGAAAATGACAAGCTTGGCGCTCTTAAAGTTGGCGCGCGCGAACCGCTCGTTGCTGCCGCCGGGATTCTCGATCACCGTGACGGTCGGCTTGTCGATGTCTGCGATGGTCTGGAACTTCGCCACGTTCTCGCAGCGCGTGATCGGCGCCTTGCCGTTGACCATGTAGGCCTCCGAGAAGAACGCTGTCTTTTGGCGCTCGAGCGTCACTGAGATGCCGCCGACGGCGACGTCGCACTTCTCGACGAAGTCTTTCATCAGCGTCGGCCACGCCGACTTCACGAACACCGCCTCGGCGCCGAGGGCCTTCGCCGCCGTCTGCACCAGGTCGACGTCGAGGCCCTCGAAAACTCCCTCCTGCTTCTGCAGCGCGAACGGGGTGTAATCGCCGGGCGTGCAAACGCGCAGCCTGCCGCTCTTTTGCACCGCATCGAGCCGCGAGGGCGGCACCTCCTGCGCTGCCGCCGCCGTTGCAGCGAGACACGCAACCACGATCACCCAACCCCGACTGGACATGACCCGTTCTCCCCGTTCGATCGCCGGCCGCCGTTGCCGCCGCGCCGATGCTAGCGTGCCGCTGCGCGTTCGCAGCGCTCGTCGTCGCCTGCGGCAGCGCGTTCGCCGCGTGTCCGCCGGAGGACATTGGCCGCGACGCGCTGGCCGCCTTGAAGCGCGCCGAGTGGAAGATCGATGACGATGGGCGCCGCCCAACGCCGATCAGCGCCGGCTGGGCGGCGGTCGCGGCGGCGATCAGCGCCGGGTCAACCGGCGCTGATCGTGCGGTGTCAGTCGCGAGGGCGAGAAGCGCGACGACACCGAGCGCCATGCTGACGGCCGCGTCCGGGTCGATTGGGCACATGCCTTGCCGATTGCCTCCGGGCGTCGCAGCGCGACGCGTTTTCAATCCAAAGGAGCAGTCAATGGCCACATCGAGCGAATCGTTCGGGGTCGAGGAAGAGGAAGACATCGGCGCCGACGACGAAGCCCCGGCGCAGGACGCGGTGTCGCTGCTGTCGAGCGACCACGCCGAGGTCGCGCAGATGTTCGAGACCTACCGTCAGCTCGTCGACGAGAACGCCGACGACGAGCAGCGCCGCGAGCTGGCGCGAAGGATCTGCACCATGCTGACGGTGCACGCTGAGATCGAGGAAGAGATCTTCTACCCGTCGATGCGCGAAAACGTCGACGCCGATCTGACACTCGACGAGGCGGAAGTCGAGCATGCGGCGGCCAGGGAACTGATCGAGCAGATCGAGGCGATGGACGCCGGGGACCCGCTGTACGACGCCAAGGTGATCGTGCTCGGCGAATACGTCGACCATCACGTGCAGGAAGAAGAGAACGAGATCTTTCCGCAGGCGGAAAAATCGGGCGTCGACCTCGACGAACTGGGTGGCGAGCTGGCCACCCGCAAGCGCGAGCTGATGGCGACGCTCGCCGACGAGTAGCGGTCAGCGCGGGTCCGCGGCCGCGTCGCCGGTCGAGCCGGGCAGGCCGCCGGCCAGCCGGCGCGCGTGCAGGTCGACGTAGAGCGCCTCGAGGTCGCGGGCGAATCCGTCGGCATCGAATAGCGAAGCCGTCGGCAACGCAGCGGCGAGCCGATCGCGCAAGGCGCGTAGCCGGCCGGGGTCGGTGGCCAGGGCGAACGCCACCCCCTCGTAGTCTTCGCTGTTGGCCGCGACCGCGTCGTCAAGTCCGACGCTGAGGTTAAGGCTCGCCGCGACGCGCGAGGCGAAGGTCGCCCCGAGCCGGGTCAGCACTGGCAGGCCGGAGCGCAGCGCGTCGCTGGCCGTCGTGTGCGCCCCGTAGTGCAGCGTGTCGAGGAACAGATCCGCGAGGGCGTGGCGGGCCAGGTGATCGACACGGTTCGTCCGCACCGCGAAGACGATCCTCTCTGCGCCGACGCCGCGTCGCACCGCTTCGCGGCGCAGGTTCGCCGCCGCACCGGCGTTGGCCTCGAGAAGCCACAGCGCGCTGCGCGGCACGCGCTGCAGAAGGCGCATCCAGACATCGAAAACGTCGGGCGTGATCTTGTAGCTGTTGTTGAACGAGCAGAAGACGAAGCCGTCATCGGGAAGGCCGGCCGCGTGGCGATCGATCCGCGCCGCCGGCGCGACCGGGCGCCAGCCGGCGTTGGCCTGGTAGCAGCGCGGCAGGCGGACGACGGGCTCGGTGTAGGCGTCACTGGCCGAGGACGGGACGACGACCTCGTCGGCGATGACGCAGTCGATGAAGCTCGCGCCGATCGTGCCGGGATAGCCCAGGTAGCTCGCCTGCACCGGCGCCGCCCGCGCGGCGAAGATGCCGGGGCGAGCATCCTGCGTGAAGCCCTTCAGGTCGACGGCGATGTCGATGCCGAGATCGCGCGCCAGCGCGGCGGCGTCGCCGTCGCCCAAGCTGCCAACGTCGTGGAAGCGATCGAAGGCGGCGACCGCGCGTGCGTGCATGGGGTCGTCGGCGCTCGGCCCGAAAGAGAACGCGTGCAGCTCGAAGCGCCTGCGATCGTGGCGCTCGAAGAGCTCGGCCATGAGGTCCATCGTCGCGTGCTGGTGGAAGTCGGCCGAAAAGTAGCCGAGGCGAATCCGCCCGCCGGCCGGTCGCGATGCCGCAGCCTTTGTCGCGCCCGACGCGGCCGTCGGCCAATGCGCGGCGACATAGCGCTCGGCGCATCGCTTCTGCAGCGACGCCGGCACGGCGGTCGCCAGCAGCGTGAACGGATGGACAACGGTGTCGCCGGCCGCGATCGCCGCAGCGATAGCGCCGACCTCGTCGTCATGGCCGCGCCAGTCGCACAGCAGCATGGCGGTGTGCAGCCGGTCGCCACGCGCTTCCGGCAGGGGCGGCTCAAGCACAAGTGCGCGATCGTAGGCAGCGAGCGCCTCGTCGTGCCGCTTCAGCGCGTTCAGCGTCGCGCCGAGGTTGGCCCAGGCGTTGGCGAGGTCGGGCGCGAGCGCGGTCGCCTTCGCGAGCGCGGCCAGCGCGTCGTCGTCGCGGCCGAGGTCGTGCAGAGCCAGGCCGCGATTCGACCAGGCCTCGGCGTCGCCCGCATCGATGGCCAGAGCCGCGTCGGCGCTGGCCAACGCGTCGACCAGACGGCCGAGCCGGTGCAGGGCGACGCCGCGGTTCGACCAGGCAGCGACGAAGTGCGGAACGAGGGCGAGCGCGGCATCGAACGACTGCACGGCCTCATCGAGACGGTGCGCGCGATCGAGCGCGAGGCCGCGGTTGTTGCGGAGATCGGCGGCGGCGGGCGCGAGGGCAATCGCCCGATCGTGGCTGCGCAGCGCGGCTTCGTGCTCGCCCGCCTCGCTGCGGACGACGCCGAGCGCGCTGTGCGCTGCCGCGAGCGCCGGCTCGAGCACGATCGCCTGCTCGTAGCATGCCGCCGCTGCTGCGGCCTCGCCGGCCTGGTAGAGGACGACACCCTTGTTGTAGTGCGCCTGGAAGTGGCCCGGGCGGACGTCGATGCTGCGCTCGTAGAGCGCGATCGCGGCTGCGGCGTGGCCGGCGCGCGCGGCGCTGTCGCCGAGCTCGATGCAGACGGCACCGAGCAGCTCGAGCACGCGCTCGTCGGGCCGGGCGATCCGCGCAAGCGGCTCGAGGAGCGCCTTGGCCTCGCCGCAGCGACCCTGCCGGCGCAAGGCCAGCGCGCGTTCGGCGGCGTGCGGAGTGCCAATCACGACGGGGCTGCGGGTCCTGGCGACAGGCCCTACGACTAGTCGCGCGCGGCGAGAAGATCGGCGTCGATGCGGCCGGCCCGCTCGACCGCCGGGCGCGAAGTCACCCGGCCGATGTAGGCAGTGACGACCGGCGTCTCCGGCACGAGCTTGAACATCGTCGTCCAGCGCAGCGCAGTGCCCCAGAGGACGTCGGCCACGGTGAACCGCTCGCCGAGCAGATACGGCCCCCTGGCGAGCTGATCGGTGAGCGTCTTCAGCATCGTCGCGTGGTCGCCGTAGGGCGAGGTCGATGCGGGCGCGGGCTCGCGCTTCATCGCGCGATCGATCAGCGCCGGCTCGAACGACGAACCGTAGTAGAAGAGCCAGCGAAGATACGGCCCGCGCAGCGGGTCGCCGATCGCCGGGGTGATCCCGACTTCGGGATAGAGATCGGCAAGGTAGGCGTAGACGGCGCCTTGCTCGGTGACGAGCGCCCCTTCGTGCAGGATCGCGGGCACCTTGCCCATCGGGTTGATCGCCAGGTATTCGGCCTGGCGCTGCTCGCCCTTCTTGAGGTCGAGCACGTGCAGCTCGTAGTCCTCGAGCAGGATGAGCGCGCCCGCGGAACGCGACTGCGGCGAGTGGAAGAGCGTGACGTGGCGAGTGGCGGTGGGCATCAGGGTTCAGGGGCAAAGATCAGGCGTAGCGCGCGAACGCCGCGTCGAGACGGTCGGTGAGGCCGCGCTTCGCGGCGGCGTCGACGAAGCTCGCGTCGAAGCTGTTCCGCGCCAGCGCATAGGCATCCTGCGCGCCCAGCTGCGGCAGCGCCGCGAAGGTGGCGATGAAGTTGCCGTTGACGTAGCCGCCGAAGTAGGCGGGGTCGTCCGAATTGATCGTCGCCTTGATGCCGGCGCGCAGCAGGTCGACGAGGTTGTGGTCGGCGAGCCGGTCGAAGACGCGCAGTTTGAGGTTCGACAACGGGCACACCGTGAGCGCGATGCCCTCGCGGGCGAGCCGCTCGACCAGCGCCGGGCTCTCGACGCAGCGCACGCCGTGGTCGATGCGCTCGGCGTGCAGCACGTCGAGAGCAGCCTCGATGTAGCTCGGCGGACCCTCTTCGCCCGCGTGGGCGACCCGATGCAGCCCGAGCGCCCCCGCCCGCGCGAACACGCGAGCGAACTTTTCCGGCGGGTGGCCGCGCTCGCTGCTGTCGAGGCCGACGCCGATGAAGTGCTCGCGCCACGGCAGCGCGGCCTCGAGGGTGGCGAGCGCCTCGTCCTCGCTCAGGTGGCGGAGAAAGCAGAGAATGAGCGCGCTCGTGAGGCCGAGCTCGCGCTCGGCCTGCGCCACGGCCGCGGCCAGGCCGCGGATCACGGTGCCGATCGCCACGCCGCGCGCGGTATGCGTCTGCGGGTCGAAGAAGATCTCGGCATGGACGACGTGGTCGGCGGCGGCGCGCCGGAAGTACGCCATCGCCATCGCCTCGAAATCGCTCTCGTGCAGCAGCACGCTCGCGCCGGCGTAGTAGATATCGAGGAAGCTCTGCAGGTCGGTGAAGGCGTAGGCGGCGCGCAGTGCTTCGACGCTCGGATAGCCGAGCGCGATGCCGTTCTTCTTCGCCAACGCGAAGATCAGCTCGGGCTCGAGCGTGCCCTCGATGTGGAGGTGCAGCTCGGCCTTCGGCATCGCGCGCAGCAGCTCGGGGAGCCGCCGGCGCTGGATGCGCGAGAAATCGAGATCCGTCACTGAGTCCGGGCTGACGGTCGCGCGCTCATGTCGCCCCGAGCGAAGCCAAGGATCTCGCCGCCTAAGCGAAGCCTATTTCTTGTCGGCGCCGGGCACCTTGCCTTCGACGCCCTTGACGAAGAAATTGACGCCGCCGAGGAACTTGTCGTCAGCCGTCGTGCCGGCCGCGACCATCTCCTTGCCGTCGTTGCTCATGATCGGCCCCTTCCAGATCACGAACGAGCCGTCCTTGAGGCCGGCCTTGACGGCGTCGACCTTGGTTTTGACCTCGGCCGGCACCTTGTCAGAGATCGAGACGATGTCGATCGCGCCTTCCTTGACGCCCCACCAGGTCGCGCCGCCGCCCTTCCAGGAGCCGTCGAGGGCTTCGCGCGTGGCCTTGATGTAGTACGGCGCCCAGTTGATGACCGCCGAGGCGAGGTGCGCGTTCGGCGCGTAGGCGGTCATGTCGCTGTCCCAGCCGAAGGCGTACTTGCCGGCCTTGGCCGCGGTCTGCAGCACTGCCGACGAGTCGGTGTTCTGCATCAGCACGTCGGCGCCGCCGTTGATCAACGACTGCGCGGCCTCGGTTTCCTTGGGCGGGTTGAACCATTCGTTGACCCAGACCACCTTGGTCTTGATCTTTGGGTTCACCGACTGTGCGCCCATCGTGAAGCTGTCGATGTTGCGCACGACCTCGGGGATCGGCACCGAGCCGACGACGCCGAGCGTGTTGGTCTTTGTCATGCCGCCGGCGATGACCCCGGCCATGTACGCGCCCTCGTACGTGCGCGAATCATAGGTGCGCATGTTGTCGGCCTGCTTGTAGCCGGTGGCGTGCTCGAACTTGACGTCCTTGAGGTCGGCCGCGACCTTGAGCATCGGCTCCATGTAGCCGAAGGTCGTGCCGAAGATGAGCTTGTTGCCCTGGCTCGCCATGTCGCGGAAAACGCGCTCGGCGTCGGCGGCCTCTGGCACCTTCTCGACGAACGAGGTCTGCACTTTGTCGCCGAACTCCTTCTCGACCGCCTTCCTGGCGTTGTCGTGCGCGAAGGTCCAGCCGCCGTCGCCGACCGGGCCAACATAGGCGAAAGCGATCTTCAGCGGGCCGCTCGCGGACTTGGCGACCGCCGAGGCGCCCGTCGACTCCGTCGTCGTGGTGGTGGTCGTCGTCGTCGTTCCCGCCGGCGTCGACGTGGACGTCGTCTTCTCTTCCTTGCTGCAGCCGGCCAGCATCGTCAGCGCGGCCAAAGAGCCCCAGCCGGCGAGGTGGATGAAGGACCGTTTCGAGAGTCGAGTCATGGAGGCTCCAGTGGTTGAATTGGCCCGAAAGAATGACTTCGGGCAAGCGGAGCGGCGATTATCGCGGCAAGCCTCGAAGCGTCAGCCCGGAAAGAACGGCTTGCCGATCGACGCCGGCATGTTGACGCGGATGAACGCGGCGTTCCTCGAGATGAGCACCAGGACAACGATCGTCGCAAGGTACGGCAGCATGGTCAGGAACTGGCTGGAAAGCTGCACGCCCTCGCCCTGCAGCTGCAGCTGCAGCATCGTGACGCCGCCGAAGAGATAGGCGCCGAGAAGCACGCGCGCCGGCCGCCAGGTCGCGAAGGTGGTGAGGGCGAGCGCGATCCAGCCCTTGCCGGCGGTCATGCCCTCGACCCAGAGGTGCGTGTAGACGACGGCGATGTATGCGCCGGCGACGCCGCAGAGGGCCCCGCCGACGACGACGGCGGCGAGCCGGATCTTGCGCACGGGGTAGCCGAGCGCGTGCGCCGACTCCGGCGATTCGCCGACGGCGCGCAGCACGAGGCCGGCGCGCGAGCGGTAGAGAAACCAGGCGATCGCCGCCGTCAGCACGATCGCGAGATAGACCATCGGGTGCTGGCGAAAGAGCGCCGGGCCGAAGAACGGAATTTCCGCGAGCCCGGGAATGCTGAAGCTGTGCTGCTCGCCGAGCTTTTCCTGCGTGTAGCGGATGCCGACGAAGGCCGAGAAACCGGCACCGAAGAGGCTGAGCGCCAGGCCGGTCGCGTACTGGTTGGTGTTGAGCCAGATCACGAGCATGCCGAAGGCCGCCGCGAGCACCGCGCCCGCGACGGCGCCGGCGCCAAAGGCGAGCCAGTCGTTGCCGGTGTGCACGGCGGTCGCGAAGCCCGCGACTGCCGCGACCAGCATCATCCCTTCGGCGCCGAGGTTGACGATGCCTGCGCGCTCGTTGATGAGCAGGCCGAGCGCGGCGAACGCGAGCACCGTGCCGGAGTTGAGCGTGGCGGCGACGAGGAGCGCGAACTGGTCCATCAGGTGCTCGCTCCATGGACGGGCTTGGCGGGTTCCGGAACGAGATCGTTCGCTGCGCTCAGGATGACGGCGTCTTCACGGGGCGTGTCCTCCCGAGCGGAGCGAACGATCCCGCCCTTGGCCGACGCGCCAGACCAACGCACCCGATACGCAATCAGCGTGTCGCACGCGAGCAGCGTGAACAGCAGCAGCCCCTGGAACACGCCGGTCAGCGACTTCGGCAGGCCGAGCCGCGACTGCGCGAGCTCGCCGCCGATGTAGAACATGCTCATCAGGATCGCCGAGAAGACGATGCCGACCGGATGCAGGCGGCCGACGAAGGCGACGATGATCGCCGCGAAGCCATAGCCCGCCGGCACGTGCGGCGTGAGCTGGCCGAGCGGCCCCGCGGCCTCGAGGCCGCCAGCCAGGCCGGCCATGCCGCCAGACAGCAGCAGCGCAGACCAGAGCGCCTTCCTCGACGAGAAGCCGGCGTACCGCGCCGCCGCCGGCGCCAGGCCGCCGACCTGCAGCTGAAAGCCGGCGTAGGTGCGAAAGAGCAGCACCCAGAACAGCGCCACGCCGACCAGCGCCAGCGGCGCTCCCAGATTGACGCGAAAGCCGGTAAAGAGCTTGGGTACCTGCGTCGACTTCAGGAAAGTGATCGTCTGCGGAAAGTTGTAGCCCGCCGGGTCCTTCCACGGCCCGTACACGAGGTAGTTGAGCAGCTGCTCGGCGACATAGACGAGCATCAGGCTGACGAGGATCTCGTTGGCGTTGAAGCGGTCGCGCAGCAGGGCGACGATCGCCGCCCAGACCATGCCGCCGACCACGCCCGCAGCGATCACCGCGGCGAAGAACCAGGCGCCGGTCGAGGGCGACGCCTGCATCGCCATGCCGCTCGCGAAGATTGCGCCGAGGATGAACTGCCCTTCGGCACCGATGTTCCAGACGTTGGAGCGGAAGCACACCGCGAGGCCGAGCGCGATCAGCAGCAGCGGCGTCGCCTTCACCGCCAGCTCGGTGAGCGCGTAGACGCTCTTCACGGGCTCGACGAAGAACACCGCCAGGCCGCGCAGGGGATCCTTGCCGAGTATCAGGAACAGGATCGTGCCGATGAGGACGGTGATCGCGAGCGCAATCAGCGGCGAGGCGATCGACATCGCCCGCGACGGCTCGGGGCGCGCCTCAAGCTTCAGCATGCGCCGCCTTCGCCTCGCGGGTCCAGAGGCCGCTCATCCATTCGCCGATGCGCTCGACCGTCGCCTCGGCGGTCGCGACGCTCGGCGAGACCTGCCCCTGGGCGATGACGACAAGGCGATCGCAGATCTCGAACAGCTCGTCGAGCTCCTCGCTAACGACGAGCACGGCACAGCCAGCGTCGCGTAGCGCGAGCAGCTCGCCGCGGATCTGCGCCGCTGCGCCGACGTCGACGCCCCAGGTCGGTTGCGAGACGACGAGCAGCTTCGGCTGCGCGTCGATCTCGCGGCCGACGATGAACTTCTGCAGGTTGCCGCCGGACAGGCTCTTCGCCGCCGAGCCGGGCCCGCCGGCCTTGACGTTGAAGCGGCGGATCAGCGACTCGGCAAGCGCAGCGACATCGCCGATGCGGATCCAGCCGCCCGCGCCGACCGCGCGCGTTCGCGTCAGCAACGTGTTCTGCGCCAGCGAAAGCGTCGGCACGGCGCCGCGGCCGAGGCGCTCTTCAGGAACGAAGTGCAGGCCGGCGTCGCGGCGCGTGCGCGGCGAGGCGCGGGCGATGTCGTGCTCGAAGAGGCGGATCGATCCCGCCGGCGCGCGCCGGTCCTCGCCCGAGATCGCGGCCATCAGCTCCTGCTGGCCGTTGCCCGAGACGCCGGCGATGCCGACGACCTCGCCGGCGCGCACGTCGAACGTGATCCTTTCGAGCGCGGTGCCGAACGGATCTTCCTGCGCCAGCGTCAGCTCGCGCACCGCGAGCACGACCGCGCCGAGATGCGCTTCGCGGTGCTGCAGCTGCGCTGGCTCGGCGCCGATCATCAGGCGCGAGAGGCTGGCGTTGGTCTCCTGCGTCGGATCGACTTCGCCGGTGACCTTGCCGCCGCGCAGCACCGTGCAGTGGTGGCAGAGCGAGCGGATCTCGTCGAGCTTGTGCGAGATGTAGAGGATCGAGCAGCCCTCGGCGGCGAGCTTCCTCAGCGTGACGAAGAGCGTCTGCACCGCCTGCGGCGTCAGCACCGAGGTCGGCTCATCGAGGATGAGCAGCTTGGGCGCGGTCATCAGCGCGCGGACGATCTCGACGCGCTGCTTCTCGCCGACCGAGAGCGTGTGGACGGGCCGCACCGGGTCGACGTCGAGCCCGTACTCGCCGGCGACCTTCCTGATGCGCGCCGCCACCTCGGCGAGCGAGAGCGCCTTGTCAAGGCCGAGCCAGACGTTCTCGGCCGCGGTCAGCGTGTCGAACAGGCTGAAGTGCTGATAGACCATGCTGATGCCGAGCGCGCGCGCTTCGGCCGGCGACGCGACCGCGACGCGATCGCCGTTCCAGCGAATTTCGCCGCCGTCGGGCCGGACCGCGCCGTAGATGATCTTCATCAGCGTCGACTTGCCGGCGCCGTTCTCGCCGAGCACGGCGTGGATCTGGCCGGGCGCCACGCGCAGCGAGACGCTATCGTTAGCCTTCACGGCTGGGTACGACTTGCTGATTTCGACGAGCTCGAGGCGCAGGGTCATGGCGTGGGGCGAGATCTTCGCTTCGCTTAGGGTGCCAGGGGCGTGCACGTCATTCTGAGCCAAGCCAAGAATCTCTCAAAACGCAGCACGGCCGGCGACGAACGCGGCGACCAGGTTCCTCTCGTCGGCGAGCGTCATCCAGGCGAACAATCGCTCATGCAAGGTGCGGGCCACGGCGGCGCGCCGCGTCGCGACCGCGCCGACGGCGGCGTCCCACACGCACACGTCGGCCATCGCGCCGACGTCGAGCGATCCGATCTCGTCGCCGAGCCCGAGCGCACGAGCCGCACCGCGTGTCGCCGCGTGCAACGCCTTCCATGCCGTGAGGCGCTCGCCGGCGAGCGCCTGGATCTTGTAGGCGTCGGCCATGTTGCGCAGCATCGACAGACTGGTGCCGCCGCCGACGTCGCTCGCCAGGCTGACGTTCACGCCGGCCTGCTCGGCGCCACGCCAGCCGAAGAGGCCGCTGCCGAGGAACAGGTTCGACGACGGCGAGTGCGCGATCTGCGCGCCCGCCGAAGCGATTGCCGCCCGGTCGGCGTCGTCGAGCCAGATGCCGTGCGCGAACACGCTCTTCGCGTGCAGCAGCCCGGCCGCAGCGTAAACGTCGAGGTAGCTGCGCGCTTGCGGGAACAGCTCGTGCACCCAGCGCACCTCGGCGCGGTTCTCGGCGACGTGAGTCTGCATGTAGAGCGACGGGTCGGCGCGGCAGAGGCGACCGGCGAGCGCGAGCTGCTCGGGCGTGCTCGTCGGCGCAAAGCGCACGGTGACCGCGTAGGCGAGGCGCGCGCGGCCATGCCAGCGCGCGATCAGCGCTGCCATGTCGCGCTCAGCCGCGGCGACGTCGTCGAGCAGGTCGGGCGGCGCGTTGCGGTCCATCAGTACCTTGCCGGCGATGAGCCGCATGCCGCGCGACTCGGCGGCGGCGAAGAGCGCATCGACCGAGCTCGCATGGACGGTGGGAAATACCACGGCCGAAGTCGTGCCGTGGGCGAGTAGCGCGTCGAGGAAGTGCGCCGCCGCCGCCTCCGCGTGGGCGACGTCGGCATGGCGCGCCTCGGCGGGAAAAGTATGCGTCGTCAGCCAGTCGAGCAGCTCGGTGCCATAGCTGGCGATGACGTCGATCTGCGGGCTGTGCACGTGGGTGTCGATGAACCCGGGCAGGACGATCGCGCCGGCGTGATCGTGGCGCGGCCAGCCCTCGCCCGGCGCTTCGCGCTGCACGGCAACGATTCGCCCGGCGTCGGCGAGCAGCCAGTGGTCGGGCCGAAAGCGCACGGCGGCCGAATCGACGTCGCCCCAGGCCGGTTCGGCGCTGAAGTCGAGCAGGTCGCCGCGGATGGCGACGCGCCCGCCGGCATCGGGGCACCGCGGCATGGAGGTCGCGAAAGGGCGGTGTGGCATTGCGAATCGCGTGTATACCATCGCCTTACCATGGAGAACCGCCCGATCCGCTTCTTCCACCGCGGCGGCGTCGTCGAGATCGGCGGCGCCGCGCCAACGCGCACCGTCCTCGACTGGCTTCGCGAGGACGCGCGCTGCACCGGCACCAAGGAAGGCTGCAACGAAGGCGACTGCGGCGCATGCACGGTGGTGATCGCTGAGCTCGCGCCCGCCGGCGCCGCGAGCGGCGACGTCGTCGCCGGCCTTCGCCTGCGCAGCGCCAACGCCTGCATCCAGTTCCTGCCGACGCTCGACGGCAAGGCACTCTTCACGGTCGAGGACCTGCAAACGGCCGATGGCCCGCTTCATCCTGTGCAAGAGGCGATGGTCGCCTGCCACGGTTCGCAATGCGGCTTCTGCACGCCCGGCTTCGTGATGTCGCTATGGGCCACGTACCAGCATCATGGCGCGCGCGGCACGCGGCCGTCGCGCCAGCAGCTCGCCGACGAGCTCTCGGGCAACCTCTGCCGCTGCACCGGCTACCGGACGATCCTCGATGCGGGCGAGCGCATGTTCGACCTGCGCGCCGCGCCGCTGGTGGCCGCGCCGGTGGTCGCCGCGCTCGCGGCGATGCGCGATTCGACGCCGCTGCGCAGCGTCGACGCGAACGGCGCCGAGTTCATCGCGCCGCGCACGCTGGAAGCCTTCGCGACGGCGCGGCTCGCCCAACCGGAAGCACACGTTCTTGCCGGTTCGACCGACATCGGCCTCTGGGTCAACAAGCTGTTTCGCGAGCTGCCGAGCCTGCTCTACATCGGCGCGGTCGACGAGCTCAAGCGCGTCGAGACGCGCGACGGCATCCTCTCGATCGGCGCCGCGGCGTCCCTCGAGGACGCGTGGCAGGCGCTGGTCGCGCGCTGGCCGACGCTCGCCGACGTCTGGCTGCGCTTCGCCGGCGTGCCGCTGCGCCACACCGGCACGATGGGCGGCAACATCGCCAACGGCTCGCCCATCGGCGATTCGGCGCCAGTGCTGATGGCACTCGACGCAAGCGTCGTGCTGCGTCGCGGCGACACCGTGCGGCGGGTACTTCTGGACGCCTTTTACACCGGCTATATGCAGAACGTGCTCGAGGCCGGCGAGTTCGTGCAGACGATCGAGGTGCCGCTCGACCGCCGCGCCGCCGTCCGTGCGTACAAGATCTCGAAGCGATTCGACTGCGACATTTCCGCGGTCTGCGCCGGGCTCGCGATCGAGCGCGACGGTGCCGGCACCATCACCGCCGCGCGCCTCGCCTTCGGCGGCATGGCGGCGACCGTGAAGCGCGCGGCCCTGACCGAGGACGCACTCGTCGGCGGCGCGTGGGACGAGATCGCGCTGGTGGCGGCACAGGACGCGCTCGCCGGCGACTTCGCGCCGCTCACCGACATGCGCGCGAGCTCCGCCTATCGTCTCCAGGTCGCGCAGAACCTGCTCAGGCGGTTCTGGCTCGAGACGCGAAGCAGGGCGCCGTTGCCGGCGGCCCAGGTGAGCGTCTGGGCGCGCGGGGCGAAGGCGTGAACCGGCGTGAGGGCCGTCGCGCCGTCCGGTGTTCCGCCGTTGGCGCCTCGCTGCCGCATGAGTCCGCGCACCTGCACGTCGCCGGCGCAGCGCCATACGTCGACGACCTGCCCGAGCTCGCCGGCACGCTGCACGCCGCGCTCGGCCTGTCGCCGGTCGCGCACGGCCGCCTGCTCGGCATCGATCGCGAGCGTATCGCGGCGATGCCGGGTGTCGTTGCCGTGCTGCTCGCCGCCGACATCCCCGGCCCGAACGACTGCGGCCCGGTCGTCCACGACGACCCGATCCTGGCCGACGGCGTCGTCCACCACGTCGGCCAGCCGGTGTTCGCGGTCATCGCCGAGACGCGCGACCTCGCCCGCCGCGCGGCGGCGCAGGCGAAGGCGGCGCTGACGATCGAGCCGCTCACGCCGATCCTCACGCCGGTCGAGGCGCACGCCGCGAAGAGCTACGTCCTGCCGGCGATGCACCTGGCCCGGGGAAACGCGCGCGCCGCGATCGCCGCCGCGCCGCATCGTCTTATCGACACGCTCGAAGTCGGCGGCCAGGAGCAGTTCTACCTCGAAGGCCAGATCTCGTACGCGATCCCGCGCGAGGACCGCGGCATGCTCGTCCACTGCTCGACGCAGCATCCGAGCGAGATGCAGCATCTCGTCGCCAAATGCCTCGGCCTGCAATCGCACCACGTGCAAGTCGAGTGCCGGCGCATGGGCGGCGGCTTCGGCGGCAAGGAGTCGCAGTCGGCGCTGTTCGCGTGCGTCGCGGCGATAGCCGCGCGCCGGCTCGGCCGGCCGGTGAAGCTGCGCCTCGACCGCGACGACGACTTCATGATCACCGGCCGGCGCCACTGCTTCCACTACGAGTACGAGGTCGGCTTCGACGACGACGGCCGCATCCTCGGCGCCGAGCTGACGATGGTCTCGCGCGCGGGCTTTTCGGCCGACCTCTCGGGCCCGGTGATGACTCGCGCGATCTGCCATTTCGACAATGCTTACTGGCTGCCCGACGTCGCCATCCACGGCTACTCGGGGCGCACCAACACGCAGAGCAACACCGCCTTCCGCGGCTTCGGTGGCCCGCAAGGCGCGATCGCGGTCGAGAACATTCTCGACACGATCGCGCGCCGGCTCGGCAGGGACGCTCTCGACGTGCGCCGGATCAACTTCTACGGCCCGAGCCCGCGCGCCGGCGCGCCGGGCGAGCGCAATGTCACTCCGTACGGGCAGCCGGTTGCCGACAACATCGTCGTCGAGCTGGTCGACGAGCTCGAGGCCACGAGCGGCTACCGCGCGCGCCGCGCCGCCATCACCGAATACAACGCGTCGAGCCCGGTGCTGAAGCGCGGCCTCGCGCTCACGCCGGTGAAGTTCGGCATCTCGTTCAACCTCGTCCACCTCAACCAGGCGGGTGCGCTCGTGCACGTGTACGGCGACGGCTCGGTGCTCGTCAATCACGGCGGAACAGAGATGGGTCAGGGCCTCAACACCAAGGTGGCGCAGGTCGTCGCCCACGAGCTCGGCCTCGACATCGCAAGTGTGCGCGTCACCGCGACCGACACGCAGAAGATCGCCAACACCTCGGCGACGGCAGCGTCGACTGGCAGCGATCTCAACGGCAAGGCCGCGCAGGACGCGGCGCGGCAGATTAGGGCGCGTCTCGCGGCTTTCGCGGCCGAGCGCCACGGCGTCCCGGAAAGCGACGTGCGCTTCGCCGACGGCGCGGTCGCGATCGGCACCGGCAAGGCCGTGCCGTTCCGCGAGCTCGTCGTCCAAGCCTACATGGCGCGCGTCCAGCTCTGGTCCGACGGCTTCTACGCCACGCCCGGCCTGTCATGGGACCGCGAGACGATGCAGGGCCGGCCGTTTTACTACTTCGCCTACGGCGCGGCGGTGAGCGAGGTCGTCGTCGACACGCTCACCGGCGAATGGAAGCTGCTCGCCGCGCACGTGCTGCACGACGCCGGCAAATCGCTCAACCCGGCGATCGACATCGGCCAGATCGAAGGCGGCTTCATCCAGGGCACGGGTTGGCTGACGATGGAAGAGCTCGTCTGGCATCCCAACGACGGCTCCTCGCGCGCGGGCTTCCTGCACACGCATGCGCCGAGCACGTACAAGATCCCGACCGCGAACGACTGCCCCGCGCTGTTCGACGTGCGCCTCTGGAAGGACGGCGTCGACGACGACAACGTCGCCGACACGATCCACCGCAGCAAGGCGACCGGCGAACCGCCCTTGCTGCTGCCGTTCTCGGTGTTCTTTGCGATCCGCGATGCGGTCTCAGCGGCGGGCGAGCATCGCCTCGACCCGCCGCTGACCGCGCCGGCGACGAGCGAGGCGATCTTGCGCGCGGTCACGGCCGTGACAGCCGGCCCGGTTGGGTCCTGTCATGCTGAGCGCGGCGAAGGATCGGGGCCGCGGCCATGACCGGACCCTTCGCTTCGCTCAGGACGACAGCGGCGCGATGGCGCGCCGCCGGCCGCGCGGCGATCGTCATCGAGGTCGCGTCGACACGCGGCTCGGTGCCGCGCGAAGCCGGCACGCGCATGCTGGTCGACCGCCACGAAAGCGTCGGCACGATCGGCGGCGGTCACCTCGAGCTGAAGGCGATCGCCTCGGCGCGGTCGCTGCTCGCGGCCGCCGCGGCGACCGGCGCCGCGCCCGCGCTGAGCTCGCGGTCGTTCGCCCTCGGTCCTTCACTCGGCCAGTGCTGCGGCGGCGCGGTGACCCTCGCCTTCGCGCCGCTCGACGATGCGGCGCTCGCGCGCTGGCCCGCGAGCGTGCCGATGTTCCATCTCCAGCTTCACGGCGCGGGCCATGTCGGCCGCGCGATCGCGACGCTCCTGGCCACGCTCGACGTCAGCATCGACTGGTTCGACGAGCGCGACGAAGGCTTCCCGGCGACGTCCGAGCTCGGCACGGCTTGGCCCGCGCACATCCGCCGCACGACCGCCGACGTCGTCGAGCGCGAGGTCGCGACAGCACCGGCGGGCGCCAGCTACCTTGTCCTCACCCACGAGCACGCGCTCGACCTGCGCATCACCGAGGCCGTGCTGCGCCGCGGCGACTTCGCCTATTGCGGCCTGATCGGCTCGAAGACCAAGCGCGCGACCTTCGCGCGGCGGCTCGCCGAGCGCGGCGTGCCTGCGGCCGCGATCGAGCGTATGACCTGCCCGATCGGCGATCCGGGCATCGCCGGCCGATCGCCCGAGGTGATTGCCGTGGCCGCGGTGGCCGAACTGCTCCGCGTCACGAGCAGGGCGGACGCGCCTGGCGCTGCGGTTCGGGCACGCGACGCGAGCGCGATGATCGGCTGAGATCGGCTTGCGGGCGCTCGCAAGCCGCCGGCGAGACCGGCGCTAGAAGCTGCCGACACCCCCGTCGACAAGCAGGTCGACGCCGGTGATGAACGACGCCGCGTCGGAGGCGAGGAAGAGCACGGCCGCCGTCACCTCGTCGGTCGTTCCGAAGCGCTTCATCGGGTTGCGGGCGAGCATCGCCCCCTTGATTGCGGCGACCTGCTGCGGATTCATCGTCCTGTCGAAGATCGGCGTCTCGATCGGCCCCGGGCTGACGACGTTGACGCGGATGCCGCGCTCGACGAGCTCGTTGGCGATCGTGCGGCCAAGCGAGCGCACCGCCGCCTTGCTCGCGCCGTAGACGGACGCGCCGACGTTGCCCTTGCCCGCCGCGACCGAGGCGTTGAGGACGATCGCGCCGCCGGCCTGCATCAGCGCCGCCGCCTTCTGCACCGTGAAGTAGACGCCCTTGACGTTGATGTCGAAGGTCGTGTCGAACATCTCCTCGCTCGTCGCGGCGAGCGGCCCGAAGGTGCCGACGCCGGCGTTGGCGAAGACCACGTCGAGCCGGCCGCCGCCGAACTCGCGCGTCGCCTCGATCACCCGCTCGAGGTCGGCAAGGCGCGAGGTGTCGGCGACGACGCCGTGCGCCGCGGCGCCGAGCTCGGCGGCGCTGCGCGCGACGGTCTCGGCGTTGCGGCCGACGAGGACGACGCGCGCGCCTTCATCGGCCAGGCCCTTGGCGACGGCGAAGCCGATGCCGCTGTTGCCGCCGGTGACGAGCGCCACCTTGCCTTCGAAACGCCGGTCCGTCATGTCGCGTCCTCCCCTGTGGCGGACGATTGTGCGCTGCGCGCTGGCGACGCGGCCCGGTCGAGCGGAAAATGGCCGCGCCGACCCGAACGCCATGACGCTGCCGCCGCACACCTCTTCCCAGATGGAGCGCATCCGCGCCCAGGTGCGAGCAGGCCGCCTCGACTGGCAGGACCGCAGCGCGACAGTCGCGCGCATCCCGGTCGAGAACTACTTCGGCGCCGCGGTGCGCGAGGCCGAGATCGCCCACCTGTTCCGCGCGCTGCCGCTGATCGTCGGTCACGCGGCCGAGCTGCCGCCCGGCCACGTGCGCGCGCACGACGAGTACGGCGTGCCGATGCTGCTCACGCGCGATGCCGAAGGACGCTTTCGCGCCTTTCTCAACGTCTGCCGTCATCGCGGCATGCGCCTCGTCGACGCGAGCGCAGTGGCGCAGCCGAAGGCGAGTGTCGTCTGCCCGTACCACGGCTGGACGTACCGGCTCGAAGGGTCGCTGCGCCATCGCCTCCACGCGGACGCGTTCGACGCCTGCGACGCGAGCGCCGAAAGCCTGGTCGCGTTGCCGTGCGCGGAGCGACACGGCCTGCTCTGGGTGGTGCCCGCGCCAGGCGCCCCGATCGACGTCGCCGCGCACCTGGGCGGCCTCGACGGCGAACTGCCGTTCTACGGCATCGCCGGCCTGCGCCCGTTCCGCATCGCGCACGCCGAGTACCCGGCGAACTGGAAACTCATCGTCGACGCCTTCCTGGAGGCGTATCACATCCGGGTCCTGCACAAGGACACGATCTACCCGTTCTTCGCCGACGGCCTGACCGGTACCGAGCGCTTCGGCCCGCACATCCAGTCGCTGGTCGCGCGCCGCGCCGCCGAGGCGTGGGCGAACGAAGCCGAAGCGCCGCTGCCCGGCGGCATGGCGGAGCTGTGCGCGCTGACGACGCCGAGCCACGTGATCTTCCCGAACACGATCACGATCTTCCATCCCGATTACCTGAGCCTGGTCACTCTCTATCCGGCCGGTCCCGAGAGGCTGTCGTGGACGCATCGCATGCTGATCCCCGCCGATCGCGCGACGCCCGACTGGACACCGCACTGGGAGAAAACCTTCCGCCTGATCGAGGAAGGCGTGTTCCAGAAGGAAGACATCGCCTGCGCGATCGGCATCCAGCGCGGGCTGAGGAGCGGCGCGAACGCGTACCTCACTGCCGGCCGCGCCGAGCAGGCCGTCGGCTGGTTCCACGCCGACGTCGCCCGCCACCTTGCGGCGACGAACGACGGCCCGGCGTTCAGTCGGGCTTGACCTTCGCGCGCGCGAGCACGGGCCTCCAGCGCTCACGCTCGGCGGCGATGAAGGCGGTGAATTCGGCCGGCGTACTGCCGACCGCGATCGCCGCATCGGTCTGCAGGCGCTCGAGGGCCGCCGGCTCGCGCACCGCGCGCGCCGCCGCGATAGCGAGCTTGTCGGCAGCGGCCGCGGGCAAGGTCGCGGGCGCGAGCATCCCATACCACTGCGTCATCTCGAACTTCGGCCAGCCCTGCTCGGCGACCGTCGCCACGTCGGGCAGCTGGGCGATGCGCTGCGCGGAGCCGGTGGCAATGCAGCGCAGCTTGCCCGCCTTGATGAACTGCAGGATCGCAGGCGCGCCCACCGCCGCCGCCTGCAGCCGGCCCGCGAGCAGGTCGGTCAGCTGCGGCCCGGTGCCGCGGTACGGAACGTGGACCACGAAGGTGCCAGTCGCCGCCTTCAGGTACTCGAAGGCAAGGTGGCCGGCGCTGCCGTTGCCGGCCGAGCCGTAGTTGAGCTGGCCGGGCTTGGCCTTGGCGAGCGCCACGAACTCCTTCAGGTCTCTGGCCGGGAGGTCGGGATGGACGACGTAGAGGCTCGGCACCTTGGCGAGCAGCGAGATCGGCTTGAAGTCCTTGATTGGGTCGTAGGGCAGCTTGTCGAAGATGAACGGGTTGACCGCGAGCGTGCCGATGTGGCCGAGCACCAGCGTGTGCTGGTCGTCCGCGCGAGCGACCTCGGCCATCGCGACGTTGCCGGCACCGCCCGGCTTGTTGTCGACGTAGACGTTCTGGCCGAGCAGCTTGCCGAGCTCGGCCGCGGTCGAGCGCGCGACGATCTCCGAGCTGCCGCCGGGCGCGAATGGCACGACGAAGCGGATCGGCTTCGTCGGCCAGGCTTCGGCGGCACGACCGATCGTCGGCAGGCCGTGCGCGAGCGCGGCGGCGGCGGCGCCGCGCAGTACGGCGCGGCGGTCGATCGCCAGCGACCTCATGGCTTGGCGATCGCGTCGGCGACGGCGGCCTGGCTGGCCTGGCGTGCGATCTCGGCCGCGGTCAGGCCGCGGTCGTCGCGCAGGTCGCGTCGGGCGCCGCGCTCGAGGAGCAGCTGCACCGCGTCGGCCTGGCCCTGGCCGGCCGCCCACATCAGCGCCGTGAGGCGGTGCTCGTAGGCGGCATTGACGTCGATTCCGGCCGCGAGCAGCGCGTCGATCGCGGCCGCATGGCCCTGGCCGGCCGCGTACACGATGGCCGGCTTGTTCATGCGATCGCGCGCCTCGGTCTTCGCGCCGGCGGCGAGCAAACGCTTGACAACCGGCGCGGCACCGGCATAGCTCGCGGCCATGAGCGGCGTCACGCCTTCGAGCGAAGCCTCGTCGACGTCGGCGCCGTGCTTCAGCATGAGATCGACGATCGCCAGGTTGCCTTTCTCGGCGGCGAGGATCAGCGCCGTCTTGCCGAGGCGATTGCGCGAGCTCGGCACCGCGCCGGCGGCGAGCACGCGCTCGACCTGCGCGAGATCGCCCTGGCGCGCGCCGACGAGCAGTTGCGCGTTGAGGCTGGGATTGCTCGGCGCCTGCGCCGCCGCGCCGAGCGGAAGCGCGATCAAGCAGGCGAGAAGGCGGCCGCGAAGAAAGCCTCGGCGAGCGCCCATTCCATTCACAACCATCTTCACTCCGTCAAGTGTTTTGTTGTCAATGCTGCGGCGCAGCGCGACAAATCGTTGGCCAGTGGGCCCGATTGTCGATACCCTTGCAATCGCGAAAAACGCGAGCGGGCTCGTCCTGCCGCGATGACGACGGCCGACGACGAGACAAGGCCGCAATCGCTTCGAGCCGGCGCTTCGCGCCGCGAAGCGGCTTCGCTCCCCGTCGACACTAAAAATTGAGGAGACCGCTATGCGTCCTATCCGACTCCTGCCGCGTGCCTGGGCAGCATCCTTTATCGCCGCCGGGCTGTTGGCCGCGGTGCCCGCGGCGTTCGCCCAGCCAGAGGTCTCGGGCGGCGCCAACGCCGCCACCGGCGGCCCCGTGCCGAAGAACGTCTCGGTGCCGCAGGCCAGGCTCGACGCCGCCGACAAGGACAGCACCAACTTCCTGCACTCGAACATGAACTATGCGCAGACCCGGTACTACCCGGCTGCGCAGATCAACACCGGCAACGTCGCCAAGCTGCGCCCGGCGTTCTCGTTCCAGACCGAAGTGCTCGAGTCGATGGAAACGGCGCCGATCGTCGTCGACGGCGTCATGTACATCACGACCTCGTACAACCACCTGTACGCGCTCGACGCCGCGACCGGCAAGGAGTTCTGGCACTACAAGCACAAGATGGGCGCGGTGACGACGTTCTGCTGCGGACCCAACAACCGCGGCGTCGCTGTGATGGGCGACCGGCTCTACATGGGAACGCTCGATGCCAAGCTGCTCGCGTTCGACGCGAAGACGGGCAAGGTGCTCTGGTCGACGCAGATCGCCGACCCGGAGGCGGGCTACTCGGAGACGATGGCGCCGGTCGCCGTCAATGGCAAGGTGCTGATCGGCACCAACGGCGGCGAGTACGGCATCCGCGGTTTCGTCAAGGCGTTCGACGCCAACGACGGCAAGCTGCTGTGGACCTTCGACACCATTCCCGACACCGGCCATGAAGGCACGTGGGCGACAAAGGACGCGACCGACCGCGACCTGCACCGCGACATCGCCGCGGAGAAGGCGGCACTCGCCAAGAACGCCGGCTTCTTCAAGACTCTCGGCGGCGGCGTCTGGATGGCGCCGGCGGTCGACAAAGAGACCAACACGATCTTCTTCGTCGTCGGCAACCCGAGCCCCGACCTGTACGGCGCCGAGCGGCCGGGCGACAACCTCTACACCGACTCGATCGTCGCCGTCGACCTCAACACCGGCGCGAAGAAGTGGCACTACCAGTACGTGCCGCACGACGTCTGGGACCTCGACGCGGTCTCGCCGGTGATCCTCACCGACGCGAAGGACAAGGCCGGCAAGATGCGGAAGGTCGCCATCCACGGCGGCAAGACCGGCCACGTCTACGTGCACGATCGCGCCACCGGCGAGCTGATCCGCTTCAGCGAGGCGATGATCCCGCAGGAGAACATGTGGGTGCTGCCGACCAAGGACGGGGCGCGCATGCTGCCCGGCGCCAACGGCGGCGTCGAATGGAGTCCGATGGCAGTCAACCCGAAGCTGCGCATGGTCTACGCGGCCAATCTGCACCAGCCGATGACCTACCACGTCGAGCAGGCCGCATATCCGGGCGGCAAGCTCTGGCTCGGCGGCGCCTTCAAGGTGATCGCGGCCGAGAAGCAGTGGGGGCGCCTGGCGGCGGTCAACCTCGACACCGGCAAGATGGCGTGGAAATTCGACACCGAGCAGCCGCTGATCGGCGGTGTCCTCGCAACCGCCGGCGACTTGGTCTTCAACGGCGAAGGCAACGGCCTCTTCCGCGCTTTCGACGCACGCACAGGCAAGAAGCTGTGGGAGTACCAGGCCGGTGCGGGCGTGAACGCGCCGGCGGTGTCGTACATGGTCGGCGGCAAGCAGTACGTCGCAGTCGCGGCCGGCGGCAACACGCAGCTCGACTTCAAGCGCGGCAACGCCGTGCTCGTCTTCGCCTTGCCGTGATCGCATAAGGGAGGCGCGACGTGCTTCGAAGGAACCCGCTCTGAGTCTTTTCGCGGCGCGCCTCCTTGCCCTCGCCGTCTGCGCCACGGCGACCCCTCTCGCCCTGGCCCAGGTCGAAGCGCCCCCTGCGAAGGCGGCCCTGTGCGCGGCCTGTCACGGCGCCGATGGCAAGTCGGCTGACCCGATGTACCCCATCCTGGCTGGCCAGACCTCGCGCTATCTCTATCTCGAGCTGCGCGACTTCCAAGAGGGCCGGCGCAGCGATCCGCAGATGTCGCCGATGGCCAAGGACCTGACACGGGACGAGATGCACGAGCTCGCCGACTACTTCGCGAAGCAGAAGCCGCCGCCGCAGAATTTCAAGGTGGATGCCGCCAAGGCCGTGCTCGGCAAGGCCAAGGCCGACGAGACCCTCTGCACCATGTGCCACCTCGGCGGCTTCGTCGGCCAGAACGAGATCCCGCGCGTCGCCGGCCAGCACTACGCCTACATCGTCAAGCAGCTCTCGGACTTCAAGGCGAGGAAACGCACCAACGACGCCGGCAACATGACCAGCGTGGCGAATACCCTGAGCGCGCAGGACATCGACGACCTCGCGCACTACCTGACCGGGCTCTAGGCCTGCTCTAGGCCCGGTCAGAGTTCAGGCGCTGGCGGTTCTCCGACGCAAACGGCATCCGGCGCAGACGCTTCCCGTTCGCGGCGAAGATCGCGTTGGCGACGGGCGGGCCGATCAGCGCAGTCGCCGGCTCACCGATCCCCGTAGACCTCTGTCCCGGAGGGCCGCTTCGGGTAAACCAGCGCCGTTGCGAACCGCGTCGCCAGCGCTAGTGATCATTCCGTTCGAGTGCAAGTACGAATCGGACAGCACGCTGTCGCACGAGGTCAACGCTCTCCTGTCATGGGGAGTGTGCGAGCTTGCGAGCGGCTTCGCGCTGATTCGGCCGACCTGGGTGCCCCGTCGCGCCCAGTCGCTCGCGTGCCGACTATCAAGGCGCGCCGCGGCCACCGCACCGGCCCTGGGTGGCGCTGGGTACGCTTGAGTCGAGCCAGGCTTGCCATGCGGTCGCCGTCGCGCTAGTAGTCGACAACCGGGCGCGCGAGAATGCCACGCTCGCTGACCTCGGCGACGCCCGGCTCGGCGCGGTCAGCGGTACTCTCGCCGGCAGCATCGTCTCGCTTTACCACACGGCAAGCTCAGGGAAAGGATGGTGACGCTCGCGCAGAGGCAGGATGTCCTGGAGGCACTCGAAGCCGGTCGCATCGACGCTGCCCTGGTCGCCATCGATCGCTTGGACGGTGGGTGGCTGGCCCGTCCGGGGACGCAAATCGTTAGGACCGGATGCGTTCACTCGCTGCGCATCAACATTGGCTTCCTCGCGCGCGCCGAAGCGCATGACCTGCTCGTCGCACCCGACCGGGTCATCGATCGCGCCCGTACCACCGGCGAGCTCAGCGATGGCACGCGTTGGCCGGCAGCACCTGGATCGCTGCCGTCGACCCGCAGGTGAGCGCGATCCTTGGGATTGCCGACCTGGTACAGGACTGAAGCCTCTACCGCGCCGGCAGAGGGCAGAGTGGCCAAGAAGGGGGCTCAGGTCATCAACCGACCAATGCCCACCGACGATGTAAGGCGGTCCATCATGGGCTACGGCTCACCCCGTTGCTTCTATAGATGCGGCGTCCGAAATTGCGTTCGCCCAGCCTATTGTTCATGGCCGTCCGGAGCCAGCTCGGACCCGGAGTGCAGCCAAAAAAATGGCTAGGCGGTGCTAGGCGTTGCCTACGGGATATTACTGCGGCCAAGGATGATCCGGGAGGGTAGCCTCAGAGCTGCTCCGCAGCGTACAAGCCCTCCGACCGATTCAACATTCGAGATACGGTTTGCGCCCCCATACCTGCACATGACTACGCTTCTGATCTGTCAGGGCAACAACATAAAGGTGACGACATGAGTACCAGCTTGAGAATTAACGGCAAGCCACTGTCGGTCAATGCCGAGGCTGATACGCCTTTGCTCTGGGTCATACGCGACGAGGTGGGACTGACCGGCACCAAATTTGGGTGCGGCGTGGCGCTGTGTGGTGCCTGCACAGTCCATTTGGATGGGCGGCCCGTACGCTCTTGTCAGACGCCGCTCTCGGCAGCCGCAGGCAAGGACGTTTCGACGGTCGAGTCGATGTCTTCGACAGAGGTGGGCCGCAAGGTTCAGGCGGCTTGGATCAAGCACGACGTGCCGCAATGTGGCTATTGCCAATCTGGCCAGATCATGAGCGCGGTGGCTCTGCTCAGAGATAAGCCGCAGCCGACAGATACCGATATCGACGAGGCGATGTCCGGCAATATTTGTCGTTGCGGAACCTATCCACGCATTCGCGCTGCCATCCACACCGCGGCCGGAACCAAGGGAGCTTAGCCATGAACACGGTCCAAAACTCCTCGCGTCGCGTCTTCCTGAAGACCACCGTCGTAGCCACCGGCGGACTGCTCGGCAGCGGCCTCATTATCGGCTGCTCGACGATGGCAGACAGCAGCACGGCAGTAACAGGAACTCGGGCTCTCCGGCCTAGCGTCACGGCGCCGGGGTCCATGCCCAACGCTTGGGTCAAGATCAGCACGGACAACACGGTTTCGATCATTTGTGCACGCTCTGAAATGGGTCAGGGCGTCTTCACTGCGATGCCGATGCTTGTCGCCGAGGAGCTCGAAGTGCCAATCGAGCTCATTCGCGTAGAGATGGCGCCCGCGCGAGAGCCGTACATCAATACGATGATCGGCGGCCAGCTCACGGGCGGGTCGACGTCCGTGCGCGAGGCCTACGATCCTTTGCGTACTGCCGGCGCGCAAGCACGAATGATGCTCATCGCTGCGGCCGCTCAGCAGTGGAAGGTCGACCCGTCCACCTGCCGGGCCGAGAAAGTGACAGTGGTCGGCCCGTCGGGGCAAATAGCGACCTATGGCGAACTGGCCGAAGCGGCTTCGAAGCTGGAGCCGCCGAAGAAACCTCAGCTGAAAGAGGCAAGCGCGTTCAAGATTGTCGGCAAGGGCATCACGCGCCTCGATACGCCAGCCAAGGTCAATGGCACGGCGGAGTTTGGCATCGACGTCAAGCTGCCGGGTATGCTCTATGCGGCTCTCGCCCAGTGCCCGGTGATCGGCGGTAAGCCGGTAAGCTTCGATCCGGGCCAGGCACTGACGATGCCGGGCGTGAAGCGAGTCGTGCAGATCAGCGATGGCGTGGCCGTGGTAGCAGACACCTACTGGCACGCGCGCAAAGGGCTTGAGCAGGTGCAGATCAGGTGGAACGAAGGCGCCGGCAGAGCGCTCAGTTCGCAAAGCATCCACGCTGCTCTTCAGACGGCCAGCGGCAAGGCGGGCGCGACAATCAAAAAGCTGGGCGACGTGGACGCCGCCATGAAGACCGCAGCACGAAAGATCGAGGCGACTTACGAGCTTCCATTCCTGTCGCACGCACCGATGGAGCCGATGAACTTCACCGCGGATGTTCGCGCGGACAGCGTGCACCTTTACGGCCCCACCCAGTTTCAGCAACTCGCAGTCGGTCTTGCTGCGGCGACTGCAGGCGTTAAGCCAGAGCAGGTGTCGATCAGCACGACATTTCTGGGCGGCGGTTTCGGTCGGCGCATCGACGTCGATTTCATCGTGCAGGCAGTTGAGATTTCGAAGGCCGTCGGCGCTCCCGTGAAGCTGCTGTGGTCTCGCGAAGACGATGTGAAGCATGACTTCTATCGGCCAATTGCGATCCACCACATGTCGGCCGGTCTTGACGCAAAGGGTATGCCGACTGCCATCAGGTTCCAGATGACAGGGCCGTCGGTCACCGCGCGACTTTTCGCCGCATTCGTCAAGGATGGTATTGACCCATTCATGACCGAAGCAGCGGCCGTGCCCTACGACGTACCCAATCAACGAGTTGATGTCGTTATCCACGACACAGGGCTGCGTGTCGGCTACTGGCGTTCGGTGTCACATGCACTGAACACCTTTGCCAACGAATCGTTTATCGATGAGTTGGCCGTCGCAGCGAAGAAGGATCCGGTTGACTACCGTCGAACCCTCTTGGCCAAGCAACCGCGCTACCTTAACGTGCTCGACATCGCCGTGAAGAAGTCCGGCTGGGGTTCACCGCTTGCCGACGGCCGCACACGCGGCGTGGCGGTCATGGAGGGCTACAGCACTTACCTGGCGCTCATTGCCGAGGTTTCGACGAACGGCGCTGACATCAGGGTCCACAAGGTGACGATCGCCGGTGACCTGGGTGCGATGGTCAATCCGAACATCGTGCGTCAACAGATGGAGAGCAGTGTCATCTTTGGAATGTCGGCAGCGCTCTTTGGCGAGATCACGTTGAAGGATGGAGTTGTGGAGCAAAGCAACTTCCACGACTACCCGGTAGTGCGGATGAATCAGTCGCCGGAGATCGATATCACCTTGGTCGACAACAGCGGTGAGAAGCCGGGAGGCATCGGCGAGCCTGTCACCGCGATGATTGGGCCGGCGATCGCAAACGCTGTGTTTGCAGGCACGGGCAAGCGCCTGCGAAAACTACCCTTGCGCCTCGCTTAGGTCGGCGCCTGCCTTCTAGGAGGTAGCCGGTAGGGTCAGGTGCTGATGATCGCCAAAGTCCTGGTCGGTGCCACGCTGTCGGTTCTGTTGGGGGCAGCGAGCGCTCAGGATTACGAGCGCGAAGCACGGTGGGCCGAACAGACGCTTGCGACGCTCGTCGTGGGCGATCCGGTGCAGCTGGAGCAGAAGAACAAGCACCGGTTTCTGGGGCTTTACCTGCAGGCGGTGAACGAACGCGGCTCCGTGGTCATTGCGCACGGCCGCGGCTGGTCGCCTGACTACGACTTGTACGGTGACATGCGGGTCAAGCTCGCCGATGCAGGTTACTCGACCTTGTCGATCCAAATGCCGGTGTTGCCGAGCACGGCCAAGCTGGGCGATTACCTGCCGACCTTCGTCGACTCAGACGAACGTCTTTCCCTGGCGGTCGCATGGCTGCACGCCAGAGGACCGAGCAAGGTCGCAATCGTTTCTCATAGTCTTGGCGCGACGATGGCCAACCACTATCTGACCAACACGAGCCATCCGGCGGTGGACTGTTGGGTGTTCATCAGCATAATCAACGGTCTGGAGGACATGTTCCGAATCAAGATCCCGGTGCTCGATGTGTACGGCAGCGAGGATTGGGACGTCACTCGCTTCGGCGCCGATGAGCGCAAGGCACAGATTGTCAAGCTCGCAGCTTCACAGCAAACTGTGATCCCTGGTGCACAGCACTTCTTCGAGGGAAAGCGGGATGAGCTGACGCGAGTCATCGCTGATTTTCTAGATCGAGTCCTCCCACGCAAGCGGGCCGAAGAATGAGGGACGCCAATGCTCGGCAGAGAGCTACGGCGATGCTTGCGCCGGAGTGGACGACCCAGCCGGCAAAGAAGCTGAACTAAGGCTTGGTCGTCGCGGCGCTTGCAGCGCGGACGCCAGGCCTTGCGGCGCGCTGCTTGGGAACCTCACGCGCCCGGGCGAGACACTTTTCGCGCTCCTCCTGTGCGATCATGGTCTTGCATGACGCCAGATTCGGCGCGTCGGTGTCGACGGGGCTTTCGGGGCCCGCGATGCCCATCTTGTTGGAGTCGCTGACCGGGCGGCCGGCGGCCGGGGTGCTCGCCCGCTCGCTATCCGTAACCGGCGTCCTCGTCTTCGACGAGGGTGAAGAACCGGCGCTGGTACTGCCCGACGTAGACTGCGCGAGCGCATAGTTTCCAGCAACGGTCAGCGCCGCAGCAGCGACGAGAGTTGGAACGAAGAATTTCATGCTGAGTGCCTTTGATGGCGTCCGCCGCGAGTGGGCCTGTACATTAGCAAAGCGCGTTCCTGACGCGGCTCCGCCCCCCGCCGCTCGGCGTGACACCGCGACGGCGAGGTTCTTTCAAGGCTTTGAGAGCTCGGCTGCCCTGAGGGCATCCCGCTCGACGTTCAGGTAGGTTGTGTCGATTGGCGGTCTGGAAGACCGGGAGTGCTGCGAACCGCGACCAATCGATCTGCCGGTAGGCCGAATCGAAATCGAGTCCCTCCAGACACAGATACCGAATGGGTTCGAGCAAGGTCCGTACTCGACGGCCGCGATCGCCGACCTGGCGCAGACGCGCGACTACCTCGTCCACGCGCCGGCAGCCTTCACGGCGGGCTCGTCGCTGATCGACGCCAGCTTGATGACTGCGGGCTGGCCGTGAGCAGATGTCGTGCCCCCGTCCATGCGGGCGCGGCGATCACGAACAGCGTCCCCCCCTCATTTCGGCCCCTCGCCCGGATTGCCTTTGACCCCGACCAGCATCGGCCGATTGAGCTTGCGCGCCCCGACCGTCTTACGGTCGCGCAGGTACGCCTCGACCACATCCCAGATGGGCTCGCCCTTCGCCCCTTCGGCGACCGGCGCCCAGCCACCGACCTTGTAGCTCTTGTCAGCCTCGATCGGCTTGCCCGCCAGGCGCATGTCGGAGATGCGCGCGCCCATGCTCGCGTTCGGCGTGCACGTGTACTCCAGGCCACCGACCCGAACCATGTCGCCGCCCTGCTGGTAATAAGGATCGGGATTGAACAGGTTGTCGCAGACGTCCTCGAGGATCGTCTTGATGGTCGCTCCGGTCATCTCCGTCAGCGTCGTATACGGGTAGGTGATGGCGAGCTGATCCATCATCAGCTCACGGGTGATCTTCTGTCCGGGCAGCAGCGTCGTTCCCCATCGAAATCCCGGCGAGAAGGCGATCTCCGCCCCCTTCACCTCCATGATTGCGTCAACGATGAGCTGGTCCCAGGTGCCATTGAAGTTGCCGCGACGATAGAGCAGCCCCTCGCTGACCGCCAGACTCTCGTCGAGCTTGGCGGTGAAGGGCGCGCGCGACTTCTCGATGTACGCCTGCATCTCGCGATCGGCCGGCAGCAGGTTCGCGAAGATCGGCATCAGTTGGTAGCGGTAGTCGCGGATCCGCCCGTCGCGAACGTCAAAGTCGAGCACGCCAAGAAACTTGCTGTTCGATCCGGCATTGGTGACGAGCGTCTGTCCGCCCCGGTTCTTCATGATCACCGGTGCCGGCACGCCGTCGTGGGTGTGGCCGCCGAGGATGGCATCGATCCCGGTCACGCGAGTCGCCATCTTCAGATCTACGTCCATGCCGTTGTGCGAGAGGACGACAACGACCTGGGCACCCTTGGCTCGAGCCTCGTCAACGATCTTTTGCATGTTGTCGTCCTGGACACCGAACGACCAATCCGGGACGAGGTAGCGCGGGTTCGCGATCGGCGTGTAGGGGAACGCCTGGCCGATGACGGCGACAGCGATGCCGTTCATCGGCCGGATCACATAGGGCGAGAACACGGGGTCACCGAACTCGGTGGTCTTCACGTTCTGCGCCAGAAAGCTGATCCGTCCAGCGAGGTCTTTGTCGACGATCTCCTGCACCCGCTTAGCGCCAAGGGTGAATTCCCAGTGGCCGCTCATGCAATCGACGCCGAGCAGCTTGCAGGCATCCACCATGTCCTGCCCGTTCGTCCACAGCGCGGTCGCAGAACCCTGCCAGGTGTCGCCTCCGTCGAGCAACAAGGCCTGGGGGCGTGACGCGCGCAGCCGCTTGACGAGTGTGGCGAGATGCGCGAAGCCGCCGACGCGACCGTAGCTCCGCGCTGCGGCTTCGAAGTCGAGATACGTGAAGGCATGGGCCCGGGCCGTCCAAGGAGCAATCCCGAATGCCGTCAGGAGCTTGTCGCCCACCAGATGTGGCGGCCGCCCTGCCGCTTCCCCGAGCCCGAGGTTGACGCTCGGCTCTCGAAAGTGGATCGGCAGCAACTGAGCGTGACAGTCGGTGAAGTGCAGGAAGCTGATATTGCCGAACTTCGGCACGTCGTAGAGACGTTCGGCAGCCGCGGCGTCGACCGCGAGCACACCGCGATGCTCGAGCGCCATGCCGCCCGCCGACGCCACCGCCAGCATCTGGACGAACTCACGGCGACTGATGCTCATCGCGCGCGAGCGGCCATTGTTATTGGTTGACGGGCGACTTGGGGTCGAGCAACAAGGCCATGATGTCCTGCATCTGCTTGGCCGTCAGGACTTGCGCTTCGCCGAACCTCGGCATGATCGAGCAGGCGTTGTAGGCCTTTGCGTTGTAGAGCTTGCCCCACGTGTACTGCACGACGGGTGCGACTGCCGGGCTCGAGGGATCGGCCACGCCCCGCAGCTTGCCGTAGTTGTAGAGGCTGGGGCCGAGGGTGCCGTAGGCAATCTCGGTCTTTCTTAACTGGTGGCAGTTGTAGCAATTGCCGCCGTTGGCGGCGTCGGCCGGATCCGACCAGGTCATGCCGCTTCCGCTCTGCGCCAGTTTTTCGCCCTCACGCCAATCGCCGAGATAGCGACCGTCCGCGGGCGTCTTGACCGTCGCAAGCTCTCGGCTCTCGAGCTGGCGCACGACATCGGCGGGTGGCGGAGTTTCGCTGGAGCACGACCGTTGCAGTGGATCCTGCTCGAGGCGGGCAAGCGTCGCCTGCCCTCGCGGCTGGAACGAACTCTTGATCATGGCAAGCGCCATGGCGTCGTAGTCCGGAGCCGAAGTCGAAGCGGACATGGCACACCCGGCAATGGCGGCTGCCGCGCACGTGGCCAGCCACGCGACCGATCGATTGCTGAAGCTTTGCATGGCAACTCCCTCAGCGCTTAAGGGCCGGCGCGATAGATTCGGCACCGCGTGCCGTCACACCGAGATAGACGCTCAGCGCAATCGTCGCGTCGGACGTGAACCCCGGGTATGGGAACCGCTGCTGCCGATAGCAGTCGCTGAGGCGTCGCTGCATGCTCCAGAGCTCGCCGCTCGAGACACGGTAAGCAGGCCACGCACCGAAGCCGGCGCCGGCGCCCTTTTGTGTCGTCAGGTCGGGGAGGTCCTGCATTCGAATGCGCTTTCCTTCCTGGCCGTGGCACGACGCACACGAGAAGTCGTAGGGTCCGCCGCGAAAATAGAAAACGCGCTTGCCCGCCTCGTACATGTCCTTCTCGCGGGCGTGCGCCTGAGGCAGGCTGAACTTCATGCCGCGCGACTCGCTCGAAATCCAGGCCACCAGGCTCTCGAGGGCGACCTGCTCGCCCTGGCCGAACGGCGTCTTGGCGATCTCCGCTGCGTTGAATCCCTGCAGCTCCTGCATGCAGGTAAGCAGGCGCGACTCGAGGTCCTGAACGCGCCCCGTGTCAGTGAAGAAGCGCGGCAGTTCCACGAAGGCACCTTTCACGACGCCGGCGCCCTTGCCGAGGTCGCATCGCTGCAACGTCGCCTTGTTGTGCCCGCGTGGCGCCTTCCACAGCGCCTCGCCCTTTGCCTCCCAGAGCTCGGCAGGATTGCCGTCGGCGAGCATCGCCCGATATTGGGCGATCCCGTCGCTCGACGTCTGCGCGATGGCGCCGGCGCTCCCGCACAGGACGAGTGCAGCAACGATGCGGCGGCGGTTCATGTTGTCTCCTGTCTCGCAGTTCAGCGATTCGCGGTCGCGCCTAAGAGATCGTTGCTTCGTCGGTCCGGGTTTCACCCATGTTGTCGGTCCACGTAACAGTAACCTTGTCACCGGCCTGTGCGCCCTTGAAGCGGAATTGGAGGAACGGGTTCTGCGAGACCGCCTGGCCCCACTTGGCCGTCAGCACTGTCTTGCCGCCACTGGTCGCCTTCACGTCGTTGATGAAATGCGGCGGGATGGTCTTGCCGCTCGCGTCTTTACGAAAGCCCGTCTCCATCGGGTGGGCCATCAGCACTCGCACGTCGGTCACGCCGTCTTTTGCCTGGGCGCGGATGCGCATCGGGTCAGCCATGTCTGTCTCCTAAATCGTTGTATCGGTCAGATGCGCGCGAAGTGGGCCTCAGCCGCCGCAGCCGCCCAGCGTCACCTTGGTTTCCTTCGACGAAGAGTAGAGCTTGCCTTCGGCCTTTACGACGGCATAGACTTTCGTGCTCTCGCCCATCTTGACGCGCGTCGCCACATAGGCATCGGTACCTTCGGGAATTGCGAAGGACGCCGTCAGCGGGAACGGGTTCTTCTCGATCAGGATGTAGATCGCCTCGGTCTTCGGCACGGCGCTGGTCACGGCGATCGGGACGACAGCACCGTTCTCGGCAATGTCGGGCGAGGTGATCGTCACGTCCTTGCTGTCCGCAGGCTTTTCACCCAGGACCTTCAGTGCGTCGTCGAGAGACTTGGCATCGAACCCAGGCACGTCAGCCGCGCGCGCCCGCTCCAGGGTCAGCGCACCGCAGCTCACCAGGACCGCCAGCAAGCCGCCCTGCTTCAAAAGGTCTCTTCTCGATTTCATGTTGCGTCCTTGGTTGCATCGACAGCGACGTTCGCACTGCGATCCTGGCAAAAACGGGTCCGTGTTGGGGCCATGGACCTTCCGAATTCGCTCATTTCGCGCCGCCCGCAAGCCACTGGGCAATCGTTCTGGCGTCGGCGTCGTTCAGTTGCTGCGCAGGCATCGGAATCGCGCCCCACACGCCCTGCCCGCCCTTGTGGATCTTGTCGATCAGATACCCGACGGCGTCCGACCGGCCGGCGTACTTCCCGGCGACGTCCTGGAACGCCGGGCCGACGATCTTGTCCGTCATGCCATGGCAGCTCGTGCAGGCGTTGGACTTGATCAGCGTCGCCGCGTCGCTGACGGAAACCGGCGTCGGCTCAGCGATCGACGTCGCGGCGACCTGCTGTCCCATGGCGGCACTGCCTGCCGGAGCCGAAGTGTCGACCCCATGTGCCGCGCCGAAGGGTCTCACCTGCTCGGCGATGTTGCCGTTCGAGTTTCGCGCCGAGTCGGGGATCGATGACTCGATCTTTCCGCCGACGGGGCAATCCTTCATGCAGGCCGGGTTCGCGACATCACCCTTGCCGCGCGTTTCCCACATTGGCCTGTAGAACACGTGGCCAAACCGGCTCGGCAGCGTGCGCTGCACCTCGGCGATGTTCATGTCGGTCAGCGTGAAATCGGCGGGCACAATGTCGCCGAGGTTGAGGATGTAAGCGAGCACGCCGTAGACCTCGTCGGTCAACAGCGACTTCGGCGCAGTCCAGGGCATCGCGCGGTTGATGTAGTCCCACAGCGACGAGAGCTTGGAGACCTTCATCAACGTCGTGCGATGCGGGTAGCCGGGGTTGGCGAGGAAGAACACTCTTCCCGACGCTATGTCCTGCTTCGAAGTGCCGCCGACGATCGGCGTGAAAACCTGGTTCGATTCACCGAAATCACCGTGGCACGACGCACACTTGCCCTCCCACACCTTGGTGCCGAGGGCAACGCTGCCACCGCCCTTCGGCAGGCCCTCGAAATCGCCCCGCACATCGATGTTCCAGGCCGCGATTTCGGCCGGCTTCGCCTGACGGCCGATCGCCGAGTAGTCGGGCGCCCGAACGGCCTGGCCCGAGGCTGTGTCGGACAGGCAAGTCGCCACGATTACGGTCGCGCGCAGTCCGGCCACCAGGTGCCGGAGACTCGGAAAGAATGAAGACCCTTTCATCTCAGTACGTCTGGATGTTCGCCACTTCACCAGACTCTGCGACTCGCCAGGACTGGATGGCATTGTTGTGATACAGCGAGCGCGTGCCACGCACCGCGCGGAGCTGATTGATCTTCGGTTGCACGTAGCCGGTGTCGTCCACCGCCCTCGACTGGAGGATGGCGGGCGATCCGTCCCAGGCCCAGTCGATGTTGAAACGCGTCAGCGCCTTGGGCAGGGGCTCGCCCTCGAGCCGGGCTGTGCGCCAGTTTCGGCCACCGTCGACGCTGACGTCCACCCGCTTGACCTTGCCGCGCCCCGACCACGCCAGCCCCGTCACGTTGTAGTAACCCTTGTCGAGCAGCTTCTGGGCTCCTGACGGCATCGTGATCACCGACTTGCATTCCTGGATCGAGGTGAACTGCCGGAATGTGCCGTCAGGCATCAGATCCACGTAGTGGATTTCCTCGTCCTTCGTATAAAACGGCTGGTCGCCGACCTTGATCCGGCGCAGATACTTGACCCAACTCACCCCTTGGATGCCCGGCACGACCAGGCGCAACGGGTAACCGTTTTCGGGGCGAAGCATTTCGCCGTTCATGCCCCAGGCGACGATGACGTCATCGAGGGCGTTGGCCATCGGAACGGTTCGCGTCATCGACGACCCGTCTGCGCCTTCGGCAAGCACGTAGCGACCTTGCCTCGTGTCAGCACCCACAAGATCGAGCAAGGTGGAAAGCTTGACGCCCGTGAACTCGCAGCACGACAGCATGCCGTGCGTGTACTGCACGCTCGGCACGGCCGAGTTAGCCCATTCCATCCCGCTGTTCGCGCCACACTCGATGAAGTGAATGCGCGACACCGATGGCAAGCGCATCAGGTCGTCCATCGTGAACACACGAGATTCGCGCACGAGGCCATGCACCATCAGCCAGTGCTTCGTGGGATCAACGTCCCACCAGCCTTGATGGTGGCGCTCGAAGTGCAGTCCGTTCGGCGTGATGATTCCGAACAGCGATTGCAGCGGACAAAAGGACACCGAGGCCTGCGCCACTTGCGTCAGCCCTGGGCTTGGGCGCCGCTGGATGTTCTTCTCCCACCTCGATGGCATGCCGTAGCCCGTCGTGGCGACTGGCTGACCCAGCCCCTTGGAATGATCGGGAAGCGTGAGAATCGCCGGGTCACCGTCGCCGGCGGGGGTTGCAGATTCTGCAGCCGTCGCCGTTCCCGCCCCCATGGCGAGCGCGGTCGCCATGAAGCGGCGCCGGGCCTTGCGCGCCTGCTCAATGACGTCGGGGCAAAGGTGGCCTTCAGGGGCCTTAGCGACACGCGCAGGCGTCGGCGGATTGCAGTTCGACATCACTTGAACTCTTCAATGAGGTCCCGGACGCTTCGCTTGAGCCCGCTCTTGCCGTCGAGCTCGGCGGACACTCGAATGCAAACGGCGCGACAGACATCCGTCAGGGTCGAATCGGTGACGCTGTAGAAGACCTGGCTTCCTTCTCTGCGTCGCCGCAGTACACCAGCCTGATACATCATGTTCAGGTGTCGCGAGACGTTGCTCTGGGCTAGATCGGTCTCCTCGACGATCGTGCCCACCGCCTTTTCTTCCTGGCAGATGGCGTGAACGATGCGCAGGCGCGCAGGCTCCGACAGCACCAGGAAATAGCGCGCAACCGACTCGAAGACTTCCCCTATGTCGTCCACCAGGACCTCGTAACCACGCCAGTCAGCATATGCGCGTGTGCGCATAAGCAGATAGGTAGTTTCCCGCTGGGCTGGTGACGAGGCGAGGGTTCTAATGGCCGAGGCGTCGGCTTGTCGAGAGACTATCGGTCTCTATCTCGAACAGGGATCGCTACCGCGCTCTGCAACGTGGCCTGACGAGCCCCTGAGAGACCCGACAGTAGTCACCGCCACAGGAGACACCATGGCTCACCACCCCCGGCGACAGTTCGCCGCGCTCGCCGGCAGTACTGCACTTGCGGCATTGACTCTGACCGGGGCGCAGGCGCAGCCTGCGATCAAGCCGTTGCAGATCGTGTTTCAGGTCAGCGACGGCGAGGTGGCCAAGTGGAATCTTGCCCTGAACAACGTGCGCAACGTCCAGACCGAGTTGCCGGACGACGCACCGGAGATCGAAGTGGTCGCCTATGGCCCAGGCATCGGCATGCTGAAAGGCGATTCGCCGATCGCAGCGCGGGTTGCCGATACCTTGAAGAACGGCGTCAAGGTGATCGCGTGCGAGAACACGATGAAGAACATGAAGCTGGTCTATGCCGATATGTTGCCCAACATCGGCTATGTCGCGGCCGGTGTCGTCGAGATCGCCCGCAAGCAGCAGCAGGGCTTCGCCTACATCAAGCCCTGAGCGATCTGATGGTCACCTGCGGCACGCCCTCCTCGCTTGCGTCTTCCCGGTCAGTCCCCGGCATCCTGACCCAGGTTGAGATGAATTGGGAATACCCGGCGCCAGCTCGAATGCGGCGGCGTCTTGGACAAACGTTTCGTGTCGTCGTTCTCGACAAGCGTGGCCAAAGATTGTCCGATCGATTCGAGGGAGTGCCGACCTAGAAGATGGCATCGAGCGTCTGCCGCTGCTGCGCCGACGCATTCCCAACAACGCAGCCGTCCCGACCAGCGTGATGCACACGCGCAGCTCGTCGGGCCGTTGCACGCGCGCATCACAACGAAGCCTGTCGTCGTGATCGGCACCACAGACGAGCGTCTCATTGCCGGCTTCACACTGGGTATATGGCGATGCATTCGGTCCAAGGAGAAGCAGCGGTCTGGGGCAAGCTTCTGACCAACCTCGCCAACGCGGTGTGCTCTTACCCCTATGACCATCAGCTACGCATTCGGTACCGCCTGCCGATGCCGGTCAACTACGTCACCTACCGATGGATGTTGCTGCACGGAGGCCCCCCTCAGGTGGTGGATTGCCTGAGTCAAGAACGGCGCGAGTGGATCGTCTTCTTTAATGTGGCGGTGCTCTTCCGGCGTAGCGTGTTGTGGTCGCTTAGCGGGCGCGGCTGGACGTAGCGGTACTGCAATGCCCCGCAAGACGGACGCTGTCGACGGCCGCGGCGAATGAAGCGATGCTTTCATCGAGCCGGAATGCGGTTGCCAACCCGATCGCTGTCGCGGCGCCAAGCGCGCGCGAACGCGATGTTGGCGTCGATGATTTCATCGCCCCTGAACAACGCAGTCGTTCTTCACGAATGACTGGTTCCAAGACTCGGGGCAGCCCAGCGTAACTCCAAGCTGAGCCCGCCGGCCTGGAACAGCGAACCGGACCGGGTGAACGGCGCCGCCAGGATTCTCCAAGGGACGCGACGCGACCTGGTATTCGGGATGCCCCTAGGTGCCGCCGCAGCCGGTAGCAGTAACTTCGGCAACGTCACGCGCTTCACAGTACACAACGTCCGGTCAAAACTAGAGGAGAAAACAATGAAAGTTCCCGTCCGACTTCAGTTCAGCCTGACTGCAGCGATTGCAGTAGTCTTCGCCGCGGCTGCGAGCGCGCAAACGCTGGCCGACCTGAAGGCCGACCCGTCTCCGAACCGGGTGCTGACCTACGGCATGGGCTACTCGAACCAGCGCTACAGCCCGTTGCGGCGAATCGACAAGCGCAACGTTTCGCGGCTCGTTCCGGTCTGGAACTACAGCCTCAACAATTCGCAGAGCCAGGAGTCGCAGCCGATCGTCTACCAGGGGACGATGTATGTGACGACGCACACGTCGACCGTCGCGATCGATGCTCTCTCGGGCCGGCAGGTCTGGAAGCAGGACCTCGAGTTCGCAAGCGACGTCTCCAAGATGGCGTGCTGCGGCCTGCTGAACCGCGGCGTTGCGATCCTGGACGGCAAGCTCTACCGGACGACGCTCGACTCTCACGTCATCGCCTACGACGCCAAGACCGGCAAGCAGCTCTGGAAGTCGCAGGCAGCCGACTACAAGGACGGCCACGCGATGACGGGCGCTCCGCTGATCGCGAACGGCGTCCTCATGACCGGAATCGCCGGCGGCGAATACGGAACGCGCGGCTTCATCGACGGCTGGGACCCGGAAACCGGCAAGAAGCTGTGGCGCCTCTACACCACCGCGGTCGGCAGCGACAAGGGCGCCGAGACCTGGCCCGGCGACACGGCGATGAAAGGCGGTGCACCGACCTGGCTCACTGGGGCCTACGACCCGGAACTCGATCTTGTCTACTGGGGCACCGGCAACGGCGGCCCCTGGAACGCGGAGGCGCGCAAGGGCGACAACCTGTACGTCGATTCGGTCCTCGCGTTCCGCCCGAAGACCGGCGAGCTCGTCTGGCACTACCAGTTCTCACCCAATGATCCGTTCGACTACGACTCGACCGAAGTCGGCATGCTGGTTGACCTCAAGGTCGATGGGGCGACGCGCAAGGTGCTCGTCCAGGCCAACCGAAACGGATTCTTCTACGTGCTCGACCGCGCCAACGGCAAGCTCCTCGCCGCCAACCCGTATGTCAAGGTCAACTGGGCCGACAAGATCGACCTCGGCACCGGCCGGCCGGTCGAATCGGCCGTGTTCCAGCGCATCCGCGCCGGCGGCGACGAAGAGGTCTTCCCGTCGGTGCTCGGCGGCAAGAACTGGCAGCCGATGTCGTGGAATCCGGCGACGGGCCTCGCTTACGCGAACACGCTCAACATGAGCTGGCCGTATCAGTTCGCCAAGCCCGAATACAAGAAGGGCGAGTGGTACCTCGGCATGAATTTTCGTGGCGTCAACATGCCCAAGGACCAGCCGCACGGCTACCTGAGCGCAATCGACCCGATGACCGGCAAGAGCAAGTGGCAGATGCCCTGGCCTGGGATGCCGAGCATGGCCGGGACGCTCTCGACCGCAGGCGGGCTCGTCTTCACCGGCGCAGCGACCGGCGAGGTGATGGCGGTCGACGCAGACACCGGCGCCAAGCTATGGCAGTTCCAGACCGGCAGCGGCATCATCGGCCTGCCCGTGACCTGGGAGCAGGACGGAGTGCAGTACGTGTCGATCGTCTCGGGCGGAGGCGGGGTCTGGGCCCTGCTCGGCGACGAGCGGATGGCCAAGGTGCCGCAGGGCGGGTCGGTCTGGACCTTCGCCGTTCGCTGAGGTCCGGCGCGCCGAATGCGGCGACCGTGCTCGCCGCGCTCACGGTCTGCGCGGCCGTCTGCGGCCGCGGCGCAGTCGCGCAGGAAAGATTCAGCGTCGACGAGATCGAGCGCGGTCGCGCCCAATTCGAGCGCACCTGCGCGCAATGCCACGGCAGGAACATGGTGAACTCCGGAACGACGTCGTACGACCTTCGCCGCTTTCCGGTCGACGACGCGCCGCGCTTTTTCGCTTCCGTGACGAATGGCAAGGGCAACATGCCGTCGTTCCGCGACGGGCTCGACGAGGAACAGATCCGCCTTCTCTGGGCCTACGTCGGCAGCCGCGGCGGCAAGGAGCGAGCGCCATGACATGGAGCGCTGGGCTCCGGCCAACGCTCGTCGTCGCGGTGGTACTGCTCGCGCCTGCCGCCTCGCGTGCGGAGCCGCCGAAACCGCTCTCGGTGTGCATGGCCGAGGACAACGCGCCGCTGTCCCGTGCCGAGCGTGGCGCCGTGCACGGGCTCGACGTGCGCGTCGCGGAAGCCGTCGCCGCGGCGCTGCAGCGACCGTTGGCGATCGTTCCCTTCGAATCGAAGTACGAGTCCGACAGTACGCTCTCGCACGAAGTGAACGCGCTGCTGTCGTCGGGTGTGTGCGAGCTCGCGAGCGGATTCGCGCTGCTACGTTCGGACCTCGGACCGCCGTCGCGTCCGGTCGCGCGGGTGCCCGACTACCCCGGTGCACCGCGGCCGCCGCAACGACCCTGGATCACGCTCGGCACGCTCGAGTCGAGCCGGGCCTACCATGCCGCGGCGATGGCGCTCGTCGTCCGCGACGGGGCGCGCCGCGACGCCACGCTTGCGGATCTCGGCGACGCTAGGATCGGGGCGATCAGCGGGACGCTCGCCGGCAGCATCGTCTCGCTCTACCGCAACGGCAAGCTGAGGCCGAGCATGGTGACGCTTTCACAACGGCAGGATGTCCTCGAGGAGCTCGAAGCCGGGCGCATCGACGCCGCCCTCGTCGCGATCGATCGCCTCGACGCGTGGCGGCTCGCCCACCCGGCGACGCCGATCATGAGAACCGGCTACGTTCACCCCCTGCGAATCAACATCGGCTTTGTCGCCCGCGCTGAAGCGCACGACCTGCTCGCCGCGGTCGACCGCGTCATCGAAGGTGCGACCAGCGGCGGCGAGCTGCAGCGCTGGCACGCATCGGCGGGCAGCACCTGGATCGCGCCCCTCGATCCCCAGGTGGGCGCGACCGTCGGCATCGCCGACCTGGTCCGTGATTGAAGCCTCGGTCGATGCCGACGCGCGCACCGGCGCAGCGTCGTTCGATCAGCCCGCCGGCGCGGGCCCGGGCGCGCCCGCGCGCTACGACGGCGTCTCCGCCTGGCTGCACTGGTCGATCGGCCTCTTCGTCCTCGCCGAGATCGCCTTCGGCCTGCTGCTCGACGAGATCGCGCCCCGCGGCACGCCGGCGCGCGCCGGCGTCATCAACCTGCACAAGTCGCTCGGCATCGTGCTCGGCCTGCTCGTCGTCGCCCGCATCGCCTGGCGCCTTGGCCACGCGCCGCCCCCGTGGCCGGCGACGATGTCGCCGCGCCGGCAGCGCGCCGCGGACGCCGGCCACGTCGCGCTCTACGCGTGCATGGGGGTCGCGCCGCTCGCCGGCTACCTCGGCTCCAACTTCAGCCGGCACGGCGTGCGCTTCTTCGGCATCGCGCTGGCTCCCTGGGGGCCCGACTGGCCCGGGGCGTACTCGTTCTTTGTGAGCGTGCACGACGCGAGTACCTACCTGCTGCTCGCGCTCATCGTCGGCCACGTCGCGATGGCGCTGAAGCACGCCGTCGTCGAGCGCGACGGCATCTTCGCTCGCATCTCGCTGTGACCTCCCTACCCACGCGACGCGCGTCCTCGCCATGACCTTGTCGTTGACCGATCTCGTCGTCGCCGCGGCGATCTCGTGTCCGCTGGCCGTCCTCGCTGCGCCCTTCGCCTACGTCCCGAACGAAGGCTCGGGGACGCTCAGCGTCATCGACACCGCTACCGACCACGTCGTCGCGGAGATTGCGGTCGGGCAGAAGCCGCGCGGCACGGTCGTCTCGCCCGACGGCCGCACTGCGTACGTGAGCGACCAGCCGAACAACGCGCTCGTGATCGTCGACCTGACGGCGCGCAGGCGCAGCGGCACGATCGCCGTCGGCGCGTCGCCCGAGGGCGTAGGCATGTCGCCTGACGGCCGCTGGGTCGTCACGGCGGTGGAGGAGACCAACGAGATCGTCTTCGTCGACACCAAGACGAGCGCGAAGGCTTTCGTCGTCAAAGTGCGCGGCAAGAATCCCGAGCACGCCGTTTTCACGCCCGACGGCCGCTACGTGTTCGTGAGCGCCGAGGACGGCGAGGCCGTCGACATCATCGATGTCGCGAAGCGCGCGCAGGTCGCGCAGATCCCGGTCGGCGTGCGGCCGCGCGGCATCGCCTTCTCGGCCGACAGCGAGCGCGCCTACGTCGCCGCCGAAAGCTCGAACGAGGTCTACGTGATCGACGCGCGGGCGTTCACCGTGCTGGCCAAGGTCAAGGTAGGGCTGCGCAGCAACGGCGTCGCCGTTCATCCCGAGGGCAGATGGCTTTATGTGTCGAACGGCGGTGATGCCACGGTGTCGGTGATCGACATCGCCGCCAACGCCACGGTCGCGACGGTGGCCGTCGGCCAGCGGCCGTGGAACATGGCGCTCACGCCCGACGGCAGCAAGCTCTACGTCGCATGCGGCCGCTCGGGCAGCGTCTCGGTGATCGACACGCGAAGGAATGAGAAGGTCGCCGAGATCGCCGTCGGCAAGCTGCCCTGGGGCGTCGCCATCCGGTGATCCGGCGCGCGGCCCTCGGCCTTCTCCTCGCGTTCGCTCTCGTCCCGGCGCCGACGGCTGCCGAGGAGGCCTCCAGCGCGACCACGCTCGCGCCGGTGACCGTCATCGGGGTCACGCCGCTGCCGGGGCTCGACCTGCCGCGCGATCGCGTGCCGGCGCCGGTGCAGACCGCGACCGGCGCCGAGATCGCGCGCAGCGGCGCCCTCTCGCTCGGCGAGTTCATGAATCGACGCTTCGGCAGCGTTCACGTCAACGAGATCCAGGGCAATCCCTTCCAGCCCGACGTCAGCTTTCGCGGCTACACCGCGTCGCCGCTGCTCGGCACGCCGCAGGGGCTCTCGCTGTACGTCGACGGCATCCGCTACAACCAGCCGTTCGGCGACATCGTCAGCTGGGACATGCTGCCGACCGCGGCGATCGCCTCGATCGCGCTCATGCCCGGGTCTAACCCCCTGTTTGGCCTCAACACGCTCGGCGGCGCGATCTCGGTGCAGACCAAGGACGGCGCGAGGCACCCGGGCAGCTCGGCGCAGGTCACCGCAGGCTCGCACGGGCGCAGCCAGCTCGAGATTCAGAGTGGCGGCAACGATGCGCGCGGCCTGTCCTGGTTCGGCGCCGGCAGCCTCTATCGCGACAGCGGCTGGCGCGACGACTCGGCGTCGCGCCTCAGCCAGGTCTTCGGCAAACTTGGCTGGCGCTCGGGCGCGACGCAACTCACGCTGACGGCGAGTGCCGCCGCGACCCGGCTGCATGGCAACGGCTTGCAGGAGGCCGAGCTGCTCGCCCAGCGCTACGCGAGCATCTATACGCGGCCCGACGAGACGCGCAACCGGTCCGGACTCGTCAGCCTCGCGGCGACGCACGACCGCGACGACGGCTGGACCGTCTCCGGCCAGGCTTATCTGCGCCGCATCGACACGCACACCGTCAACGGCGACCTGAACGACAACTCGCTCGATCAGCCGCTCTACGCGCTGAGCGGCGCCGACCGCAGCGCCCTCTCCGGCGCCGGCGTCACGGTGCCCGAGGTGGTCGACGCGACGACGACGCCGTTTCCGTTCCTGCGCTGCGTGGCGCAGGCGCTTCAGGACCGTGATACCGACCTCGCCTGCAACGGCGTGCTGCGTCGCAGCCACAGCGCGCAGTCGCAGGCGGGGGCCTCGGCGCAAGCGACGCGCAACGTCCCACTCGGGGCGACGACGCATCAGCTCGTCGTCGGTGCCGCGTTCGACGCGAGCCGGACGCGCTTCGCGCAGACTTCGGCGCCGGGATTCCTCCGCCCCGACCGCAGCGTCGAGGTGGTGAGCGACTTTCTCGGCGGTGGTGACGTCGGGGCCGCCGACACGTCGGTGAGCCTGTCTGCGCGCACCGGCACGGCGAGCGTGTTCGGCGCCGACAGCGTCGCGCTCGGCGCCGACTGGCACCTCACGGCCGCGGCGCGCTACGACCGCACGACGGTGAGGAACCGCGATACTCTGCGACGCGCGCCGGACCCGGCCTCGCTCGATGGCGATCAGGTGTTCGCGCGGCTCAATCCGGCCGCCGGCGTGAACTGGAATCCAAGCCGCGCGCTTCAGTTCTACGCCGGCTACAACGAAGGCAGCCGCACGCCCACCGCCATCGAGCTCGGCTGCGCCAACCCCGCGCAGCCCTGCAAGCTTCCCAACGCGCTGGCCGGCGACCCGCCGCTGCGCCAGGTCGTCACCCGCACCATCGAGGCCGGGCTGCGCGGCGATGCGGGGTCGGCGAGCTGGCGTGCCGGCGTCTTTCGCGCCGTCAATCGCGACGACCTGCTGTTCGTCAGCAGCGACGCTTCGAGCCAGGGCTACTTCCGCAACTTCGGCAAGACGAGACGGCAAGGCATCGAGCTCGGCGCGGCAGGCCGAGCCGGCCGGTGGTCGGGCGACCTCGCGTGGACGGGGCTCGATGCGCGCTTCCTGAGCGGCGAACGCGTCAACGGCACTGGCAACAGCAGCAACGACGCCGGGCCCGGACTCGCCGGCTCGATCGACATCGCGCCGGGCGACCGCCTGCCGCTCGTGCCGCGGCAGATCTTCAAAGCCGCGCTCGAGCTCGCCGTCGACGCGCGGACCAGGCTCTCGCTCGATCTCGTCGCGACCGGCGGCGCGCCGGCTCGCGGCAACGAGAACGGCGGCCACGCCGCCGACGGCGTCTTCTACCTGGGGCCCGGGCGATCGCCCGGCCACGCCGTGCTCAACGTCGGCGCCACGGTGCAGCCGACGGCGGCGCTCACGGTGTTCGCGCGGATCGTCAACCTCCTCGACCGCCGCTACGCGAGCGCCGCCCAGCTCGGGCCGACCGGCTTCGACGCCAGTGGACGCTTCGTCGCCCAGCCCTTCCCCGCCGATGCCCAGGGCCGCCTGCCGCTGCGCAGCTCGACCTTCTATGCGCCGGGCGCGGCGCGCCTCTTCTCCGTGGGCGCGCGCTATGCCTTCGACTGACGCCGCCCCGCCTGCCGCCACGGCATCACGCCGAGGCGCGGCCACGGGGAACGTTATTCTCCCGGCCATGTACATGCGGTTCTTCGGCCTGAAGCAGCAGCCGTTCTCGCTCGCGCCGGACCCGCGCTACCTCTACATGAGCAAGCGCCACCGCGAGGCGCTGGCGCACCTGCTGTACGGCGTGGGCGGCGGCGGCGGCTTCGTCCTGCTCTCGGGCGAGATCGGCGCCGGCAAGACGACCGTCTGCCGCTGTTTCCTCGAACAGATCCCGAAGCGCTGCAACGTCGCCTACATCTTCAATCCGAAGCTCACGGTCATGGAGCTGCTGAAGACGGTGTGCGACGAGTTCCACATCCCGCTGCCGCCGGACGACGCGCCGGCGCCCACCGTCAAGACCTACGTCGACGCGCTCAACGGCTTCCTGCTCGAGACGCATGCGGTCGGCCAGAACAACGTCCTCATCATCGACGAGGCGCAAATGCTCTCGGCCGACGTGCTCGAGCAACTGCGCCTCCTCACCAACCTGGAGACCAACGAGAGGAAGCTCCTGCAGATCGTCCTCATCGGCCAACCCGAGCTGCGCACGATGCTCGAGCAGCCGGAGCTCGAGCAGCTCGCTCAGCGCGTGATCGCGCGCTTCCACCTCAACGCGCTTTCGGCCAAGGAGACCGAGCACTACATCCGCCACCGCCTCTCCGTGGCCGGCATGACGCGCGCGATCCCGTTCGACCCCAGCGCTTTGCAGCGCATCCACGAGCTCACGCGCGGCGTGCCGCGCCGGATCAACCTGCTCTGCGACCGGGTCATGCTCGGCGCCTACGCGCACGGCAAGCACAGCATCGACATCCCGATGATCGAGAAGGCCGGCCGTGAGGTGTTCGGGCGCTCGACGTTGGCGGCGCCTGATCGCGCGCGCCTGGGCAGCCGGGCCGGCGTGGGCCTCGCCGCCGTCGCGGGCCTCGCGCTGGCGGCGCTGATCGCGTTCTCGCTCTACGGCGGCTTGCGCCAGTTTGGCGCGACGCCGACGGCGGTGGCGGCGGCGAGCCCGGCCTCGGCGGGCGCGGCCTCGCGACCGGTAGCGTCGGCGCCGGGGACAGCGCGGCCGCTGACGCCGATCGCCAAAACGCCGGGCACCGCCAGCGCGACCGGCGCGACGCCCTCGGTCGCGCCAGGCGCTGCAGCGGCAGCGACGTCGCCGCCGTTGCCGACGGCCGCCTCCGCCCCGCGTTCGCCGACCGCGGCCGGCGCGCTCGCTTCGACGGTGAGCGGCCCGCTCGATGCCGCGACCTTGCGCAGCCACCTGAAGAGCTTCGGCGTCGACGAGAAGACGGCGTGGCGCGACCTGCTGCCAATGTGGGGCGTCGATGCCGGCGACGGCGACCCCTGCGCCGCAGCGGCGCGCCGGCAGATCCGCTGCTCCAAGTTCGGCGCGACGCTGGCGATGGTGAGGAGCCTCGCGCGCCCCGGCCTGGTCTGGCTGCGCGACGACAGCGGCCGCAGCACGACCGCGCTCCTGCTCGGTCTGAATGACAAGACCGCGACGCTACGCGCCGGCGACGAGACGCTCGCGGTCCAGATCGCCGCACTGGCCAAAGTCTGGCGCGGCGAGTTCGCGACCGCGTGGCGGCTCCCTCCGGGCTACGTCACCGCGGTCGGCCAAGGCGCGTCGGGGCCAATCGTCGATCGTCTGGCGACCCAGATCGCAGGCTTCGCCGGCGAGCCGGCGCCGCCGCCCGGGCAGACCATGGACGCCGAGTTGCTCGCCAAGGTCGGCAAGTTCCAGTCGACGCACGGCCTGCCTTCGGTGGGCCGCGCCGGGCCCACGACCTTCATGCAGATCAACCGCGCGACCGGCATCGACGAGCCGCGTCTGGCCGTCGACGCGCCGCACTAAGCAGGAACGGACGCCGATGTCGTACATCCTCGATGCGCTGCGCCGCGCCGACGCCGAACGCGAGCGCGGCACCGTGCCGAGCCTGCAGTCGCAGCAGCAGTCGATCGGCGAAGATGATGCTGTCGCAGCGCGGCCGAGGCCGCTCGCTTGGGCCGTCATCGCGCTCGCAGTCGCCTTGCTCGCGACCCTGGCGTGGATGTTCTTCGGCAGCCCGTCGGCGCCCTCTCGGGTGCCGATCGAAGGCGCCGTCGCCCCTGTGCCGGCGCCGCTGCCGCCGCTGCCGCCCGCCGAGCCGGCCGCGGTGACGACGGTCACCCCGACGAACGACGTCGCCGCTGCCGCAGCCGTCGCCGTGCCGGCGCCCCCCCGCCGGCCGGCGCTCGCCGCGCAGCCCGCACCGCCGACCCGCGCCAGCGTGGACGCGAAGCGGGCGGCGGCGCGGCCCGCCATCGCCGCACCGCCCGGCGTGGCGAAGGACAGCGGCGAAGCGCGCATCTATGCACCGGCGGAGTTGCCCGAAGAGATCCGGCGCGAGCTGCCGAAGGTCGCCATCGGCGGCTCGAGCTATTCGGGCGATGCAGCGAGCCGGATGGTGATGATCAATGGTCAGGTCTTCCACGAAGGCGACCGTCTCGGGCCGGGACTCGTGCTCGAGAACATCCGGCGCAAGTCCGCCGTCTTCGCTTACAAGGGCTGGCGCTACGAGGTGGTGTTCTAGGGCTGAGTCCGCGCCGTGAACCGACCGCCCAGGCGTGCGAATTTTGACGTGCGGCCTCGATTCCTACGCGAAGACCTCTTCTTTGCCGGCCCGGGTCGCCGCGGCGACTGCAAGCGCTTTCCTAGAATGGCTGCGAGCGAACCCGCTCGACCACTTCCAGGCACGCCATGACGCTCGCCACTCGCTTAACCCGCTTCGCCTCGCTTGCCCTTGCCACCCTGCTCGTCGCCTGCGGCGGCGGCGGTGGCGGGTCGAGTGGCGGCACCGGGACGATCACCGATGCCGGCATGCTCAAGGTCGCGCTCACCGACGCGCCGGCGTGCGGTTACGACCGCATCAACGTGACCGTGCAGAAGGTCCGCGTCCACCAGAGCAGCACCGCTGCCGACGGCGATCCGGGCTGGTCCGAGATCGTCCCCGGCCCGGCGCCGCGGGTCGACCTGCTCTCGCTCATCAACGGCGCCGTCCTCGAGCTCGGCCAAGTGACGTTGCCGGTCGGCAAGTACCGCCAGATGAGCCTCGTCCTCGCCGCCAACGACGCGACCAACCCGCTCGCCAACGCGGTAACGCCGACCGCGCGCGCCGAGACGGCGCTCGCGTCGCCGGCGAGCCTGCAGTCGGGCCTGAAGCTCGCGGTCGACATCGACATCGTCAAGGACCAGGTCTCCGACTACGTGATCGACGTCGACGCCTGCAACTCGGTGCGCCGCCTCGGCTCTACCGGCAACTACGACCTCAGCCCGCGCTACACGGTCGTGCGCCGAGTCTCTGCGACCGGCCAGCGCGTCACCGGCTTCGTCACGCCCGCGCCCGCTCTCGATCCGGCGACGACCCGCATCTCGGTGCAGTCGAACGGCGCCATCGTCCGCTCGACGTCGCCGGACGCCAACGGTCACTTCGTTCTCTATCCGGTGCCGTCGGGAACCTACGATCTCGTCGTCAGCGCGCCCGGCCGCGTCCCGGCCGTCGTCACCGGCGTGCCGGTCGCGGACGCCACCTCCACCGACCTGGCGACCAGTGCTGCGCCGATCGATCCCCCGGTGTCGACCCCGCACACGGCGACCGGAACGGTGAGCACCGGCACGACCCCGGTCGACGCGACCATCAGCGTGGTGAAGAAGTACACCGGCGGCCCCACCGTCGTCATCGCCGGCGCACCGGTCGACGCGAGCACTGGCGGGCTCGCCTATACGCTCTCAAGTGGCGCCGCGGTACGCGCACCGTTCACCGCCAACAATGCGCCGCTGGTGTTCAGCGCCGACGCCGCCGCGCCGACGGGCGGCTACACGATTTCGGCGACCTCCGCCGGCGTCACGAAGAGCCAGAACGTCGATGTCACCACCAGCGATCCGGCGCCGGTGACGTTCAGCTTCCCGTAGCGGCACACGAAGGCGGGCACCGCCCTGGCCGGGAGGCTTCGATGGGCTCCCCCGCCTTCGCCCTTGCTTTTCTCGCCGCGGCGGTGGCCTTGTCTTCCTGCAACCGGACCGCCTCCCCGGTCGCCGAGTCGGCGCAGTCGACGGGCGGCACGGTACAGCCGACGGCCTCCCCTGCAGTAGTGTCGACGCCGATGCCCGCGGCGCCGACAGGCATCACGAATTCGTCGACGGCCAACAGGGGCAACGACCTCAGCAACGCGACGCGCGCGTCCGGCGGCAGCACCGTCTAACAGCCGCCGAGCACCGACAACCCGGCACCCGGCGGCACTGTGGCGAGCTCGACGCCGGCGGCGAGCCAAGGCGTCTCGTCGCTAACGCGCGGCACGAGCCCGCCGCCCAACGACGGCACGTCGCCGCGCGTTACCGAAAAAAACAGCGTCTCAGGCGCGGCGGCGGCAAGGGCTGACGCCCTGCACGAAGGGTCCACTACCGCACGCGCCCTCGGAGGGCCGAAGCGAGCGTGAACGAATCCGCGTGCCAGCTTCGCGTGCGAAAGACGCGTGGCTTTGCTCACGGACGCGGTTGCACGCGGCGGCGTCGTCTTATCGAGAATCCCGCCGGCGACGCGATCTGGCGCCGCGACACTCGATCAGGAATCACCTTCATGTTCCGCACCCCGTCCGTCTTCGGCGCCCTGACCAGCGGCTTCGTTCCCTTTGCTTCCGGCGCACCTCTCGACACTTCCCACGAGGCAGAAGCGGCCGAGGTCATCGCCCGGGCAGCGGCGCCTGCGCCGGGCGACTCGCTCGCCGACGCGCGGCAGGCGGCCGTCTGGGCGCCCGCCGTCTCGGCACGCATCCGCGTTGTCGAAGGGGTCGTGCTCGCCGCGATCTGCGGCTATTTCGGGCTCGGCCTGGTGCGGACGTTCGCGGGGCTTTGAAGCGCCCGGCCGCGCCGAAAGGCGGGCCTTTTTCGCCGCGGCCGACGCGGCGCGACGCCTGGGCCTAGGCTCTCCCGTCGCGCGCCAAGGAGTCGGCAATGATCGTCATCTGCCCCCACTGCACCACCGCCAATCGCCTCGACCCGGCCCGTGCCGGTGACGAGCCGGTATGCGGAAAGTGCGGCACCGACGTGCTCGATGGCAAGCCGGTCGCCCTCGACGATGCTCGCTTCGAACGCTTCGTGAGTCGCAGCGAGCTCCCCGTTGTGGTCGACTTCTGGGCCGCGTGGTGCGGTCCGTGCCGGTCGATTAGCCCGGTCTTGGCCGAGATTGCCAACGAGCGGCAGGATCAGGTCAAGGTCGTCAAAGTCAACATCGACGAGAACTATGAGTACGCCTCCAAGCTCGGCGTGACGAGCGTGCCGACGATGGTCGTCTTCAAGGGTGGGCAGATGGTCGAGAAGATCGTCGGCGCCGTGCCCAAGCGCAACATCGTCGATCGCTTGGTCCCGCATCTGGCCTAGCCGCTGCCGGTTCGGTTGAGCGCGCGACCGCCGGCGAGGGATGCCTCGCTGGCGGTTCTGTTTCTGTTCGCTTCTTTGGCGCTGGTCGACGTTGACGTGTTGATCGCCTGATTCAGTGGTCTGCCAGCCGGGCGACCCACCGGGTCG
>JBBRFW010000011.1:0-60640 GCA_038241255.1 Burkholderiales bacterium | reverse complement strand
CAGCGCCTGCGGCAGCATGCCCGGCAACTCGTTGGCGCTCGCGCCGGCGACCGGCGAGTAGGCGAAGCAGCCGGCGCGATCGATGCGCGCCTCGCGCATGAAATCGAGCAGGTGCTCGAACTCGGCCTCGGTCTCGCCGGGAAAACCGGCGATGAAGGTGCTGCGCACGACGAGCTGCGGGCAGATCTCGCGCCAACGAGCCAGGCGCTCGAGGTTCTTCTCGCCGCTCGCGGGCCGCTTCATGCGACGCAGCACGTCGGGATGCGAATGCTGGAACGGCACATCGAGGTACGGCAGGAGCGCGCCCGTGGCCATCAGCGGCAGTACCGCATTGACGTGGGGATACGGATAGACGTAGTGCAGGCGAACCCAGGCTCCGTGTCGTGCCGCGATCGCGGCGAGCTGCTCGCAAAGCGTCAGCAGCTGCGTCTTGACGGGTCGGCCGTCCCAGAAGCCGGTGCGGTAGCGCACGTCGACACCATAGGCGCTCGTGTCCTGGCTAATAACGAGAAGCTCCTTGACGCCGGATTCGAACAGCGCCGCTGCCTCGGCGAGCACGTCGCCGATCGGCCGCGAGACGAGGACGCCGCGCAGGCTCGGGATGATGCAGAAGGTGCAGCCGTGGTTGCAGCCTTCGCTGATCTTAAGATAGGCGTAATGCTTCGGCGTCAGCTTGATGCCGATCGAAGGCGGCGCCGGCACCAGATCGAGGAACGGGTCGTGCGGCCTGGGCACGTGGGCATGCACCGCGTCCATCACCTCCTCGGTCGCATGCGGGCCGGTGACGGCGAGCACGCTCGGATGCATCTGCCGCACCAGGTTGCCGCCGCCTTCGCCCGCCTTCGCGCCGAGGCAGCCGGTGACGACGACTTTGCCGTTGGCGGCGAGCGCCTCGCCGATCGTGTCGAGGCTTTCGCGCACCGCGTCGTCGATGAAGCCGCAGGTGTTGACGATGACGAGGTCGGCGCCCTCGAAAGTCTTCGAAGTGGCGTAGCCCTCGGCGCCGAGGCGGGTGAGGATCAACTCGGAATCGGTGAGCGCCTTCGGGCAGCCTAGCGAGACGAAGCCGATCTTCGGCGGTGCGCTGGCGGTGCGGGGCAGGGGCAGGTCCAGCGCGGCATTAATCATCAGCGTATTTTCGCCGATCGTCTAACGCTTCTTGGATGCCGCCTTCGAAGGCCCCGCGGCGCCGACCGGCTCGACGGCGAGAATCTCGCAGCGATAGGTCGACATCCAGGGCAGCACCGGCGAGCCGGAAGTGACATCGTTCTTGGCGACGCGGAAGCGAAACAGCTGCGGCCGGCCCCGCACGGCAGGCGTCTTCAGCTGCGGGAACTTGTCGATATTGGTCCAGTCGATCGTCCAGGCGACGTTCTTGGCGACGCGCACCTCGCGCACGGGGCGCCAGGTGTGCAAGGCCCGCGCGTCGTAGGCCATTTCGGCGACATACGTCGTTCCGGTCTCGAATGCGCCCATGAATTCGACCGGGGTCGGAGCCGCCGCCGCAGGCGCCGCCGCCGAGGCGCCGCGCGCCGGGGTGGCCGCCAGGGCGCCGCAGCCGACGGCGACGAGCGCGATCCCGGCGCCGAAGCGAACGGCGCGTCTCACCGCTTGGTCGGCGCGACGCGCCCGACGGTGCCGGGCAAGAGCGTTTCCGCCTGCTTGGTCAGCTGTTCCTGCATCTGCATGAAGATGTTGCGCGATTGCTCGAGATAATTGCCCATCAAACTTTGCACCACCGGTGCCTGGCCGCTCAAGAACTTGGTCCAGAGCTCCGGGCTTTGCAGCTTCGGGTCGTAGAGTCCCTTCGACTGCTCGGCCAGCCGTGCCTGCATGTCGGTGAAGGTCTGTAGGTTCTGTTCGAGGTACGAGCCCATCATGCCCTGCATCGCGTGGCCGTAGAAGCGGATGATCTGCGCCAGGGTGGAAGTCGAGAACATCGGCACGCCGCCGGTCTCTTCCTCGAGAATGATCTGGAGCAGGATGCTGCGCGTCAGGTCCTCTCCCGTCTTGGCGTCGCGCACCTCGAACTCGATGCCCTTGAGCACCATCGCCTTGACGTCGGTCAGCGTGATGTAGCTGGAGATCTCGGTGTCGTAGAGGCGACGATTCGGGTACTTCTTGAGGATGCGCGGGCCGGCTCCTGCCGCCGCAGCGTGAGACGCCTTCTCGGCGCGACGAGTCTGGGCCATGCCTTCTCCGGCGTGTGTACGACGACGATTCTAGGAGTCGCCCTCGAGCGGCCCGAAGGGGTTTACCCCGCGCCGCACCGGGCTCACGCCGCAGCCGCGCGCTTGGCGACCAGGGTCAGGATATCGTAGCTGGCGACGATCTCGTCGCGCTGGTTCGTCACCTCGACGTCCCAGGCGACGACGCCCTGCCCTCGGCCCTGCGCGTCCTTCTTCTGGCGGTCGATCTTGCGCTTGCAGGTGAGGCGCGCGCGGATCGTGTCGCCGATGCCGACCGGCTTGACGAACCGCAGCGAGTCGAGTCCGTAGTTGGCAAGCACCGGCCCGGGCGCGGGCGAGACGAAGAGGCCCGCCGCCGCCGCCAGGACAAAGTAGCCGTGCGCGATGCGCTGGCCGAACGCAGACTCCTTCGCCGCGATCTCGTCGAAGTGCATGTAGAAGAAATCGCCCGAGACTCCGCCGAAGGCGACGATGTCGGCCTCGCTCACCGTGCGCCGGTGCGTGAGCAGCGAGTCGCCGATTGCAAGCTCCCCGAAGTGCTTCCGGAACGGATGGAGATCGCCCTCGTGCAGCGCCGCGCCGCGAACGTATTCTCCAGTCACGGCGGTGAGCATCGTCGGCGAGCCCTGCACCGCGGCGCGCTGCAGGAAGTGCTTGACGGCGCGGATGCCGCCGAGCTCCTCGCCCCCGCCGGCGCGGCCGGGGCCGCCGTGCTTGAGCATCGGCAACGGCGAGCCGTGGCCGGTCGATTCTGCCGCGGCAGCGCGGTCGAGGATCAGCAAGCGGCCGTGCCACGCCGCCATCTGCGGGATCGCCTTCGCGGCCAGGATCGGGTCGTGCGTGACGAGCGTCGCGACGAGACTGCCTCGGCCGCGCGCTGCCATCGCCATCGCCTGATCGAAATCCTCGTAGGGCATCAGCGTTGACACGGGCCCGAACGCCTCGACGTCGTGAACTGCGTCGTTCTTCGTCGCGTCGCGGCAGAGCACGAGCGTCGGCGCGAAGAAGGCGCCATCGGCGACGCCCTGTCCCTTCGGCGCGAAGCCGTCGCGCTCGCCGAAGACGATCTCGTTGCCTGCGGCGAGCAAGGCGAGGCGCGCGCCGACGTCGGCCTGCTGTGCCTTGGAGGCCAGAGCTCCCATCTTCACGCCCTCGACGGCCGGGTCTCCCACGCTGATCCTCGCCAGCCGGTCGCGCAGGCGCGCGGCCATCGCGTCGAGGTACTTGCGCGGCACGATCGCGCGCCGGATCGCAGTGCACTTCTGCCCGGCCTTGACCGTCATCTCGCGCGCGACTTCCTTCGCGAAGAGGTCGAACTCCTCGTCATCGGGGCTCACGTCGGGACCGAGAATGGCGGCGTTGAGCGAATCGGCCTCGGCGTTGAACGGGATCGAGCGCCGCAGGAGGTTGTCGTTCGTGCGCAGCCTGAAGGCGGTATCGGCGGAGCCGGTGAAGGTGACGACGTCGCTGCTCTCGAGCCGGTTGAGCAGGTCACCGGTCGAGCCGATCACGAGCTGCAGGCTGCCCTGCGGCAGGAGGCCCGAGGCCATCATCATCCGAACCAGCGCCTCGGTGAGGTAGCTCGTCGCCGTCGCCGGCTTGACGATGCACGGCATGCCGGCGAGAAAGGTCGGCGCGAACTTCTCGAGCAGTCCCCAGACCGGGAAGTTGAAGGCGTTGATGTGGACGGCGACGCCGCCCCGCGGCACCAGGATATGGGTCGCCGCGAACTGGCCCTTTTTGCCCAGGACGATGGCCGGCCCCTCGTGCAGGACGTTGCCCGAGGGCAGCTCATTTCCCCCCATCGATGCGTAGGCGTAGAGCGTGCCCGTGCCGCCCTCAATGTCGACCGAGCCGTCGCTGCGCGTGGCGCCGGTGTGGCGCGAGATCGCGTAGAGCTCTTCCTTGCGCTCGTTCAGACAGGCCGCGAGCGCCTTCAGCAGCGCGGCGCGCTGCTGAAAGTCGAGCGCGAGCAGCGACCTGCCCCCGGTGCCGCGCGCGAAACCGAGCGCCTCCTCGAAGTCGAGCTCGTCGGCGTGCACGTGGTGGATCGTCGTGCCGTCGATGGCGCTCGCCAGCGCGGCGCCCTCGCGGCGGCCGACCCACCGGTCGGCGATCAGGCTTTGCAGGACAGACATCGGAACCTCGTCAAAGTGGCGCGGCGACCGCAGGGCGGCTCCATGGGCGCCGCCGCCCCCTCGGGGAGCATCGAACGTACTCGTGAGGCGCCATCGGGCTTCATCACGGCTCGTAGTGCCAGCCGCCGTTCTCGATCTTGACCATCACGCGGGCGCGCTGGTCCAGGCCGAGGTGGTCGGTCGGCGACATGTTGAACACGCCGTGGGCGCCGTGCACCTCTCGCGCCGACTCGAGCGCGTCGCGAAGGGCGGCGCGGAACTCGGGGGTGCCGGGCTGGGCCTTCTTGAGCGCTTCGGCGGCGGCGGTCGACATCAGCCGGCCGGCATCCCAGGCGTGCGCGCCGAAGGTCGAGACCGAGCCCTTGCCATAGGCCGCCTCGTACTTGTTGACGTACTCGAGCGCGCTCGGCCGCACCGGGTTGTTCGCCGGCAGCTGGGTTGCTACCAGCACCGGGCCCGAAGGCAGGTAGGTGCCGTCGACATCCTTGCCGCCGACCCGCAGGAAGTCGTTGTTGGCGACGCCGTGGGTCTGGTAGTACTTGCCGGCGTAGCCGCGTTCCTTGAGCGTGCGTTGCGGCAGCACGGCCGGGGTGCCCGAGGCCGCGACGAGGATCGCGTCCGGCTTGGCGGCAACCAGCTTGAGCACCTGACCGGTCACCGACGTATCGGTGCGCGCATAGCGCTCATTGGCGACGATCGTCAGGCCCTTGATCGGCGCGATCTTCGAGAACTCGCGGTACCAGCCCTCGCCGTACGCGTCGGAAAAACCGATGAAGCCGACCGTCTTGATGCCGGCCGCGGCCATGTGTGTGGCGATCGCGAGCGACATCATGATGTCGTTCTGCGGCGTCTTGAAGATCCACTTCCGCTTGGCGTCGACCGGCTCGACGATCGAGGCCGAAGCGGCCATCGAGATCATTGGCGTCTGCGATTCGGCGGCAACGTCGATCATCGCCAGCGAGTTCGGCGTCGTCGTCGATCCGAGCAGGACGTCTACCTTGCTCTCGGTGACCAGCTTCCGGGCGTTGGCGACCGCGGTCGTCGTGTCGGACGCGTCGTCGAGGATGATGTAGTTCACCTTCTGGCCGGCGATCGTCTGCGGCATCAGCGTGATCGTGTTCTTCTCCGGGATCCCGAGCGAGGCGGCCGGCCCGGTGGCCGAGACCGTCACGCCGACGTTGATGTCGGCGTGCGCGAAGTTGCAGAGCGCGCTCGTCGCCGCGACGGTGGCGGCGAGGAAGGCGTTTCTTGGGAGGAACATGGAGCGTCTCCGTTGTGGTGAGGGGGACCCTTCGAGACCGGCGATCGAACCGCGCCGACGCCTCCGAAGAAGAGGTCGGCGACAACCGGCGCGAGGTCGGCGTGGCTCAGCTCGCCCTTTGGCTGCAGCCAGGTGAACATCCAGTTCATCATGCCGAACAACAGCATCGCGAGCGGCTTGGCGAGTCGAGATCGGACGAGATCCGGGCGGGTCGCGGCGATCGCCTCGGCGAAGGCGGCGACGACGCGGCGCTGGCCGTCGAGCACGCGCTCCTTCTCGGCCGGCGCAAGGAAGCGGACGTCCTCGGTGAGGACGCGATGCTCGGCCTGGGAGCCGGCATAGGCAAGCAGGAAGGCGTCGATCAGGCGGCGCAGGCGCTGCTCGGGATCTGGCTTGGCGGCATCGACCTCGGCAACGAGCGCGAGCAAACGCGTGATGTGAGCCTCGGCGATTTCGGCGAGCAGCTGATGCTTGTCGCGCACGTAGTGATAGAGCGATGGCTTCGAGACGCCGCACGCTTCCGCGACTTCGTTCATCGAGGTCGCCGTGTAGCCGCGCTGCGCGAACAGCTCGGCCGCGCGGGCGAGGATGGTCTCGCGCTGCAGCTCGTAGCCCGGGGAACGTCCGCGCGGCATCGGGGGTTATCGATCGTCGAACGAGAGTACGACCCGTTCGGAGAGCGGGTGCGACTGGCAGGTGAGCACGAAGCCGGCCGCGACCTCGCGCTTCTCGAGCGCGAAGTTGCGCGCCATCCGCACCTCGCCCTCGAGCAGCTTGGCGCGGCAGGTGCAGCACACGCCCGACTTGCACGAGAACGGCACCTCGATCCCGGCGGCCGCGGCAGCGTCCAGGATGTTGCCCTGCTCGGCATGGAAGTCGATCTCGCGGCTGACGCCGTCGCGAACAATCGTAATGCGCGCATCGGCCGCGTCGCCTTCGCGCGGCGCCTGCGCCGCGGCGCGGCCGGGGCCGCTGTCGTCGGGGATGCCGAAGCGCTCGACGTGGATGCGCTCGGATCCCACGCCAGCGGCGATCAGCGCGGCCTCGGCCTCGTCGTTGACGCCGTGCGGGCCGCACACGAAAGCGTGATCGATGTCCTCGGCATCGACCAGCGTCGCCAGAAATTCGCCGATCTTGTCGCGGCCGAGCCGGCCCTGGTGCAGCGGCAGGTCGGTCGCCTCCTGCGAGAACACCATGTGCAGCTCCAGCCGCGACAGGTAGCGGTTCTTCAGGTCCTCGATCTCCTCGGTGAACATCGTCGAGCGCTGCTTGCGGTTGCCGTAGATCAGCGTGAAGCGCGAGTGCGGCTCGGCCGCGAGCACTGCCTTCATGATCGACAGGATCGGCGTGATGCCGCTGCCGCCGGCGATGCCGAGGTAGTGGCGCGAGGCCGACGGGTCGAGCGGCACGAAGAAGCGGCCTTCCGGTGTCATCACCTGCAGCGTGTCGCCGGGCTTGAGCGACTCGTTCAGCCAGGTCGAGAACAGCCCGCCAGGCACCTTGCGGACGCCGACCCGCAGCTCGCCGTCGGCGGGGGCGGCGCAGATCGAGTAAGAGCGGCGCTGCTCGCTGCCGGCGACGGTCTCCTTGAGCGTCAGGTGCTGGCCTTGGGTGAAGCGGAATTGCTCGGCGAGATCGGGCGGCACGTCGAACGAGACGACGACGGCCTCGTCGGTCTCGGGACGGACGCTCTTGACGCGAAGGGGATGGAAGTGCAGAGACATGGCAGCTCAGAGGGGCTTGAAGTGCTCGAAGGGCTCGCCGCAGGCGCGGCAGCGCCAGAGCGCCTTGCAGGCGGTGGCGCCGAAGGCGGCGAGGCGCTCGGTGTCGAGGCTCTCGCAGCGCGGGCATGCAAGCGGCGCGACGGCGCGCGGGACGAAGCGGAGCGGCGCGCCGCGCTCGAGATCGACCGGCCCCGGCGGCGCGATGCCGTAGCCGCGCAACCTTCCCTTGCCTTCGGCGCTGATCCAGTCGCTCGTCCAGGCGGGCGCGCGCCGCATGCGAATGCGCGTCGGGCCCAGCCCGGCGTCGTCGAGAGCGGCGACGATGCTCTGCTCGATGACCTCGGTGGCCGGGCAGCCTGAATACGTCGGCGTGACGATGACGACGAGCGCGCCGCTTTCCTCGACCACGTCTCGAACGATACCGAGATCGACCACCGAAATCACCGGCACCTCGGGGTCGAGGACGGTGGCGAGGACCGCCCACGCGTACTCGCAGCGCGAAGCGCCGGCGCCGCGCACCGGCGCCGCCTGGCGCACGCTGCCGAACGCATCGATCACCACACGCCGCCCGGATAGGTACGCTGCAGGTACTGCATCTCGGCCAGCACGTAGCCGAGGTGCTCGCTGTGCCGGCCGGTCTTGCCGGTGCTCCGGAACGGCCGCTCCGCGGGCAGCGTGAGGCCCGCGGGCGCGAGGACCGCCGCGAACCCGGTACGCCAGTCGTCGCTCAGGTCCGCCCAGCGTGGGCCGAGGCGCGCAGCCTCCGCGTCGTCGTCGATCGCATCGGCCTCGAAGATCTCGGCCATGTAAGGCCAGAGCAGCTCGAGAGCGGCCTTCAGCCGCGCCGCCGACTCAGCGGTGCCGTCGCCGAGGCGGACGACCCAGCCGGCGGCATGCTCCTGGTGGTAGCGCGCTTCCTTGACCGCCTTGCCGGCAATCGCCGCCAGCTCGCTGTCGCTGGAGGTCTCGAGCCGCTGCCACAGGAGCTTGAGGAAGATCGCGATCGCGCAGTTCCTCAGCATCGTCACCGCGAAGTCGCCACGCGGCAGCTCGACCAGCGTGCAGTTGCGAAAGTCGCGCTCGTCGCGCAGGAACGCGAGCTGGTCTTCGTCGTGGCGCGTGCCGCCGAGCTCGCCTTCGAGCTCGCCGGCACGCGTGAGCACCGCGCGCGCCTGGCCGACAAGGTCGAGCGCCATGTTGGTGAGCGCGATGTCTTCCTCGACGATCGGCGCGTGGCCGCACCATTCGGCCAGCCGCTGCGCCAGGATCAGGCAGGTGTCGCCGATGCGCAGCAGGTACTGCACGGAAGGATGCGCTGAGACGGTGATCGACTGCATCGCGCGCCTCACATGTGGTCGAGCGACTTCGGCAGCTCGTAAAAGGTCGGATGGCGGTAGACCTTGTCTTCCATCGGGTCGAAGTACGCCGCTTTCTCGCCCGGGTCGCTCGCGGTGATCTGGTCGGAGCGCACGACCCACACGCTCGTGCCTTCCTGGCGCCGCGTGTAGACGTCGCGCGCGAGCTGGATCGCCATGTGCGGGTCGGCCGCGTGCAGGCTGCCGCAGTGCTTGTGGTCGAGCCCGGCCTTGCTGCGCACGAACACCTCCCAGAGCGGCCATTCGTTCTTCTTGGCGGCGCGGCCGATCGGCTCGGCCGGTGGGCCGGGGATCGTGCCCGGCGTCACGGCCGGGCTCATTCCGCCTCCCGCAGCGGGTCCTGCTTCGCCGCATGGGCGAGTGCCGCGTCGCGGACCCAGGCGCCGTCGTCCCATGCGCGCACGCGCGCCGCCAGGCGCTCGCGGTTGCACGGCCCGTCGCCGCCCACGACGCGCCAGAACTCGTCCCAATCGATCGCGCCGAAATCGTGGTGGCCGCGCTCCTCATTCCAACGCAGCTTCGGGTCCGGCAAGGTGACGCCGAGGATCTTCGCCTGCTCGGCGGTCGCGTCGATGAACTTCTGGCGCAGGTCGTCGTTGCTGATCCGCTTGATGCCCCACTTCATGGACTGCTCGGAGTTCGGCGAGGCGCTGTCGGGCGGGCCGAACATCATGATGCTCGGCCACCACCAGCGGTCGACCGCGTCCTGGACCATCGCCTTCTGTGCGTCGGTGCCGCGCGTCATCATCGTCAGCAGCGACTCGAAGCCCTGGCGCTGGTGGAACGACTCCTCGCGGCAGATTCGCACCATGGCGCGCGCGTACGGCGCGTACGAGCAGCGGCAGAGCGGCACCTGGTTCATGATCGCCGCGCCGTCGACGAGCCAGCCGATCGTGCCCATGTCCGCCCAGGTCAGCGTCGGGTAGTTGAAGATCGAGCTGTACTTCGCCTTGCCGGAATGGAGCGCGTCGAAGAGCTGGTCGCGCGAGGTGCCGAGCGTCTCGGCCGCGGCATAAAGATAGAGGCCGTGGCCGGCTTCGTCCTGCACCTTGGCGAGCAGGATCGCCTTTCGCTTGAGCGTCGGCGCGCGGCTGATCCAGTTGCCCTCGGGCAGCATGCCGACGATCTCGGAATGGGCGTGCTGGCTGATCTGGCGCACCAGCGTCTTGCGGTAATGCTCCGGCATCCAGTCCTTCGCCTCGATGAAGTCGCCGGCGTCGATGCGGGCGTCGAAGCTCGCCTGGCGCGCGACCTCGTCGGCCGAACGCACCGCCTTCGGCACGTCGTCGCGGTCCTTGCCCATCGTGTCCATCGCTTGCGTGTACATGGCAGATCTCGTGTGCGTGATTCAGTTGAGGCTGGGGCGATGCCGGCAGCGGGGCAGCGACCCCGAGTACATCGTCCACGACGGTGAAGGCCACGGCTGGCTCAAGGCAGCGGTGAGCGCCACCACGGACGCGGACCACCGGTACCGCGTGAAGAGCGTCGTCATGCTGTGCCCTGCCGGTTCAGAGGTGGCGGCGCTTGTCGACCACGCGCCGCGCCTTGCCGACGAGCGTGCGCTCGAGGCTCTCGGGCGTGCCGACATCGACCGTCGTCGTGATGCCGATCATCGTCTTGACGCGGTTGCGCAGCCAGTCGCCGATGGCGGCGCGGTCGGCGCCGGCGTGCTCCGGGAGCACCTCGCAGCGCACCTCGACCGCATCGAGGTTGCCTTCGCGCGTGACGACCAGCTGGTACTGGCCCGAGAGCTGGCCGTGGCCGAGGACGATCTCCTCGACCTGCGTCGGGAACAGGTTGACGCCGCGGATGATCAGCATGTCGTCGCTGCGGCCGACGATCTTGCCCATGCGCCGCATGGCGCGCGCCGTGGGCGGCAGGAGGCGCGTCAGGTCGCGCGTGCGGTAGCGGATGACCGGCAGCGCTTCCTTGGTGAGCGTCGTGAACACGAGCTCGCCCTCTTTCCCGTCCGGCAGCACCGCACCGGTGGTGGGATCGATGATCTCGGGATAGAAATGATCCTCCCAGACCACGGGACCGTCCTTGGTCTCGACGCACTCGCTGGCGACACCCGGGCCCATCACCTCCGACAGACCGTAGATGTCGACCGCGTCGATGCCGGCGTTCGTCTCGATCTCCCTGCGCATCGCCTCCGTCCACGGCTCGGCGCCGAAGATGCCGACCTCGAGGCTGGTGGAGGCCGGGTCGATCCCCTGACGGCGCAGCTCCTCGATCAGCACCTGCATGTACGAGGGCGTGACCATGATGACGTTGGGCTTCAGATCCAGGATCAGCTGAACCTGCTTCTCGGTCTGTCCTCCCGACATCGGAATGACGGTGCAGCCGGCGCGCTCGGCGCCGTAGTGCGCGCCGAGGCCGCCGGTGAAAAGGCCGTAGCCGTAGGCGACGTGAACCATGTCGCCGGGCCGGCCGCCGGCAGCGCGGATCGAGCGCGCTACCAGATCGGCCCAGGTGTCGATGTCGCGCAGCGTATAGCCGACGACGGTGGGCTTGCCGGTCGTTCCCGACGAGGCGTGGATGCGCGCGATCCGCTCGCGCGGCACCGCCAGCATGCCGAACGGATAGTTGTCGCGCAGATCGCCCTTGACCGTGAACGGGAAGCGTGCCAGGTCGGCGAGCTCGCGCAGGTCGGACGGTTCAACTCCCACCGCGTCGAAGGCGCGCCGGTAGTGCGGCACGTTGTCGTAGGCGTGTTTTAAGCTCCAGCGCATGCGCTCTAGCTGCAGCGCCCGTAGTTCGTCGACGCTGGCGCGCTCGACGGGCTCGAGCTCCCCGGGCATCGGCCGGCGCGAGGTCATCGCGGCCCCGCCGCGGCGACCGGCATCACGGTGCGATCGCCGAGTCGCGCCGAGCGACCGCGGACGAGGGCGACGCGGGCGCCGGCGCGGTTGGTGACGACGATGTCGTAGACGCCGGTGCGGCCGGTTCGCGCGACCTCGGTCGCCTCGGCCGTGAGGACGTCGTCGCGATGCACGGGCGCCAGAAAGTCGACCGTCAGGCCGGCGGCGACGGTGAGCTCGTTGCGCGAATTGCAGGCGAAGGCGAACGCCGAATCGGCGAGCGTCGTGATGAAGCCGCCGTGGCAGATATCGTGGCCGTTAAGCATGTCGTCGCGCACCGCCATCTCGACTCGCGCCGAGCCGGCGCCGAGTGCGACGATGCGCATGCCCAGGCCCTGCGAGGCGCGGTCGGCGGCGAACATGTGCGCGCCGACCTGCTGCGGAGTCGGCACGACCGGGCTCCGATCGCTGGCGGCAGTCGACATCAGCGATCCCTGAACGAGGCCGCACGCTTCTCCAAAAATGCAGCGACGCCCTCCTGGAAGTCGTGCGCGGCGCCGAGCGTGCGTTGCGCGTCGGCCTCGAGGCCGAGCGCACCGGCGAGGTCGAGCTGCTGCGAAGCGTCGAGCGCCTGCCGCGTCGCGACGAGGGCGCGGGTCGGCAGCGCGGCCAGCCGCGTAGCGATGGCCTGGACCTCGGCCGGGAAGGCAGCATCGTCGAAGCATTTCCAGATCAGCCCGAGGCGCACGGCGTCCTCGGCGCCGAGCTTGTCGCCGAGCATCGCCAGGCCGAGCGCCTGGGCGCGGCCGACAAGACGCGGCAGCAGCCACGTGCCGCCGCAGTCGGGGATCAGGCCAATCTTCGAGAAGGCCTGGATGAAGCTCGCCGACCGGGCCGCGACGACGACGTCGCAGAGCAGCGCGAAATTGGCGCCGGCACCAGCGGCCACGCCGTTGACGGCGGCGACGACGGGCACCGGCATCGAACGGATGCGCAGCGCCAGCGGCTTGTAGAAACGCTCGATCGCCGAGCCGACGTCGGTTGTGCTGCCGCCGGCCTCGCGGTTCGGCGCGACCGCCGGGTCGGAAAGATCCTGGCCGGCGCAAAAGCCGCGACCGGTACCGGTAACGACGACGCAGCGAACCTCGCGATCGCCGGCCGCCGCGTCGAGCGCGGCGCGCAGCTCGCCGTGCATCGCCCCGGTGAAGCTGTTGAGCGCCTGGGGACGATTGAGCGCTAGGGTGCGAACGCCGCCCGAACGGCTGACGCGAACGAGCGATTCTTCCAAGGGCTGTCTCCTGTCCGGCTCGGGTGCCGAAAACATCATCGACCGACCGGTAGACAATAGTGTAGGCGCTGCCGATGCCCGCGGCAAGCGGGTCGCCCTCAGTCGCGCGACAGGAAAGCGAGCAGGCGCCGTTCGCCGACGTTGAGACCGGCGCGTCGCGACGCCTTGTCGACCTCGGCGAGCACCTCCTCGTCGAGCTCGCTCGCGAGCACCTCAAGCACGCGCGGGTGGACGTACGATTTCTTGCATACAGCGACGGTATTGCCCAGGCGCTTGGCGACCTCGGCGAGAAGCTCCCGGGCGCCGGGCGCCTTCTCCGCGCCAGCGGCGCCGCGCTCGATCCAGAGCGCGAGCGCGTGCGCGGTGCCGTGCCAGGTACGGAAATCCTTGGCCGTGAAGTCGGCGCCGCTCGCCTCGCGGATGTAGTCGTTGACGTCGGCCGAGTCGACGACGTGAACCGCGCCCTGCTCGTCGGCGTACTGGAACAGCTCCGGCCCCGGCATCGCCTGGCAGCGCCGCACGACGCGCGCCACGCGTGGGTCGTCGAGCTCGACCTCGTGCTCCTTGCCGCTCTTGCCGCGAAAGCGCAGGCGCAGGCGATCGCCCGAGACAGCGGCGTGCCGGTTGCGCAGGGTCGTCAGGCCGAACGACTTGTTCTCGCGCGCGTACTCCTCGTTGCCGACGCGCACGTAGGTCGTGTCGAGCAGGCGGACGATCGTCGCCAGCACCGTCTCGCGGCGCGGCTTCGTGCCGACCGGCGCGGCGAGGTCGGCGGCAGCGCGCTTCCTGATGCGCGGCAGAGCGGCGCCGAACTCGAGCATGCGCTCGAACTTGTCGGCATCCTTCGCGACGCGCCAGTCCGAGTGATAGCGGTATTGCTTGCGGCCGCGCGCGTCGCGGCCGGTCGCCTGGAGGTGACCGTTCGCGCGCGTGCAGATCCAGACCGCCTCGTAGGCCGGCGGAATCGCGAGCGTGCGGATGCGACGCAGCGCGCCTGCGTCGCGGACGCGCTTGCCGTCGGGGCCTACGTAGGCGAAATCGTCGCCGCTGCGCACGCGCCGGATGCCGGGCGCCTGATCGCTGACCCACACCAGGCCGCGCGGCGTCTCGGCCGCCGCGGCGACGTAAGGCGTCCCGCGCCGCGCGGCACGCGGCGACGGGGCAGCGGTCGCCGGCGTCATCGGCGGGCGATCACCGGCGGCGTCGTTCCCGGCGGCTCGCGCACCGGCGACGGATCGACGGGGCCGCGCGGGTCGTCGATCGGTGGCGGCACGCCCTGCGGGCTCTGCGGTGTCGGCGGCAACGCCGTCGGCGGCACGGGGTCGGGCGGGGACGGATGGGAGGTCGCCATGGCGTCTCGAGGAGTAAGCGCCTCCCGGGGCAAGCGTCATGCCGCGGCCCCCGCGCGGCGATAGGCGGGCGCGTTCCTTGCCCTGCGCCGCACCGCCTCACGCTGCTCATCACGCGACGTTGCCTGCTGCCGCCGCCAATCCGGAACCCGCTCTCATCGTCCTCTGCCCGGCGCAACCGCCTTGCGTGCCTGCTTCGGCAGACCTTCGGTCTCCGGCACCTGCGCGAAGGCGAAGACGTGGCGATCGGCCACGCGATGGCGGCAGGGCCGACGCTCGCGGTCATGCCGACCGGCGCCGGCAAGTCGCTCTGCCAGCAGTTGCCCCCGCTGCTCCTGCGCCGCACCACGCTCGTGATGTCGCCGCTCATCGCGCTGATGAAGCAAATGCGACAAGCTGCGCGAGCAGGAACAGCGCCGTCGACGCCGCCGAGATCGCGGCGGTCGAGACCACGATCGCCGCCGGCGACGCGAGGATCGTCTTCAAGACGCCTGAGCGTCTCGCCGACGCGGCGTTCGTCGAGCTCGTCGCGGCCCATGCGGTGAGCCTGCTTGTCGTCGACGAAGCGCACTGCGTCAGCCACCGTCCTCGCTCTCACGGCGACGGCCGCGACCGCGAAGTCGCCGATTGCACCCTCTTTCTGCACAGCGAAAAGGCGGTCCAGCAATTCTTTATCGCCGGCCGCTACCCCGCGAAGGAAGACGTTGCCGAGTTCCACGGCGCGCTCCAGCGCGGCGCCGAGCGTGCCAAGCCGTGGACGCTCGAGACCCTCCACGAAGCGCTCGATCGGTCGAAGGCGAAGCTGCAAGTGGCGTTGCGGCTGCTGCGCCACCGAGGCGTCGTCGAGCAGGGTCCAAGGGCGCGCTGACGCTCACGCACGCCGGACTCGATAGCGACGCGCTCGACAACCTGCTCCTCGCCTATCGGCAAGAAGCGCGAAAGCGACAAGGCGATGCTGACGCGCATGGTCTTCTACGGGCAGTCGGGCCACTGCAAGTGGAAAGTGCTCCTCGACAACTTCGGCGGCGCCGCGGGGTTCGGCTCGTGCGGCAGCTGCGACAACTGCGTTCGAATCGCCGGCCTTCGCGGCCGCCGAGCGCGATGCACCAGTCGTGACGGCAACCGCGTCCAGGCCGACGGGTGCGCCGTCGCGGCCGCGCCGCTCCCCGATCGTGGCGAGCTGGTCAGGGTGCCGCACTACGGAAGTGGCGTCGTCGACGCCGGCAACGCCGAGGCGTCACGGTCGTCTTCGCCGAGGGCTCGCGCCGCGTCTTCCTGCCGGCCTTCGTGCGCCGGCTGACAGCTTAGAGGAGCCACTCGCGACCGCCAGCAAAAGTTACCGCAAGCGGTGCCTGATCAGACCGCCACGCCACCGTTTTCGAGCTTCGAAAACTCACGCCTGTCGAGGTGAGAACCGCGCTACATCGAAGTGGCACGGGTGTTGCTCCAAAGCCCGTCGGCAACGTTGTCGCACGCCTCCCGCGCGCCCCCTTCACGCTCTCCGAAATCGTACCGACCGATGAATTTCCCCAGCCTGCAAACGAGACAGCGGCAACAGCACACCGTCACGCCGCGGCTGCAACACGCGGTTCGCCTGCTGCAGCTTTCTTCGCTCGACTTCGCCCAGGAAGTGCAAGACGCCATGGGCCGCAACCCATTCCTCGAAGTCGAGGATTCTCCCCACGACGCCGGCCGCGTCGATATCGGCTCGACGAACGCCGAGGGCGAGCCGCGCGGCATCGATCTCGAAGCGAGCGCGCCGATCAACGACGCTCCCTACGAGCGGGACAACTGGCAGCAGTCGTCCTCGAGCGTGCGCCAGCAAAGCGGCGACGGCGACATCGGCGCACTCGACATGATCGCCGCCGACGTCGGCCTGCGCCAGCACCTGCACGGCCAGATCAACGTGCTGCCGCTGTCGCAGCGCGATCACGTCCTGGCCTGCGCGATCGGCGAATCGCTCGACGACGACGGTTACCTTCGCGTCGAGCTCGACGAACTCGCCGAGACGAGCGGCATGTCGCCCGCCGTCGAGGAGGTCGAGATGCAGATCGCGCTGAAGCGCGTTCAGTCGCTCGATCCTCCCGGCGTCGCCGCGCGCACCGTCGCCGAGTGCCTGCTGCTGCAGCTGCCGGCGATCGAGAACGAAGAAGAGCGCGAGATCGCGCGGGCGATCATCACCGACCACCTCGAGCGCCTCGCCCAGCATGACGTCAACGGCCTCGCCCGCGCCTTGAAGCGCACGCCGGCGGCGATAGAGGCCGCGTGCGAGCGCATCCGCCACCTCAGCCCGCGACCGGGCTGGAACGTCGACCCGACCGCGACCCAGTTCATCACGCCCGATGTGATCGTGCGCAAGGTGCGCGGCCGCTGGACGGCGACGCTCAACCGTGCCGTCGTGCCGCGCGTCAAGCTCAACCAGACCTACGCTTCGATGTTCCAGGAGCACCGCGACAGCCAGCACGGCGAGCTCGCGCTGCATCTGCAAGAGGCGCGCTGGACGGTGAAGAACGTTCAGCAACGCTTCTCGACCATCCTCATGGTCGCCGAGGCGATCCTCAAGCGCCAGCAGCACTTTCTCGAATTCGGGTCGATGGCGATGAAGCCGCTCGGCCTGCGCGAGATCGCGTCCGAGCTCGGCCTGCACGAATCGACCGTCTCGCGCGTGACCAACAACAAATACATGGCCACCCCGGTCGGCGTCTTCGAACTCAAGTACTTCTTCTCGCGCGAGATGGCGACGGCGAGCGGGGCGACCTGCTCGGCGACGGCGATCCGCGGCGTTATCAAGGGAATGATCGACGCCGAAAACCCCGCCGATCCGCTGTCGGACGCGCAAATCGCCAGGCTGCTCGTGCGCCAGGGCCTGAAGGTGGCGCGTCGCACCGTCACCAAGTACCGCCAGCTGCTGAAGGTGGCTTCAGTGGAACGCCGCCGTCGAATAGGCCGCCCCGTCGGCGAGGCGCTTGCCTGATCCGGCGGCGACGATCCCGGCGCGTTCCCAGGGCACGTCGTTTGCTCCCGCAATCGGCCGAGTTGCGCGCACTCGAGCAACGGGGAGCCCACGCTGACCGTGGCTAGCAAAATGCAACGACCCCTTACCGAGGCCAAGCCGGTCCCGGGCCTCGCTGCCGCGTCGGGCCCAGACTCGGCGCGCCTGATCGAAGCCGCGCCGGTCCTGATCTGGAGCGCCGGGCTCGACTGTCGCAACGACTGGTTCAGCCCCTCGTGGACGAGCTACACCGGGCGCAGCGTCGAAGAGTTGCTCGGCGACGGCTGGACGCGCTCGGTGCATCCGGAAGACCTCGACCGCTGCGTGGGCATCCGTGCCACGAGCTTCCAGGCCCGCGCCCATTTCTCGATGGACCTGCGCGTCCGTCGCCACGACGGCATGTACCGCTGGATGCTCGACAACGGCGTGCCGCGCTTCGGCAGCGATGGCGCGGCGATCGGCTACGTCGGCAGCTGCGTGGACATCCACGAGAGGAAGGAGCTCGAGGAATCGCTCGCCGAGCGGACGCAGCAGCTGCGGCTCGCGGAGCGCCGCCAGGGGCAGTTCCTGGCCATGCTCTCGCACGAGCTGCGCAATCCGCTCGCGCCCATCGCCAACGCGGCCAGCGTGCTGCGCACGCTCGAGAGCACGAATCCGATCCTGGTCCGCCTGCGCGAGATCCTCGAGCGCCAGGTCGCCCGGCTCGGCAGCCTCATCGAGGAGCTGATCGACGTGACCCGCGCGGCCCAGGGCCAGATCTCGCTCGTGCGCGGGCCGGCGTCGATCGAGAGCGTCGTCCAGGCCGCGGTCGCCGTGAGCCACGACAAGCTGAGCGGCGGCGGTCACAAGCTCGAAGTCGACGTTCCCGACGAGCGCCTCTTCGTCCGCGGTGATCGCGACCGGCTGGCTCAAGCCCTGTCGCATCTGATCATCAACGCCGCCAAGTTCACGTTCCAGCCCGGCGCGATCGCGATCCAGGTCCGGCGCGCCGCGCGGACGGTGCAGATCTCGGTCAAGGATTCCGGCGAAGGCATCGACCCCGCGTTCCTGCCGCACGCTTTCGAGCTCTTCGCGCAGCAGGATCAGACGCGCGCGCGCAGCCTCGGGGGCCTCGGCGTCGGCTTGACGCTGGCGCGGCGCATCGCCCAGTTGCACGGCGGTGACGTCGAGGGCTTCAGCGAGGGGCCCGGCCGGGGCAGCGAGTTCGTCCTCTGGCTGCCGCTCATCGAGGAAGAGCCCCCCGCCGGCGCGGCGCTGGAATCAGGCATGCCGCGACTGGGCGAGAGCTATCGCGTTCTGATCGTCGAGGACAACCCCGACACGCTCGAGAGCCTGCGTCTGCAGATGGAGCTCTGGGGCACCGAGGTCCGCACCGCGAGAACCGCCGAGGAGGCGCTCGCGGTCGCTGCCGAATTCCTGCCCCAGATCGTGCTGTGCGACATCGGCTTGCCCGGCATGGACGGATTCCGCCTCGTTGATCCGCTGCGCGAGACGCTCAAGGGCGCGCCGGTCGTGTTCGCGGCCGTCACCGGCTACGCCGGCGCCGAGGACCAGCAACGCGCCCTCGCAGCGGGCTTCGATTCGTTCTTCGTGAAGCCGCTCGACCCGGGCAGCCTCGCCCACCTGCTCCGCTCGTATCCGGGCCGCGCGGCCTGAGCGCCGCCGCCGCATTCGGCGCTCAGCGCACCTCGTCGAGCGCGCCGGGCTCGCTCAGCGGATCGCCGTCTTCGGCGGCGTACTCCTTGAGCCGGTTGTAGAGCGTTTTCAGGCTGATGCCGAGCGTCGCCGCGGTCTTTTCCTTGTGGCGGCCGAGATGCTCGAGCGTGGCCAGCGTGAGCAGGCGCTCGACCTCGGCGAGGGTCGCGCCGACACGAACGGTGAGCGTCGGCGCGGCGCCGCCGGCGACTGCGGCGCCGCCGGTGGAAGGCAGGCAATCGTCCTGGATCGTCGCGCCCGTCGCCATCACGTAAGCGCGGTACACCACGTTGCGCAGCTCGCGAACGTTGCCGGGCCAGCGATAGGTCGCGAAACGGTCGAGCACGTCGGCGCCGAAGCGCTTCACGGCGCCCTCGCGCTCGCTGATCTGCTCGAGGAAATGCCGGGAGATGAGCGGGATGTCCTCGATCCGGTCGCGCAGCGGCGGCAAGTGGATCGGGAACACGTTGAGGCGATAGAGCAGGTCCTCGCGCAACTTGCCCCTGGCGACCGCCTCGTTCGGATTGCGGTTCGTCGCGGCGATGATGCGGACGTCGGTCTCCTGCACCTGCGTCGAGCCGACCCGCATGAAGGTTCCCGACTCGAGGACGCGCAGCAGCTTGACCTGAAGATCGAGCGGCATCTCGGTGATCTCGTCGAGGAACAGCGTGCCGCCGTTGGTGCGCTCGAAGAAGCCGAGGTGCTGCCGGTCGGCGCCGGTGAAGCTGCCCTTCTCGTGACCGAAGATCTCGCTTTCCATCAGGTGCGGCGAGATCGCGCCGCAGTTGACGCCGAGGAAGGGATGGCTGCGGCGCCGGCTGAGGTCGTGCACGGTGCGCGCGACGACTTCCTTGCCGGTGCCGCTTTCGCCGGTGATGAAGACCGAGACCGCCGTGGCGGCGACCCGGACGATCTGCTGGTAGATGCGGCGCATCGGCGCCGCGCGGCCCCAGAGGGCGCCGAAATGGCCTTCGCTTTCGAGCACCGACTCCAGGTCGCCAGCCACGGCCTTCAGCGCCGACGGCTTCGTCACGCGCGAGAGAACGCCCTGGAGCTGCTTCAGGCTCATCGGCTTGACGAGATAGTCGGCGGCGCCCAGGCGCAGCGCCTGGATCGACGTGTCGAGGCTGGCGTGGCCGGTGATCAGCACCAGTTCGGCGTTCGGGAGCTGCTTGGCATCGTTGAAAAGCTCCATGCCGCTGCCGTCAGGCAGCATCAGGTCGAGCAGAACGATGTCCGGCTCCTGCAGGGCCATCTGGCGGCGCGCGTCGCGCAGCGACCCGGCCGTGGCGACGGTGAACCCCTCGTTGGCGATCAGCATCGCCATCGTTTCCGCGGCGTCGGAATCGTCGTCGACGAGCAAGGCGTGAGGCACTCGGAAAAGCTCCCTTGTGGCAGGTCAGTATGGCATCACGGCACGACAGACGCGCTTGCCCGGCGGCGCGTCGGGCTCCCGCTGGTCGCGAAAAAGCCGGATTTCCTGATCGAATTCAATTGGCGCGACGACCGCGGTTCTCGCGGCTCGAGGCGCCCTCCCAAGACTCGATCCTAGGCAACGACCTGGCGCTGCTCCAGTGGCCGCGACCGATTCAGTCGTCGGACATTGCCTACGCGGAACGACCGCGGCGTTCGGCACCGACTAGCACGTCGGCGGCGCCCTCCGGCGCGGTGGGTCGCTCTACCTCGCTGGGACAGCGTGCCAGCCGACGACGAGCAACAGCACGAAGAAGCCGAGCACGTAGCCGACGGCAACGTGCCAGCCGCCGGCGACCCACGCCTTCACCGAGCGCGCCTGCGGAAACTGGCTGGCGAGCGCGACGCCGGCCGACGAGCCAAACCAGATCATCGAGCCGCCGAAGCCGACCGCGTAGGCGAGGAAGCCCCAGTCGTAGCCGCCCTGGCGCAAGGCGAGCGCGGTGAGCGGGATGTTGTCGAACACCGCCGACACGAAGCCCAGGCCGAGCGCGACCTGCCAGGACGCGACTGGCAAGGCCTCGATCGGCATCATCGACGCGGCCAGCACGAGGCTAACGAGGAAGACGCCGCCGCGCGTCGCCGAGGGCAACACGCTCCAGTCGGGACGCACCGACGGTGTAAACAGCAAAAGCGTCGCCCACACGGCCAGGCCGATCGCCGGCAGCCGGTTCAGCCAGGCGCCCGCGCCGACCTGCGCGAACACGTTGGCGGCGATCGCCGCGAGAAGGACGGCCACGACCACGCCGAGCCGGGCCTTGTCGAGGGTGATTCCCGCCGGCGCGTCCTTCAGGATCGGCTGGAACGCATGCTGCTGGCGCGCCGCGACGACGCCGAAGAAGAGCAACGCCGGCAGCGCGGCCAGGTACGCCTCGAAGACCTGGCTCGGCCGCACGCCGGCGATCCACATCATCGTCGTCGTCGTGTCGCCGACGACGCTGCCCGAGCCTCCCGCGTTCGACGCGGCGACGATCGCGGCGAGAAAGCCGACGTGAACGCGGCCCCGATAAAGCGCCGTCGCCATCGTGCCGCCGATCATCGCGGCGGCGATGTTGTCGAGGAAGCTCGACAGGACGAAGACGACGCCCAGCATCGCGAAGCCGCCCTTCCAGTCGTCGGGCAGCAAGCTCGGCAGCAGCAGGGGCAGCCGGCTCTCCTCGAAGTGGCGCGCGAGCAGCGCGAAGCCGACGATCAGCAGCAGGAGGTTGACCACCAGCACCCACTCGCTCGCGACGTGGGCGGCGAGCCCGCTCAGCCCCGCCGTGCCGTGGAACGACGAGAACGCGATCTTGTAGATCGTGATCGCTGCCATCCCGATCAGCGCCACGCGCAGCGAATGCCGGTGCAGCAGCGCCACGCCGGCGAGCACGGCGGCGAAGAGGATGAACTCGATCGGGACGCCGGCGATGGCGGGGGGGTCAGTGTGCATCGGGCGTCGGCCGGGCGTGACCGCTCGCGGCTTGGGAAGACGTGCGATTGGACGCGAACCGCGGCACGGGCGAATCAGGGAAGCCGAGGGGTCACCCGTCCGCCGCGCCCATATCGCGTGCGGCAGCCCACGCGCCTCAGCGCTCGGACGGCTCGCGCAGCTGGGCCAGGATCGCGGCGAGCGAGACCTTCTGCGTCAGCACGACGATCATGCTCCTCGCGCACAGGGCCGGCACTTCGTCGAAACGGGCCCAGCGGAAGGCATCCATCTCGGGGCGAACTCGGCCCCAGCGGTCGGTGAAGAAGGTCGAGCACACGCAGCGTGCCGGATCGATGCGCTCGCTCAACGTGGCGTGCAGCGAGAGGTCCTTGTCGGGTCGATAGACGAAGCGGCCCAGCGGACGCAATGAGGTTCGATCGACGTCGAGGCCGCATTCCTCGCGCGCTTCCCGCAGCGCCGCGTCGACGCTGCTTTCGCCTTCGTTCGCCTTCCCCTTGGGAATGTCCCAGTGGCGCGTGCCGGTGGCGTGGCAGAGGAGCAGCTCGGCCCCGGGGCTGAAGACGAGCAGGCCGTGGCTGGCGGATCGCACGACCCGATTCTCCGGTCCGCCGCGAAAAACTCTCTAGACTTCACGCCGCCCGGCGCTGCCGCGACATCGCCCGATGATCAAATGCGCGCTCACTCGTCCCCCTTCTCCGTGCCCCAAGCCGACACCGTCTCGACACCATTCCCGGACGTCCCTCCCGCCGCCAGCCCGACGCGGGCCGCTTGGTGGTTCGCCATCGGCGCCGCCGTCGCGGCCATGGCGATCCGCGCGGCGATGCAGCCGATCCTCGGCGACTCGCTTCCCTTCCTGCTGGCCGCGCCGATCGTCGTCCTGGTCGCGCTTCGCCACGGCGCCGCCATGGGCGTCCTGACCGCGCTGCTCTGTGCCGCGTGGGCGAGCTTTCCATTCCTGCCGCCGCATGTCGCTGCCGCCGATCTGCCGTTTCGGGTCGGCGGCTTCATCGCCGCCGGGGTGGCGACCGCCCTCATCTGCGCCCAGTTCCGCCGCCCGCAGGCCCGCACGACGATCTCTGCGGCCGCTGCTGCGCTGCCGGAATCGGCGCTCGTGCGCTGGCTGCGAGCGGTCGTCTGGGGCGCCGCGCTGATTCCGCTCGTCGCCTACGCGGCGGCGTGCTGGTGGGGTTACCAGAAGGCGTTCTCGGATGCGCGCGAGGGCGTCGTGGGGATCAACGCCGTGGTCGCCCAGCATGCCGAGCACACCCTGGCGGCCGCCAGGGAAATCGCCGATCGCGTGCAGGAGCTGGTTGCGATGCCCGACGCCGAGCTTCGCGACAAGTCGCCCGAGCTCGACCAGCGGCTGCGCGACATCTCCATTGGCCTTCCCTCGATCGCGGCGATCTCGGCTTGGGACGAACGCGGCCGCCTGCTCGTGAGCAGCACGGGGACTTCGGGACGGGCCGAGAAGTCCATCGGCGACCGTGCCTATTTCCGGGAGCTCCGCAGCAGCGGGGCGCCGATGGTGATCTCGGGGCCGATCACCGGCCGTCTGACGGGGCAGAGCATCTTCAACGCCAGCTTTCCCCGCCGCGGACCGGGCCAGCCGTTCGGGGGTGTGATCGTCATCGCGTTGAGCCCGGGGTACTTCATTGACTTCTATCGATCGCTCGCCGCGCAGGAACGCGGTCCGAACAGCTTCTCTCTGTTCAAGGCCGACGGCGCCCTGCTGGCGCGCTGGCCGGTCTCGACGCCGCCCGCGGAGCGAGTTCCCGAGACCAGCCCGCTCCTGCCGCCGGCGCGCGCGGGGCAAGCCGACGGGATCTTCTTCATGCATTCGAGCTTCGATACCGAGCGGCGCCTGATCAGCTTCAAACGCCTCGGCGATCAGCCGGTCTATGTCACGGCCGGGCTCAGCGAGACGGCGATCCTGGCCGGCTGGTACCGCTTCGTCGGCCTGCTCTCGGCCATCCTCCTGCCAACGGCCGCGGTGCTCGTCTACGTCGCCTGGATCGCACTGCAGAAGACGCGCGGCGAGCAGGCGGTCGCGTTCGAGCTGCAGGACGAGATGCGGCGGCGCGCCCAGGCCGAGCAGGCCCTCGTGCAGGCGCAAAAGCTCGAGGCCCTGGGCCAGTTGACGGGCGGCGTCGCGCACGACTTCAACAACCTGCTCGCAGTCGTCGGCAACAGTGTCGAGCTGCACCGGCGACTGCATCCCGAGCTCGCCGGCGCAGGGCCGCTCGCCGCTATCTCGCGTGCCGTCGACTCGGGCGCGAAGCTGGTACGCCAGCTGCTCTCGTTCGCGCGGCGGCAGGCGCTGAAGACCGAAGTCATCTCGCTCCAGCGCTGGCTTCCGGACGGCGCCTCATTGGTGCGAACCACGATGGGCAGCGGCACGCGCCTGCAGCTGCGGGTCGATCCCGACACCGCACCGATTCGCGTCGACACCGCCGAGCTGGAGTTGGCGCTGATCAATCTCGCCGTCAACGCCAAGGACGCGATGGGCGCCGGCGGCGTGCTCTCCCTCTCGGCCGGCAACGCGGCCCCTCGCGCGGCCGACGCCTCCGACGTGCCGATGGTGTTCATCCGCGTCGGCGACGATGGCGCCGGCATCGCGCCCGAGCTGCTGGGAAAGGTGTTCGACCCTTTCTTCACCACCAAGGCCCCGGGCAAGGGCTCCGGCCTCGGTCTCAGCCAGGTGTACGGCCTGTGCGTGCAGGCGGGCGGCACGGCGACGATCGAGAGCGAGCCGGGGCGGGGCACGACGGTGACGCTCCTGCTGCCCGCCGTGACGTCCGTCGCGGACGTCGAGGCGCCGCGCGCGGACGATGTCCGGCAAGCACTCTCCGGCCACATCCTCCTCGTCGAGGACAACGACGACCTCGCCGCCGCACAGGCGATGCTGCTGAAAACGGTCGGCTTCGCGGTCGAGCGCGCAGCCACCGCCGACGCCGCGCTGGCGCTGATCGAGTCGACGCCAACCCCTTTCGACGTTGTCGTCTCCGACGTGGTGATGCCCGGCCCGATGGACGGCATCCAGCTGGCGTTTCGCCTGCGCGAGACCGCGCCGGCGCTTCCCCTGATCCTCACCACGGGCTACTCGGCGCGCCTCGACGAGGCGAAAGCCGCCGGGTTCAGGGTGCTCGCCAAGCCGGTCGAGCTCGACGAACTCCTCGACGAGCTCGCCAGGCACGGCCGCGTCGCCGCGCAAGCAAGCGCCGCGTGATCAGCGAGGATGGGATGCGGTCCTACATCGTTCCCCGCGTTCAAGGGATGCTGCGCCTGAAGCACTCTGGGCTCAATAGAGACCCGGGGTCGCAGACTTCGTGCGGTTGCCTGCCCGTCGAGAAATGAATCCGAACCCCTTCTTCAGACTGGCTACGGTTGCTGCCTTCGGTGCCGCCCTCGCCGGATGTGCCGGCACCGCGGCGACGACCCCGACCGTGGCCAGGACGCCTGCTCCCCAAAACTACGACAAGACGATCACGAACTATTTGGCGTTCAGGATCCGCAGCCCGCAGAAGAACACCCTCGTCACCTTCGGCGCGCCCGAGCCCGGCGACTGCCCGCTCGACGGCTATGCCAGTTCGATGCGCGGCTGGGTCGTGCCGGTCTTCTACGCGACGCGCTCGGGCGAGGCGTTGAATGCGGTCAACATCACGGCGAAGCAGTACTACTTCTGGTTCCTCGGCAACACGATCGCCGGCATCACGCCACGCATCGAGCTCTGCCCGGGAATCGGCGCGACCCTGATCGACGTCGTTCCGGCGAACGCAGCGAGCGGGTTCCTGAGCCCGGCCTTGGCGTCACCGCCTGCCTTCGATGCGGGGCGCCGCGACGGCGCGGACGTCGCGTCGCCGGCGCAGCAACGTCGCTCGACGGACCGAGCCAAGTCATCCGACGTTCAGAAAAAGGCCGGCCACGGGCACCGCAAGTCCGCGACCTCGGGAGGCAAGGTGCGTCGGCCGCTCAGGAAGGCCGGCCGCGCGCCAGCCATCTGAGGCAGCCTGCTCCGCGGCGCGACCGGGCGGCCGGGAGTCGCCGACCCCGGTGAGCGAGGGAAGCCGATCCGCGCCTGACCCGTGGCGGGTTCGCGCGCCCAGCCTCTTCGCCGACGAGCCGATCCGAAAGACCGAGCTTGCCCCCAGTGCGCTCAGACTGGATCTCTGCGCTCCGGACCAGGCCGCAACGCCGAGCATCGCCCAATGCGGCTTCCTGCATCAGGCACCGCTGCGCGAGGTCGCCGCGGCCGCCACTTCGCGGCTTTGTACGAGCCCAGGTCCGCAAGGCAGAAATGCGCACCTCGGCGTTGGCTGCAGCCTCGATCGCGGCCTCCAGGCGCAGCACCGCCGTGGGCGCGGCCAGCCGCCGGTCGTGGTTGCGCAGACGCGTTTCGACCGCCGTGAAAAGCGGGGCCCAGCCCGCCGTGTCATCTTGCTTCCCGAGCCTCGGCTCCTGCCGTCGCTGCGCGTCGCAACGCCGCTCCGCAATGCTCGACGCAGCCCCCGTTTGCGTCCGTGCGCGAGCGCAAGGTGGGCCGAAGAGGCCGGAACGAGTTACCGCAACCGGTCGGAGTAAGCGCGCCGGTCCACCTCGTAGCAGGCGCATGCCGCCGCCTCGAGGCCGGCGCGGTCGAGCACGGTCAGGAGACCGCGCCGATACTCGATGAGCCCCGACCGCTGCAGTATCGACGCCGCCGCCGTGATGCCGACCCGGCGAACGCCGAGCATGTAGGCAAGAAACTCATGCGTGATGCGGAAGGTGTCGGCGCCGGCGCGGTCGTGGCTCATCAACAGCCAGCGCGCGAGGCGCGGCCCGATCTGATGAAAGCGCAAGCAGACGGCGGAGGTCGCGAGCTGCACCATGATGATCGCGATGTAGCGTTCGAGGGTGCGCTGCAGCGTCCGGCTCTGCGCCAGCTCGGCGCGAAAGGCGGCGCTGCCGACGCGCAAGGCGCTGCCCGAACCCTGCACCACGGCCTGGAGCGGCGTCGTGCCCATGCCGAGGGCAAGCTGCGATCCAAGCATCCCTTCGCGGCCGACCATGCCGACCTCCACGCCCGGGCTTCCGGCGACGGTCGCCACCAACGAGACGAAGCTGGCGACGGGAAAGTAGACGTGGCGGGTGGCCTGCGCGGGCTTGTAGACGACCTCGCCAAGCAGCAGCTCGACCGGCTCACAGATCGCCAGGAGATGACGGCGATCGTCGCGCGACAGGATTTCGATCAGGTGGTTCTGGGCAGACAAGCGTGTCCCGGCAAGAGTTGACTGTCGAGTCTGCTCGTGCCGCGAACGCGCGACTGTCTGCCACCCCACATAGGCGCGTTAAATAGCCACCGTGGCCGGCAACAGCCGGTCGTACTCCTTCTTGACGACGTCGTAGCACTCGCAGCTGCGCTCCTCCAGGCCGGGACGGTCGACCACCGTGATGCGGCCGCGCGCATACGTGATCAGGCCCGCCTTCTGCAGCTTGACGGCGCTCTCGGTCACGCCTTCACGCCGCACGCCGAGCATGTTGGCGATCAGCTCCTGCGTCATGACGAGCTCGTTGTCGCGCAGTCGATCGAGGCTCAATAGCAGCCACCGACAAAGCTGCTGGTCGAGCGAGTGGTGCCTGTTGCAGACCGCCGTCTGTGCCATCTGGGTGATCAGCGCCTGGGTGTAGCGCAACAGCAGGTGCAGCACCGGCGGGCGCTTGAACTCCTCCTTGATCGCCTTCGAATTCAGACGCAAGCCCGCGCCGGCGCTCTGCACGACGGCACGGCTGGGTGTCGACTCGCCTCCCATGAAGAGCGAGATGCCGACGATGCCTTCGTTGCCCACCACCGCGATCTCGGCCGAGGCGCCGTTTTCCATCACGTACAGCAGCGACACGATGGAGGTGGTCGGAAAGTACACGTGGCTCAGCGACTTGCCCGATTCGTAGAGCACTTCGCCCAGCGCCATCTCGACCGGCTCCAGCTGCGGCAGCCAGCGCCGCCACTCCTCTGGCGGCAGTGACGCGAGTAGCTGGTTGGCGTTGGGGTTGAGCGGGGAGCGCGGCATGGTGCTGACGGGGCAGGCGGCATCGAGCCGGCCGGCCCACCGGGAGTATGGACGGAAAGCGGGGGACTTGGTGCGCTAGCGCACCAAAGCGGCTTGGTGTGCTAGCGCACAGACGAACTTTTCGGCCAGAGGCTAAGGTTGCCATATGTACCGCGCAACACGTTCCGGTCGCCGCCCCGGCCCGCCCGGTCCGTGAGGCCGCATTAGATGCACGCATTCCTCCTCAACAATCGCGAAGAATTGGTCGAACGTTGCAGGCAGAAGGTGGCGCAGCGGCCCAAGCGCGCGGCCACGCAACAGCAGCTCGCCAACGGCGTCCCCTTGTTTCTGGATCAGCTGACGCGCACCCTGGCGGCGGAAGTGAACGGCGACTGCGCCGAAAGCCTGCGGATTTCCGGGCCAGCGGGTGGCGATTCGCCGGCACTGTCGGAAATGGGCGTGGCTGCAGCGACGCACGGCAGGGACCTGCTTACCTTGGGGTATTCGGTGGATCATGGTCCACGACTACGGTGACCTTTGCCAGGCCATCACCGACCTCGCGGTCGAGCGCGATGTACCGTTCGCCACTCCAGAATTCAGGACGCTTAATCGCTGCCTCGACAACGCCATCGCAGATGCCGTGACCGAGTTCAGCTTCCAGCGCGAGTCGCGCCTGTCCCGCCAGCACGAGCTTCGCAACACGCTGGCGACGGCGAGCAAAACTCGCTGAGGGCGCTCGAGATCTCCGGCATGCCGATTCGCGGCGCCACCGGCGCCGTCCTGAGGCGCAACCTGCCGCGATGGAGAGTCTGATCACCCGCGCGCTCGACGACGTGCGAAGCGGCACGCCCGACCGAGGCGAGACGTTCAACGTCGCGTCCTTCATCGCCGACGCGCGCAGCGCTGCCCAACTCGATGCCGACGTCGCCGACATTGGCCTCGACGTGCAGGCCGTGGACGTCGCGCTGCATGTTCGCGGCAACCGGGAGCTGCTGCTCGCCGCGCTGACCAACCTGCTGCAGAACGCCTTCAAGTTCACTCGCGCGCACACCGTTGTCACCTTGAGCGTGTACTCGTTCGGAGACCTCGTTCTTATCGAGGTCGAAGATCAGTGCGGCGGGCTACCGCCGGGCAGCGCGGAGAGGATGTTTACGCCTTTCAGTCAGCTCGGCGATGACAGGTCGGGCCTGGGGCTTGGCCTCGCGATCGCGCGCGAGAGCATCGAGGCGGACGCCGGGACCTTGGGCGTGCGGGACTTGCCAGGCACCGGTTGCGTGTTCACTATTTCGCTCCCCCGCCCTGTCGGGGCCGCAATGCCGTGCCAGGAGCGACCGAAATCGCCGACAACGGTATCCGGATTTCGATCCTAGGCCGCCACGCCCTGCAGCAGTTGCCGCAGACCGACGGGATCCGTGAGATAGCGGCTGATCTGGACCCCCCATCACCTGCTCGCCCGGGAAGAGCCGTCGAAGGACCGCGCTCCGGCCGGGGCCCGACATGAGAAAACCGCCAAGCCTTGTCGGCCAAGGAGGCCGCGGTTTGGCGGGCACGACAAGGCCGGCGGCGAACGCCGGATCAAGCGGCCCGCGGCAACTGCGGCCTTCTTCACGTCGGCGCCAAGAACAAGTTGCCCCAAGCTCCCCGTCTCTCCCGCAGCGGCGGACAGGCCTCGAAGTAGGACGCGTGGAAGGGTTGGGTCAAGGGCGCAGTCCAGGCGGCGGCGTTGCCACCGCGAACAACGTCATACACGCTGCGCCACAGCGTCACAGCAATCTGGTGCACGACGGGCTGGATGTGCAGACAGTCGCTCAGATTTCAGGGACGAGCGTGCTCATGATCGAGCGCCACGATGGACACCTGCGCAGCGAGGTTGCGGCGAAGGCCCTGGCCGGCCTGGCAATCTGAGCAAGCACAGCGCTAACCCTGGGCCCCTCACTTGGCAGGACGCTCCGAAGAATGCACACCTTCTGCCGAAGTCATCCGAAACGCCAGCCGGAGGGATCGCCAGCGCGATAGTTGTTGCGGCTTGTGGGACGTCTGTACGGTTTGACCGAGGTGCAACCCTCAACGAGCCGTCAAATATCCGTCAATGGAAGGGTTACGGCTCGGCGAACACCAAGCGTCTACGTCGCCATTGCCGTGTGCGGTGCCGCGTGCTAGATTGAATCCGCAACCAAGTATGCAATTTGCAAAGTTGTCAGCATGTTGCCGGACGGAAACTGGACCATCCTCATCGTCTCGGCCGACGCCGCGTCGCGGGCCTCGCTGGTCGACTGTTTCGAGGCCGATACCGGGTGCGGGCCACGTTCTCTGGGCGAGATGCCCTGCGCATGCAGGAGACCGAGGAGATCGACCTGCGCTTGTGTGAGCAGCGCCTGAACGACACGTCCGGCGTCGAGTTCCTGCGCGAGATGCCGGTCTCGCACCGGAGACGATCCGCTTTCTGTACCGACAAGAAAAAAGCACCGAGCGCTTCCGCCAAGTGCTTTCATCGTCTACTGAATTTGGTAGGCGCGATTGGACTCGAACCAACGACCCCCACCATGTCAAGGTGGTGCTCTAACCAGCTGAGCTACGCGCCTGCGAAGGGCCGAACTATAGCAGCGTCGATGCGGGGCCCGGCATGCGGTTAGGCTCGGCGTCACCTCGGTCAGCACGCCTCAGGGCGCTCCTTTCATGAACGCTCCCTCCACCCTCGTTTCCCTCGTGTTGCTCGCTCTCGGCACCGGCGCCGCGGCCGAGCCGATCGGCGAGGTCGACACGGTGTTCAAGCTGATTGGCCCCGACCACAAGATCGTCGTCGACGCCTACGACGACCCCAAGGTCGCGGGCGTGACGTGCTACGTCTCGCGCGCCAAGACGGGCGGCATCAGCGGCGCGCTCGGGCTGGCCGAGGACAAGTCGGAAGCGTCGATCGCCTGCCGCCAGGTCGGCCCGATCTCGTTCGCGGGCAAGCCGCTCGAGCTGCGCGAGGAGATGTTCAGCGAGCGCATTTCGCTCGTCTTCAAGCGGCTGCGCGTCGTCCGCATGATCGACCGCAAGCGCAACACCCTGGTCTACCTCACCTACTCCGACCGGGTCATCGAAGGATCGCCGCAGAACAGCGTCACCGCCGTGCCGGTCGATCGAGCGACGCCGATTCCGGTGCGCTGAACGGGCGCCAATCAGCGGCGGCGTGCCGAGCGGACGCCGGGGACGCGACGCACCAGCGCGAGCGCGGCGGCGAGCTTGCCGGCATCGACAATCTCGACCGTGAAGGTCATGAACGCCGTGCCGCCGCTGCCGTCGCGCACCGACTGCGAGCGAACGCCCGTGACGTTGATCTTCTCCTTGGCGAGCACCTCGGAGACGTCGCGCAGGAGGCCGCTGCGGTCGCTCGCCTCGACGCTGACGTCGACGGGATAGAGCCCCGGATTCGCCGCGTCGGCGCTGCCCCAGGCGACGTCGATCACCCGCTCCGGCGAGCGGCCGACGAGCTCGCGCAGGTTGCTGCAGCCGACGCGATGGACGGCGACGCCCTTGCCGCGAGTCACGTAGCCGGCGATCGCATCCGGCGGTGCCGGTCGGCAGCAGCGCGCCAGCGTCGTCAGCAGCGAGCCGACGCCGACGACCAGCACGCCGCCGCCGCCGGCGCGCGAGCGCGCGGGGCGCAGCGCGTAATCGTCCACATCGGTTTTCGGCGGTGCCGGCCGCAACAGCACCTCGATGCTCTTCAGCGAGAGCTCGTCCTTGCCGACGACTTCGAACAGGGCTTCGGCGCCGCGCAAGCCGAGCTGCGTCGCCAGCTCGGAATGCCTCAGCGCCGTGCGCCCTTCGCGCTGGAGCAGCTTCTCGACGGCCTCCCGGCCGCGCGCGATCGTGGCGGCCAGCGCCTGCGCGTTGAACCACGCGCGCACTTTCGACTTGGAGCGCGCGCTCTGCAAGTAGCCGAGCTCCGTATTGAGCCAGTCGAGCGACGGGCCGCCGACCTTGGCGGCGCTGATCTCGACCATCTGGCCGTTCTTCAGCGGCGTGTTGAGCGCAACCATGGCGCCGTCGACCTTGGCGCCGCGGCAGCGGTGGCCGAGGTCGGTGTGGACGGCGTAGGCGAAGTCGATCGGCGTCGCGCCCGCGGCGAGCTCGACGATTGCGGCCTGCGGCGTGAAGACGTAGATGCGGTCGTCGAAGCCGGCGAGCGCCGCGCGCTCGTCGGTGCCCGGCGAATCGGCAGCGGCGCCGTCCTCGCCCGCGTCGGCGCCCGCGAGATCGCGCTCCCAGGCGAGGAGCTGGCGCAGGACGACGAGGCGCGCCTGCGCGACCCTGGCCTCGAACGAGCCGCCGGCGCTGACGGCGGCGTTCGCGACGTCGGCTTCCTTGTAGGCCCAGTGAGCCGAGACGCCGTACTCCGCGTGCTGGTGCATCTCGGCGGTGCGGATCTGGATCTCGACCGCGCCGCCGTCGTCACCCTCGACCACCGTGTGCAGCGAGCGATAGCCGTTCGCCTTCGGCCGCGCGATGTAGTCGTCGAGCTCGCCGGCGATGGCGCGATAGCGCTCGTGCACCCGACCGAGCACCGCGTAGCAGGCGGCGACGTCGGCGGCGATGACGCGCAGGGCGACCACATCGAGCACTTCGGCGAATCCGAGGCCCTTGCGGCGCATCTTCTTCCAGATGCTGTAAAGATGCTTGGGCCGCCCCTGCACTTCGACGGCGAGACCGTGGACGGCAAGATCGGCGGCCAGGCTCGCACGCATGGCCGCGACGCGCACCTCGCGGTCGGCGCGACGCTCGTCGAGCAGCGCGGCGATGCGACGGTACTGCTCCGGATCGAGGAAGCGGAACGCCAGGTCTTCGAGCTCCCACTTGATCTGCCAGATGCCGAGCCGGTTGGCGAGCGGCGCGAACACCTGCATCGCCTCGGCGGCGACGTCGGGCGGGCCCGGCCGCTTGCTCGCGGCGAAGAAGCGCAGCGTCTGCAGTCGGGACGCCAGCCTGAGCAGGACCACGCGCAGGTCGCGCGAGAACGCGAGCAGCATCTTGCGCACGCGCTCGACCTGCCCGGCGCGCGCCGCCGCGTCGAGCTGCGCGCCCTGCGCCGCGCGCTGCAGCGCGCCGAGCTTGCGGGCGTGGGCGACGAGCGCCGTCTGTGACGCGCCGAAGAGCGGCGCAAGAACGGCGTCAGGCTCGCCAAGCTCGTCGGCCGCGTGGACGAGGTAGGCGGCGGCGCAAAGTGGTGGCGCCGCGCCGATGGCGGCGAGGATCGCGGCGACGCCGTCGGCATGGCCGAGCACGCCCTCGCCCGTCGGCAGCTCGCGCCCGACGACGAGCGGCGCCGTGAAGGCGCGTGCGCGCGCCACCTGGTCGCCGCTGCCGGTCGGGGCGTCGTCCGGATCGAGGAGTCGAACGATCGGCGCCGCCGCCTCGCCCACCGCGGATGCGGTTCTCACGGGGCCGCCCGCATGAACGCTATGCGCCTGCTTGCAGGAACTCCCGCACGACGGCGACCTGGTCGGCCGCGACGATCGTGGGCGCATGGCCGACGCCGTCGAACTCGTGCACACGCGCGCGCGGTCCGCGCGCCGCCATCGCCGCGGCCGTCGCCGGAGTGAGGACGTCGGAATCGGCGCCGCGCAGGACCAGCGTCGGGCATTGGATCGCGTCGTAGGCGCCCCAGAGCGCCGCCTCGCCTGCGCCGACCGCCGCGGCCGTCATCGCGCGCAGCGGCACGGCGATGGCCGGGTCGTAGTGGAGGCGGAGGCGATCGCCGTCACGGCGCAGCATCGGCCGCGTCAGGGCCATCCACTGCTCGCGCGTGTGCCGGCCGAAGCCGCGCGAGATCGTCGACAGGTAGTCGGCCGCCTCGTCCTCGCTGGCCCAGGTGAGCGGCAGGCCGAGGTACCCGGCGATGCGGGCGATGCCGGCGGGATCGATCGCTGGGCCGACGTCGTTCAGCACGAGGCGCTCGATCGGCGAGCCCGGCAGCGCCGCCAGCGCCATGCCGATCAAGCCGCCCATCGACGTGCCGACCCAGTGCACCGTGGTCGCGTCGAGGCGGGCAAGCAGCGTCACCATGTCGGCGAGGTAGGTCGTGATCCCGTACGCGGCCGGGTCGGCGAGCGGATCCGATTCGCCGCGGCCAACGACGTCGGGGCAGACGACGCGGTATCCCTCGCGCATCGCCCGCGCCAGCACGTCAAAGTCGCGGCCCTGGCGCGCCAGGCCGTGGGCGCAGACGAGGACGCGATCGCTCGAGCCGTCCGCCCGCTCCCATTGCCAGTACGCCATCCGGTGCAGGCCGCGGCCGTCGACGCACTGCACATTGCGAAGTTGCGGTTCGTTCACGGCGTCCTCGCGGCGGCAGGTAAGGACTTCATGATGGATTGCTCGCTAGGGGCAAGATGATCTGTAACAGCTCGTCAGCGGGCCCCGGAATCGCCCGCAAAGCCGCGCAGAATCGCGATTGTTACAAATGGGGAACCGATGAACACAGCCGCCAACGCCCGCCCGGATCGGATCGTCGTCGTCGACGATGATGCCCGCATTCGCGACCTGCTGCGCCGCTACCTGACGCAGGAAGGCTTCGAGGTGTTGCTCGCAGAAGATGCCAAGGCGCTGAACCGGCTGCTGACGCGCGAGACGGTGCACCTCATCGTCCTCGACCTCATGCTGCCCGGTGAAGACGGGCTGTCGATCTGCCGCCGACTGCGCGCCGCCAACGATGTAACGCCGATCATCATGCTCACGGCCAAGGTGGAAGACGTCGATCGTATCGTCGGGCTCGAGGTCGGCGCGGACGACTACCTCCCCAAGCCCTTTAACCCGCGCGAGCTGCTCGCCCGCATCCACGCCGTGCTGCGCCGCCGCCCGGCCATGGAGGCGCCGGGGGCGCCGGCGCTCGATGCGCAGACCGTGACCTTCGGCCCGTTCGTGTTCGACCTGGCGCTGCGCCGGCTGACCAAGGACGGCGAGCAGATTGCCCTCACGACCGGCGAGTTCTCGATGCTAAAGGCGCTGGTGCGCCATCCGCGCCAGCCGCTCTCGCGCGACAAGCTCGCCCAGCTCGCGCGCGGCCGCGAGTTCGAGCCCTTCGACCGCAGCCTTGACGTCCAGATCTCGCGCCTGCGCAAGATGATCGAGCCCGACCCGACCCAGCCGCGCTATATCCAGACGGTCTGGGGAGTCGGCTACGTCTTCGTGCCGGACGGCGCGTCCTAAGGCAACAATCGGGCGGTGGCGACCCGTACCGCAAAGCGTCCGTCCTCGCCGTCGCTCTCCGAGCGGCTGAGGCCAAGGGAGACGCCGGGGCTGGCGAAGAAGTTCGTCGCCCTCAGTCTTTTCTGGCGCACCTTCTTCCTGCTCGCGCTCCTGCTCGCGAGCGGCGTGTTCGCGTGGGTTCAGACATTTCGCGCGCTCGAGTTCGAGCCGCGCGCGATCCAGGCGGCGCAGCAGATCGCGAGCCTCGTCAACATCGCCCGCGCCGCGCTGCTCGGCACCGACGGCATCAACCGGATCGCGATCATCAAGAGCGTCTCGACGCTCGAGTCGGTCAAGCTGACGCCGCGCGAGCCGACCGACAAGTGGGAACCGTTCGAGATCGATCGCTTCCAGCGCGTCATCGAGAGGGAGCTCCGGGACCAGCTCGGCCCGGACACGATCGTCGCCAGCTCGATGAACGGCGCGCCGGGCCTGTGGGTCGGCTTCTCGATCGCGCGCGATTCGTTCTGGCTCAAGGTCGACCCGACGCGCGTCGGCCCGATGTCGACGAGCACCATCGTTCTCTGGGTGAGCATTGCCCTGCTCGCGACCGTGCTCGGCTCGGCCGGCATCGCCCGCCTCATCAACCGGCCGCTGAAGGACCTCTCGTTCGCGGCGAGCCGCATTCGCGAAGGCGAGTACGACTCGCGCCTCGACGAGACGACGATGACGAGCGAGATCCGCCAGGTCAACATGGGCTTCAACCGCATGGCGCGCGAGCTCGCCAAGGTCGAGCAGGACCGCGCAGTCATGCTCGCCGGCATCTCGCACGACCTGCGCACGCCTCTCTCCCGCCTGCGTCTCGAGGCGGAGATGAGCGTCCAGGACGAGGAAGCGAAGAGCAACATGGCGATGGACATCGACCAGCTCGACGCCATCATCGACAAGTTCATGGACTACGCTCGGCCGGGCGAGGTCAAGCTGGTGCCGGTCGACGTCGCGACGATCGTCGCGCGCGAGGCGGCGGCCTTCCGCGACACCAGTCAGATCCGCATCCAGTCGAAGGTCGCACCCGACACCAAGGTTCTCGCCGACGACGTCGAGCTCGGCCGCGTCCTGCAGAACCTGTTCGAGAACGCGCGCCGCTACGGGCGCTCGATGGATACGGGCATCGCGCGGGTCGTGGTCAGCTTCGCGCGCACGGGGCCGTGGGTAATCGTCACCGTGCGCGACCACGGCCAGGGCGTCGACCCGAAGAAGATCGACCAGCTGACGACGCCATTCTTCCGCGGCGACGCGGCACGCACCGCGGCGACCGGGGCCGGTCTCGGCCTAGCGATCGTCGAGAAGGCGCTGGCCCGCATGGGCGGCGCCTTCGAGGTCACCAACGCGACCGACGGCGGCCTACTCGCGCACATCCGGCTGAAGCGGGCCTGAGCTCGGTGCTGCGGCCGCCGGAGGGCCAGGGGCGACGCCGACCCGGAAATTTAGTCTGGGCGACGCGCCGCGCGCTGTACGCGATCGTGCCCGTCGACGGTGACTTTATCAACGGGCAGGACTTCGAGCTCAGGGCGATGCCCCGCTGAACGCGGTGAGCCTTGCGGGCGCCCCTGCTGGGCTCGCGGCAAACGCGAGCCGGCTAAGGGCGCCAGACCAGGCACACCGCGCGCGCCTCCATCGCCTCGCCGTGTCCGACCGGCCCCAAGTTCTCAGCGGTCTTCGCCTTGATGCTGACCTGATCGAGCGCCACGCCGAGCGCGCCGGCGACGCGCTGGCGCATCGCGGCGATGTGCGGCGCGAGCTTCGGCGACTGTGCGATCACCGTCGCGTCGACGTTGCCCACGTGCCACCCGGCGCTCTTGACGCGCCGCGCCGCCTCGGAGAGGAGCGCCAGCGAATCAGCGCCGAGGTACTGCTTGTCGGTGTCCGGAAAGTGATGGCCGATGTCGCCCAGCGCTGCCGCCCCGAAGAGCGCGTCGGTGATTGCATGGCAGAGAGCGTCGGCGTCCGAGTGCCCGGCGAGGCCGTGCGTGTGCGCGATCTCCACGCCGCCGAGGACGAGCTTCCTGCCCTCCACAAGCGCGTGCGTGTCCCAGCCCTCGCCGACGCGCCAGAGAGGCCCCCGCGGCTTCATGCGCGCGCCCGCTGCAGGAGCAGCGCCTCGGCGATGGCGAAGTCGCCCGGGTGGGTGACCTTGATGTTCTCGACCGAGCCGGGGACGAGCTTGGGTCGCAGGCCGATCGCCTCGATCGCCGAGGCCTCGTCGGTCGCCTCGGGGCTTCGCGCCAGCGCATCGGCGAGGACGCCGAACCTGAACATCTGCGGCGTCTGCGCCTGCCAGACGTCGTCGCGCGCCAGCGTCGCCACGGCGCGGTCTCCTTCGGCGCGCTTGAGCGTGTCGGCCACGGGCAGCGCGAGCAGCCCGCCGATGCCGTCGCCGCGACAGGCGTCGACGAGCGCATCGATCCACTCGGCGCGGACGAGGCAGCGCGCCGCGTCGTGCACCAGCACCCAGTCGTTCGCGGTCGCGCCGAGCCCGGCGAGCTTGGCGAGGCCACCGGCGACGGTCGCGGCGCGCGTCGAACCGCCGCAGCGGGCGACGCTGATGCGGGGATCATCGGGCAAGCCGGGGAGCGCGTCGTACTGCCGATCCTCGGGCGCGACGACGACGAGGATGCGGCTGAAGCGGGTCACCACCACGAGTGCCGCCAAGGTGTGGGCGACGAGCGGGCGGCCGGCGACCTCGACGTACTGCTTGGCCATGGCGGCGCCGGCACGAACGCCGGTGCCGGCGCACGGGACGAGCGCGTACAGGCGTCGGCGGGGAGAAGGCGAGGTCGGCATCGGTGCAGGATCGATCGCGGCGGGCGAAGGATAAGCGGCGGGCCTGCGGCCTCGCGAGGCGCCGCCTAAAATCATCGCTTTGCCTGCCGCGGCACGCGACGCCTGCCGCCTTCATGCTTCTCCCCGACATCGCCCCCGGCAAGCGCTTCGCGCTGCCCCGCCCGCCCGGCTCCGCCGACGCCCAGCTGCTCGCCCGCTTCGCCGAGATGGAGCGCGCCCGCGCTTCGATTGTCGCCGTCTTCACGGCCGAGCCCGCCGATGCGCAGCGGCTCGCGGAGGAGATTCCTTTCTTCGCGCCGGCCCTGCGCGTCGCCGTCTTCCCCGACTGGGAGACGCTGCCCTACGACAGCTTCTCGCCGCACCAGGACCTGATCTCCGAGCGGCTGGCGACGCTCTGGCGCATTCGGCGCGGCGACGTCGACGTGGTCCTCATGCCGGCGACGACCGCGCTGGTCCGGCTCGCGCCGCCCGCTTTCATGGCCGGCTACACCTTCCATTTCACGACCAAGCAGCGTCTCGACGAGGCCGCGCTCAAGGCGCAGCTCACGCTCGCCGGCTACACGAATGTGAGCCAGGTCGTCTCGCCGGGCGAGTACGCCGTACGCGGCGGCCTGATCGATCTCTTCCCGATGGGATCGACGGTACCGTACCGCGTCGACCTTTTCGGCGACGAGATCGATTCGATTCGCACCTTCGATCCCGACACGCAGAGGAGCCTTTACCCAGTCCCCGAGGTCCGCCTCCTGCCCGGGCGCGAGTTCCCGATGGACGAGCCGGCGCGCAATGCCTTCCGCGCGCGCTGGCGCGAGCGCTTCGAGGGCGACCCGACCAAGGTGCGGCTTTACAAGGACATCGGCGCCGGCATCGCGACGGCCGGCATCGAGTACTACCTGCCGCTCTTCTTCGACGCGACGGCGACGGTGTTCGACTACCTCGGGGCGCGGGCGACGCTGGTCGTGCATGGCGAGGTCGACGAGGCCCTGCAGCGCTTCTGGGCCGACACGCGCGAGCGCCATCGCTTCTTCCAGCACGACCGCGAGCGGCCGATCCTGGCGCCCGAGGCGCTCTTCCTCAAGCCCGAGGAGTTCTTCGCGACGTGCGGCGAGCACGCCCAGCTCTCGCTGCGCGGCAAGAGCGACGAGGCCGCGCCGTGGGCGAACGCCCTGTCCGACCTCAGCGTCGATCGCGGCGCGCCGGAGCCGCTGAAGCGCCTGCAGAGCCACGTCGCGACGACGCCGCATCGGGTCCTGATCGTCGCCGAAAGCGAAGGCCGGCGCGAGAGCCTGCTCGAGCTGCTGCGCGACAGCCGCATCGAGCCGCCGAGCGTCGCGACACTGGCCGAGTTCGAGGGCGGCGACGAGCGCTTCGCGATCGCGGTTGCGCCACTGGCACAGGGCTTCTCGGCGCGTCGCGATGGCCGTGGCGATGCGCAGGCGATCGATTTCGTCACCGAGACCGAGCTCTTCGCCATGGCGCCCGGCGCGCGCCGGCGCCGCCGCCAGGAGCAGACGAGCGACGTCAACTCGCTGATCAAGGACCTCTCCGAGCTCAACGTCGGCGATCCGGTCGTCCACGTCAACCACGGCATCGGCCGCTACCTGGGCCTGACGACGATCGCGCTCGGCGGCGACGAAGCCGAGGCGGGCGAGTTCCTGCAGCTCGAGTACGCCGACAAGGCGACGCTCTACGTGCCGGTCGCGCAGCTGCATCTGATCGCGCGCTACACCGGCGTCAGCGCCGACGAGGCGCCGCTGCACAGGCTCGGCTCGGGACAGTGGGACAAGGCGCGTCGCAAGGCCGCCGAGCAGGTGCGCGACACCGCCGCCGAGCTGCTCAACCTGTACGCGCGCCGCGCCGCGCGGGAGGGCTACGCTTTCCGCTTCCAGCCGCACGACTACGAGGCCTTCGCCGCCAGCTTCGGCTTCGACGAGACCCCCGACCAGCACGCCGCGATCCACGCCGTGATCCAGGACATGGTCTCGCCGCGGCCGATGGACCGGCTCGTCTGCGGCGACGTCGGCTTCGGCAAGACGGAGGTCGCCCTGCGCGCCGCCTTCGTCGCCGTCAACGGCGGCAAGCAGGTCGCGATCCTCGCGCCGACGACACTGCTCGCCGAGCAGCACCACCAGAACATCGCCGACCGCTTCGGCAAGTGGCCGATCAAGGTCGCCGAGCTGTCGCGCTTCCGCTCGCCGAAGGAAGTGAAGGCTGCGCTCGAAGGGCTCGCCGACGGCACCGTCGACATCGTCGTCGGCACCCACAAGCTGCTCTCAGCCGACGTCAAGTTCAAGCGCCTCGGCCTGCTCGTGATCGACGAGGAGCACCGCTTCGGCGTCCGCCACAAGGAGCAGATGAAGGCGCTGCGCGCGGAGGTCGACGTGCTGACGCTGACGGCGACGCCGATCCCACGCACGCTCGGCATGGCGCTCGAAGGCCTGCGCGACCTCTCGGTGATCGCAACCGCGCCAGAGCGGCGCCTCGCGATCAAGACCTTCGTCCGCGCCGAGGGAGCGAGCACGATCCGCGAGGCCGTGCTGCGCGAGCTCAAGCGCGGCGGCCAGGTCTACTTCTTGCACAACGACGTGCAGACGATCGAGCACCGGCGCGAGACCCTGCAAGCGCTCGTGCCGGAAGCGCGCATAGCCGTCGCCCACGGGCAGATGCCGGAGCGCGAGCTCGAGCGCGTGATGCGCGACTTCGTCGCCCAGCGCCACAACGTCCTGCTCTGCTCCACGATCATCGAGACAGGCATCGACGTGCCGAGCGCGAACACGATCGTCATCAGCCGCGCCGACAAGTTCGGTCTCGCCCAGCTGCACCAGCTACGCGGCCGCGTCGGCCGCTCGCACCACCAGGCCTACGCCTACCTGATGGTCCCCGACGTCGAGGCTTTGTCGAAGGCGGCGGCGCAGCGGCTCGACGCCATCCAACAGATGGAAGAGCTCGGCTCGGGCTTCTACCTGGCGATGCACGACCTCGAGATCCGCGGCGCCGGCGAGGTGCTGGGCGACAACCAGAGCGGCAACATGATGGAGGTCGGTTTCCAGCTCTACAACGACATGCTCGCTGAAGCCGTGCGTTCGCTGAAGAACGGCCGCGAGCCCGACCTCCTAGCACCGCTCTCGGCCGTCACCGAGATCAATCTGCATTCGCCGGCGCTGTTGCCCGACTCGTATTGCGGCGATGTCCACATCCGGCTCTCGCTCTACAAGCGGTTGGCGAGCGCGAGCAAGGCTGAGCAGATCGATGCCCTGCTCGAGGAGATCACCGACCGCTTCGGCAAGCTGCCGCCGCAGGCGCAGGCGCTCTTCGACGTGCACCGGCTGCGCGTCCTCGCCAAGGCCTACGGTGTCGCGCGCATCGACGCCGGCGAGAAGGTGACGACGATCACCTTCGCACCGAACCCGCCCATCGAGGCGATCCGAATCATCGAGTTGGTGCAGAAAAACCGCCACATCAAGCTCGCCGGCAACGAGAAGCTGCGCATCGAGCGGCCCGCACCCGAGGTGAAGGAGCGCGTCCAGCTCGTTCGCGACGTGCTGCGCCAGCTCGGCGCGCCGAAGATGCTGGAAGCGGCGTGAGCGGCGCTTCGCCCGAAGGCGCCCGCACGTTTGCGCCCGGCCTGGTCGTGCGCGGTATTGAGGCGCCGCTCCGCCTCGCGGACTTCAAGCTGGTCGCTTTCGACATGGACTCGACGCTGATCGCGATCGAGTGCGTCGACGAGATCGCCGACGTCGCCGGCAAGAAGGCCGAGGTCGCGGCGATCACCGAGGCGGCGATGCGCGGCGAGATCACCGACTACAAGGAGAGCCTGCGCCGACGCGTCGCCCTGCTGAAGGGCGTTCCCGCGGCAGCGTTGCAGCGTGTCTACGACGAGCGGCTGCGCTTCAATCCGGGCGCCGAGCGGCTGGTCGCGGCGTTCCAGGCGGGGGGACTGAAGACGCTCCTCGTTTCGGGCGGCTTCACCTTCTTCACCGACCGCGTCCGCGACCTGCTCGGCATCGACTTCGCGCGCAGCAACGTGCTCGGGATCGAGAACGGCGCCTTGAGCGGCCAACTCGTCGACCAGCCCTGGGGCGACATCTGCGACGGCGCCGAGAAGAAGAAGATGCTGCTCGAGACCTGCGCCGCGCTGTCGATCTCGCCGAGCCAAGCCATCGCGGTCGGCGACGGCGCCAACGATCTGCCGATGATGGCCGCCGCCGGCCTCTCGGTCGCGTATCACGCCAAGCCGAACGTGCGCCAGGCGGCGCGGGTCGCGATCGACGACGGCGGCCTCGACCGCCTGCTCGAAGTCGTCCGCCCTTAGTCCGGTTTCAGGGTGGATCGGTCGCCACCGGGCCGTGGCGATCCGCGGCGATCACCACGATGCCGTCGGCATCGGCCACGAGCCGGTCGCCGGGGCGAACCCACACGCCTTGCACCTGCACCGCGACGTCGCGCTCGCCCTGGTTCTTCTTCTCGGTCGGCAACGGCACGAGCGCGAGCGCGCGGATGCCGACCTGCGTCGCCGCGAGCTCGGCGACATCGCGCACGGCCCCGTCGACGACGACGCCGGCCCAGCCGTTCCTCGCCGCCGCCGCGGCGAGGTTGCCGCCGACGAGGGCGCGCCGCAGCGACGCGCCACCGTCGACGACGAGGATGCGCCCGTCGCCGGGCTCGTCGAGTGCCGCCTTGACGAGCGAGTTGTCCTCGAAGCAGCGCACCGTCGCGACCGCGCCGCTGAACGCGCGCACGCCGCCATATTCGCGAAAGACCGGCGGCAGGACGAACAAGGTCGTGCCGACCGCGCCTTGGTGGGCGTCGCAGAGATCGCAGGTGGCATCGGGCATGGCGGTCGTCATGAGGTGCTCGCGTTCTTGCCGAGCCTCGCTTCGGCGCTGCGACGGATCGCCGCCAGGGTCGTGCGGCTCGTGATCACGTCGGCATCGAGCTTGAGGTGGATGAGCGCCGGCCGTCCCGCGGCGAGCGCCGCGTGCAACGCGGGCTCGAACGCGGCCGTCGTGTTGATGCGCTCGCTCGCCCACCACCCGTAGGCGCGCGCGAGGGCCGCGAAATCCGGGTTGCCGAGGTCCGAGCCCGAGACCCGGCCCGGGTATTCGCGCTCCTGGTGCATGCGGATCGTGCCGTAGCTGCCGTTGTCGACGACGACGCTGACGAGCTTGCCTGAGCCGGTGCCGGCGCCATGAGCGATCGCCGTCGCGAGCTCCTGGCCGTTCATGAGGAAGTCGCCGTCGCCGGCGAGGTTGATCACGGTGCGATGCGGCTCGAGCAGCGCGGCGGCGATCGCCGCGGGCAGGCCGTAGCCCATCGCCCCCGACGTCGGCGCGAGTTGGCTGCGGCCGGCGTGGCGCAGGCCCGCGTAGCGATGAAAGCGATGCAGCCAGCCGCTGAAGTTGCCGGCGCCGTTGGTGAAGATGGCGTCGCCCGGCACCGAGCGCCCGATCGCCGCGATCACCTCGGCCAGGTCCATCGGCGCCACGGCGGTCGGCACGAGATTGGCTTCGTAGTCCGCATGCGCGGCAGCCGTCCACTCGTGCCAGCCCAGCGCTGGTGGCGGCGCGAGCGTCGCCAGCGCCGGCGCCGCGCACGCCATCGACGAATTGATCTCGAGGTCGGCGGCGTACACGCGGCCGAGCTCCTCGGCACCGGCGTGCACGTGCACCAGATGCTGGCTTGCCTTCGGCGCCACGAGCAGCTCGTAGCCGCCGGTGGTCATCTCGCCGAGGCGCGGGCCGACCGCGAGAATCAGGTCGGCGGCGCGGATCCGCGCGGCGAGCTTGGCATTGATGCCGATGCCGACGTCGCCGGCGTAGTGTCGGTGGCGGTTGTCGAACACGTCTTGGAAGCGAAATGCGCAGCCGACCGGCAGGTCCCAGCGCTCGGCGAAGCGCTCCAGTGCCTCGCACGAGTTCGCAGTCCAGCCGCTGCCGCCGGCGATGACGAACGGCCGCTCCGCGCCGAGGAGCCGCTGGCGCACGCCCGCGAGCGCCTCGGGCGCGGGCGCGGCGAGCGCCGGCTCGACGCGAGCGAGTACCAACGCCGACGTCGTCGCCGCGAGCATGTCCTCCGGCAGCACCAGGACGACCGGGCCCGGCCGGCCCTGCATCGCAACGTGGAACGCGCGGCCGACGTATTCGGGCAGGCGATTCGGATCGTGAACCTCGCCCACCCACTTGGCGAAGCCGAGCGTGCCGGGCCCGAACATCTGCCGATAGTCGACCTCCTGAAAGGCCTCGCGATCGCGCTGACTGCTTGCGACCTGGCCGATGAGCAGGATCATCGGCGTCGAGTCCTGGAACGCCGTGTGCACGCCGATTGCCGCGTTGCTCGCACCGGGCCCGCGCGTGACGAAGCACAGGCCCGGGCGACCCGTGAGCTTGCCTTGCGCCTCTGCCATGTAGCTCGCCCCGCCTTCGTGCCGACAGGCAACGAAGCGAATCCGCCCGCGGTGCGCGTAGAAACCGTCGAGGGCGGCGAGGAAGCTTTCGCCAGGGACGCCGAAGACGGTGTCGACGCCCTGCGCGATGAGCGCCTCGACGAGGGCGTGTCCGGCGGGACGGGCCGAGGGCGTCGGGTCTGTCATGGGGGTCGCGTGTGTAGGGCCGATGGCGAGATCGCAAGTGTGGCCGATGGCGCGCGCGACGTCCTCGCATCGGCCCGGGTCGGCGCGTCGCTCGCCAGGGTCAGGGTTCTTCCCGATGCCTCAATTCACCATTTGGTGAATTATGGCGGAATGCCACCCCGCTCTGCCGCCGTCGTCGAGCTTCGAACCCGCGATGCCGATCGCACGCGCGAGACGATCCTGCGCGCGGCCATGGCCGAATTCGCCGGCCACGGCTTCGGCGGCGCGCGCATGGAGGCAATCGCCGAGCGCAGCAAGGTCGACAAGAAGCTCATCTACTACTACTTCACGGGCAAGGACGAGCTCTTCCTGGCCGTGCTCGAGCAGACCTACGCCGACATCCGCGCCGCCGAGCGCGAGCTGCATCTCGAGGCGAGCGATCCGCTCGAGGCGATCCGCAGCCTGGTCGCGTTCACCTGGCGCCACTACCTCGCCCATCCCGAGTTCCTGGCACTCCTCAACGCCGAGAACATGCTGCGCGCCGGCCACCTCAAGCGCTCGCGGCGAATCCGCCAGATGAATTCGCCGCTCATCGAGGTGCTCGCCGGCGTGCTCCTGCGCGGCGAGAAGAGCGGCGCGCTTCGCCGGGGCATCGACCCTATGCAGCTCTACATCTCGATCGCCGGCCTCGCCTACTTCTATCTCTCCAACAACCACACGTTGATGGCCATCTTCGGCCGAGAGCTGATGACGCCCGACGCGCACGAGGAGCGCGTCGCCCACATGTGCGACGTGATCCTCGCCTACGTCGCCGCGCCCGACACCGCGGCGATGCGGCTGCGCGCCTCGCCCCGACCCGACGACACCCTCAGGAGACAACGATGAATAACACTACTCGCCCCGGCCGCCGCGTCGCCCTCGCCGCCTTGCTCGCGCTCGCCAGCAGCGGCGCGCTCGCGCAGAACTGGAAGCCGACGCGCCCGATCAACCTGATCGTGCCATGGGCCGCCGGCGGCTCGACCGATCAGGTGACGCGCGTCACCGCAAGCGAGCTCGAGAAGGCGCTCGGCCAGACGATCGTCATCGTCAACCAGCCCGGGGCCTCGGGTGCGATCGGCACCAAGAGTGCGCTCGACGCCGCCAAGGACGGCTACACCTGGACCGCAGGCGCCGCGCAGGACCTGGGCGCCTACGAGACGCTCGGCTCGGTGAAGACCAGGCTCGCCGACTGGCACCTATTCCTCAGCGTCGCCAACATCCAGGTGATCGGCGTCAACCCCGGCACCCCGTACCAGAACGCAAAGCAGCTGCTCGACGCAATGAAGGCCAATCCCGGCAAGATTTCGGTCGCCACGGCGGGCGTCACTTCCGCGGGCCACAACGCGATGGAGCTGATCAGTAAGGCGACCGGCGCTAAGTACCGCGAGGTCAGCTACGACGGCGGCAATCCGGCGGTCGTCGCCGCGGTCGCCGGCGAGGCCGAGCTGACGACGCAGCTCGCCGTCGAGCAGGCCGACATGATCCGCGGCAAGCGGCTGCGCCCGCTTGCCACCGTGAGCGACAAGCCGCTCGACCTCGAGGGCTACGGCACGATCCCGCCGCTGTCAGCAACGGTGCCCGGCTTCACCGCGCCGGCGAACTACTTCGGCCTCTTCATCCCCAAAGGCGTCCCCGACGAGGTGGTGAAGACGGTCGAGCGGATCTGGGCCGACAACATCGCCCAGAGCGACGCCCTCAAGAAGTACGCCGCGAGCCGCGGCGCGCTGTTCGCGCCGTCCTTTGGCGACGCCGCCCAGAAGGCGGTGTTCCCGGCGGTGCAGGCGAACGCGTGGATGCTGTTCAACAGCGGCAAGGCCAAGGTCTCGCCAGACACGGTCGGCATCGCCAAGCCCTGAGGCGCGACGTGCAAGCAGAGGCCGACGCATCGCTCGACGGGGCCGCGCAGCGCCGCCTGGCGCGCTCCGAGCTGATCCAGGCTGCGGGCTGGGTCGTCCTTGGCGCGGCGGTGCTGATCGGCTCGCTGCGCATGGACCGGCTCGAGAGCCAGAACATCAATCCGTACACAGCGCCGGGCTTGCTGCCGGCTCTGCTCGGCATCGCGATGATGCTTCTCGGCACCCTGCTGGCGCTGCGCAGCTGGCGCCGCGGCGCGTTGCAGGCCGAGCGTGCGCCGGTCGCGTTCGATCACAGCTCGGCTCAGCGCGTCGCCCTCGTTCTCGCGTTGTGCACCGTCTTCGGCGTGGTCCTCGTCGGCCACGGGCTGCCGTTCTGGTGCGCGGCGGCGATTTTCGTGAGCGCCGCGATCGTCACGCTGCAGCGGCCTCAGCGGCTCGCCGCGGGCCGGTCACTGGGCATTCGCGACGTCGTCGTTGCGATCGTCATCGGCGTCTGCGCTGGCGGCGCGATCACACTGGTGTTCCAGCAAGTGTTCCTGGTGCGCCTGCCATGAAGGCGCGGAGCTTGCGATGCTGAGCGGCCTCGCCGACCTCGGCCAGGCCTATCTCGGCTTCCTCAACCCGACGTCGATCGCCTATGGGCTGGGCGGCGCCCTGATCGGCATCATGGTTGGCTGCCTGCCGGGGCTGTCGGCGACGTTGTGCATCGCGCTCCTGACGACGCTCACGATCAAGCTGCCCGCGAACGATGCGATCCTGATCCTCATCTGCTCGTACGTCGGCACGCTCTACGGCGGCTCGCGAACCGCCATCCTGCTCAACATCCCGGGCACCGCCGCAAACGCCGCCTCGTGCGCCGACGGCTACGCGCTGGCGAGGCGCGGCGAGGCCGGCCGGGCGATCGGCATCGCCACCTCGGGGGCGTTCATGGGAACGCTGTTCGGCGTGCTATGCCTGGCCGCCTTCACGCCGACGCTGGCCGAGGTCGCGCTCTCGTTCGGCGCCTACGAGTTCTTCTGGCTCGCGCTCTTCGGCGTGACGATGTCGGGCACCATCGTCGGCAACGACCCGCTAAAGGGCTGGCTGATGGGAACGCTCGGCCTCTTCGTCGCCCAGATCGGCCAGGAGGGGTTGTATGCCTACGACCGCTTCACCTTCGGCTGGGACCAGCTCTCCGGCGGCATTTCGCTGATCCCGGCCTTGGTCGGCGCGTTCGGCTTCGCCGAGGTGCTGACGACGCTCGCCGATCCGATTGAGAGGAAGCTCGTCGAGCTGAAGGACTCGGTCCTGCCGCGCTTTCGCGAGGTCGTCCAGTACTGGCCGACGGTCCTGCGCTCCGGCGTGATCGGCGTCCTCACCGGCCTCATGCCGGGCGTCGGCGAGGACTCGGGCGCATGGATGTCGTACGCCGCCGCGAAGGCGTCGAGCCGCCACAAGGAGGAGTTCGGCAAGGGCTCGATCGACGGCCTTATGGCCGCGGAGACCGGCGACATGGCGTCCATCCCGGGCCACATCATCCCGGCGCTGGCGCTCGGCATTCCGGGCTCGGCGCCTTCGGCGGTGCTGCTCGCGGCGATGATCATCCACGGCATCCAGCCCGGGCCGATGATGATGATCTCGCACCCCCACTTCGTCTACGAGGTGGTGGCGATGACGTCGCTGGCGACGATCTCGATCCTCATCTTCGGCCTCTTCCTCGTCCGCCCGCTGCTGCTCGTGCTGCGCATCAGGCGCACCGTGCTGATGCCGATCATCTTCCTGCTCTGCACCGTCGGCGCGTTTGCGAGCGCGTCGCGCCTGTTCGACATCTACTCGATGCTGGTCATCGGCATCGGCGCCTTCTTCCTGCGCCGGCGCGGCTACCAAATGGCGCCGTTCGTGCTGGGCCTCGTGCTCGGCCCGCTGCTCGACAAGAGCCTGCGCCGCGGCCTGGTCCTCTCCGACGGCAGCCTCCTGCCCTTCTTCACTCGACCGATCTCGATGGCGTTCGCGATCGTCGTCATCTTCACCCTTCTCCTCTACGTGCCGCCCTTCAAGGCGGCGGTCGGGCGCGTCACCGGCGGCATCGGTCGCGTCGTGCGCTCCGCCTTCGGCCGCCATCCGCGCAGCGGCGACGTGACATGAAAATCGCCCTCTGCAACGAGGTGCTCGGCGCGCTGCCGCTCGAGGCGCAATGCGAGCTCGCGGCCGCGCTCGGCTACGACGGCCTCGAGATCGCGCCGTTCACGCTCGCCGACGCGCCGGATCGAATCGACGCCGCCGAGGCTAGGCGCATCCGTCGCGTCGTCGAGTCGAGCGGCCTGGTCGTCACCGGCCTGCACTGGCTGCTCGTTCGTCCCTCGGGCCTGTCGCTCACCGACCCCGATGCGGCAGTGCGGGCGCGTACGCTCGAGGTGGTGACGCGCCTGGTCGGCCTCTGCGCCGAGCTCGGCGGCCGCGTCCTCGTGCACGGCTCGCCGAAGCAGCGACAGACCGCGCCCGGGGAAACGCTCGCGACGGCGCGCGGCCGCCTGATCGGGTTCCTCGGCGACGCGGCGCGCGTCGCCGCCGCGCACGGCGTCACTTACTGCATCGAGCCGCTCGGCCGCGCCGAGACCGAGTTGATCAACACGGTCGCCGAAGCAGCCGAGGTCGTCCGCGCCGTCGACAACCCCGCGCTGCGAACGATGATCGATTGCAGCGCCGCTGGCGCGACCGAAACGCAGTCGCTGCCCGACCTCATCGACACGTGGCTGCCGACCGGCCTGATCGCTCATGTGCAGGTGAACGACCCGAACCGGCGCGGCCCGGGCCAGGGCGACATAAGATTCGCGCCGATCTTCGCGGCGCTGCAGCGCCACGGCTACGACGCGACGGTCGCCGTCGAGCCGTTCGACTACGTCCCCGACGGCCCAGGCGCGGCGGCGTACGCCGCCGGCTACTTGCGCGGCGTGCGCGAATCGCTGGCCTGACGCCGCCCTCTTTCGCACAGGACAGACACCATGGCGACTCGACGACTCGGCCTCATCATGCACGGCGTCACCGGCCGGATGGGGATGAACCAACATCTCATCCGCTCGATCTGCGCGATCCGCGCGCAAGGCGGCGTCACCCTCGCCAATGGCGACAAGGCGTTGCCCGACCCGATCCTGATCGGCCGCAACGCCGAGAAGATCGAGGCGCTCGCGAAGGCGAACGGGATCGCCCGCTGGGGCACCGACCTGCGTGCCGCGCTGGCCGACAAGGACGACACGATCTTCTTCGACGCGGGCACGACGCAAATGCGCCCGCAGCTGCTCGCCGACGCGCTGCGCGCGGGCAAGCACGTCTATTGCGAGAAGCCGATCGCGACCAACCTCAACGAAGCGGTCGAGATCGCGCGCATGGCGCAGAAGTCGGGACTCAAGCACGGCGCCGTCCAGGACAAGCTCTTCCTGCCCGGCCTCCGAAAGCTGGACCTGCTGCGCCGTGCCGGCTTCTTCGGCCGCCTGCTGGCGCTGCGTCTCGAGTTCGGATACTGGGTGTTCGAGGGCGACCTGCAGCCGATCCAGCGACCGTCGTGGAACTACCGCAGCGAAGACGGCGGCGGCATGATCCTCGACATGATGTGCCACTGGCGCTACGTTCTCGACAACCTGTTCGGCGCAGTGCAATCGGTGTCGTGCCTCGGCGCGACCCACATTCCGACGCGCTGGGACGAGAGCGGCAGGCCCTACCCGGCGACCGCCGACGACGCCGCCTACGCGACGGTGCAGCTCAAGGGCCACCAAGGCGAGCCGGTGGTCGCGCAGCTCAACATGTCGTGGGCCACACGCGTGCGCCGCGACGACCTCGTCACCTTCCACGTCGACGGCACCGACGGGTCCGCCGTCGCCGGCCTACACGACTGCCGTATCCAGCCGCGCGTGGCCACGCCGCGGCCGGTGTGGAACCCCGACATGAAGCAGCCGATGAACTTCCTCGACCAGTGGCAGGAGGTCCCCGACACGCAGTTCTACGACAACGGCTTCAAGATCCAGTGGGAGCACTTCATCCGTCACGTCGTCGACGACGAGCCGTACAAGTGGACGCTCGGCGAGGGCGCCAAGGGCGTGCAGCTGGTCGAGGCCGCGCTCGAGAGCTGGAAGTCGCGGCGCTGGGTCGACGTCGCGCCGCTCGCGGTGTGAGGCCGCGATGAGCAGCGCCTCTTCGCTCTCGATCCGCCTCCCCGGCGCCGATCGCCGTCTCGAGACCTACGCGCTGCGCGGCACGACCCCGCTCGCTCACATGCCGCCGAAGCGGCCGTTCACGCGACTCGCCTACTCGGCGGCCCACGTCGTCGCCGACCCGACCGCCTCGGTCGATCCCTGGCTCACCGCCGCCATCGACTGGGACGCGACCATCGCCTATCGGGGGCGCCTCTGGTCGCTCGGCCTCGGCGTCGCCGAGGCGATGGACACCGCGCAGCGCGGCATGGGCCTCGACTGGCCGACGTCGCTCGAGCTCATTCGCCGCTCGCTCGACGCGGCGCGCGATCATGCCGGCGCGCAGGTCGCCGCCGGCTGCGGCACCGACCACCTCGCCGCAGATGCGGCGACCGTCGACGACGTGATCCGCGCCTATGAAGAGCAGATGGAAGCGATCGAGGCGCTCGGCGGCAGGCTCATCGTCATGGCGAGCCGCGCCTTAACGCGCGTGGCGACGAGCGCGGCCGACTACGAGCGCGTCTACGATCGCATCCTGATGCAGTCGAAGCAACCGGTGATCTTGCACTGGCTCGGCGACATGTTCGATCCGGCGCTCGCCGGCTACTGGGGCAGCGCCGACGTCGACACGGCGATGGCGACGGCGCTCGGCGTCATCGCCGCCAACCCGGGCAAGGTCGATGGCATCAAGATCTCGCTGCTCGACAAGGACAAGGAGATCGCGATGCGGCGCCGCCTGCCGCCGGGCGTCCGCATGTACTCCGGCGACGACTTCAACTACGCCGAGCTGATCGCCGGCGACGGCGTCGGCGCCGCCGCGAACCAGCAGCACAGCGACGCCTTGCTCGGCATCTTCGACGCGATCGCGCCCGCCGCAAGCGCCGCGCTCGCGGCGCTGGCCGACGGTGACGCCGATCGCTTCCGGGCCATCCTCGCACCGACGGTGCCACTCTCGCGCCACATCTTCCAAGCGCCGACACGCTTCTACAAGACGGGCATCGTCTTTCTCGCCTGGCTCAACGGCCACCAGTCTCACTTCACGATGGTCGGCGGCCAGCAGAGCGCGCGCTCGATCGCCCACTTCGGCGAGTTGTTCCGGCTCGCCGACACCGCCCATCTTCTCGAGCAGCCCGAGCTCGCGGTGACGCGCATGCAACACCTCCTCGCCCTGCACGGTATCGACGCACGCGGCTCATGCTGAGCGGTGCGAGGCGTCCCGGCTGATGCAAGTCGCAGATCCATCGCTGCGCTCAGGGTGACGTCGCCGATGCGCGACTTCTCTGCCGACCATCGCTGGCTCTCGATCAACACGGCCACCCTGCGCGGCGCCGGAACGCTCGACCGCATCGTCGAGGCGTGCGCGCGGCATGGCATCCGCGCCATCTCGCCCTGGCGCGACCAGGTGCACGCGATCGGCCTCGAGCGCACTCGGCAGCTCGTTCGCGCGCACGACCTCACGCTCTCAGGCTACTGCCGCGGCGGCATGTTCCCGGCGATGGACGCAGCTGGGCGAGCCGCCGCGCTCGACGACAACCGGCGCGCCGTCGACGAGGCGAAATCACTTGACGCGACCTGCCTGGTGCTGGTCGTCGGCAGCCTGCCCGGCGCGCTCGCCGGCGCGCCTCTCTCGAAGGACCTGTTCGCCGCGCGCGCCGACGTGCGCGACGGCATCGCCGCGACCCTCGACTACGCGCGGACGGCCTGCATGCCGCTGGCCATCGAGCCGCTCCACCCGATGTACGCGGCCGACCGCGCTTGCGTCAACACGATCGAGCAGGCGCTCGATCTGTGCGACGCGATCGACCCGCCGCCCGCCGTAGGCAGCGGTGCGTCGGGACTCGCGCCGCTCGGCGTCGCCGTCGACGTTTATCACGTCTGGTGGGATCCGAAGCTGGAAGCGCAGATCGCGCGCGCCGGGGGCGCGCGTTTGCACGCGTTGCACGTCTGCGACTGGCTGGTGCCAACGAGGGACCTCCTCAACGACCGCGGCATGATGGGCGACGGCATCATAGAGATCCCGCGCATCCGCGCCTGCGCGGAAGCCGCGGGCTTCGCCGGCTACAGCGAGGTCGAGATCTTCTCGAGCGAGCACTGGTGGAAGCGCCCAGCCGACGAGGTGCTCGCGACCTGCATCGAGCGGCACCGCAGCGCCGTCTGACGCCGGTGTTCGCTCGGGCCCGTTGACGCTAAAGGGAGGGCTCGCGTGGCTCTGCAAAGGATCGCCCGCAAGCCGCAAAGCGCAGCGTAACCGCAGCGATGGCGAGCTTTTGCAACGCGGCGGGCACCGGTTTGCAGAGATCGCCCGAAGGGCCGGAGCGCGCGTCCTAGGCCGTTGCGGGCGCAAGCGCCGTGCGCCGCGCCCGATGGACATTGAACGCGGTGGTGATGAGCAGCGCCTGCGCGATCGCGATGCCGAGCCAGACGTCGGCCGGGCGATGCAGGTCCATCAACGGGCCGAACATAAGCGGCGCGAACGCCTGGCCGATGTCGAGGCCGGAGTAGACGACGCCGTAGACGCGGCCCGTCGCGCCCTCCGGCGCGGCGCGCTTGACGATCAGGTCGCGCGACGGGCCGACGATGCCCGAGGCGACACCCATGAGCGCGAACAGCGCCGGCACGGTCATCGGCGCGAGCGGCGCGAAGCCGATCGTCAGCGCGAACACGGCGGCGATGCCGAAGCCTGCGCCGACGATCTTCTCGCAGCGTGAGGGATCGGCGGCGAGGAAGCCGCCGATCACCATGCCGCACGCGCTTGCGACCATGTAGAAGGTCAGGCACATCGCCGCCCAGCGCACCGGAACTTCGTGGATCAGCCGCGCCGCCTCAGGCGCGAACGCCTGGATGCCGCCGAGCACGACGGCATAGAGGAAGAAGAAGCCGAAGCACATCCACACCGCCGGGATGGCGAGGAAGCCGAGGCTGGCGGCCGACGCCGGCGCCCTAGCCTTCTTCGCCTTGGGTGCCGAGGCGCTTGTCATCTCGATCGTGAGGTGCGAGCGGTTCAGCAGCAGGACGACGAGCACCACGAGCGCGAGCACGCCCGCGCTCGCCAGCGCCGCGCGCCAGGTGAACGCGATCGCGATCGGCACCAGCATCGCCGGCGCCAGCGCCCAGCCGAGGCTGCCGGTGACGCCGTGGACGCTGAAGGCATGGCCGAGCCGAGCCGCGTGGATCTTGCGATTGAGCAGCGTGTAGTCGACCGGATGGAAGACGCCGTTGCCGATTCCGGCGACGGCGGCGAAGAAGGCCAGCATCGCGTAGCTCGTACTCGCGGCGAAGCCGAACGCGGCGGCGGCGAGCAACGCGATGCCGCCGAAGAGAATCGGGCGCGGTCCGAAGCGGTCGACGATGAAGCCGGACAGCGCCTGGACCGAGCACGAGACGACGAAGAAGACGGTGAGCAGGACGCCGAGCTCGGAGTAGCTGACGTGGAAAGCCTCCTTCAGCCACGGGAAAAGCGGCGGCAGGAGCAGCTGGCTGAAGTGGCTGACGCAGTGGGCCAGGCCGACCAGCCCCATCACGGCGGCATCGCGACGGCCGGAAGGCGCGGGGGAGACGGCGGCGGTCGGGGTCACGGCGTGGGGCGGCACGGGTGCGGAATGAGCGCCTATCGTAGACTTTACGGCACCGTCGCGTTAGCGACAGGGCGTCAACTTCTGTCGAGATCGCGCCAATGAAGCCAAACCGCCTCCGCCGCGATGCGATCGGTCCGCTGACACCGCACCTTTACACGCCGACCGCGGCGCGGCCGCTGCGCGCCAAGTTGCAGCGGCTGCGCGCCGACACGCGCGTCGTCCCGCACGCTCACCCGTGGGGCCAGGTCGCTCTGTCGGCGATGGGCGTCATCCGCGTCACCGCGCGGCATGGCAGCTACATCGTGCCGCCATCGCGCGCCGTTTGGATCCCGCCCGGCGTCGAGCACGCGGTGACGGTCATCGAAGACGCCGAGCTGCTGACTCTCTATCTCCACCAGGCGCGCGGGCGGTGGGGCCCGGCGCGCTCGCTGACGGAATCGTCGGGCTGGCGGCAGTGCCGCGTGCTCGAGGTGTCGAGCCTGCTCCTCGCGCTCGCCCTACGGCTCGACGCCACGCCCGACCGACCGCGTGCGGCGCCGACGCGCGACGCGCTCGAGCGCGAGCACCGGCTCGGCGCCCTGCTTTTCGACGAGCTGCGCCGCGCGGCGCCGGTGCGCCTGGGCGTCGATCTGCCGCAGGACAAGCGCCTGCGCCGCCTGTGCGAAGCGGTGATCGAGGCGCCTTCTCGTCACGCCACGCTGGCGGCGTGGGCCGAAGGCACCGGCGCCAGCGCGCGCACCCTGACACGGCTCTTCCGCAGCGAGCTCGGCACGTCGTTCGTGCAGTGGCGCCAGCAGGTGCTGCTCGCGCGCGCGGTGCCGCTCGCGGCGCGCAAGCTGCCGATGGCCAGCATCGCCGCAGAGCTCGGCTATGCCAGCCCGAGCGCCTTTGCGGCGATGGTGCGCCGCTCGGTTGGCGCGCCGCCGAGCCGCTTCCTGCGCGCCAGCGTGGGACGCTAGGGCCTGTTAACGCCGCGGGCAGGCTCGCGCCGACCGCACTCGCTTTGCACAGGGCACACCCGCGCCTTGCGGCACATCGCGCGCCGCTCGCGGCGGTGCATCGCCGTGGTCAAGCGATGCGCCTCGCCACTGCGGAAGACACGATGCGCCTCGCCCGCCGCCGCCTTCTCGCTTGCGCCGCTGCGGCGCCGCTATCGGTCGGCGCCTCTCGGTGGCCGCCGACGGCGGCTCCGGCAGCATCGTCACCAAGGCACTGAATTCCGACCGGCTCGATGAATCGATCGGCGGGGCGGCGCGATCGAGCTGTCCGAGCTCGACTGCGACAACCTGTCGGTGGCGTGTCGGCAGCAGGGGCAGCCTGCGCGCGAACGGAGAGTCACAGGCGGCAGCGGCAGCGCCAAGGTGAACGCCGAGAGCGCGCTGCGGGTGGCGGTGGCGCCAGCGGCGAGATCGCGCACCGGGGCGCGGCGACGCCGCAGGGGTCGATCGTCGGCGCCGCAGGGTGCGTCGCATTTAGACCGCGGCCGGCGCGGGCCGGCCATCGGGCCGCCCGTGCCGCGTGTCGCTGTAACCAAACGTACGGCGGCGACACCCCTAGACTCCACGTCGTGGATGGGGCCGAAACGGTCTTGCCCGGCACCAGGAGCCGCCATGCTGACATCGCTCTTTGGAGACTTGAGGGCGTCGCGCGACGCCAAGGCCAAGTCGTCCGACTTCGAGGACACCGAGGTCGGCAGCGGCGGGCAGGACTTCGCCGCCACCGCAATCATGGAAAGCATCGCGACCGAGGTCAACGATCGCGGCCAGATCATCGATCGCCATGTCAGCGATCTCGTCGTTACCGGCTCGCCGGCGCAGGCGATCCGCGAGCACTTCGCGTCGACGCGGGCCGACCTCGAGACCGCGACCTCGATGATCACGCTCCTCGACCCCGTCGGCGTGTGGGCATCGTCGGTGGTGAAGGCGCTTTCCGATGCCGGCGGCCGGCCGATCGAAAAGCTCCACCTGCGCGAGCAGACGACTCTTCGCACGATCGCCATGATCGAGCGCACGATGCTCGTGCGCCGCCAGGAAGACACGCTGCGCATCTTCCACGCTGACGTGCGCGCACCCGGTCCCGAGAACGCCGAGATTCCGGTCGCGCTGATGGAGCGCAGCCAGATGACGGCCGTCATCATCGGCCCGATGCAGCCGCACGCGATCGACGCGCTGCTCACTTCGCTCAAGCTCGCCACCAGCCTGGCCACGTGGCGCTGCCCGCACCTGCTCTTCCAGCTGCCGCCGAGCGCAAACTGGATCAACGCCAAGGTCGAGGCGATCGTCTGGCCGGAACGCCTCCACGTGCACATCGTCAGCGAGCCGATGACCGGCGCGTCGTCGGTCTGGAATGCGATGCTCAATGTCTGGAACGAGGCGAAGCTGCAACCCGGATGGGATCCGTCGGCCGTCTCGCCGATGCTCGGCACGAGCGACTTCCCGATCAAGGTCGGCGAGCTCGACGGCAGCGCCGACGCCGGCGCGGACGCGTCCGTCGGCAGCACCGACAGCGCCGCGGCGACGCTCGCCGGCTCGGCGCGCCCGATGCTCGACGCTTCGCGCGGCCGCCAGGCGCTCTCCAGCCTGCTCAAGCTCGACGGCTTGCTCGGCTGCGCCCTCGTCGATGCTGCGAGCGGCCTCGTCCTCGCGCACGAGACGCGCGATCCCGCGGCGCTCGACATGGAGCTCGCGGCGGCATCGTGCGCGCAAGTGCTCGGCAGCCATGGCACCGCGGCGCGCAGCATGGGCCTGGTCGATCCCATCGACGAGATCATCACTACGGCGGGCTCGCGCCACGTCCTGATCCGTGCACTGCAGCGCCACGCCGGCCTGGTTCTCGTCGCGGTGCTCGAAAAGCACCGCACCAACCTCGCGCTCGCCCGCTTCCAGCTGCTCGAGGTCGAGCGCAGCCTGCCTTAGGCAGGTTGACCGTCCTAGGCGCCTCAGGCGTCGCTTCGCGTCTTCAGCGCGAGCGCCTTGTTGGCGAGAGCGTCGGCCTTTTCGTTGCAGCGGTCGCCGTTGTGGCCACGCACCCAGCGCACGCTGACCCGGCGCGCGTCGGCGGCGGCGAAGAGCCGCTTCCACAGCGCGAGGTTGGCGACCGGCTCGCCCTTCGAGTTGCGAAAGCCCTTGCGCTCCCACGAGGCACGCCATTCGGTCAGGCCCTTGAGGACGTACTGGCTGTCCGAGACGAGCTCCACCTCGGCGCCCGGCGGAACGAGGGTCAGGCCCTCGATCGCCGCGGTCAGCTCGGCGATCTGGTTCGTGCCCTGGCCGATGTAGCCGAAGTGATCAGACTCAGCGCCCCCTTCCGGGGCGATCAGAACCGCTCCCCACCCTGCCGGGCCGGGATTGGTGGGCGCGCACGCGCCGTCGGTGTATGCGGTCCATTTCATCGGCCGATGATGCCAGCGGGTTCGTCGCCGTCGCTGTCGCTGGTCGCGCGGCTCGCGTGCGGCGTCGCCGCGACCGGCGCGGGCGCGCTGACCGCCTTGACGCGCGCATCCTTCCTGATCAGGCCGACCAGTCGCATGCCGCGCACGCGCTTGACGGCGACGATGTAGTAGAGGGCACCGAACACCGGCCACCAGTGCTCGCCGGCGCGTTCCATCCAGGCGAAGCGGGCGAGCCAGCGCGCCGACGTGAGCGGCGGGATGTAGCAACCGAAGCGCCCCGCCTCGACCTCGAAGCTGAGCAGACGCAGCCAGTCGCGCAGACGCCGGTAGCCGACGAATTCGCCGGCATGGGGCAGGAACAGATCGCCCGAGGCCCGCGACAGGCGCCGGCGCAGGCGGCCGAGCTTCTGGCGCGTGCCCCACAGGCTCGCCGGGTTGAAGCCGACGATGATGACGCGGCCTTCGGGAACGAGCACGCGCTCGACTTCGCGCAAGGCCAGGTGCGGGTCGCGCGCCAGCTCGAGCGCATGCGGCAGGACGACGAGATCGAGGCTCGCGGCAGCGAACGGTAGGGCGTCGAAGTGGCAGCGCAGCGACGGCGGCGGCACCACGAAGACGCGCGCGTTCACGTCGGCCGGCGCCTGACCGTCGGCCACCGCAGAGGCCGCAGAGGCCGCAGAGGCGGCATCACGGGGAACTTCGTCGTCATGCGCGGACTCGACCGCAAGCCAACGATGCGGCATCCGGTTGGCGCGGAGCGCATCGAGCTGCGGCAGGCCGAGCTGCAAGGCGTGGAAGCCGAACAGGTCGGCAACCGCCGGGTCGAGATGGCGCTGTTCCCACTCGAGCAGGTACCGCCCCGCCGGGGATCTCAGCCACTGGGGCAACTGTATGATCGCGCCTTCCGTCATGAACCTGACCGCCCTGCCCGCGTTCGCCGACAACTACATCTGGATGATCGACGACGGCGCCCGCGCGATCGTCGTCGATCCGGGCGAGCCGGGGCCGGTGGCCGGAGCGCTCGATGCAAGGCGCCTGGAATTGGCGGCGATTCTAATGACGCATCACCACGCCGATCACGTCGGCGGCGTCGACGCACTGCGGCCGCGCCTGCGCGGGCCGGTGTACGGCCCCGCGCACGAAAAGGTTCCCGAGCCGCGAATCGCATGCAAGCAGGGCGATCGCGCCGCCGCGCTCGGCCTCGACTTCGAAGTGATCGACATTCCGGCCCACACTGCCGGTCACATCGCTTACTTCAATCGCGCCGGCGCCGGCGCGCCGATCGTGTTTTGCGGCGATACCATGTTCTCGGCCGGCTGCGGCAAGCTCTTCGAGGGCACAGCGGCGCAGATGTACGACTCGCTCGGCAAGCTGGCGCAGCTGCCCGACGCGACCCGCGTCTGCTGCGGCCACGAATACACGCTTTCCAACCTGCGCTTCGCGCAAGCCGTCGAGCCCGACAACGAGGACATCGCCCGCCACGCCGAACACTGTCAAGCCTTGCGCGCCGCCGGGAAGCCGACGCTACCGTCGACAGTCGGCCTCGAGCGGCGCATCAATCCGTTCGTACGCTGCGGGGAGCCCGCGGTGATCGCCGCCGCGCGCGCTCACGGCGCCACGAGCAACGGCGGCAGCGACGTGCTGGCCGCGCTGCGAAACTGGAAGAACGAGTTCCGATGACGACACGACCCGATACGCAGCCCGCGACGGCGGCGCGAAACCTGCTCTGGCTCGCATTGCCGATTCTTCTTCTCGCGGGGTGCGTGTCGGTGCCGCCGACCACCGCCGTGCTGGCGCCCGAGGCCCCGGTCGCGGTCGCCGTTCCCGTCCCAGCGGCCGGCGACGTCGCGAAGGCGGGGGAGGCCGCCGCGGCCAAGGCTGCCGCAGCCTCCGCTTCGCAAGCCGACGAGCGCGTCGAGGCGCCGGTTCCAGTCGATCCCCTTCGCCCCGACGTGCGGCTCGACCTCAGCGACCGCGCCGCGCGGGTCGACCTCTGGGAGCGCGTGCGCCGCGGCTTCGCGATGCCCGACCTCGACAACGATCTCGTCCGCGACCGGGAGCGCTGGTATGCGACGCGACCGGACTACGTCGCCCGCATGACCGAGCGCGGCGGCCGCTACATGTTCTACATCGTCGAGGAGCTCGAGAAGCGCGGCATGCCGACCGAGCTCGCGTTGCTGCCGTTCATCGAGAGCGCGTACAACCCGCAGGCCATGTCGGTGGCGCGCGCCTCCGGCATGTGGCAGTTCATCCCGTCTACGGGACGCGACTTCGAGCTCAAGCAGAACGTCTTTCGCGACGATCGCCGCGACGTACTCGCCTCGACGCGCGCCGCGCTCGACTACTTGCAGAAGCTGTACGGCATGTTCGGCGACTGGCACCTGGCCCTGGCCGCCTACAACTGGGGCGAAGGAAGCGTCCAGCGCGCGATCGCCAAGAACCAGCGCGCGGGCCTCGCGACCGACTACGTTAGCCTGCGCATGCCGGCCGAGACGCAGGGCTACGTGCCCAAGCTGCAGGCGGTGAAGAATATCGTCAGCCGACCGGCCAGCTTCAACCTGCAGCTTCCCGAGCTCTACAACCACCCGTATTTCCTGAGCGTGCCGATTGAGCATGACCTCGACGTCGTCCTCGCCATCCGCCTGGCCGGCATGTCCAGCGACGAGTTCCAGAGCCTGAATCCGCAGATGAACCGGCCGGTCATCCTCGCCGCCGGAACGCCGCAAATCCTGCTTCCCTACGACAACGCCAATCGCTTCGTGCGGGAGCTGCCCCAGCACCGCGGCCCGCTGACGAGTTGGACCACCTGGATCGCGCCCAAGACGATGAAGTCGGCCGAGGCGGCGCAGATCGCCGGGATGTCGGAAGACGAGTTTCGCGAGGTCAACCGCATCCCGGCGCGGATGGTCATCAAGTCCGGCTCGACCCTGCTGGTGCCGCGCCGAAACGCGATGATCGCCGACGTCTCCAGCACCCTCGCCGACAACGCGACGATGATGCTCGCGCCCGACGCGCCGCCGCTGCGCAAGATGTCGCTGCGCGCGGGCAAGCGCGACAGCGTCGATTCGATCGCCAGGCGCTATCGAGTCAGCGCCGCCCAGGTGGCGCAGTGGAACGACGTCGGCAGCGGGGCGAAATTCGCACCTGGGCAGGCGGTCGTCGTCTACATCGCCGGCAAGGCGCGTCGGAGCCCGGCGGCGACGTCGACGCGAACCGTGGGCGCGCGCGGCCCGCATCAGGCGCGTGTCGCGGCGAGCGGCAGTCGGGCGGGCAAGTCGCGTGCCTCGAGCGCGCAC
>JBBRFW010000010.1:0-61063 GCA_038241255.1 Burkholderiales bacterium | reverse complement strand
TCGCACATCCATCACGGGTGGCAACCAAGAGCTCCGTCGCGTTCCCCGTCCGGCAACGGCTATCCATCAGATCTGCATCGCTGAGGAATGCGTGCGCCCTCAATTGCCTCCACTTGACAAATGAAGCCATATCAACGCTTCTCCTCGTGGGTGGCGGCGGGCGCGCAGTCAGACCGGGAGCTGCTCCCCGTTGACGATCCAGGGCGTGCTGAACTTGTCGACCAGCATGCCCGAGCGCTTGGCCCAGAACGCCGACTGCATCGGCATCGTCACCTGGCCGCCAGCGGCGAGGCTGTCGAAGACCTGCTCGGCTTCGGCGACCGTGTCATAGTCGACCGTGATCGGAACGCCCTTGATCCTCTCGTAGGGCACGTGCGCCGGGCAGTCGCCGCCGTAGAGCATGCCGCCGCCGGGCAGGACAAGACGCGCATGCATGATTCGATGCGCGAATTCCTTGGGCATCTGGGCGGCGATCGGCGAATCGGCACCGCTCATCATCACTTCGATCTTGCCGCGCAGCGCCTGCTCGTAGAAGCGCATGGCTTCGGCGCAGTTGCCGTTGAATCCGAGGTAGGCGATGGCTTGGGTCATGGCGAAGGTCCTGGCTGTGGGGGGAGCAGACTTGGCGCGGTCCTTTCCTCGTTGGTCGAATTGGATTGGCTGGAATCGACACCTCGGGTCGACCGCGCCGACCTTTTCCGCGCGGCGTCGCGACCGACAGCCCGCCGACGGCCGGTTGCATTGCCCGCTTCGGCGGTGGTCGCCTGAGCTCGTGAGCCGGCGCGACCCCCGCCACCGGCGCGCCGAACGCCCGCGGCGTCAAGATTTGCACGCTCGACGCCTCGGCGCGCATGCTCCGCGCGGCGCAGCCTCAAGAAACGACGCCGGCCGCCGAAACGAAGTCGTCGCACTCCCGAATCGAGCGAAAGGCCTGCCGCATGTCCGCCAAACCGCCGCCCCGCCACGCGCTGCCCGCGGCACCCGCCGACGAGCGGCGCGCGGGCGCTGCGGCGCCAAAGCGCGGCTCCCTGCGGTGGGTGCGCGACGTGCTCGGCCGGTCGATCCGCCTCGAGCAGCGCAAGAACCAGCTGCACGTCGCCCTCGTCGATCCGCGCCAGGGCGCCGACGAGCCGATGTCGCTTCTCATGCAGCAACGCGCTGAGCTCGGCGCGCGCCTGCTCGTCCACGACCCGGCGACGCAGGTGGTGCGCAACCTCTTCATCGTCCACGACGAGCTGCGTGCCAACGGCTGGGCCGGTGTCGAGACGCTGCCGACGAAGGTCGTCGACCGCGGCCTGACCGAGGCCGAGATCCTGGCCAGCCACGAGCCTTCCGAGGTCCTGACGACGATCATCGAGGCGCTGAGCGAGATCAAGGTCGCTGCTGAGGCGCGCGCCGCGCAGGCAACGCTCGAGGCCGATTGGGAGCGGCCGCAGGCGCCTGAGGTCTCCGACACCAACTTCGACGAATACGAGCTGATGGAGCGCAGCTGGGCCGGCACCGTGCCCGCAGGGCTCGACATCCCGAGCCGCAACAGCCGCATGTGACCGGCGGCGCCGCGCCGGGACCGCGAGAATGAGGCTCCGGCTCGACAACGATGTCGCGCCCCCGAGCGCTGTGAGCACATGGCCATGAAGATCGTCGAGATCCGCGAAGTCACCCAGCCGATCCGCACCAATATCCGCAACGCCTACATCGACTTCTCGAAGATGACGCTGAGCCTCGTGGCCGTCGTCACCGACGTCGTCCGGGACGGCGTGCCGGTGATCGGCTATGGCTTCAACTCGAACGGCCGCTACGGCCAGGGCGCGCTCATGCACGAGCGCTTCATTCCGCGCCTCCTCGAGGCGGCGCCGCGGAGCCTCGTCGACGAGCGCGGCATCCTCAGCCCGCACAAGGCGTGGGCCGCGATGATGGCCAACGAGAAGCCCGGCGGTCACGGCGAGCGCTCGGTCGCGGTCGGCACGATCGACATGGCCATCTGGGACGCCGTTGCCAAGATCGAGGACAAGCCCCTCTTCCAGCTGCTCGCCGAACGGCATGGCGACGGCCGCGCGAAACGCGAGGTCTTCGTCTACGCCGCCGGCGGCTACTACTGGCCGGGCCAGGGGATCGCCGGCCTCGAGCGCGAGATGCGCAGCTACCTGGAGCGCGGCTACTCGGTGGTGAAAATGAAGATCGGCGGCGCCGCGCTCTCCGAGGACCGCGAGCGCATTGAGGCGGTGCTGCGACTGCTCGGCCCGGGCCAGCGGCTCGCCGTCGACGCCAACGGCCGCTTCGATCTCGAGACCGCCACCGCCTACGCGAAAGCGCTCTCCGACTACGACCTTTTCTGGTACGAGGAGCCCGGCGACCCACTCGACTTCGCGCTGCAGGCCGAGCTGGCGACGCACTATCCGGGGGCGATGGCGACCGGCGAAAACCTGTTCTCGATGCAGGACGCGCGCAACCTGATCCGCTATGGCGGCATGCGCCGCGACCGCGACTGGCTACAGTTCGACTGCGCCCTCAGCTACGGCCTCGTCGAGTACCTGCGCACGCTGGCGATGCTGAAGGAGAACGGCTGGTCGCCGGCACGCTGCATCCCGCACGGTGGCCACCAGATGTCGCTGGCGATCGCCGCCGGCCTTCACCTCGGCGGCAACGAGTCGTACCCCGACCTCTTCCAGCCCTACGGCGGCTTTCCCGACGGCGTCGAGGTCAAGGACAGCATCGTCACGCTGCCCGAACTGCCCGGCATTGGCTTCGAGGCTAAGGCCGACCTGTTCGCCGAGATGCGCGCGCTGTCGGCCTGAGCGACGCGAACCAGCGCTCCGCAAGGGGAGGAATCCGGGGGCCGGCGCGCGCGAGCCTCGGCAGAATGGTCGATTCGATCGAGGACATGCAGCGCGGCAGCGGCGCGCGCAACAGGACCTCGACGGGAGACACCATGACCGAACCCCTCGTGCCAATCTTTCACCTTCGCTCGTCGTCGGCTACGTCATCAAGGGCGCGTGGCGATACCTCGAGCACGACTGGGTCGCGCGCGAAGGCGCCTTCGTTTACGAACCGCCGGGCGAGATCCATACCCTCGTCGTCGAGCCCGGCCACGACGAGATGATTACCTTCTTCAACATCAGTGGCGCGATGGTCTACATCGACGAGCACGGCGCGAGCGTCGGCTACGAGGACGTGCACAGCAAGATCGCGATGTGCAGGAAGCACTATGCCGCGTGCGGTCTCGGCGCCGGCTACGTCGACCAATTCATCCGCTGAGCGCCACCTCTCTTCACATCCTTCAGGAGACACCATGACTCGCCTTCCCCGCCTGCTCTTCGCCTCGCTGCTATGCTCCTTGGCGAGCGGCCAGATCGTTCACGCCGCCGAGTGGCCGACCCGGCCGGTGAAGTGGGTCGTGCCGTATCCACCCGCCGGCACAACCGACGTCTTGGCGCGAATCGTCGCCCAGTGGCTCAGCGAGCACCTCGGCCAGACCTTCGTGATCGAGAATAAGCCGGGCGCGGGCAACAACATGGGCGTCGAGTACGTCGTCAACGCGCCGGCCGACGGCTACACCATGCTGCTTGTCAATCCCGCCAACGGCATCAATGCGACGCTGTACAAGAACCTGAACTTCAACTTCATCCGCGACATCGCTCCGGTCGCTGGCATCGTGCGCACGCCGAACGTGATGGAGGTGACGCCAAAGCTGCCGGTGAAGACGGTGGCCGAGTTCATCGCCTACTGCAAGGCCAACCCGGGAAAGATCAACATGGCATCGTCGGGCAGCGGCACCTCGGTGCACCTCTCGGGCGAGCTCTTTAAGTCGATGACCGGCTGCCAGATGCTGCACGTGCCGTACAAGGGCGCGGGACCGGCGCTTACCGACCTCATGGGCGGCCAGGTAGACGTGATCTTCGATAACCTGCCATCCTCGATCGGCCACATCAAGGGCGGCAAGATCCGCGCCCTCGCCGTCACGTCGCAGGAGCGCGATCCCTCGCTGCCGCAGGTGCCCACGGTCGGAGAGACGGTGCCCGGCTACGAGGCGACCGCCTGGTTCGGCATCGGCATGCCCAAGGGAACGCCGCGCGAGATCGTCGACAAGCTCAACGCCGAGGTAAACCGCGCCCTCGCCGACCCGAAGATGCGCGAACGCCTCGCCGAGCTCGGCGGCAAGCCCATCGCCGGCACGCCGGAAGATTTCGGCAAGGTCATCGCTGCCGAGACAGCCAAGTGGGAGAAGGTGGTGATCTCGTCGGGAGCGAAGGTCGAATGACCTTGAGCCCGAACCACAGGCCCTGCGCAGGATGCCGCTCGATCCGCCGTTGAGCGACGCCGTCGCGTTCGCGAGGGCGCACGAGATTGCCTGGCCGCGCGACCCCGCGGCCGCGCTTGGCCTCGGCGAGACGCCCTGGGGCGTGCATCACGACGACCCGCCACCGTTCGATCGCCTACGCGGCCCGGTCCATCCGCGCGGGCCGCAGTCCGGCGTCGTCCGCCAGCGCGGCGCGGAGATCGCCGCCTGGGGCGAGCCTGCGCGGGCCGACCTCACCTTCAGCGTCGCCAAGACCTACCTCGCGCTCCTCGCCGGCATCGCCCAGGGCGACGCGCTGCTGCCCGACGAGAACGAGACCGTCGCGGCGCGCCTGGCCGGCATCGGCTTCGACGACAGCGCCCACAACCGCGCCGTCACCTGGACGCACCTGCTGACGCAGACGAGCGAATGGGAAGGCACATGCTTCGGCCTTCCGGATAGCGTCGATCGCTGGCGCAAAGTGGCGCAGGATCCACGCCCCGCGGGCGGCCCGAAGGGCGGCGCGCGGGCGCTCCACACACCGGGCTCGTACTGGGAATACAACGACGTTCGCATCAACCAGCTCGCGCTGGCGCTGCTGCACCTCTTCCGCCGGCCGCTGGCAGACGTCTTTCGCGAACGCGTGTTGGCACCACTTGGCGGCGGCGACGGCTTTGCATGGCAAGGCTACGACGATGCCTGGGTCGAGCTGCCCGGGGGCGGCCGCGTGCCCTCGGTGCCCGGCGGTTCGCACTGGGGTGCGGGCGTATCGATCAGCGCCCTCGACCAGGCGCGGATCGCGCAGCTGCTGCTCGACGGCGGCGTCGCCAGCGGCACGCGGCTTATCGCCGCCGAATGGATCGAGCGCATGGTCGCGCCGTGCGCGGTCGCGCCGTTCTATGGCCGGCTGCTGTGGCTGAATCCCAACGGTCGCCTCTTCCCGGGCCTCTCGCCGCGCGCCACCTTCATGGTCGGCGCGGGTGGTCACTATGTCGGCATCGACCCAGAGCTCGAGGCGGTGATCGTGCTTCGCTGGATCGATCCCGCCCATTCGGGCGCGGCGATCGAACTCATCGCGGCGGCGCTGGCACGGCGCTGAAGCGAGCCGCTAAGGGGCGGCGCCGTCACCACTCGCATGCTCGAGCGTGTAGAGACCGACGTCGACGCGGCCGGAGCGAAAGCCCGCCTCGCAGTAGCAGAGGTAGTACTCCCAGAGGCGCCGGAAGGCGTCGTCGAAGCCGAGCGCGGCGATCTGCGGCCACGATTGCACGAATCGCCGGCGCCACTCGACGAGCGTGGCCGCGTAGCTCGCGCCGAAGCGCTCGTCGGTGCGCATCGTCAGTCCGGCGCGCGCCGCCTCGGCGCGCATCGCACCGGGCGACGGCAGCATGCCGCCCGGGAAGATAAAGCGCTGGATGAAGTCGGCGCCGCGGCGGTACTTGTCGAAGTGCGCGTCGCCGATCGTGATCACCTGGATCACCGCGACGCCGCCGGGGCAGAGGCGCTCGCGCAGCGTCTCGAAATAGACCGGCCAGTAGCGCTCGCCGACGGCTTCGAGCATCTCGATCGAGACGATGCGGTCGAACTCGCCGGCGACGTCGCGGTAGTCCTGTAGACGCAGGTCAATCCGTCCCGGCGCGGCCTCGAGCTCGACGCGACCACGCGCGTGCGCGAGCTGCTCGGTCGACAGCGTCAGGCCGGTGACATGCGCCGGATGGCGCGCCGCGAGATGCAAGGCGAGCGCGCCCCAGCCGCAGCCGATCTCGAGCACCCGGCCGTCGGCAGGCAGCACGTCGAGGCGCAGCAACTCGGCGACGCGCGCGAGCTTCCTCGCCTGCGCTTCTTCAAGCGACGCCGATGCGTCGGGGTAGAGCGCGCTCGAGTAGATCAGCGCCGGATCGAGCCAGCACGAGTAGAAGTCATTGCCGAGGTCATAGTGGAAGGCGATGTTGTGGCGGCTGCCGCGGCGCGTGTTCGAGCGCATGACGTGGAGGGCGCGGAACAGCCCTTTTGCCGGCCACGACGCGTCGAGCGTGCCGCCCCAGCTCGCTTCGTTGCGGATGCCGAACTCGAGCAGCGCGGTCAGGTCGGGCGTGGTCCAGTCGCCGTCGCGGTAGGACTCGGCCAGGCCGATATCGCCGGCGAGCGCGAGCCGGCGAAGGCCGCGCCAGCTCCGCAGCGCGATCGCGGCGTGCGGTCCGGACAGCGCGCCTCGCCCGGCCAGGCGCTGCCCGTCGGGCAGCTCGATCTCGATCGAGCCGCACGCCACGTCACGCAGGAGTCGGCTCGACAGCCGGCGCAGCGGCCAAGCGAGCAGCGCCGCAAGGCTGCGCGGCGCGGTCGTGCCGCTCGACGCGGCGCGGCCGGCCCCCGCCGCGTTGAGGCTTCGGGCATTGGCGACGGGGCTGGGTGCAGTCATGAGTCGGAGGGCTCGACGATGGTGAGGGGGCCGGGCGGCGCGGCCGGCTTGGGCTGCAGGCGGATACCCTTCAGCATCAGGCGCAGCGCTTCCCAGTGGATCGCGGCGATCACCTTCAGCGTCAGCAGCGGGTAGCTGAAGAAGGCACGCGCTAGGGCTCCGTCGTCGAGGCGGCGCCTCTCGGCGTCGAAGCGCGCGTTGAGGAGCGCGCCGGCGGCGTCGTGGGCGACCACGCCGATGCTGAGCGCCGCGCGGTCGGAGCGCGGCGGCTCAACGCGAAACACATAGCGCATGTCGTCGGCGAGGAAAGGCGACACGCGGAACTTCTTCGCGCAGCCCTGGACGACGCGGCGGCCGTCGCGCTCGCCGGCATCGACCTCGATCACGTAGCTGTGGCGCCCGCCGAAGGTGTTGTTGACCTCGTAGATCAGCGCCCGCAGCGCGCCGCCGGCATCGTCACAGAAATAGACGCTGAGCGGGTTGAAGGCGTAGCCGAGGATGCGCGGCATGGTCAGCAGGCGGATTGCACCGCCGACCGGCAAAGCCGCGTCGCGCAGCTGCCGTTCGACGCAGCCGCGCAGGCCGCCGCCGTCGGCACGGCTCGCGACGTCGCCGTAATCGCGCTCGTGCAGGCTAAACAGATTGAAGCGGTTAAGCGAGAACAAGCGCAACCGTCGTGCGAGCGACGGCAGCTCGTCGAGGTCGACGAGCAACGAGAACGTGCGGTAGCGCAAGCGGTGCCGCACCGGCCGCAGGCGCTGGTGCATCACGGCGCCGACGTAGAGCGCTGAGGCCACGTCGCTCATGCCGCAGACATCGCCTTTGACGTCGGCGCGGGCGCGCCATTCAGCCGGATGCGCGCCGATTCGTTGGCGACCGACCACGGCCGGCGCACGCCGCCGAGCGCCTCGGCGACGGCGAGCCCGGCCTGCAGTCCGTCCTCGTGGAAGCCCGCGCCAAAGTACGCGCCGCAGAACCAGGTGCGGCGCCGCCCCTGCACCGACCAGAGCTCGTCCTGCGCGCGCAGCGCGGCCGCGTCGAAGAGCGGGTGCTCGTAGCTTTCGGTCCGGAGCAGCAGGTCGGCGCGCGGCTCGCGCATCGGGTTGAGCGTCAGAAAAAGCGGCAGCCGCTCGTCGATGCCCTGCAGGCGGTTCATCCAGTAGGTGACGCACGGCGCGCCGGGCCGACGCCGGTCCGCGGCGTAGTTCCAGCTCGACCACACCGAGCGGCGCCGCGGCATCAATCCCGCGTCGCCGTGCAGCACCGCGCGGTTGCGGCTGTAGCCGAACGCACCGAGCAGGCGCTTCTCGTCGGCGCCGGCGTCAGGCAGCAGGCGCAGCGCCTGGTCGGCGTGGGTGGCAACGACGACGTGGTCGTAGCGTTCGGCGCCGGTGGCGGTGCGCACCGAGGCGCCGGCCGCATCGCGACGCACCTCGAGTGCGCCGCTCGCGGTGCGGACGCGATCGCCGAGAGCCGCGCCCAGCCGGCGCACGTACTCTCGGCTGCCGCCCGTCACCGTGCGCCACGGAGGGCGCTCGCTCAACGCTAGCAAATGGTGATTCTGGCAGAAGCGCACGAACGCCTCGGTCGGATAGCGGCCGATCTGCGCCGCCGGCGTCGACCAGATCGCGGCGGCCATCGGATAAAGGTGGTCCTCGCGAAAGGCGCGGCCGTAGCCGCGTTCGTTCAGGTAGTCGTCGAGCGGCATCAGGCCGACGCGCGCGGCGTCGAGCGGTGCGCTGCGATAGAAGCGGACGAGATCGCGCAGCATCGACCAGAAGCGCAGGTTGACGAGGTTGCCGCGCTGCGCGAACAAGCCGCCCAGGTCGCTGCCCGAGTACTCGAGCGCGCCGTCGTCGAGGCTGACCGCGAACGACATCTCGGAAGCCTGCGTGGCGACGCCGAGGTGGGCGAAGAGCGCCGTCAGGTTCGGGTATGCCGGCTCGTTGTAGACGATGAAGCCGGTGTCGACCGCGACCGGTGTCCCGCGCACGGCGACGTCGACGGTGTGGCTGTGGCCACCGAGCCGTGCGTCGGTCTCGTACAGCGTGACACGATGGCGCTGCGCCAGCAGCCACGCCGACGACAGCCCGGAGATGCCGGCGCCGACGACAGCCACGTCGAGCGCGTTCGCGGGGTCGTTCCCGGCCAGGCCGGCGCTCGTCGTCGTCATGTCGGTACCTCGGGCGCTGCCGATTCCGCTCACAGGACGGGATTCGAGCGCCTGCACGCTTGTACGTGGCGCGCGCCGGTTTGGATCACGCCCAAGCGGCGCCTGTGATCCAATCCGCGCGCACCGGCGTAGAAGCGGGATGGACATCGCACGGCGCGTCACCGTCAGGGCTCCCGCCGCGACCGGCGCGCCGCGGCTGACCGTGGTGACGCCGCAGCGAGGCCGGGGAGCGATGCCGACGAGCGAGGAGATGAACGAGCTGGTGCGGGCCGTCGCGACGAGCGGCGATCGCCAGGCGTTCGCGGTCTTGTTCAAACACTTCGCGCCACGAGTCGCCACCTACCTCGTTCGCGGCGGCACGCCGGCGCCGACGGCCGAAGAGCTGGCGCAGGAGACGATGGTCGCGCTCTGGCGCAAGGCCGCCAGCTTCGACCCGGCGCGGGCGGGCGTCTCGACCTGGGTCTTCACGATCGCGCGCAACCTGCGCATCGATCGCCACCGCCGCGCCGGCCGCGGCGACGACGACCGCCAAGACGGGTCCGACGTCGAAGGCGACGACATCGCCGACCCGGCCGCAGCACCCGACGAGCTGCTCGAGACCGCCCAGCGCGACCGCCGCGTCCGCGCCGCGCTGCGCGGGCTATCGTCCGAGCAGGCGCTGATCCTGCAGCTTTCCTATTTCGCCGACAAGCCGCATGCCAGCATCGCCCGCGAACTCTGCATTCCTCTCGGCACGGTCAAGTCGCGCATCCGGCTTGCCATGAACAACCTTCGTCGCCTGATCGACGCCCAGGAACCATGATTCGCCACCACCCCGACGATGCGCTGCTCATGGCTTTCGGCGCCGGCACGCTGCCGCGCGGCCCGGACGTCGTCGCCGCCGCCCACACCGAACACTGCGCGCACTGCCAGTCGCGGCTGCGCGAGCTCGACGCCCTCGGCGGCGCCCTGCTCGAGGACGCGGAGCCGGCAGTGCTCGCGCCCGGGGCGCTCGCCGGCACGCTGGCGCGGATCGATGCGAGAACGCCGCGCACGGCGCCGGTCGCCGTCACGGGTCTCGTCGACGCGCCCGCCCGACGCCAGGCGAGACTGCCCGACGGCACGACCTGGCCGCGCAGCCTGCGCGGCGCCACCGCGACGCGCTGGCGCTGGCTTGGCCCGGGCATGCGCTGGAGCCGCGTCACGCTGGCCGACGACCTTTCCGCCAACGTGTTCCTGCTGCGCATCGCCGCCGGCAAGAGCCTGCCAGTGCACAGCCACCGCGGCATCGAGCTGACGCAGGTGCTCTACGGTGCCTTCCATGACGGCCGCGAGCGCTTCGCGGCCGGTGACTTCGACGAGGCCGACGACAGCGTCCACCACCAGCCCGTCGTCGACGCCGGCGGCGAGTGCATCTGCCTCGCCACGGTCGAGGGCCACGTCGCCTTCGACGGGAGCATCGCCCGGGTGCTGGGCGCGCTCGTCGGGATGTAGCGAGCGTCGAGCGTCGGCCTCATGGATCGCGCCCGCTGAGGCACACGACCCTCAGGCGCTCGACACCGCTCCCGTCAGCCACGCGGTGATGCGACACCCCGCCGCCGCGGCGACGGCGGTGACGACCGTCCCCCAGCAGAGATCGGCCAGCGTCACTCGCCACGGCCAGCCGCGGAGCGTCGCCTGGTTGGTGAGGTCGTAGGTCGCGTACGCGACCAGGCCGAGCAGCGCGCCGAAGCCGAGCGCGACGGTCCAACGCCGGCTCTCGAGCCCGGGCAGCACCGCGAACGCGATCACGCCGGCGATGTAGATCGCGTAGAACCCGATCGCCGGCGCCGCCTCGAAGCGGTCGAGCATCAGCCGGCCGAGCGCGGGGCGGTAGAGCCGGTCGGCCATCGTCGTCAGCCAGACCGCGTCGAGGGCGAGGAAGACGACCGCGGTGGCTGGATAGGAGATCAGGGCCTGCTTGATGTTCATGGCGCGATTCCAGCGAGGGAGGCCGATTGCGGCATGCGCTGCAGTCGGCTCGTGTCGTAGCCCTGAGCCGCGACGAAGGCGGTCAACCGTTCCAGATCGGCAGCCGCGATCGTTGGCGTGCGCGCCATGATCCAGACGTGGTCGCGCTTTTCGCGCGCGACCACGACCTGGCTACCGTCAGCAGCAAGATACGAGATTCGGTAGTCGGCCTTGATGGGCCAGACGTACTGCTGGCCCCAGACCGCGTTGCCGCTGCCGGCGACGACGAAACCGCGCGATTCGTAGCGCTTGCGGGGGCCGTCGAACGCGCCGTCGTTGAACGAGAAGGTCGTCGCCACGGTGCCGTCGGGGTCGAGGCGGTAGCTGTCCATCGGCCTGAAGGCGTGACGCTCGAAGACCGTCGGGATCGCCGCGATCACGTACCAGTCGCCCATGAAGCGGGCGAGGTCGACGTCGCGGGCAAGCGCGAGCGGCGCGAGTTCCGAGGGCAGCACGGCCGCGCAGGCGGCGAGTAGGGCGGCGGCCACCGTGGCGACACCGGCGAGCAGGGTTCTCGGCATGAAGCGACTCTTTCGTTCTTGGAAGATCAGCGGGGCGCTCGCGGTCGCCCGGGAACAAACGCCGGCGTGCGCGCGATGTAGTCGCGGTAGGCCGGTCGCCGTTCGGCGATGTCCTTCTCGAGCAGGGTCACGCCCGAGACCTTGAGAAGCAGCACCGTCATCAGCAACGGCGAGACGAGGCACCACGCCCCACCGAAGCCGGCCCCCGCAAGGGCCATCAACGCCAGGCCCCACCAGACGCACGCCTCGCCGAAATAGTTCGGGTGGCGAGTGAAACGCCAGAGGCCGCGGTCCATCACGCGGCCGCGACTGGCCTTGTCGGCCTTAAAGCAACTCATCTGCGCGTCGCCGATCGATTCGAAGGCGATGCCGAAAGCGGCGATCGCGGCGCCAACAAGGTCGAGCGCGCCAAACGGCTCCGATGCCGCCATGCCGACCAGGAATGGTGCGGCGGCGATGAGCCCGAGCAGCGCCTGCAGCGCGAACACAAGGTACAGGCTCTTCAGCGCGAAGTTCGGCCCGTTGCGGGCGCGGATCGCCTGGTAGCGCCGGTCCTCCCCGTGACCCCAGTTGCGGCGCGTGATGTAGGCCGCGAGGCGCACTGCCCAGACGAGCACCACCGCGAGCATGACCTCCGCGCGCAGGGTGGCGGGCAGACGACCCCAGCACACGAGCGCGGCGGTGGCGATGAAGACCGGCCACATTCGATCAACCAGGCTCGCGTCGCGCCGCGCCACGCTGACGACCCACGTCGCCAGCGACAGCAGCGCGACGAGCGCGAGCGCGGCAAGCGCGACCGACAGCAGCGGCGGCGTCAATTGCGCCTTTCGAAGAGCGAGTGCAAGACCCACCACTGCTGGCCCCCGGCGTGGCCGAAGAGCTCGGCGACTGACATGAAGAAGAGGCGCCAGCGCATCCACCAGACGTCGGCCTCGGCGCCGTAGATCGTCGCGAAGAGCGGCATGAGCGCTGCGCGCTGCCGGTCCATGTTGCTCAGCCACGCCTCGGCCGTGCGCTGGTAGTGAGTGCCGTCCCAGCGCCAGCGCTCGACCAGGCGCAGGTCGTCCTGGAAGCGTGCTGCCAGGTCGTCGCTCGGCATCAGGCCGCCGGAGAAGAAGTGACGGCTCATCCAGTCGCTCGCGTCGCGCTCGACGAAGGGATAGGGCGCGCCGCGGTGCGCGAACACGTGCATGAAGAAGCGCCCCTGCGGCGCCAGCCAGCGGGCGACGTTCGCAAACGCCCGCGGCCAGTTGCGCAGGTGCTCGAACATCTCGACGGAGACGACGCGGTCGAATCGCGCCGGCGTGTCGAAGTCGTTCATGTCGCGCGTCAGGACCTCGACGTTGGCGAGGCCGCGCCGCGCCGCCTCCTGCTCGATGAAGCCGCGCTGGGAATGCGAGTTCGAGATCGCGGTGACGCGACTGGACGGATAGCGCGCGGCGATCAAGAGCGTCAGCGAGCCCCAGCCGCAGCCGAGCTCGAGCACGCGCTGGCCGTCGACCAGGCCGGCGCGCTCGCAGGTCGCATCCAGCGCCGCGGCTTCCGCCTGCTCGAGCGTCGCGTCATCGTCGGGCCAGAAGCAGCTGCTGTACTTGCGATGGGGCCCGAGCACGGCGGCGAAGAACGCCGGCGGCAGCTCGTAGTGCTGCTCGTTCGCCTTCTCCGGCAGCGGCGCGATCGGCGCGACTCGCATCGCCGCGACGAAAGCCTCGCCGAGCGCGGCGCTGGCGGCGGCATCGCCGTCGTGCAGGTCCGCCAGGCGCGCCTTCAACAGGCGCTGGATGCCGACGCGAACGACGCGATCGGGGACCCGGCCCTGCTCGACCCAATGCAAGGCCGCGGCGGTTCGATTCGACATGGGCTCCCTTCGCGGCGCGGCGCTACGCTCCAGCCCACTGATACGTGCCCAGCCCGCGCCTGGATCACTGAGGGCGTGAGGTGTGCGCCGGATCACTCGCCGGCTTGCTGCGCTTTGCCGCAGCGATCGAGCAGGCGCGGCGCGCCGGCGCGCTCGGCCCACGCCGCGAACGCCCTGGTCGGGCCGAGCCAGCGCAGCGCGGCGGCGCGTCGAAAGAGCGGCGCGTCGCTGCGCAGCGTCGCGAGCTGCTTGAAGCGTAGCGCCAGCGGCCGGCGCGCACCGAGCACGTCGTCGGGGAAGCACTCGATCGCGCCGTGCCGGTTGAGAAGCCGCGCCGCGCCCACGGCGCCGATGCCGGCGATTCCGGGGTAGCCGTCGGCGGCGTCGCCGACGAGTGCGAGCCAGTCGGGGATCAGCGCCGGCTCGACGCCGAACCTGGCGCGCACGCCGGCGGCGTCGCGGATCGCGTTGCCGCGCCGGTCGACCTGGACGACGCGGTCGGCGCGAACGCACTGCGCCAGGTCCTTGTCGGGGGTCCAGATGCAGACCTTGTCGACCGCGCGGTCGGCGTCGGCGATCCGCGCTGCCGAGGCGAGCGCGTCGTCGGCCTCGAGCTCGGTCATCGGCCAGACCGGAATGCCCATCGCCGCGAGCGCGTCCTCGAGTGGACCGAACTGGGCGAGCAGCGCCGGCTCGATCCCGGCCGAGGTCTTGTAGCCGGGCCAGAGATCGTTGCGGAATGACTCGACGACATGGTCGGTGGCCACGCCGACGTGGCGCTCGCCTTGCTCGAGCAGCTGCAGCACCGACTGCAGCACGCCCACGACGGCGCCGAGGGGCCGGTCCTGGCCCTTCGTGAAGCGGCGCAGGCCGAAGAAGTGGCGGAACAGCTCGAAGGTGCCGTCGACGAGGTGGACGATCATGGCAGGGGCTCGTTGCCGGCGAGGATAGGAGATCGACGAGCGCGTAAGCTCCCAGTCGTCGCCGTCCCGGAGCCGCCCGATGTCCGTCAGCCCCCTGATCTCGCCGCGCATCGCCGACGCCGCCGCCGAAGCCCGCGTCCACCTCGCCGCGGCGCTCCGGCTCGCCGTGTTGCACGAGCTCGACGAAGGCATCGATAACCACTTCACGGTCACTGTGCCCGGCCGTGACGGGCACTACTTCATCCTGCCGTTCGGCCTGCACTGGTCGGAAGCGAGCGCGAGCAAGCTGATCGTCTTCGACGACGAAGGCCGGGTTCGCGAAGGCAGCGGCTCGCTCGAGCTTTCGGCGCAATGCATCCACGTGCCGATCCACCGCCGCACCGGCGCGCGCGTGGTCCTTCACACGCATCAGACCTGGGCCACGGCGCTCAACATGCTGCAGGACAACCGTCTGCTGGCTGCGAGCCAGACCTCGGCCTTCTTTCACGGCCAGATCGCCTACGACGACGACTACACCGGTGTCGCCGCCTCGCTGGCCGAAGGCGAGCGCCTGGCCGCGCTGATGGGTACCCAGCCGATCGTCTTCATGCGCAACCACGGCGTCCTAGTCGCCGGCGACACCGTCGCGCAGGCGTACCGGCGCCTCTACCGCATCGAGCGCGTCTGCCGCAACCAGATCCTCGCCCTTTCGACAGGGCGTGCGCTGGCGGTGCTCGGCGACGACGTCGCGGCGCGCGTCTTCGCACCCAACCCCGACGACAGCCACTCGCGCGGCGAGCGCGAGCGCCTCTTCTTCGAGGCGATGATGCGTGTCCTCGACCGCGAGCTGCCGGGGTACCGCGACTGAGTCGAATGGCGTTGCGCGTATAGCAGGGCGCGCGTGGACCGCGTCGATGCCGTCGTCGTCGGAGCGGGTGCGGTCGGACTCGCGGTCGCGCGCGAGCTCGCTCTCGGCGGGCACGAGACGATCGTTCTGGAAGCCACCGCCGGCATCGGCAACGGCATCAGCTCGCGCAACAGCGAAGTCATCCACGCCGGCCTCTACGACGCGCCCGGGTCACTCAAGGCGAGGCTCTGCGTCGCGGGTCGGCGGCTGCTCTACCCGTATTGCGAATCGCGCGGCGTCGGCCATCGGCGTTGCGGCAAGCTCGTGGTCGCGGCGACGCCGGCGCAGGTCGAGCCGCTTCGGGCGATCGAACGCCGCGCCGCTGGCAACGGCGTCGAAGGGGTGCGCTGGCTGAGCGGCGCCGAAGCGCGCGAGCTCGAGCCCGCGCTCCATGGCGAGGCCGCGCTGCTATCAACGGCGACCGGGATCGTCGACAGCCACGCGCTGATGCTCGCCCACCTCGGCGACCTCGAGAGCGCCGGCGGCGCCCTAATCGTTCGCTCGCCGGTCGAGAGCGTCGCCGTCACCCGCGACGGCTTCGTGCTGCAGGTCGGTGGCGCGGCGCCCGCCGAGCTCGCGACAGCCGTGGTCGTCAATGCCACGGGCCTGCACGCGCCGGCACTAGCGCGCCGCATCGAGGGTCTGGCAGGCGAGCACGTGCCGCGCACCTGGTTCGCGAAAGGAAACTACTACGCCCTCGCCGGCCGCTCGCCCTTCGCTCGACTCATCTATCCGGTGCCCGAGCCGGGCGGCCTCGGCGTCCACCTAACCCTCGACCTCGCCGGCCAGGCGCGCTTCGGTCCCGACGTCGAGTGGCTCGACGTCGAATCGGCCGATGCGATCGACTATGGCGTCGACCCGGCGCGCAGCGCCTTGTTCTACGTCGCGATCCGTCGCTACTCGCCGGCGCTGGCGGACGGCGCGCTCACGCCCGCGTACAGTGGCGTGCGGCCCAAGCTGCAAGGGCCCGGCGCTCCGGCGAGCGACTTCGTGCTGCAGGGCCCCGAAGCACACGGCGTGGCCGGCCTGGTGAACCTATTCGGCATCGAGTCGCCGGGGCTGACAGCGAGCCTGGCGATCGCCGGCGAGGTCGCTCGCAAGCTCGCCACTGTCGCGGCCTGAACGTCGTCGCGGCGCAGCCGGGATCGGAACTCGCGTACAACCTTCTCTTCGCACGTCCGGATTTCGCGCTCCGGATCCCTCGCTTCGATCCGCCTTCTGGAGCCTCGCCATGTCTCGCGTCATCAACTTCAGCGCCGGCCCGGCGGTGCTGCCCGAACCGGTGCTGCGCCAGGCCGCCGACGAGATGCTCGACTGGCACGGCAGCGGCATGTCGGTGATGGAGATGAGCCACCGCGGCAAGGAGTTCGTCGCCATCCACGCCGAGGCGGAATCGCTGCTGCGCGAGCTGATGGCGATCCCGGCGAACTACAAGGTGCTCTTCATGCAGGGCGGCGCGATCGGCGAGAACGCTATCGTGCCGATGAACATGCTGCGCGGCAAGGCGAGCGCCGATTACATCCACACCGGAGAGTGGTCGAAGAAGTCGATCGCCGAGGCGAGGAAATATGCCAAGGTCAACATCGCCGCGAGCGGCGAGGCGAGCCGCTTCACAAGCATCCCGCCGCGCGAGAGGTGGCGGCTCGACCCCGACGCCGCCTACGTGCACTTCTGCGCCAACGAGACGATCGGCGGCGTCGAGTACCACTTCGCTCCCGACACCGGCGAGGTACCGCTCGTCGCCGACATGTCGAGCAACTACCTCTCGCGGCCGGTCGAGGTGGCCAAGTACGGCCTGATCTACGGGGGCGCGCAGAAGAACATAGGCCCCGCGGGGCTCACCATCGTCATCGTCCGCGACGACTTGATCGGCTACGCCCACCCGTTCACGCCGTCGGCGTTCGACTACAAGCAGCAGGCCGACAACGACTCGATGCTCAACACGCCGCCGACCTACGCGATCTACATCGCCGGACTCGTCTTCAAGTGGATCAAGTCGCGCGGCGGCCTGGCGGCAATGGCAGAGCACAACCGCGCAAAGGCGGCGGTCCTGTACGACTGCATCGACGGGAGCACCTTCTTCAGCAACCCAGTCGCGCGCGCCGATCGCTCGATCATGAACGTGCCGTTCCGCCTTGAGGACGAAGCGCTCGACGAAGCCTTCCTGAAGGGCGCGGCCGCGCGCGGCATGGTGCAGCTGAAAGGGCATCGCTCGGTCGGCGGCATGCGCGCCTCGATCTACAACGCAATGCCGATCGAAGGCGTGCGGGCGCTCGTCGACTACATGAAGGAATTCGAGGCCGAGCATGGGTGAGCGCCTCGGCATCCTGGTGATCAACCGGATCTCGGCCGCGGGACTGTCTCGCTTTCCGGCCGAGAGCTATCGCGTTAGCAAGGACATCGCCGACCCCGCCGCGATCCTCGTCCGCTCGGCCGACCTGCACGCGCTGCCGATCGCGGCGAGCGTGCGCGCGATCGGCCGCGCCGGCGCCGGCACCAACAACATTCCGGTCGAGGCGATGAGCGCGCGCGGCGTGCCGGTGTTCAACGCGCCCGGCGCCAACGCCAACGCGGTGAAGGAGCTGGTGCTCGCCGGCATGCTCATGGCGGCGCGCCAGATCGCGCCGGCCCTGCGCTTCGTCGCCGCGCTCGACACCACCGGGCCCGATCTCGACAAGGCGGTCGAGGAAGGCAAGAAGGCCTTCGCCGGCTACGAGCTCGCCGGCCAGACTCTCGGCATCGTCGGCCTCGGCAAGATCGGCTGCCTGGTCGCCGACGCCGCGATCAAGCTCGGCATGAACGTCCTCGGCTTCGATCCCGACATCACGGTCGACGCGGCGTGGAGCCTGCCGGCGCAGGTGCGCCGCGCCGGCAGCGTCGACGACGTCCTCAAGCAGGCGCAGTTCGTGACGCTGCATGTGCCCCTTGTCGCGGCGACGCGCCACCTCGTCGGCACGGCGAACGTCGGCCTGATGCAGCAGGGCGCGGTGCTGCTCAACTTCAGCCGCGACGGCGTCGTCGACGATGCTGCCGTGCTCGCCGCCCTCGCCGCCGGCCGCCTCGGCCAGTACGTCTGCGACTTCCCGAGCGCGGCGCTGCACGGCCAGCCGCGCGTGGTGGCACTGCCGCACCTGGGCGCGTCGACGCGCGAGGCCGAGGACAACTGCGCGGCGATGGTCGTCGACCAGCTGCGCGAGTACCTCGAACAAGGCAACGTGGTCAACGCCGTCAACTTCCCGGCCGTGACGATGGCACGCGAGTCGGCTTATCGGGTCGCCATCGCCAACGCCAACGTGCCCAACATGCTCGGCCAGATCTCGACCGCGATGGCGAGCGCCGGGCTCAACATCCACAACATGGTCAACAAGTCGCGCGGCGACATGGCCTACACGCTCGTCGACGCGGACAGCCCCGTGCTGCCTGAGGTGCAGGCCGGACTCGCCGCGATCGCCGGCGTGCTCGCGGTGCGCTACCTGCCGGCGCGCTAGCGCCTGCGTCGGTTCCTAGGCAAGTGTGTTCACGCGCGCAGCAGGCGCGCCATCGGCCGGCCCGCGGCGAGCTGCGGAAACAGCACCCGGCCGACTCGCTCCGGGTCGATGCCGAAGCATTCGCCGGCCGCCGCAGCGATGAGCGCGTCGAGGCTGGTCGTCGGCTGGAGGTCGCGGCCCTGGAACAGCGCTGGCGCGGCGAGGCCTGGCCAGTCGCCGACGACGCGGCCACCGTCGACCGCGCCGCCGAGCAGCATCGCCGCCGACGCCGTGCCGTGATCGGTGCCGCCAGTGCCGTTGGCGGCCGCCGTGCGGCCGAACTCGGTCGCGACGAGCACCGTCGTCTCCGCCCACGCCGCGCCGAGCCCGTCGCGCAGCGCTGCGATCATCGCGTCGAGCGCCTTGAGCTGGTTGGCCATGCGCGGCGCCTGGCCGCTGTGCGTGTCCCAGCCGCTGGTCTCGAGCATGGCGATGCGTGGCCCGTCGGCGCGACCGAGGAAGCTGGCGGCGAGGCGGCCGAGCTCGGCGGGGCTTCGCCGCGGCGACGGCGTCGCCATGCTGCGCGCGTCGAGCGCCGTCGACCACAAGGCGTGCAGCTGGGCGTCGTCGGCATAGAGCTGCTGCACGCGCTGCAGCAGGTCGTCCGGCGCCTGCTTCGACACCGACGGCGCGTACGAGATCACGTCGGCCGGCCCGCGCAGCGCCAGCGGCACGGTCGGCGCGATCGCGATCGCTTCGCCGTGGCGCTGCGGCAAAAGCGCGACGAGGCGATTGAGCCAGCCGTCCTTGAGGTCGTACGGCGCGATGCCGCCCGACTCGAGAACGTTCTGGCCGTCGAAGTGCGAGCGGTCGCGATAGGGCGAGGCGACGGCGTGCAAGAACAGCGCCTGCTTCGCCTCGTAGAGGCGCGCGGTCTCGACCAGCGCCGGGTGCAGCGCGAACAGGCCGTCGAGGCGGGGTGCGGTGGCGACATCGACGGCGATTGCGCCGCGCAGGCGCGCATACGCCGGATCGCCGTACGGGACGACGGTGTCGAGCCCGTCGGCGGCACCGCGCTGGATCACGAACACGAAGCGGCGCTCGGTCGCTGCGGCCGCGAGTACGAGGCTCGGCGAGGCGAGCAGGCCGCCGACACCGGCGGCAGCGAGCTGAAGGAAGCGGCGGCGCGAGGCCGGCATCGTCGGCATGGCTATCTCCTGAGGAATTCGGGCGACGCGAGCAGCAGCGCGAGGGCGGTGGCCGGGCTCTCGGCGCGGGCGATTACGCTCGCCGTCGCTGCGCCGACGCCGGCGGGCAGCAGCTGCGGCGCCAGCGCGCGCGCGTCGAGCGCACTCGCCGAGACGGCGGCGAGACGCTGCGCGGTCTGGACCCGGCGCATCAGCGCGTCGGGCGCGGCCCAGCTCGCGGCGACGTCGTCGTAGCCGGCGGGCGAGCCCGGCCGCCAGGTGGGCTGGCCGAGCTGCGCGAGCAGCGGCGCCAGCTCCTGGCCGCGCAGGTCGCGCCAGCCGAGGCCGCGCAGCGCGGAGACCATCCACTCCCACGGCGTCTTGAACTTGACCGGCGCCGGCAGCCACGCCTCCGGGGAATCGATCAGGGCACGGTACACGGTCGGCAGGTCGCCGCGGCTGCGCGTGAAGGCGTCGGCGAGCCGATCGACGAGTGCCGGCGCGGGCGCGTCGCCAGCGAAGTGGCGCGCGAGCTTGGTGGCGATGTGCCGCGCTGTCGTCGGCGCGATGGCGAGGCGGCCGAGGATCGCGAGCGCCTGGTCCTGGCCGGGCTCATCGTAGCGCTGGCCGAGCACGCTGCGCGGCCCGGGCTCGTGCAGCGCCGGCATGAAGGCGAACCGACCAGGCTGCGCGGTCGCCGTCATCGCGGGGCCGGGCTGTCCGCCCACGCTCCAGCCCGTGAGCGCGCGCGCCAGTTCGGTCACGTCGCCCTGGCTGTAGCCACTGCGGACGCCGGTGGTGTGCAGCTCGAGAATCTCGCGCGCGAGATTCTCATTGAGGCCGCGCCGCCGCTCGGGGTTCGCCGACGCAGCGCGGCGCGCGGCGGGACTCTCGGGCCCGATCGAGCGCACCTGGTCGAGGTAGAACAGCATGGCCGGGTGTTGCTCGACGGCGACCAGCATCGCGGTGAACGAGCCGAACACGTGCGGCCGAATCGCCTCGGCCTCGAACGCCCCCGCGACCGCGCCGAGTGGCGGCTTCTCGGTCGAGACGGCGAAATGGTTGGCCCAGAAGTGGACCAGTCGTTCACCGAACGGCGCCGGGGTGACGAGCGCGCTCTCGATGCGCGCCTGCACGCCGGCGCGATAGCGCTCGCGCAATTCCGCGGCCAGCTTCTGGCGTGCCGCCGGCGCGCTGGCCTCGTCGGCCTGGCGCACGACGCGCTGCAGATCGCCGTAGCCGACCAGCAGTGACGCGCCCGAAGGCTGCGTCGACCATGCGACCGGAAGCGGCGCATACGCCTCGAACTGGGCGAGAAGCCACGCCCGCGGGTCGGCGGGGGTCGCCTCGTCGGGACGCACGCCGAGGCCGAAGCGGTTGAGCGCGACGGCGGCGGGCGGGTCGGATGAGGTCATCGCAAGCTCCTGCGCGGACTCCTGACGAGATGGCGCCGCGCCTTTCTTGAACGAGGCAGGATGCAGCATCGGACGACGGCGCGAAAATCTTTACGCGCTCGCCCCGCCACCGGCCGGCGACGATCGCCCGCCGGCGCGGCCTGAGGTGGTACGCCAGAATCGAAGTGATGACGCGAGCTTTCCGAGCCGCCTCAGGGCCGTCCCCGAGCACCTTCACCCGCCACGGCATCCGCCGCGGCTTCATCGCCGCCCAGCCGCTCGGCCTGGGAGTCGGGATCTACGGCGTCACGTTCGGCCTGCTCGCGCTCGGCTCCGGCCTGTCGGTGCTTGATGCGCTGCTGATGAGCGCCACGGTTTATTCCGGAACGGCGCAGGTCGCGGCGGTGAGCGCGATGAGCCACGGCGCCGGCCTCGCCCTCATCGTCACCACGGTCGTCCTCCTCAACGCGCGTTACCTGCTTTACGGCGCGACGCTGCGGCCTTGGCTCGGCGCGGTGTCGCCGGCGAGCGCGTACGGCAGCCTGTACCTGCTCGGCGACGGCAACTGGCTGCTCTCGATGCAGGCGAACGAGGCCGGCGAGAACGACGCCGGGTTCGTCCTCGGCTCGGGTGTCGCGACCTTCCTGCCGTGGCTCGCGGGCACGCTCCTCGGCGGCCTGGTCGGCCACTGGATTCCAGGCCCGCGCACGCTCGGCCTCGACTTCCTGCTCGTCGCGTTCTGCGCCGCGATGCTGGTCGAGATGCTGCGCGCCAACACCGGCCTGTGGCCTGCGCTGGCGGCCATGGCCGTCGCCGCCGCGGCCGACCGCTGGGCGCCGCCGGGCTGGTCGGTGGTCGGCGCCGGCCTGGCCGGTGCGCTGATCGCGGCCTGGCGGCATGTCGATGCGCCGGCTGCGGGCGCCTCGCCATGACCGACCACGCCGACTTCCGGGCGATGCTGCCGGCGCTCACGCTAGCCGCCTTCGCGTGCCGCGCCGGCGGCTTCTGGCTGATGCGTTTCGTCGCCGTCACGCCACGCATGGAGGCAGCCCTGAGCGCTGCGCCGCTCGCCGTCATGGTCGGCGTTGTCGGGCCGGCGGCGCTGCACGGCGGAGTGGCCGAGTTCACGGGGCTCGCCGTCGTCGGCGCCGTCATGTGGTGGCGCGGGAAAGACGTCGTCGCGATGCTGGCCGGCGTCGTCGCAGTCGCGCTGGTACGAGCAGCGACCGGCTGACCGCCTGGCGCCGGGCTGATGTTCGCCTGACACCGCCGTCCGCCTCAGCGGTAGAACGCCTCGACCTTGCCCTTCAGGGTGATCAGCAGCGGGTTGCCCTTGCGATCGAGCGTCTTGCCCGCGGGTACTTTGATCCAGCCCTCGCTCAGGCTGTACTCCTCGACGTCGTTGCGTTCCTTGCCGTTGAGGCGGATGCCGACGCCGTGAGCGAACACCGCGGCGACGTGATGGGGGCTGCGCGGATCGACCGAGAGACGGTCAGGCAACGGCGGCAGCGGTGCGGGCTCGCTCACGTCAGCAGCCCGCGCTGGCGGTCGCAGAAGACGAGCAAGGGAGCGCCTGCAAACGGCGCGCCGGCAAGGCAGGCAGGGATGAAAAGCGAAGCGCACATGCGAGGTCTCCCGAAGTGACGCCGCACTGTAGTGCGCGCCGCCGCGCGCCGCCGGCAGGGAATTCAGCAGTAGGTGCAGCGCGGCCCTGCTCGTGTCGTCGTCCGCTCGACCGCGGCGCCTTGTCCGACGGCGAGCGCGTGATGGCGAGCGAGCAATCCGGCCCGCGCCATTCACGAGCACACGATGACCGATCCGCGCAACGTCGCCAACGACAAGAAGGTGCAGCAGGCAAAGAAGCACCGCCACGAGGAGGTCGCGCCGGGGCGCCGACGCCACGCCGCAGCCGGGCAAGACGACCCCCCTGGGAGCATCACGCGTCCGACGTCGCCAAGGCTGGCGCCGAACAAAAGAACCGCCCGCGGCGTCGAAAACCGCCGGTCTCGTTCGACTACCAGATGCCGACACGCGGCACGACCGACCTTTCCGAACCAGGAGCAGCCATGTCCACCACCCTCTCGCCCTACCTTGCCTTCAACGGCAACACCCGCGAAGTTTTCCGCTTCTATGAGCAGGCGCTCGGCGCAAAGGTCCAGACCATGATGAGCTACGCCGACATGCCGGCGATGCCCGCGCCCGCCGAGGGCTGCGAAAACGGCCTGCCGGCTGGCGATTCGATCATGCATGCCTGCCTTGCGCTGCCCGGCGGCGCGATGCTGATGGCCGGCGACGCGCCTTCGGGCCGTCCGTACGAAGGGATCAAGGGCGCGATGCTCGCGCTGCAGTACGACAGCATCGACCAGGCGCAAAGCGCGTTCCACGCCCTCTCGCAAGGCGGCCAGGTGACGATGCCGCTCGCGCCCACATTCTGGAGCAAGACCTTCGGGATGGTCACCGACCGGTTCGGCGTGAACTGGGCCGTGAATGGGGAGCCGATTCCGATGCACTGAGGGGAGGCGGCGCGTAGCGACCCGCTCAGCAATGCAACGCAGATTACCTCGAGCGCGCCTCGTGAGACGCGCTCGACCAGTGTTCGCGGCTGCCATCGGTCTCGGATGCGACGCGCTCGTCACCGGGGAAAGAACGCACTTCGGGTCCGGCTACGGGCGCGGGTTCGGCGGCGTCACCGTCCACTCCCCGCGCTCGTTGGCAGACACGTCGTGGCCTGACGATCGCCACCCGACGCTGGCCGGCTCACCCCGCATTTGATCGACGTCATTGCGCCGCAGAGTGACAGTTGCTAACGTCGGGCCCGCGCTCTTCGCCTGAGCGGGCCACGACGAGGAGCATCCGATGGCAGAACAGAAACGTCCTCTGCAGCGGGGAGACGCTGCGCCTGAGTTCACCCTGCCTTCGGCCAATCGCGAGGGCACGATTTCGCTGAACGACTTGCGCGGGCGGCCGTTCCTGATCGGCTTCTTTCGCGGCCTGCATTGCCCGTTCTGCCGCCGCCAGGTGGTGCAGCTAGGCAGCGTCCAGCCGGCACTGCAGGCGGCGGGCGTGGAGACGATCGCCGTCGTCAACACGCCGGTCGAGCGCGCCCGCATGTACTTTCGCCATCGACCGACGACGGCCACGCTGCTGAGCGACCCTGAATGCGCCACGCACCGGGCCTTCGGCGTGCCACACATCGAGTTCCTGCCCGAAGGCAGCCGCGAACGGCCGGAGTGGCCGTACCGCGCGGACATGACCGAGTTCATGGCGTCGCGCATCAATCCCACCGGCGAGCTCCCCGAGGCGCTGAATCCGATGGAGACCAATCCCATCATCAATGCCAAGCAGGGCTTCGAGATGGAACCGGCCGATCACGCCATCCTGGAGAACCACGCCACGCAGCTCGTCGGCCATTTCCTCGTCGATGCGCAGGGCACGGTCCAGTGGGTTCAGATCGAAGCTGCCGACGGGCCGAACGGCATCAGCATCTTCCCGACACCAGCCGAGCTCATCGCCGCCGCCAACGGCCTCCGCCACTGACCGCGAGCGTCAGCAGAGAAACGGCAGCACGACCAGAGAATCGCGGTCGACACCCGCCTTCGCGCACACCTCGTCGGCGCGGATGAAGTACTGCTCGGCACGCGCGTCGTCGCCCTGGTCGAGATACACCGTCGCCATGCCTTCGTAGCACGGGAATAGGAGCTGCGGCTCGCCGATCCCCTCGGCCAGCCCGCGCGCTTCCTCGTAGTATTTCAGCGCCTGGTCGAAGTGGCCGTGGCACTGGTGGATCTGGCCGAGCACGATCAGCGGCACCGCCAGGTGATCGATCTGGCCGAGCCGCCGGTCGAGGTCGATCGCCGATTGCGCCGCGCTCAGGCCGTCGTCGTCGCAGCGCTGCGTGAGCGCGCAATAGGCCACCGCGAGATTCGCGTATAGGCGCGACTGGAAGCCGAGGTCACCGATCTTCTGCGCCGTCTCGAGACCCAGCCGGCAGGTCTGCACGGCGCGCCCCGGGTCGAGCGTGGCGTACAGCACGCCGAGGTTGGCGTAGCTGCGGCAGGCGGCCTGCAGCAGCCCGGCCTCCTGCGCGACCGTGACGCTGCGCTCGATGTGGGTCACGGCCTCGGCCGATCTATCGAGCCGAGCCAGCGCGGCGCCGAGCGTGTTGTGCGCGTGCGAGATCGCGGCAGCCGCCGTGCGGCGATGGATCGCGTCGCCCTGACCGAGCCCGGCCGCGCGCTCGGCCTGCTGCAGCGCGCGCCCGGTCCAGTCGACCGCACCCTGGTTGTCGCCGGTGCGAAACGAGAGCCGCCCCATTTCCTGGCACAGATGAGCCAGCTCGATGCCGGTGTCGATGTCGATCGCCACGGCTTCGCTGTCGCCGCCGAGCAGCCGCAATCCTTCACGCAGGCAAGCGAAGCTGCGCTCGCGCTCGCCCGCGTCCCAGTGCAGGCCGGCGAGCTTGCGCTGAAGACGCGCCTCGCACACGGTCTGCCTGCGGGCACGTGCCGACGCGAGCGCGTCATCGAACTGCGCCTGCGCCTCGCTGCGCCGGCCGATCGGGCCGAGCAGGTCGCCCATGTGCTCGCGGATGGCGGCGATGGCCGGCTCGTCGCGCGGGCGGCCGCTGTCCAGGATGTCGAGGCCGCGCGCGTAGTAGCGCAAGGCATCCTCGTTGGCATAGATGCCGCGCGCCCAGTCACCGGCGCTCGCCAGGTAACGCGCGCCGCGCTGGCGATCCTCGCCGAGGCTGAAGTGGTGGCAGAGCGCCTCGAGGTCTTCGAGCCGCGCCGGGTGCGTGCCGTGCAAGCCTTCGAGGACCGTGCCGGCGCGCTGGTGCAGCTCGGTGCGCCGGCGCAGGAGCAGGTTTTGGTACGCCACGTCGTGCGCCATGGTGCTGGCGAAGCGATAGCGCGGGGCGGGATGCGGCGCGGCCCGCGCCTCCGTAGCGGCCGTGGGCACCAGCAGTTCGGCCTCGCACAGCATCGCGAGCAGTGCCGGGTCGCCTGCGGCTTCATCGACCGCGCTCAGCAGCGCCGACTCGAACAGCGGCCCGAGGATGGCGGCGCTCTGCAGCGTGTAGCGGGCCGGCGGCGGCAGGCGATCGATCCGCGACAGCAGCAGCCCCTCGATCGACGACGGCACTTCCACCGTGCCGGTCGCGGACTCGCACCGCCAACGACCGACTGCGTCTTTCGTCAGCACGCGGTTCGAGATGAGGCCGCGAACCACCTCTTCGAGATACAAGGGATTGCCGCCAGCCTGGCGAACGATCCGCTCGTGCAAGACGCGCCCGAGGGGAGAGTCGGCGGCGACGCCGAAGAAGGCGGCGAGCATTGCGTCGATGGCGTCGTCGGCAAGCGGCTCCAACCGCAGCACGGTGTGCGGAGCGCGACCGAAGTCGAGTGACGATGAGTCGAACGGCGGCCTGCCCGTCAGCACCACAAGCAATGGGCGCGCGCAGAGCCAATTGGCCAGCGTGTGCATGCCTTCGATCGACGCCGCGTCGGCCCACTGCAGGTCTTCGAGCACCAGTACCAGTGGCCCCTGGACGAGGCGGCGCTCGAGCACCGTGCGCAGTGTCATGAAGATCTGGCGCTTGAGCCGCTCGGGCTCGATCTCGCTCGATCGTTCGACCGACTGGAGGCCCAGGATGTAGCCGACCACCGGCACCACCAATTCGATCTCGACCTCGACGGCGCCGATCGCGCGCAGGCCTTGCTCGACCTTGCCGCGCGCCACCTCGAGCGAATCGCCCGGCCCGATGCCGTAGCCCTCGACGAACAGGCCCGCGGTGAGGCCGTAGGGCCGTGGGCCGACCGACGAGCAGACGACGCGGCGCACCGAGGCGTGCTCGAACCCTGCGGCGCCCCTCAGCCGGTCGAGCACCGCATCGACCAGGCGCGTCTTGCCGACGCCGGCCTGCGCGACCAGGCTCACCACCTGCGCACCGCCATCGGCCACGCGCAGCGCGGCCGAGAGCACCTGCGCGAGCTCGGCCTCGCGGCCGAGGAGCGGCGCCTCGAGCCCGTGCGCGGCCAGGCCGCGCAAGTCGTGCGGTCGGGCCTCGTCGGCGCCGAGCAGCCGATAGACCTGCAGCCGCTCGGCCTTGCCCTTCAGCGCCAGCGTGCCAGCGGGCTCGAACGCGAACTCGCGCTGCGTAAGCTGGTAGGTGGCGGGGCTCACCAGCGTCTGCCCTGCGCGGGCCGCCGACTGCAGGCGCGCTGCCGTGTTCACAGCATCGCCGGTGACGGCATAGGCCGCGTCGGCCGAGGTGCCGAGATGACCGGCCACGACCCGGCCCGTGTTGATGCCGATGTGCAGCACGAGCGGGCTGCCGAGCTGGTCGCGCCAGCGCTCGCTGAGCTCGGCCGCGCACGCGTGCATCTCGATCGCCGCGCGCAAGGCGCGCTGCGGGTCGTCTTCGTGCGCCACCGGCGCGCCGAAGATGGCCACCACTGCGTCGCCGATGAACTTTTCGGGGTAGGCGTCGAAGCGATCGATTACAGCGCGGAGGGCGCCGAACAGGTCGGTCTGCAGGCGGCGAACATCTTCGGGGTCGAGGCGCTCGGAGATCGAAGTGAAGCCGGAGAGGTCGGCGAAAAGCACGGTGGCGGAGCGGCGATCGGCACCCGGAGTGGCCGCTGGCGCAGCAGGCGCCGCGGGTGCCGCCGCCAGCTTTTGCCCGCAGCCGGGGCAGAAGGCAAAGCCGGGGGAAACGTCGAACTGGCAATGGCCGCACTTCATCGACGGATCCGGTGGAGGGACTGGCGCCGCGGAGCATACGCGTCGGATCCGCCGGCCTTCGTAAGGTAGTGCTGCCGCCGCGTCGCTTCGACGACAACCGTTCCGGAACCCCAATCGCGTCCAGACAAGCCCGCGGCCGAGAACGCCGATCTCGACGAAGCGGCCGACGCCGACCGGTGGTGGCGCGCCAACGTTCGATAGCCGAGTCGGTCGGGCAAGAACCTACACAAAGCAAGCAGGGATATTGAATTCACCCGCGGCGAGGGGTCTTCCAAACCACTGAGACCCGCGAGACGCTCTTGTCAGCACCGAGAGCGAATCGGCGTTGATCGGTTGATCAATAGGCTATCGCCGCTTCGGCCAGATTAGCGCCGTCACGGCCGGCAACGGCGCCACGGGGCGCGGCGCCGGACTTCACGCCCTCCTTGCCCAGGCCGGCCTCGCCCCCGACGGGCGCTGCGTGCAGCACGGGCCGATCGATCCCGGTGCCGCCGCGATGATGAGTAAGCTGCTGGCGCTGCCGAAGCGCCTCCGGCCGACGGCGGTGCTCGACACCCACGACATCTTCGCGGTCTGCGCGATTTCGCGTGCCGCAGTGCCGGCGTGCGCATCCCCGACGGGATCTCGATCGCCGGCTGTGACAACACCGACGTCGGCGCGACGCAGACGCCGGGGTTGACGAACATCCGCACGCCGGGGATCGGCCGCGCTGCCGCGCAGCAGGTGATCGCACGCCCGGAGGGCGAGCCGTTCACGCCGTTCGCGGTGCTCGACTTCGGGCTCGTCGCCGGCGGCAGCAGGCGGGCCGGCGCCGGGCTGATCGGTCGACTCCGAGCGCGGCTGATCCTGCCGTAGGACGAAGCCGCGCAATGGATCCGAGGTCTTGAACGGCACGACGGTTGCCGTCATGCTGCACCACAGCAATCACTTCCCCAAGGAGCCCGATCGATGGAACTGGAAGAGCTGAACGGCAAGTACCGTCGCCTGCGCAGCGAGCTCGACGCTGCCTACTCGGCAGCGGTCTGGGACAGCAACCGCATCAACCGGATCACCGAAGAGATGGCGCCGGTGGAGTTGGCGCTGGCGTCCTTCGAGCGTTCTATCGAAAGCGGGGGCTCACATGTCTGACGAAGCGACCGAGGGTTACCAGTTCACGCCGATCGTCGAGCCCTGGGGCGATTCCGGTTGGAAAGCCGGCGTCCTGTTGAGCGGCGACGACGCGCGCGGCAACCGCCCCGCCAAGAGCCTGGGTGAGCAGCTGTTCTCGTCGCGCGAGGACGCTTGGCAATTCGCCGAATCCGAGTACGGATCGCTCGGCCGAAGCTGACCGAGCGGCGCGCCGTTAGGTGCGTGTGTCGCGCCTCGGCCAGAGGCGCGACGAGACCACGAAGACGAGCGCGCCGAGCGCGAGCGCGGCGGCGGCGATTACCAGCGACGCCGTGAACGCGGCTCCGACGTCGGCGTTGCGGCGCAGCAGCACCGCGACCATCGGCGGCCCGCCGGTCTGGCCGAGACTCCAGAGCGCGGTGACGAGGCCTGTGGTCGCAGCCACGTGATCGGGCCGAAGCCGCCGAACCTCCTGCAGTGCAAAGAAGGTAATTGCCGTGAACGGCAGACCGAGCAGGAAGCTGCCGACCGCGAAGCCGGCCTCTGTCGGCGCGACCAGCCCGACGGAGATGGCGACCACCTGCACGAGGTAGCAGCGGGCGAGGACAAGGCGCAGGTCGCCGCTGACGCGAACCCGCGTCGCGAGCAGCGCGCCGAGGATGACGCCGGCGCCGAAGATCGGCCAGAACAGATCGAGCCACGGCGAGCCGGCCGGCAGCGCGGCGCGCGCGATCACCGGCAGGAAGGTCGCAGTAACGATGTAGCCGAAGCCCGAGATGCCGTAGGCGAAGGCGAGCGTGGCGATTTCGGCGCGCGGGTGAGGGGCGGCGCTCGAAACGCGCACTCTCGCGGCGGGCGCCGGAGTCGCACCGCTGGCTGCATGGACGCCATCGGCGGTCGGCGACGGGTACGTCCTGAAGATGCGCCACACCGAGGCGTTCAGAACGAGCGCCAACACGCCGAAGACGAGCCACGCGTCGGCCGACGACCAGCGCCGGGCGACCATCGCGCTCGCGAGCAAGCCGCTCGCGACGATGCCGGCGCCGGGCCCCGCAAACATCGCGCCGCCGATCGCTGCCTTGCCGCGCAGCGCGAGCTGCGTCAGGCACCAGCCCGAGCAGAACACGAACACCATCGAGCTGGCGACGCCGGCAAGAAAGCGCAGCGCTGGCCAGAGCGACGCGAACGGCAGCGCCATCGCCAGCGTCAGGACGGTCGTGCCGGCGAGGCCCGTGCGAACCAACGTCGGCCCGTCGATCGGTGGCACGTTCGGCAAGCGCGACCAGAAAAGCGGCACGAAGGTGCACAGCAGCGCGCCCGTGAGGTAGCCGAGGTAGTTCGCGCTCGCCAGCCAGCTGGCGGCGTGCAGGTCGACGACGCTGTCGTGCAGCATCATCGGCAGGATCGGTGTGAAGGCGAAGCGGCCGATGCCCATCGCGACCGCGAGCGCGACCAGGCCTGCGACGGCGATGGCGACAGCGCTCAACCCGGCAGATCGACAATCTCGACCCAGTTCGGGTTGCGGCCAATCGGTCGATCGCCGACGAGCTCGAGCTCGCCGGTCGCGCTCTCGATGCGGTAGCAGGCGAGCCGATGCGACGCCTGACCGACGGCGATCAGAAAGCGCCCGTCGGGCGAGATCGCGAAGCCTCGCGGCTCGGCCTCGGTCGCCACGGTCTCGATCGGCGTGAGCAGGCCGCTGTCGGCGTCGACCGCGAACGAAGCCAGCGTGCTCGAACGACGCTCGCTGGCGTAGAGGAATCGCCCGTCAGGTGTGAGGTGCAGGTCGGCGGCCCAGGGCGCGCCGCCGCTGAAGCCGGCCGGCAGGGCACGCGCGACGGAGACGCCGCTCAGCGTGCCGGTGGCGCGATCGAAGGCGAGAACATCGATCGTCGCGTCGAGCTCGTTGAGGAGGTAGACGAACGGCTCGGCCGGATGGAAGACGAAGTGGCGCGGCCCGGCGCCGGCGCGTGCGCGCCAGGCCGGCGCGAGTGCGTTGTCTTCGAGGCGGCCGGTCGCCGCGTCGAAGCGAAGCTGGCGCACGACGCCGCCGCCCAGGGACGTCGCGAAGGCGAAGCGGTTGCGCGGGTCAACCTGCACCGCGTGGGCGTTGGCGTCGACGGCGACGACCTGCTGAACCGCGCCGGCGGCGCCTTCGCCGTCGATTGGGCTCACCGCAACAAGGCTCGAACCGTATGACGCCGAGAGCAGCCAGCGGCCGGCACGATCGGTCGAGATCCAGCACATGCTCGCCGGCAGCGGCGCACTCGCGAACTCGGCCAGGCGGCCGCTCGCCGGGTCGACGGCGAGGCTGAGGACGCGATGCGGCTCGCTGCGGATCGAGGCGTAGAGCACGCGCTTATCGCTCCGCAGCGCCAGCGGCATGACCGAGCCGCCGGTCGCGAAGCGATCGATCTCGCGCAGCGTGCCTTCGCCGGGCTCGAGCGCGAGGACGGCGATGTCGGCGCTGTCGGCATTGGCGACGTAGACGACGGTGAGCGGCGCCCCCGCCGCACTATCTGCCGGCTCGCTCATGGCGTGCCCTTCTCGCGCGCCGGTCCGGAGTGCGTGACGGCGCCGAGGTGCGCCGGGCCGACGAGCTTGGCGTACTTCTCGAGCACGCCGCTCAGCACCTCGACCTCGCGCGGCTGCCAGGAGGCGCGCCGGCCCGCGATCTCGGCGTCGTCGAGCAGGAGCGAGAGCGTTCGGCGCTGGCCGTCGATGCGGATCCGGTCACCGTCGCGCACCAACGCGATCGGGCCGCCGAGCGCGGCCTCGGGGCCGATGTAGCCGACCATCAGGCCGCGCGTCGCGCCGGAGAAGCGGCCGTCGGTGAGCAGCGCGACCTTCTCGCCCATGCCCTGGCCATAGACCAAGGCAGTGACGCCGAGCATCTCGCGCATGCCCGGGCCGCCGCGCGGGCCTTCGTTGCGGATAACGAGCACGTCGCCCTCGGCATAGGCGCGCGCGGTAACGGCGGCGAACGCGTCCTCCTCGCACTCGAAGACGCGCACCGGTCCTTCGAACACGCTCGACTTCAAGCCCGCGATCTTGATCAGCGCCCCGTCGGGCGCGAGGTTGCCCTTCAGCACGACGACACCGCCCGTGGCGTGCAACGCGTGGCTCGCCGAGTGCACGACCTCGCCATCGGGCGCGGGCGCGGCCGCGAGCTCCTGGGCGAGCGTTCGGCCGGAGAGCGCGAGCGTGTCGCCGTGCAGGTGGCCGGCGTCGAGCAGCGCCTTCAGCACCGGGGCCACACCGCCCACGCGATGCAGGTCGAGAGCGAGGAAGCGGCCGCCCGGCTGCAGGTCAGCGATCAGCGGCGTGCGCGCGAACACGGCGGCGACGTCGTCGAGCGTGAAGCGCACGCCCGCCTCGTGCGCGATGGCCGGCAGGTGCAGGCCGGCGTTGGTCGAGCCACCGGTCGCGGCGACGGCGGCGCAGGCGTTCTCGAGCGACTTGCGCGTGACGAGGTCGCGCGGCAATGGACCGCCGTTCAGCACGATCTCCGTCGCGCGGTGGCCGGCGCGGCGCGCCAGCGCGAGGCGCTCGGTGTAGACCGCGGGCAGCATCGCTGAGCCCGGCAGCGCGAGGCCGAGCGTCTCGGCGACCATCGCCATCGTGTTGGCGGTGAACTGGCCCGGGCACGAGCCGAGCGTCGGCGCGCAGGCGTGGCCGAGCTGGTCGAGCTCGGTTTCGGTCATGCGGCCAGCGAGCACCGCGCCCACGCCTTCGTAGGTGGTGAGAATCGTCACGTCCTGGCCGCGCCAGTGGCCGGGCAGCATCGCGCCGCCGTAGACGAAGACGCTCGGCACGTTGAGACGCGCCATCGCCATCATCACGCCGGGCAGCGTCTTGTCGCAGCCGGCAAAGCCGACCAGCGCATCGTAGGCGTGCGCGACCATCACCGCTTCGATCGAATCGGCGATCAGCTCGCGCGAGACCAGGCTCATACGCATGCCGGGGTGGTTCATCGAGACGCCGTCGGAGACCGAGATCGTCGTGAACGGCACGGCAACGCCCTGCGCCGCGGCGACGCCGAGCCGCGCCGCATCGGCCTGCGGCCCGAGCGACATCGAGCACGGCGTGTTCTCGCCCTGCTGGCTGACGATGGCGACGATGGGCTTCGTCATGTCCTCGTCGCTCATGCCGGTCGCACGCAGGAACGCGCGGTGCGGCGCGCGGTCGAGACCGTCCTTGATGACGGCGGAGCGTAGCTTGGCGGGAGGCGAGGTCATGCCGTGCTTTCCAGGTGATTGCGGATCAATGCGTCGATCGACGCCGCGCCGACGAGGCCGAGCGACTCGGCGCGGGCGAACGTGCAGTCGCGCGGCCAGCGGCCGAATTGCGCCGCGATGGCGGCGTTCGGCTCGAAGCGAACCCGCGCCGGAGCCGCCGCGTCGATGCGGCCGAGCGCGGCGACGATTTCGGCGACCGACACCGCCAGCGCCGGCGCGGTGACGGCGCGCTGCGCGCCGATTGCGGCGCCGTCGAGCGCGGCGAGGCGCAGTAGGTTGGCGACGGCGGCGCGCCGTGAGGTCAGCCACACGGTGGCGTCCGGGCCGACCGGGCAGGCGTAGTCACGGCCGGCCAGCGGCTCTCGGATGACGTCGCTGTTGAACGCCGAGAGCGCGCCGTTCCGCGACGGCGGGCGGACGACGACGCCCGAAAGGCGCAGCGCGCGGCCGTCGAGTTCGCCGCGCCGGGTCGCGTCGTCGACCAGCAGCTCGGCGACGCGCTTGTGGGTGCCGTAGCTGAGGCTCGGGGCGGGCGCTGTGGCGTCGTCGATGCGTGCCGGCAACGGCGTGCCGAAGACCGCGATCGAGCTCACGTGCACGAAGCGCACGACGCACTCGCCGCGCAGCGCCTGCGCGCGGCAGCGATCGAGCAGGCCGAGAGTCGCGTCGAGGTTGACGCGCCGGCCGGCTTCGAAGTCGGCCTCGGCCGCGCCGCTGACGACCGCGGCGAGGTGGAAGACGCGATCAAAGGGCGCCGCGTCGAACAGCCGGTCGAGATGCGCCGGGTCGGCGATGTCGCCGTCGTCGCGGTCGGTGGCGACGACGTCTTGGCCGGCGTCGAGCGCGGCGACAAGGGCGCGGCCGATGAAGCCGTTCGCCCCGGTGACGAGGGCGCGCATCGCCTACGAGCTCGCCGCGCAGGGCGTGATCTCGGTCCGGCTGAAGCGCTCGATCCAGCGCGCCGGCTCGCTGACGCTGGCAGCGCCGCCGAGGACGACGAAACCGAGCGATGGGGGGCGCGAGGTCATGACGTCGAGGGTTAACGAGGAAGCTGGGGCTGCCGATCGGCAACGTGCCGCGCCGTGCAGGCAAACACCGCCTTGGCGCGGCGTGAGAGAACGATACACTTTTCAACGGCCGCGACGGCCGTTCGGAGACGAACACATGAAGGCCTTCCGCATCCTCGCCGCGCTCGCCACGGCCTTCACACTCGGCGCCGGTGCGCCCGGCGCTTCGGCGCAAACCGTGCTGACCATGTCGAGCTGGGTGCCTCCCACGCACTCGCTCACGCGCGACGTTCTCTTGCCGTGGTCGAAGGAAGTCGAGAAGGCGACCAACGGGCGCGTCAGGTTCGAAATGCTGCCCAAGCATCCGTCGGCGGCGCCGGGCACGTTCGATGCGGTGCGCGACGGCCTCGTCGACGTCTCGTTCGTTACCGCGAGCTACACGCCGGCGCGCCATCCGCTGCCGCTGATGGCCGAGCTGCCCGGCGCGGGCGCCACGGCCGAGATCAACTCGGTCGCGTTCTCGCGCGTGCACTGGAAGTACTTCCAGCCGGCCAACGAGTACAAGGGCGTCAAGCTGCTCGGCGTGTTCACGCACGGGCCGGGGCAGATGTTCAGCGTCAAGAAGCCGGTCAATTCGGTCGCCGACCTGGCCGGCATGAAGATCCGCACCGGCGGCGGCATCGCTGAAGCGGCCGCCAAGGCGCTCGGCGCGTCGCCGTTCGTGAAACCGGCGCCCGAGTCGTACGAGCTGCTCTCGTCGGGCGTCGCCGACGGCACCTTCTTCCCGATCGAGTCGATCAAGTCGTTCAACCTCGACAAGGTCGTCAAGTACGCGACCTTCTTCCCGGGCGGCTTCTATTCGTCTTCGTTCGGCTTCTTCATGAACGAGGACAAGTGGAACAAGCTGTCGAAGGCCGACCAGGACGCGATCCTCTCGGTCTCGGGCGAGCACCTCGCGCGGCTCGCCGGCAAGTCGTGGGACGCCGCCGATCGCGGCGGCCTCGATGCGCTCAAGGCCGCGAACGTCACGATCATCGAAGCCAGCCCGGCGTTCGTCGCCGACGTGCGCCAGCGCACGGCGCCGCTGGTGCAGGAGTGGATCAAGTCGGCCAACGCCAAGGGCGTCGACGGTGCCAAGGCCTGGGCCGAGTACCAAGACGAGCTGAAGAAAGTGGCGGCCGGGAAGTAGCCTCGTGGCCGCCGCGATCTTGCGCGAGGCATCGCCCTCGATTCGCAGCGATCCGCGCCCGGCGCTGACGCGCTGCTCCTGGATCCTCGCCGACGAGGGCCACGAATCCGGCCTCGCCGGCCAGCTCACCGCGCGCGGCCCGCGCGAGGGAACGTTCTGGACGCTGCCGCTCGGCCTCGCTTTCGACGAGGCCGAAGAGGCGTCGTGGCTGCTCGTCGACGACGCGCTGGGGGTGCTCGAGGGCGAAGGGTCGTATGGCATCCAGGAGCCGAATCCGGCGACGCGTTTTCATCTGTGGGTGTATCGCGCGCGCGCCGACATCCAGGCGATCGTCCACACGCATGCGCCGGCCGCCTCGGCGCTCGCCGCAGCCGGCCAGCCGATGGTCGTCGCCCACATGGACGCGACACCGCTCTTCGACGACATCGCCTTCCTGCCCGTCTGGCCCGGCCTGCCAACCGCCGATCGCGAAGGCGAGCTGATCGCGGCCGCACTCGGCAGCAAGCACGCGCTGCTGCTCGCCCATCACGGCCTGCTGGGCGCCGGCCGCAGCGTCCAGGAGGCGACCTTTCTCGCCGTCTTCATCGAGCGCATGGCGCGCCTGCAGCTCGACGCCGCGAAAGTCGGCGGCGCCAAGGCGGTCGAGGCCGGCGAGGCGCGCCGGGCGCGCGACTTCCTGCGCACTGACCGGATCATGAACGCCACCTTCGACGCCTGGTCGCGCCGCGCCGAACGGCGGCGCGGGACCTAGTGAGCACACGTTGGGCGGGGCGGCTCGAGACCGCGCTCGGCGGGGTGTCGGCGGTCGTCCTGATGGCGATGATGCTGGTCACGGCGATCGACGTCGCCGGCCGCTACCTCGCAAACGCGCCGCTGCCGGGCGGCTTCGAGCTCACCGAAATGATGCTCGCCGCCCTGATCTATTGCGGCCTGCCGATCGTCTCGCTGCGGCGCGGCCACATCGTCATCGACACGCTCGATCCGTTCTTCCCGAAGTGGTTCAAGCGCGCCCTGGACGTCGTCGCCGACACCGTTTGCTTTGTCACGCTCGCGGGCATCGGCTGGCTCATCTTCCGCCGCGCCCTGCGCGTCGCCGAGTACGGCGACACGACCAACGTGCTCAAGCTGCCGCTCGCGCCTGTCGCCTGGCTGATGGGGACGATGATCGTCGTCGCCGCGATGATTCACCTGATCTTGATCTTCGTGCCGCATGCGGCCGAAGCGCAGAGCGACCCGACCTGACGCGCCGACGTGACTGAAGCCTTCGCCGGCCTCGCGGCCATGCTCGTGCTCTCGTTCCTGCGCGTGCCGATCGCGATCTCGATGGGGCTCTGCGGCTTCCTCGGCGTGTGGTGGATGCGCGGCCTGAACATTTCGATGGCCTCGGCGACGACCGTCGTCTACGAATCCGGATTCCAGTACACGCTGTCGGTGGTGCCGCTCTTCATCCTGATGGGCAACTTCGTCACCCGCGCCGGCATGTCGAAGGAACTCTACCGCGCCGCCTACACCTTCGTCGGCCACCAGCGCGGTGGCCTCGCGATGGCGACGGTGCTCGCCTGCGGCGGCTTCGGCGCGATCTGCGGCTCATCGATCGCGACCTCGGCGACGATGACCCACGTCGCCTACCCGTCGATGCGCGATCACGGCTACAGCGACGACCTCGCGGCCGGCTCGATCGCCGCCGGCGGCACGCTCGGCATCCTTATTCCGCCCTCGACCATCATGGTGATCTACGGGATCATCACCGACACCAGCATCGGCAAGCTGTTCGCGGCGGGTGTACTGCCCGGCATCGTCGCGATCGTGCTGCTGTGCGTCGCGGTCCAGTACATCACATGGCGCAACCCCGCGGCAGGCCCGCGCGCCGAGCGCGCCGCCTGGAGCGAGCGGCTCACTGCACTGAAGGACGTGTGGGCGGTCGCGGTGCTCTTCCTCGTCGTCATGGGCGGCATCTACGGCGGCGTCTTCACGGCGACCGAAGGCGCCGGCATCGGCGCGTCCGGCGCCTTCGTGTTCGCGCTCGCGCGCCGGGCGCTGCCGATGCGCGCCCTGTTCGATGTGCTCGTCGAGAGCGCGCGCACGACGGCGATGCTGTTCATGATCCTGGTCGGCGCGCTGGTCTTCACCAACTTCCTCAACTACACGACGATGCCGGCCGACCTCAAGGCTATCGTGCTGCACTACCAGCTGCATCCGATGTGGGTCATGGCCGCGATCTGCACGATCTACGTGCTACTCGGCACGGTCATGGAGGAGCTCTCGATCGTCCTGCTGACGGTTCCGGTGTTCTTCCCGCTTGTCGTCGGCCTCGGCTACGACCCGGTCTGGTTCGGCATCATCATCGTCGTCGTGATGCAGATCGGCCTGATCAGCCCGCCGGTGGGCATGAACATGTTCGTCGTCAAGAGCATGCTGCCGCACATCGCGACCAGGACCGTCTTCCGCGGCGTCCTGCCGTTCGTGTGGGCCGAGATCGGCCTGCTCGCGATCGTGGTCGCCTTTCCCTGGCTGAGCCTGATCCTGCCGAGGATGATGAAGCTCTAGCGGTCGTGGAACGGCCCCTGCGTGACGAAGCTACCACCCTGGAACACGACCGCCGGATCGTTACGGTCGAGCGAGGGGTGGCGCGCCTCAGCGGCGGCGCGAAACGGCTCCGAGCTGTCGCGTGGGCGAAAGCCGAGATGCGCCGCGGAGGTGTTGTCCCACCAGGCCGTCGTGTTGTCGGAGACGCCGTACACGACGCTGCAGCCAACCAGCGGCGCAGTCAGGCTCGCGACGACGAGGCGCTCGAGGTCGTCGTAGCTGAGCCAGGTCGCCAGCATGCGACGGTCTATCGGCTCGGGGAACGACGAGCCGATGCGCAGGCACACCGATTCGAGCTTGTAGCGGTCGAAGTAGAAGCGGGCCAAATTCTCGCCGAAAGCTTTGCTGAGGCCGTAGTGGCCGTCAGGCCGCATCGGGTCGGCCGGGGAGACGACCTGGTCCTGACGATAGAAGCCGGTGACGTGGTTCGAGCTCGCGAAGACGATGCGCTTGACGGCGTGCCGGCGTGCAGCTTCGTAGACGTTCCAGACGCCGACGATGTTCGCCTCGAGAATCGGCGCGAACGACCCCTCGGTGGAGACGCCGCCGAAATGGACGATCGCCTGGCAGCCGGAGACGATGCGTTCGACGGCATCGGCGTCCTGCAGCGCTGCGGTCATCACCTCCTCGCCGGCAGCGGGCGCGGCCATCTCGGCGACGTCGCTCAGGCGCAGGACGCGGGCGAGGCGGCGCAGGCGAGGCCTCAGCTCGCGGCCCAGTCCCCCGGCGGCGCCTGTGAGCAGGAGCCGCTCGAAGACCGGCGCGGCGGCGGGCTCGCGCGGCGGGACAGGGGGTGCAGACACGCGGCGATGCTCGCCGATGCGATCGGCCGCGGCCATCGGCGCATCTCCTCTTGTTCGCTGCGCGCAGTCATCGTACAACTCGGCGGCTCGGTTCCATTTTCCCGCTGCGATGCACCTCTCGCTCCTTTCGCCCACCGTCCCCGCCCGCCGGGCGCGCAACCTCGCCATGCGCGTCGTCGATGCGCTCGCCGACCGCATCCGCGACGGCAGCCTCGCCTGCGGCGACAAGCTGGCGACCGAGTCGGCGCTGATGGCCGAGTTCGGCGTCAGCCGAACTGTCATCCGCGAGGCGCTCTCGAAGCTGCAAGCGGCCGCCCTGGTGCAGACCCGCCATGGCGTCGGCACCTTCGTGACCCACGGCGGCATCGATTCCGCGGTGTTCACGATCCGCCCGGACCAGCTCGAGACGCTGCACGACGTCGTCGCGATGCTCGAACTGCGGATTGGCGTCGAGACGGAGGCCGCGGGTCTCGCCGCGCTGCGCCGAACGGCGGACAACCTGGCCGGGATGCGGCGCGCATTGATCGCCTTCACGCAAGCGGTGGAAGCCGGTCGCGACGCAGTGGGCCCTGACTTCCAGTTCCATCTCGAAATCGCCCGTGCGACCCAGAACCCGCACTTTTCGACCTTGCTGCAAAGCCTCGGCACGGCGACCATCCCGCGCTCGCGCCTGGACCCGTCCAGCGCGTCGGCCGACGAGCGGCAGACCTACCTGCGTCGCGTCAACGCCGAGCACGGCAGCATCGTCGATGCGATCGAAGGCCACGACAGCGAGGCGGCGCGGGCTGCGATGCGCACGCATCTGGCGAACAGCCGCGAGCGGCGCCGACGTGCCGCGCAACTGGCCAATAGCTGACCTGGTCGTACGATGACTGCCGCTATCGCTACGGAGACGCCGCGAGTCGCCGAGGTGCGCGCGATCCCGGTCGCAGGCCACGACAGCATGCTGCTCAACCTGAGCGGTGCCCACGGACCCTTTTTCACGCGCAACCTGGTGCTCGTCACCGACACGGCCGGGCGCACCGGCGTCGGCGAAGTCCCGGGCGGCGCGGCGATCCGCTCGGTGATCGCCGATGCCACGCCGACGCTGGCAGGCGAGCCCATCGGCGCGGTGCGCGGCCTGCTCGCCGGCGTGCAGCGCGACTTCGCCGACCGCGACGCCGGCGGCCGAGGCGCGCAGACCTTCGACCTGCGCACGACGATCCACGCGGTCGCCGGGCTCGAATCCGCCCTTCTCGACCTGCTCGGCCAGCACCTCGGCGTGCCGCTCGCCGCCCTGCTGGGCGAAGGGATCCAGCGCGAGATCGTGCCGGTGCTCGGCTACCTCTTCTATGTCGGCGACCGCACGAAGAGCGGGCTCGGCTACCGCGCGTCGGGATCATCGGCCGGCGACGAGTGGTTGCGCCTGCGCGACGAGCCTGCACTCGACGCGGCGGCGATCGTCAGCCTCGCCGAGGCGGCCGAGTCGCGCTACGGCTTCGTCGACTTCAAGCTCAAGGGCGGCGCCCTCGCCGGCGCGGCGGAAGTCGAGGCCGTCACCGCGCTGCACGAGCGCTTCCCGCGGGCGCGCATCACGCTCGACCCGAACGGCTGCTGGTCGCTCGCCGATTCGATACGGCTGCTGCGCGATTGCCGCGACGTGCTCGCCTACGCCGAGGACCCGTGCGGTGCCGAAGCGGGCTTCTCGGGCCGCGAGGTGATGGCCGAGTTCCGCCGCGCCACCGGCCTGCCCACCGCGACCAACATGATCGCCACCGACTGGCGCCAGCTGGTCCATGCGCTCGCTCTGCAGGCGGTCGACATCCCGCTCGCCGACCCGCACTTCTGGACGCTCTCCGGCTCGGTTCGCGTCGCCCAGACCTGTCGCGACTGGGGCCTCACGTGGGGCTCGCACTCGAACAACCACTTCGACGTCTCGCTGGCGATGTTCACGCACGTCGCCGCCGCCGCGCCGGGACGCATCACGGCGATCGACACGCACTGGATCTGGCAGGACGGCGAGCGGCTGACCAAGGAGCCGCTGCGCATCCAGGGCGGCGCCATCCGCGTGCCGACGCGGCCCGGCCTCGGCGTCGAGCTAGATATGGCCGAGGTCGAGCGCGCCCACGCGCTCTACCTGCGCCACGGCCTGGGCGCCCGCGACGACGCGATCGCCATGCAGTCGCTGATCCCCGACTGGCGCTTCGACCCGAAGCGGCCCGCGCTCGTCCGCTGAAGCCGGCGCGACCACCGCCGCCGGGACCTCACCCACAGGAGTACCGATGACCCCGCCCGATCCCTATCGCGCCTTTCCGAACTCGTTCAAGCGGCGCTTGGTCGCGGGCGAGACGCTGATCGGCTGCTGGTGCTCGCTCGCCAACCCGATCACGACTGAGGTCCTCGGCATCGCCGGCTTCGACTGGCTCCTGCTCGACGGCGAGCACTCGCCGAACGACGTGACGACCTTCATCCCGCAGCTGATGGCACTCAAGGACAGCGCCAGCGCGCCGGTCGTGCGGCCGTCGTGGAACGACGCGGTCGAGATCAAGCGCCTGCTCGACGCCGGCTTCTACAACTTCCTGGTCCCGTTCGTGCAGACGGCCGCCGACGCGCGCCGCGCCGTTGCAGCGACGCGCTATCCACCCGGGGGCATCCGCGGTGTCTCGGTCTCGCAGCGGAGCAACCGCTTCGGCACCGTGCCCGACTATTTCCGCGACATCAACGCACAGATCAGCGTCATGGTGCAGATCGAGAGCCGCGCCGGCCTCGAGGCGGCGGCCGAGATCGCCGCTGTCGACGGAGTCGACGGCATCTTCGTCGGCCCGTCGGACCTCGCGGCCGCGCTCGGGCATATCGGCGACCCGAACCACGCCAGCTCGCAAGCGGCAATCGCCCAGGTATTCGATGCCGCCAAGCGCGCCGGCAAGGCGATAGGCATTCTCACGCCGGTCGAGGCCGACGCACTCCGCTATCTGGCGATGGGGGCGACCTTCGTCGCAGTCGGCAGCGACCTCGGCGTGTTCAGGAATGCGACTCAGCAGCTCCGCGATCGCTTTGCGCGAAGCGGTTGAGCCAGCCGAGCATCTCGTCGAGCTCGTTCGACTTGTCGAATACCTTGGTCGCGCCAAGCTGCTGGCACTTGACGCGGATCTCAGGCGTGGCGTGGTTGCTGAGGACGATGCTCAGCGGCGCATCCGTCATGTCGCCCATTGCCTTCAGCACGCCCAGGCCCGAACCGCTCTTCAGGAAGATGTCGACGATGACGAGGTCCGATGCGTGGCTGCGGTCGCGCAGCCACGCGACCGCCGACTTCTCGTCGTCGGCGATGCCGACGACCTCGACCGGCGCGTTCTCGTGCAGCGCCTCGATCAGGTTCTCGCGAATGATCGAGCTGTCTTCGACGATGTAGATCCTGGCGTTGTCCATCGTGAGCCCCGACGCGTTGTCGGACTATTGTTCCCGCGGCGGGGGCGTCGAAGCGTCAGCCTCGGCGCGGACGCGGCGTGGGCATGCGCCCAGTCTCGGGTCGGACGGGTCCGACGCCGGCGCGGCTCAGCCCGCGCGGCCTTCGTAGAGGTCGCGGCCGCGCGCGAGCGCGCGAATCTTGGCGTCGGCGATCGGGCGCTTTAGCATCCAGAAGCCGCAGTCCGGGTGGACGTAACGGACGCGACCCGCGCCGAGCATCCTCTCGGCGCGTTCGATCGCGCTCGCAACCGCGTCGGCGGACTCGATCTCGGTGGCCTTGATGTCGACGACGCCGAGCCCCAAGCCGATCTCCGGCTTCAGGTCCTTGAACACCGCGAGCTCTTCGGGCGGTCGGTGGGCGCACTCGAGGACGACGTGGTCGGCGTGGAGTGCGTTGAGGTAGCGCATGAGCTGCGCCCAGGTGCCGTGCTGGACGCTCTGGCCGCCGTAGTTGCCGAAGCACAGGTGCACCGCCGGCGTCGTCTTCACCGCGTCGAGGACGCGGTTGATAGCCGAGGCGGCCCACTCCCATTCGTCCGGATGGCCGGGCAGATTGGCCTCGTCGATCTGGACGACGTCCGCGTCGAGGTGCGCAACCTGCTCGGCGAGCACGTCGGCGATGGCATAAGCGAGGTCGGGCGTGCCGGGGTAATGCCGGTTGAGCAGCGTCTTGGCGAGCATGTGCGGACCGGTAACGGTGAACTTGAAGGTCTTCGTCGCCAGCGCCTGGGCGCGCTGGCAGGCGAGCGGCAGGTCAAGCGTGCCGCTCGCCACGCGCCCGTCGACGACGCCGGGCGGCCGGGTGCGAAAGCGCATGCCCGGCAGCGACCGATAAGCAGTGACCTCGTCGAAGGTCATCTCGTAGCGAACGCCCTCCATGGGCCGCACGAAGTACTCGATCATCCCGTTGGTCTCGGGATGGTTGATGTCGAAGCGGTACAGCTCACCGTCGCAGACGACGTCGACGCCGGCGGCCTCCTGCGTCGCGATGACGACGCGCGTCGCGTCGATCAGCGCCTGCTCCGAAGGCGCGGCGACCAGCCACTCCGGCACCGGGTAGGAGCCGACAACGGTGGTCTTGATCCGTGGGGCGGTCATGGAATGCCTGCTCGCGACGCGAGCAAGTCACTTCGGCATCTTGATCGAGCGGTCGAGGAACTCGTTCGTGTAGGCGGTCTTGACGTCGAACGGCGCGTCGAGGCCGATGTAGGTCTTCACCAGGTCGTAGTCGGCCGCCATGCGCGCGTCGTCCAGGATCCCGAGGGCGACGCCCTCGGAGTACTTGTCTCGCATCAGTACAGTGACGAGCTTCCAGTTGGTTGCCTCGTTGTCGAGCTGGAGCGCCCCGTTGGCGTCGATCAGCGCCTGAACGCACGGGGCCGGGGTCGCGACGCAGGCGGCGAACGCGCGCTGGGTCACCTTGACGAAGGCAGCGATCACCGGCTTGTTCTTCTTCAGGTAGTCGGCGTTGACGATCACCGTGTTGCCGTAGGTGTTGAGGCCGGCGTCCTTCCAGGCGACGAAGCCCATGTCGTCGCCGAGCTCCTTCTGAAAGATGTGGTGGATGTTGTAGAACGAAGTCGTCGCGTCGATCGACTTCGCCTTCAGCGCGGCGAGCTTCGAGTTGGCGTCGATGTTGACCCAGGTCACCGAGTTGGCGTCTATGCCGTTGGCCTTGGCGAGCGCGGGCCAGATCGTCCGCGCGCCGTCACCGGCGGGGTTGCCGATCTTCTTGCCGGCGAGGTCCTTCACCGACTTCATGCCGGAGCTCTTCAGCCAGTACAGGCCCTGGGGAGAGTTCGCGTAGACGTTAAACACGCCCACCGTGTCGGCGCCCTTGCCGCGCAGCGTGAGGGCGTTCGGCATGTCGGCCAGGCCGACCGGGTTCGCGCCGGCCGCGACCTTCTGCACCGCCACGGCCGAGCCCTTGCCCGGCTCGAGGTTGAGATCGATGCCGGCGTCCTTGTACCAGCCCATCTTCTTGGCGTAGTAATACGGCGCGTGGTCGCCGCCCGGTACCCAGTTGAGGATGAAGTCGATCTTGGTCTGGGAAAACGCCGTTGCCGAAGCGAGGCTGGCGGCGAACACGCCGGCGGCGAGGGCGAGGCGGTGGACGAACGGCATGACGTCTCCTGGAAAGGGCCGGCTGGGGGTCGCGGCCAGTCTAGCAATCGCCTCCTGCGCCGAGGAGAGCATTCACCCCGAGGGCGGCCACTATCATCGGCGCGGCCGACGCACGCCGCCCCGACACGCCACCCGCCGCCAACGATGACCTCGCTCGACGACCGCTGGACGCGAACGCTCATGGCGGTGGTCTCGCACCTGGCGCTGCTGCTCATCTGGTATCTGTTCGTCAAGTTCGGCGACGTGCCGAAGTTCGTCATGCCTTCGCCGGCGGACACCCTGGCGACGCTCATCGGCCCGAAGGCGGGCGGCTACAACTGGTGGGGCAACGCGGGCGTGACGGCCATCGAGATCTACGGCGGCTACGTCGCGGCGCTTGTCGTCGGCGTGCTGCTGGCCCTAGCCTTCACCTGGTCGAAGCCGCTCGAGGCGCTGATGATGCCTCTGCTCGTGAGCCTGAACATGATCCCGAAGGTCGCGCTCGGGCCGCTCATCATCGTCTGGTTCAAGTACGGCATCGTTCCCAATATGCTCATCGCGTTCTCGATCTGCGTCTTCCCAATCCTGCTCACGACAGTGCGCGGCCTGCGCGAAGTCGAGCCCGACTTGCTCGACCTGGTGCGGACCCTGCGCGGCTCACGCTGGCAGGTGTTCACCAAGATCCAGCTGCCGGGGGCGCTGCCCTACATCTTCTCGGGCATGAAGGTAGCGGCGATCCTGGCCGTCGCCGGTGCAATCGTGGGCGAGTTCTTGGGCTCGGATAAGGGGCTCGGCTACCTGATGCTGCAGGTGCAGGTGACGCTCGACACGGCGGCGATGTTCATGGCGGTGCTGCTGATCACGCTGATCGGCATGCTTCTTTACGCTGCCGTGCTTGTCCTCGAACGGGCCCTCGTGGTTCCCGACGCGCGAGTGTCATGAGTCAGCCCTTCATCCACCTGGCTGGCGTCGCCAAGACCTACGGCACCGGCGCGAAGGCGCACCTGGCGATCTCCGACGCGACCTTCGACGTCATGCCGGGCGAGCTCGCCTGCCTAGTCGGCCCCTCGGGCTGCGGCAAGAGCACGCTGCTGAAGATCCTCGCCGGGCTGCATCCGCACGATGCCGGCACGGTGCGAGTTGGCTCCGACGCCGTGCCCTTCGATCCCGGACGCGACATCGGCATGGTGTTCCAGCAGCCGTTGCTGCTCAAGTGGCGCACGATCATCGACAACGTCTTGCTGCCCGCCGAGATCCTCGGGCTGCCGGCGAAGGAAAGCCGCGATCGAGCGAGCGACCTCCTCGCGCTGGTCGGCCTCGCCGGCGCCGAAGACAAGCGCCCCTACGAGCTCTCGGGCGGCATGCAGCAGCGCGCGGCGATCGCGCGCGCGCTCGTCCACGATCCCAAGCTGGTGCTGATGGACGAGCCGTTTGGCGCCCTCGACGCGCTTACACGCGAGAAGATGAACCTCGAGCTGCTGCGGATCTGGAAGGAAGCGGGCAAGACGATCCTGTTCGTCACCCACGGCATCTCCGAGGCGGTGTTCCTCGGCTCGCGCGTCGTCGTCTTTACCGCCGGACCGGCGCGCATGGCCGACGACTTCGAGATCGCGCTGCCGCATCCGCGCACCCTCGACATGAAGACACACGAGGCTTTCGGCGTCTACACGCGGCGGATATACCGGCTGCTCGGCATGGAGTGAGCCCGCCGGGCTCACTCCTGCACTCGCGCCGACAGGATTGCTCCCTTCCTGCTTCGCTCCCCTCCCTGCGGGAAGGAGAGGCCGCCTCCCTCTGAGGCCGCGTTATGAAACGCGCAGCTTGAGAGCGTGGTCGTACGGCAGCGCCGGCGTGGCAAACTCGACGCCGTTCTTCACGTAATGCAGGGCGCAGGCGCGTCGCCAGCGGGTGCTGTGGTTGGGGCCCGACCGGTGGAAAGTGTTGCCGTGATGGAAGCTCACGCCGCCCTTTCGAACCGGCGAAGGCGCCATCGGCTGCTTGTCGAGCACGTGCGGCGGCAGCTGCAGGTTGAACGGCTCGCCGGACGGGGCGACGTGGTCGTAGACCGGGCCCTGGTTCGTGCCTTCGCCGAAATAGAGGCAGCCGTTCTCCAACGTCGCGTCGTCGAGCGCAATCCAGGCGGTGACGACGCCTTCGATGTCGGTCGGCCCGAAATAGAAGTTGTCCTGGTGCGCCGGCTTCGGGCCGCCGCCTTCGGGCGCCTTGAAGAAGACCTGGCTGAAGTACACCGCGACGCCGGCGCCGAGGATGCGCTCGACGAGCGACACCAGCCGCGCGTCGCGCGCGATCGCCTGGATCGCGGGCCGGTGCGCGTGCGGGTTATCGAGCTTCCTCAGCACCGTGCGCGCCTTGACACCGCCATCGACATACCAGGCGCGCTGATCGGCCGGCAGCTCGGCGAGAAAGCTCGCGCCCCAGGCTTCGATGTCGGCGATCAGCGCGTCGGTCTCGGCGGCCGCGAACACGCCGTTCACCGTCAGGTGGCCCTGATGGCGGTAGAAAGCGAGGTCGATCGCGTCCATCGCGAAGTGCGCCGTCAGGACCCGATCAGACGCGCCGCGACGGCCAGTCGGCCGGCGGCATCGGCGCTGTGGTCGAGAGGTCGGGCACGACGGCGCTGCCGAAGCCGGGACACTCGAGCGAGCCGATCGCGATCCGGCCATTCGCGATGGTGAGGCGCACGCGCCGGTCGGCCTCGTGATAGAGGTCGGGATGCGCGGCGAGAAAGGCTAGGCTCTCGGCCTGCGGCCGGCCGGCGAAACCATCGATAAAGTGATGCCCGTTGCGCTCCACGTCGGCCAAGCCGAGCAGCGAGACGAGGGCCAGGTCCTGCTGGACGGCAAGGCCGGCCTGCGTCGTCAGGTCCTCGCCGGAAAGGAAGTAGGCGCCGCCGCCGTCCTCGGCATTCCAGGTCCGGCAGCGCGCCAGGTTGACGATCGACTTGTAGAAGCCCTTGCAGTCCTTCGACGAGACGCCGCCGTAGCCGAGCGCACGCGCGCGCACGAAGGCATCGAGCTCGCCGTCGGACTCGTCGATGATCACCGGCCTGAGGCGCGCCAGCGCCGCAATGCTGCGCGAGAGCGCGACCGAGCGCTTGATCGGTTGCTCGATGAAGAGGGTCGCGGCGCACAGCTTGTGCAGCGCGGGCTCGGTTTCCATCGCGCTCCACAGCTCGACCACCGATTCGACGTCCTCGTATTGCTCGTTGCCGTCGAGCGTGACGTGCAGCGGCCCCGGCACGCCGTCGAGCACGCCGGCGATGCGGACGAGCCGCTCGAGGTCGGCCTTGCGGTCGCCGCCCACCTTGAGCTTGAAGCAGCGTTGCCCGTAGGTCGCGACCACGTCCACGAGCGTCTCGGGCAGGCCGTCGTCGACGCGCGTTCCCGGCGGCTGATCGCTCGCCGTGATCGGATCCACCAGGCCGACGGTGTGGCGCGCCTCGATGCTCGGCGCCGGCTGCAGGCCGGCGAGGAAGGTCGTGAAGTCGAAGGCGCCGAGGTCGGGGATGATGGGGTGCGGCACCATCCCCGGCAAGTTGCTGCGCATCGCCGTCCAGAAGCTGACGCCGAGCAGGCGGCATACGGCATCGAGCACACCGCGGTCGACGAGCGAGTTGCCGTAGCTTGCGACGAGCGGCGGCAGGCCGAGTTCGCGGCCGGCGCGCATCTGGTGCCGGTAGTTGTCGGCGAAGAGATCGAAGGCGGTCGAAAGCGGCGCCTCGCGGTACGCCTCGGCGGCGAGCTCGATCGACTTGCGCAACTGGTCCTGGTTCTGCGCGTCACTGAGCGCCGGGTTTTTGTCGAACCACTTGGCGGCGAGCATCTCAGCGGCGTAGCCGAAGCCCTCGCGGCCGTCATCGAGGCGCACATGCACGCGCAGGAACACCTGCAGCCCCTCAGTGACGGTGATGACGCCGAAGCGGAACGGCAGGCGGAGGCGAAACGGCTGCTCGAACGCCTCGACGCCGAGCACCTTGAGAGTCGGGGCGAACGGCGGCGCAGCGGTCATCGAGTCGATTGTGCGGTCACGCCAGCCAGCGCTGCAGGTTCGCGGCGACGAAGGCGTCGTCGGCAAGGTCGGCGTGCTCGCGGCAGACCCGGTCGATCGCCTCGCGCTGCCCCGGGCTCATGCCTTCGCCCGGATCGAGGCACCACGTGCCCTCGAGCAGCCCTTGACGGCGCAGCACTTCGTGGCAGCCGGCGATGCAGCCGCGGAAATCATGGGCGACGTCGAAGAAGGCCGCGTTGCAATCGGTGACCCGGCTGTCGAGCGCGAGCAATTCGGCGCTCAGGGGGTGGCCGGCCTGCTGATCTGCGGCGCTGGTCTTGCAGCGCGCGAGCAGTTCGACCGCGCCCCTCGTCCACACCGACCAGTGGCCGAGCAAACCGCCGCGAAAGCGCACCCGCACCGGCGCGCCGTCGCGCTCGGCATCGAACGGCATCACCAGGTCGAGGACGATGTGGTCGTCGTTGCCGGTATAAAGAGCGACGCGGTCCTCGGCGCGCGCGGCGATCACGCCGCGGATGACGTCGAGCGTCCGGTAGCGGTTGAAGGGTGCGACCTTGATCGCGACGACGTTGTCGTGCGCGGCGAAGCGAGCCCAGAACGACGCCGGCAGGTCGACGCCGCCGACCGCCGGCTGCAGGTAGAAGCCGATCAGCGGCAGCTCGGCGCCGACGGCGGCGCAGTGAGCGACAAGCTCGTCCTCGCTCGCGCCTTTCAATGCCGCGAGGCTGAGCAGGACGGCGTCGTAGCCGAGACCGCGGGCCAGGCGCGCCTCGGCGCGTGCCTGCGGCGTGCGCCCGCACGCGCCGGCGACCAGCAATGCGCGCGGAGCGTCCGCGGGGCGACCGAGGCGCGGCCACTCGCGCACGGTCTCGGCGGCGATCGCCAGCACCTCCTCCAAGAGGCCGGCTTCGCGGATGGCGAACTGGGTCGTGTGGACGCCGACGGCGAGGCCGCCGGCGCCGGCGTCGAGGTAGTAGCGCGCCAGTGCGCGCTGGCGGCGCCGGTCGAGCCGGCGCGAGGCGTCGAGCGCGAGGGGATGGGCCGGAATCGCGACGCCTTCGAACAGGAGCTCGCGCAGGACGGTGATGTCGAGCGGCGCGGCCGCCGTGGCCATCTCAGCCGAACTCCGGGCCGGCGAGCGCGAACACGGCATCGCGCGTTGCCGCCGCGCGCGCGTCACCGAGTGCCATGCGAACGAAGGCGCGCTGGCGCCCGAAGCTGCGTCGGGAGAGCTCGGTCGCGAGCGCGGCGCGTTGAACTGAGACGTCGATGAAGACTCGGCCGTCTACGCCCGCGAGCGCCGCCGCGAGGAGGTCGAGCGCGGTGCTGTCGGCGGCGGCGACGATCGGTCCGACCTGTGTCGCGCGGCGGCCGGCGCGGCGCAGCGCGAAGCCGTCGCCACTCGCGGCGAGCCAGGCCCGCGTGTCGGGTCGCGCGAGGAAGGCACGCAGGAGCGGCGCGCGGTCGACGCCGCCGGCGCGGCGATCGAGGTCGATCAGCGCTGCCGTGTCTGCCGCAGAAGCTGCTCGCACGCCCCCAGCAGCGACCACGGCCGCCGCGCCCTGGCCTTCCCACCGCTCGAACGAGAAGTCACCGACGAAGCCGAGCTTGGCGTACACGGCCGCGCCGGCCGGCGTCGCGTCGAGCACGGGCATGCGACCGCTGTCGCGCAACGACGCGACGCAGGCGCCGACGAGCTGGCGGGCGAGGCCGCGATGGCGGTGCGCGGCGTCGACCAGCACCATCGAGATCCAGCCGACGCGCTCGTCGTACGGCAACGCGGTCGCGCTCGCGATCAACACGCCCGCGTCGTCGCGGATTCCGAAGGTCCGGGCCATGGTCATGAAGAACGACCAGTCGGCGGCAGTCTGGTTCCAGCCGACCGCGTCCGACAACGCCAGCGCGGCGCTGACATCGGCCGGGCCGAGACGCTCGATCTCCAGCACGTCAGAAATCGCCACTGCGGACCTCGAACTTGGTCGGCTTGCCGAAGCTCGTGCCGCCGGCCCTCACCCAGTCGGCGACCCAGTCGAGCATGCGACCCAGCGGCACCAGGGGATAACCGAACAAGGCCGTCCCGGCGGTGGTGTCGGAGAGGAGCGCCGTCGGCGCTTCCTGCCCGACAACGGTCGCGCTCGTGCCCAGCCGGCCAGCGAGCTGATGCGCCAGCCAGCGAATCGAGATCGTCTCCGGGCCGGTAATGTTGATCGGCGTCGTCGGTGTCGTGCAGCGCGTGAAGCAGCGCAGCACCTGGGCGTTGGCGTCGCCCTGCCAGATCACGTTGACGTAGCCCATCGTCACGTCGATCGGCTCGCCGCGGTGCACCTTGACGGCGACGTCGAAGACGACGCCGTAGCGCATGTCGATCGCGTAGTTGAGGCGGACGATTCGGCCGGGCGTGCCGTGCTTGGCCGAGAAGAACTCGAACATGCGCTCGCGGCCCAGGCACGACTGCGCGTACTCACCGACCGGCGCCGGCGCCGTCGATTCGCTCGCCCCCGCGACACCGACCGGCACCAGGCCGTAGACGTTGCCCGTCGAGAAGGCGACGATTCGGGCTGCCCGATAGCGTTCGGCGACGAGCGCCGGCACGTGTGCATTCATGGCCCAGGTGAGCGCCTTCGCGCCGCTCGCGCCGAACTTGTGGCCGGCGGCGAATATCACGTTGGGCGCGTCGGGCAGTGCGGCGATCGCCGCCCGGTCGAGCAGGTCGCAAGCGATCGTCTCGATGCCGTGCTCGGCGAGCTGGTCGCGCACGGCGCGGTCGCTGAAGCGGGCGACGCCGATGACGCGCCGCGCCGGCGTCGCGCGCTTGGCGAGGCGTGCCAGCGTTGGCCCCATCTTGCCGGCGACGCCGAGGATGAGGAGATCGCCGTCGACCGTGGCGAGCTCCTCGACGAGGGCGCAGCTCGGCCGGGTAAGGAAAACGTCGAGGGCGTCGGCCGACGCGAATCGATCGGGGAAGGCCGAAGGGTCAAGGAGATCCAAGTGCGCGTCAGTCGAAGTCGGCCCCAGTCGGCTCAGTTTAGCGGCGCCTCGGCACGCCACGCCGGGCGCGGGGTTGCTACCCTTCGTGCCGGACAACGGGAGACCGCGAATGGCCGCCGGAAAGATCGTTCGCATCGGCGGCGCGTCAGGCTTCTGGGGTGACAGCCGAGTCGCCGCACCGCAACTGATCGCCTCGGGCGCGGTCGACTATCTCGTCTTCGACTACCTCGCCGAGACGACGATGGCGATCCTCGCCGCGGCGCGCCTGAAACGTCCCGAGCTCGGCTACGCGACCGACTTCGCCGAGGTCGCGATGGCCTCGGTGCTGGGCGAAATCGCGGCGCGCGGCATCAAGGTCGTGAGCAATGCCGGCGGCATCCATCCGCGCGCCTGCGTCGCCGCGCTCGAGGCGATGATAGTCGCCGCCGGGCTGACGCTGAAGGTGGCGGTGGTCGAGGGCGACGACGTCAGCCCGCAGGTCGCGGCGCTCGCCGCCGCCGGCACGACGGACGGAGCGACCGGCGAAGCCCTGCCAGCGCGCGTGCTGAGCGCCAACGCCTACCTCGGCGCGCTGCCGATCGCGCGCGCGCTCGCCGCAGGCGCCGATATCGTCGTCACCGGCCGCGTCGTCGACAGCGCGCTGGTGCTCGGACCGCTGATGCACGAGTTCGGCTGGCGCGTGGAAGACCACGACCTGCTCGCCGCGGGCAGCCTGGCCGGCCACATCGTCGAATGCGGCTGCCAGGCAACCGGCGGCCTGTTCACCGACTGGGAGTCGGTGCCCGGCTGGGCGACGATTGGCTATCCGATCGCCGAATGCCGCGCCGACGGAACCTTTCGCATTACCAAGCCCGCCGGCACCGGCGGCCTGATCGCGCGCGCGGCCGTGGCCGAGCAGCTGCTCTACGAGATCGGCGATCCCGGCGCCTACGTGCTGCCCGACGTGATCTGCGACTTCCGCGACGTCACGATCGAGCAGGACGGGCCCGATCACGTCTTCGTCGCGGGCGCGCGCGGCGTCGCGCCGACCGACATGTACAAGGTCTCGGCGACGGCGTTGCATGGCTTTCGCGCCGCCGGCACGCTGGTCATCGTCGGCATCGACGCGGTACGAAAGGCCGAGCGCACCGGCGCGGCGATCGTCGAGCGGACGAGCCGGCTGTTGCGCGCGGCGGGCTTCGCCGACTTCGCCGCCACGCACGTCGAAGTGATCGGCGCCGAGACCGCGTACGGCCCGCATTCGCGCACGCGCGACAGCCGCGAGGTGATGCTGCGCGTCGTCGCCGATCACGCCGACCGGCGCGCGCTCGAGCTCTTCGCGCGCGAGATCGCGCCGGCGGGGACGTCGTGGTCGCCGGGAACGACCGGCCCCGGCGGCGGCCGCCCCGCGGTCTCGCCATTAATCAGACCGTTCTCCTTCCTGCTCGACAAGCGCGCGGTGGCGGTCTCGTTCTCGATCGACGATCGCCGCCAGGACGTTGCCGCCTCGCTCGCCGGCGGCAGCGTGCCGCGGCCGGTGGCGCCGAAGGTCGCGCGCGCGGCGCCCGCGGGCACCGCGGGCGCAGCGCGCGAGACCGTGGCGCTGATCCGGCTCGCGTGGGCGCGCAGCGGCGACAAGGGCAATCTCTCCAACGTCGGCGTGATCGCGCGGCGGCGGGAATGGCTACCGCTGCTGTGGGAGCGTCTCACGCCGGAGAGCGTCAAGGCCTGGCTCGCCCATCTCGTCAAGGGCGATGTCGAGCGCTATCACCTGCCCGGCATCGCCGCGATCAACTTCGTACTGCACGAGGCGCTCGACGGCGGCGGCGCCTCCTCGCGCCGGCTCGATCCGCTCGGCAAGGGGATGGCGCAGATCCTTCTCGACCTGCCGATCGAGGTGCCGCGCTCGATCGCTCGCGAGTCATCTGAAGAAGTGTGAAGCGACGCTTGGACCAATCGACATGTGTGCTCGCTGTTGGTGATTGGCCTTGATGGCGCTTGGCCCGACATGCGTGGGAGTCGCCCGCATCGACAAGACTTTCAGGCTTCGACCCGCGGGTACGAAGGAGACATACAAAAACGCGCTCACTGCCGGTCACAATGGCCGCCGGCATCTTCTCGTTCGTCCTGTCCGCCTGGGGCGGCGGCGACGGCGCCCCAGGCCCCCCGTCGCGCCGGCGCACGTCGTAGCCGTGACGATGGTCTCGTTCTCGTTCTCGTTCTCGTTCTCGTTCACGACCACGGACACGTGGTCTACAACCCTCCGCTCGAACGCGCCAAAGGCCTCGCTCACTGCCGAGCGTGTCGCAAGAGACGACGACGCCGCAAAGCTGATCGACCGCTGCCCTTGTGAAATTCGCAGGGACGAGCGGTGGTGCGCCCGGCAGGTATCGAATCTGCAGCCCCTGCCTTCGGAGGGCGGGAACGCTCGTTTTCTGACGTCCATGGAGCGTTTGGGAGAACGTTTGTAGCCCGGTAAACTGGTGCATTGCGGTATTTGGACATCCACCTTAGACTTTCCGTACGCATTCCGTACGGGGTGCGGGAGGTCGGAATGGCTACCAAGATCGACACCAAAACGGCACGTGAAGGGCTCAAGGCTAGGAGGGAGCCCTACTGGCACAAGCTCGCGACCGGCCTGCACCTCGGCTACCGCCGCCCTGCAGCGGGCGATGGAACTTGGATCGCGCGCCGCACCGAGGGCACGAAGAAGGCATACCAAGCCTTAGGTCAGTTTTTTGACGCCGACAAGCCGAAGCGCAGAGCGTTCGACGACGCCAGAGCTGCCGCCGCGCAATGGGCTGGGCAGACGGACGCCGGAGTGGAGGTGTACGGCACGACCGTGGAGGACGCCTGCCGGGCTTACGTTGACGCCAAACGCAGTGAGAAGGGCGACAGCACGGCTGACGACGCGAACGGCCGTTTCACTCGTCTGGTGTACCGCAAGTCATTCGGCGCCCTCCGACTCGACAAGCTGACCACGACACGAGTCCGAGCTTGGCGCGACGCTCAATTGCCAAAGGACCCCGCCGACGAAGAAAAAACACGCCGCTCGAAGGACTCCATCAACAGGAACTTGAGCAGCCTCAAGGCAGCGCTCAACATGGCGCTGAGCGATCGGCTCGTCGCCGCAGACGCGGGTTGGAAGACTGTCACGGCCTTTCGTGAAGTTGGCCGCAAGCGAGAGTTGTTCCTTAGCCGTGAGCAGCGCGACGACTTGATCCAGGCCTGCCCGCGCGGCTTGCAGGCGCTGGTCAAGGGGCTGACCCTCACCGCGCTGCGTCCGGGCGAACTTGCGGCCTGCACCGTCAAGGACTTCGACAAGTCGGCAGGCACTCTAAACATCCGCAAGAGCAAGACCGACGCGCGCATCGTGCCGCTCTCGACAGCGGCCCGCGCCTTCTTCACCGAGCAAGTGCGGACCCGGATAGCCGGATCCCCGCTGCTCCCGGACCACTTCGGCAATCCTTGGACCAAGGATGCTTGGAAGAAGCCCTTCAAAGCCTCTGTGGCGGCCGCGAAGCTCCCGAAGGAGACTGTCACCTACAGCCTGCGTCATGCGGCCATTAGCGAGCTTCTGGTGAGCGGGATGGACATGCATACGGTCGCCAAGATCGCTGGGACTTCGACCGAGATGATCGACAAGCACTACGGCCATTTGTGCGTGGAGCGTACCCGCAAGCAACTTGACGCGGCGGCACTCGGCTGAGGAATAACCTAGCTTCTTTCCGAGCTTCGGCGATCAAGCGTTTTGCCCGCGAGCTGTCGAGCTGGGGAGTGGCCAGCGGCGTTGAGTGTCCTCCGACGGGGGTCGACTTTTTGCTTGAGCGAGGTTCGCAAACTCAGAATCCACCCCTCACCTACTGCAGCATGTCGTTCACCCCCAAGGGGGCTTCTAAAAGCACGCTTTTGAGCGGTGGAATGCCGCGGTCGGCGCTAACTGGCATTTGCGTGATGGGCGGCACTCAGGCGGCAAGTCCGTGCGGTCCATTTAACGTTGGGCCCCAGGACCTTCCATCAACGGCCTTGCAGGTCGGTCACGTCGACGCCGGTGTCCAACACGAGGCCGAAGACGTTGATGTCGGTATCGTCGCTTGATCCACTTCGGCGCTGTCGATTCGGCTACGGCACGCACCGTTGCGCAACGCACCGCGCCAGGATGGGCGCGAATGGAACGCGCTGTTACGGCTGCTTACCCCGTGCTCGCTGGGCGGCTAAGAATGCTCTGCATTGCCCAACAAAGTCCGGACGTACTGCATTGAACATTCGCCGTCTCGCTAAACGCCTCACCCTTTTCGCTGCCCTCCTCTCTTCGGCCGTCGCTTACGCCGGAGTAAACGTCAACGGCCCGTCGAATCAGCTCACTTCCCCCGAGTCCGACGACACGGATCGTTTCATCGTGAAGCTGCGCGACGCCCGCAGCGACCCGCGCTCGAAGCTGGCGGCGATCGGCGGCACGTTCGGCGAGCGGCTCGACCACTTGCGTGCCATGTCGGGGGGTGCCCACGTCGTGCGGCTCGGCCGCCGCGTGATGCGGCTCGAGGCGCGCGAACTCGCCCGACGCCTGGCCACCGACCCGCGAATCGAGTCGATCGAACCCGACGCAGTGATGCACCCGCTTGCGGTGCCGAACGACACGATGTATGGCCAGCAGTGGCACTACTTCGAGGCGGCCGGCGGCATCAACCTACCCGCGGCCTGGGACATCTCGATCGGTTCGAGCGCAATTCGAATCGCCGTCATCGACACCGGCGTCGTGCCTCATGCCGATTTGGCCGACCGAACCATCGGCGGCTACGACTTCATCATCCGGGGCGGCAATGGCGCCGACCCGGGCGACTACGGGTGCAACGGCGCAGCCAGCTCCTGGCATGGCACGCACGTCGCCGGGACCTTGGGCGCGGCAACCAACAACGGGGTCGGTGTCGCCGGCATCAACTGGGTCTCCAAGATCGTGCCTGTGCGCGTGCTCGGCAAGTGCGGCGGCTACACCTCCGACATTGTCGATGGCATGCGCTGGGCCGCCGGCATCGACGTTGTCGGCACCCCCGCGAACCCATACCCGGCACGGGTAGAGAACCTCAGCCTCGGCGGCGGCGGTGCGTGTTCCGCAGCTTTCCAGAGCGCTGTCGACGACGTGGTGGCGCGCGGCACTGTCGTGGTGGTGGCTGCCGGCAACAGCAACGTCGACGCGGCTAATGCTCAGCCAGCGAACTGCAACGGCGTAATCGCCGTGGCGGCGACGACACGCAACGGCAGCAAGGCCACTTACAGCAACTTCGGCGCGAAGGTCGCCATCGCAGCGCCGGGGGGCGGCGGCAATGACGGCGTGCTGTCGACGCTGAACACCGGCACCACGGTCCCTGCCGCGGACAGCTATGCCTGGTTCCAGGGAACGAGTATGGCCACCCCACACGTGTCGGGAGTCGTCTCGCTGATGCTCTCGGGGAATCCGTCTTTGACGCCTGCGCAGGTGCTCGCGAAGCTGCAGTCGTCGGCGCGCGTCTTTCCGACCGGCACCGGCGCCGATTGCACGAAGGCGCTGTGCGGCGCCGGCATCCTCAATGCTGCGGCGGCGCTGACCGCCCCGACGCCCGCCCCGACGCCGCGTGTCAACTTCGCTTTGGCCGGCAACGGCGGCAGCGTCTCCGCGTCGAGCATAGCGTCAGCTAACTATCCGCCCACGGCGGTCAACAACGGCGACCGACGCGGCAGCGGCTGGGGCGCCGGCGGCGGCTGGGCGGACGGTACGCCGGGGAGCTGGCCGGATTGGGTGCAAGTCGACTTCGGCACGACGCGGACGGTCGCGGAGATTGATGTTTTCTCGATCCAGGACAACTACCAAAATCCGCAGGACCCGAACGAGACGATGACGTTCAGCCAGTACGGCCTGACCAACTTCGAGGTGCAGTACTGGACTGCCTCAGCCTGGCAGACGGTCCCCGGCGGCAGCGTCACTGGGAACAACAAGGTGTGGCGCAAATTGGCCTTCGCACCAATCTCGACGCCGAGCATTCGCGTGCTGATCACCGGCGCCTCCGATGCGTACAGCCGTCTTGCGGAGATCGAGGCCTACGAAGTGACGGACACGACGCCGACTCCGCCGTCAGGAATTAACTTTGCGCTGCAGACCAACGGCGCAATCGCCTCTGCGTCCAGCAGCGCGTCGCCCAACTACCCGGCGGCGGCGGTCAACAACGGCGACCGTCGCGGTAGTGGTTGGGGCGCAGGGGGCGGCTGGGCCGACGGCACGCCGGGGATTTGGCCCGACGTCGTGCGTGTTGATTTCAACGGCGCTAAGAGCATCACCGAAATCGACATCTTCTCGATCCAGGACGCGTACGCCAATCCGCAGGTCCCCACGTCGACCATGACCTTCAGCCAGTACGGAATCATCGACTTCGACGTCCAGTACTGGGACGGTTCCACCTGGGTCACGGTACCGGGCGGGAGCGTGACTGGCAACGACAAAGTGTGGCGCCAGCTCACCTTTCCTGCCCTGACGACGACCGGCATCCAGGTCGTCGTACGCCGCTCCTCCGATGCCTACAGCCGCATCGCCGAGATCGAGGCGTATGGCAGCCGATAAAGGCGACGCGCCGGGTAGCGCCTCGGATCGCTATAAGCTCCGGGTTTCCAGCCCTTAAGCATCGAACGGGGTTTGAGGCGATCGGAGTCAGTCCGGCCCAGCTCGTGCAGGACGCACATCTCCCCATCGAGGATGTGATACCCCAGACAAAGGCTCCGGCGCTGCGACGACCTCTGGCCACCACCGGCTACCGTTATGCCTGCGCCCCGATATTGGAGGCGCACAGTGCCGTCGTCCAGCTCGGCGAGACACGCCCGCCGTCGTAATTTAGCTCAAGGCCCCACCGGGGCGGGAGAACGGCCTTGCTACCTCGCACAAGCGGACAAGGGGATATACGCAGATACAGCGCTTGCCTTTCTCGTACTGTGTACCCCATTGCACGAGGTGAAACGATGAAGCCACAGACGCGGTCGGGTGCTCAGGTGTTGCTGTCCAGGTGGCTGGCGAAGACACTTGGTGCCGTCCTGCTGTGCTGGCTCGTGAGCCCCGTGGCCTTTGCCGCCAATCCGATCGTGGCGGAGAACGGGAAGAGCGGGACTTCCGCCTGGCTGCTGACAAACCCGAGTCGCAACCGCGAGATCGAAGGTTACGCATCGCTCACGAGCGTCAACCGGGGCGGCACGATCAACCTGTTCGTCAGCACGAGTGCGTCGACCTACACGATCGATGTCTACCGGCTGGGCTGGTATGGCGGCGCCGGTGCGCGGCAGGTCCTCCCGCCCGTCACCCGAACGGGATCCCTCCAGCAGATGCCGACTGCCGATGCCAACGGGTTGATCGAATGCGCGTGGATCGACCCTTACACAATCACTGTTCCCAACACCGCGGATCCAACGGACTGGGCGAGCGGGGTGTACCTCGCGAAGCTCACCGCGGGCACCACGGGACCGCAAAGCTACATCATCTTCACGGTTCGCGACGACGCCCGCGCCGCGACCTACGTCTTCCAGTCGAGCGTGAACACCTGGCAGGCGTACAACAACTGGGGCGGCAGGTCGACCTACGACTACCAAAGTTCCCCCAGCGCGGCCAGTAAGGTTTCGTTCAATCGACCCTACGCGCGCAACTCAGGGACCGGCGATTTTCTCGGCAGTCCCTCAACCGAGCCTTATGTCTACGGCTGGGAGATCAATATGCTCCGTTTTCTGGAGCACGAAGGCTACGACGTGACGTACGCGACGAGCGTCGACCTGCACGAGAAGGGCGTCTCACTACTGTCGTCGCGCAAAGCGTTCCTGTCGGTCGGACACGACGAGTACTGGTCGTATCAGATGAAGCAAGCGCTCCACCAAGGACGCGACCAAGGCAAGCACCTCGGCTTCTTCAGCGGCAATGCGGTCTATTGGCAGGTCCGCTACGAGCCCAGCAAGTTGACGCCGACCACTGCCAACCGGACGATGGTCGCCTACAAGGAAGTGGCGGCTGCAAGCGATCCGTACTGGACGAGTGGTCCGTCGCCCAACAACAAGTACACCACGACGAGGTTCCGCGACATTGCGTTTCCGCCGTACAACATCGCCGACCCGATCGCTCAGCCTGAGAACGGCCTGATCGGAGTCATGTTCCACAGCTGCTGCTACCCGACACCTCCGGCAAGCGACATCGTCGTCTCGGATGCCCAAAGCTGGGTTTTCAGTGGTACCAGCGTCAGCAATGGCTCGCACTTGATCGGACTCCTTGGATATGAAACCGATGCCATATTCAGCAACGGCTACGGTCCTTCGGGGTTGAACAAGATCGCCGATTCGCCGGACGCCGACGGCGGCTCTCAGATGACCCACTACAAGGCTTCGAGCGGTGCTGTCGTGTTCGCGACCGGTTCGATCCAGTGGGCTTGGGGGCTCGACAACTTCAACGCGGGACCCATCCGCCCCTCGGTGCTGAGCGACGACGTGAAAACGGCCACCCGTAATGTCCTTGCGCGATTCGCTCTCGCACCGGTGGTGCCGCCAACCCCGGCGGCCCCGGCAGCCCCGACCAATCTGACCGCGGCGGCGCACGGGCACGACCTTAACCTCACGTGGCAGCAGCCGGCACCTTCTCTCTACAACAAAATTTATCGTTCCCTGACGCCGGGCGGGCCGTATGCGCTGCTGAAAACGATTGCCGCGACGACCTCATACGTCGATGTCAGCACGGCCAAGAAGACAAAGTACTTCTACGTCGTGACCTCTGCGAACGACAGCTCGGAAAGCGTGTACTCGAACGAAGCTTCCGCGACATCGCGGTAGCGCAGGAGCCGAGATGAAAAAGACAATCGTGTTCGCTGCCGGTCTGTTTGCCGGATTGATGCCCATCATCGGCGGAAATGTTCAAGCGGATCCGAACCCGGAAGCCTGGTGGGCGAGGCCAGGTCCCGATGGCGTGCAACGAATCGACATTCGGTGTGGATCCGATTTCATCGACCCGGCGCAAATCGTCCTCAAGGCGCGCGTTCCCGTCGAATTGGCGGTTAGCGCATCGGCGGACCTCACGGCGCACAGTTTCACTGCGAGGTTGCCGCGTCCCCAAGCGTCTGTCGTCGACGTTCCAGTCGGACCGCTGCAACAGCGAATCGCCTTCGTTCCAACGTTCCTCGGAGACTTCGCAACCGCTTGCCGCGACGACAATGCCGACGGGAGGGATCCGCAGCAAAAACAGAAGCAAGGGCGTGTGACGGTGATTCCTTGAGAGAGCAAAGCGGCGTTGATCCGGGCCTGGGGGCCTTGCGAGAGGTGTACCGGACCACGGACCTGCGAGGGTAAGGCGACCGCCGTGCGGAACGCATGGAGAAGTGGGCATCGCGAAGTGCTACGCGAGCTTTCCCGCCTCCTCACCTCACAGCGTAGGGGCCGGATGAGCGGCTGACTCCAAGTTCAGCGCATGAACTTCCAGTGATTTTCGACGATGGCCTGCAAGACTGCCGCCACTGCGACGGGTTCAGGGATCGGGGCCCGCCTAGTTCGTAAGCGTCTCGCCGCGGCATCTTGATTGTCGCGGATCGTTTTAGGATGCTCGTGTCCACGAAGCTTTTGGTGGACACGTGGTGAGCGGCTCGCCGTCCCACCTTGTTTACCCCGGATAGGCGGCTGAGCATGGTGTCCACCTATTTCGTTGGTGGACGCCTATGCATCCCAATTCCGGCCCTCGGCGCCGCCACAGTGCCGAACTCAAGGCGAAGGTCC
>JBBRFW010000009.1:0-61679 GCA_038241255.1 Burkholderiales bacterium | reverse complement strand
CGGCCGCATCCGCACATCGGCCTGGCGACCCTCACCTACCTCTTCGACGGCGCGATCATGCATCGCGACTCGACCTCGGTCGTCCAGCGCATCGAGCCCGGTGCGGTCAACTGGATGTCGGCGGGCAAGGGCATCGTCCATTCCGAGCGCACGCCGAAGGACCTGCTCGCGCTCGCGCATCGTCGCCACGGCCTGCAGCTCTGGGTGGCGCTGCCCGAAGGGGAAGAAGACGCGGCGCCGTCGTTCCAGCACGTGCCGGCGGCGCAGGTGCCTCGGGTGCGGCTCGAGGGCGCGACCGCGCACGTCGTCGCCGGCTCGGCGTTCGGCGCGACCTCACCCGTGCAGACCTCGTCGCCCACGCTCGCCGTCGTGATCGATCTGGATGTCGCAAGCGGTTCGGGCGTGACGCTCGACGCTGCCGCCGCCGTCGAGCGCGCGCTCTACGCCGTCGACCATCCGATCGAGGTCGACGGCGTCGAGTACCCGGAGTTCACGATGGTCGTGCTCGCGCCCGGCTCGTCGCCGACCTTGGTCGCACCGCGCGGCGGGCGCGTCGTGCTCGTCGGCGGCGAGTCGCTCGGCCACCGCTTCCTGTCGTGGAACTTCGTCGCCTCGTCGCGTGAGCGCATCCGCGCCGCCGAGGACGACTGGCTGGCGCAGCGCTTCCCGGCGATTCCTGGCGAGACCGAATTCATTCCGCTGCCGCAGCGCCAGCCGCCGCCGGCCGGGCCGGAGCAGACGACGCCGGCCGGAGCATGAGCACGTTGCCGGCGACCGCGAGCGCGGCGCCGGCGACTGTGAGCAGGCTCGGCCGGAAGCCTTCGAGGGCGAGCGAGACGACGAGGGCGATCAGCGGCGTCATCACGCCGACGGTGCCGGCGCGACCGGCGCCGACGCGGTCCTGCAGAGTCAGGAAGCAGGCGAAGGTCAGCACCGAGCCGGCGAGCGCGAGGTAGACGAGGGCGAGCCACCAGCTCGGCGCCGTCGGGATCGTGCCGGTGCGGCCGAAAGCGACCGCGACGAGCGCAGCGGCGACGGCGCCGTAGAGCATGCCGAAGCCCATCGCCGGCAGGAGCGGCAGGCCGCGACGGCGATTGCGGCTGGCGGCCAGGCTGCCGATGGTCGAGAGCAGCACCGAGGCGATCGTCAGCGCGGCGCCGAGCGTGGCCCGTTCGTTGTCGCCGGGTCGCGTGATCTCGGGCCAGAAGATGAGGGCGACGCCCGCGATGCCGAGTGCGCCGCCGACGAGGAAGCGGGCGCCGAGCGTGGCGCCGAACAGCAGCGTCGCGCCGACGCCGGTGAGCAGCGGCGACGCCGAGTAGCCGACGGCGACGAGGCCCGACGGCACGAAGCGCTCGGCCTCGTAGACGCAGACGTACGAGACGCCGTAGAGGAAGGTGCCCTGCAGGGCCAGCAGGGCGTGATCGCGGCCGGCGAAGGCGAGCGACACGCCCCGCCAGCAACAGAAGAGCAGCGCCGCGGCGCCGGCCAGCGCGAAGCGGACGGCAACGCCGAGCTCGGCGGGAAAGTCGCCGAGCTGGTAGGTGATGGCGTGCCACGTCGTGCCCCAGACGAGCACGCAGATGGCAAAGAGCTGCCAGGACCTGAAGCGATGCACTTGCCGGGGAAGCGGATCAGGCGAACGCGTAGCGGCCCTCGCCGCGCATGCCGACCGCGAGCTTGCGGTCGTGGCCACCGACGACGATCGCGTTCATCGCGAAGGTGAGGGCACCGCCGACCTTGGGGTCGGCGCGGTACTGGGCCAGCACGTCGCCGACGGCGTGGCCACGCGCTCCGGTGGCGGGATCGACGTCGGGAATCGGGCAGCGCGGGCAGGGCTTGATGAGCTTGAGGCGGACGGCATCGGCATCGGGGAGGGCCTCGCCTTCGGCCGCGAACGCGATCTCGTCGAGGTGATCCTCGTCGTGGGCTTCGAGGCCCGCGACGACGATGTTGGGCCGGAAACGCGCCATAGTCACCGGCGCGTGGCCGGCCGCTTCGAGGCGGCGGTTCACCTCGGCGAGCGACGCGGTCGATGCAACGAGAAGCGGAAAGCCGTCCTGGAAGGCGGTTTCGGCCTCGACGCTGCCCGTCCACTGGCGGCTGGCGAGTCGCTTCTGCTCGGGATCGAAACGCACGAGACGCAGCGTTCGGCCGAGGAAGTCGCTGAACCACTGCGCGCAGAGCGGCCCCATGTCGAAGGCGGCAACGCGGTCGCTCCAGACCGTGGCCGATGCCGCCGCCTCGACGCGATCGATCGCCACGTGCAACGCCAGCATGCCGGGCGCGCGCAGGATCAGCTCGTCGGCTTTCAGCGTCGGCAGCACCAGCGCCATTCTCGGCAGCTCGCGCTGCGAGACGAAGACGCCGGCTTCGTCGGTCACCATCCAGGCGCGGTCGAGGTCGAAGCCGGTCGGTGCGAATTCGACCTCGCGCAGCGAGATGCCGGCGCATGATTTGACCGGGTAGACGTGGAGGCTCTCGACGCTGACGTTGACATCGCTCATGACTCGCGATTGTCTCCGACCACCTCCCTACAATCGCGGTCGTGCAAGCCTTCGACGTGAGAGTGAGCGGCGCCGGCATCGTCGGCAAGACCCTGGCGCTCTCGTTGTCGCGGCTCGGCCTGTCGGTGGCCTTGCGCGGCCTGGCTTCGCCGGCGCAGTCATCGGCCACCCGGCCCGACGTTCGCGCCTACGCACTCAACGCCGCCTCCGTCGAATGGCTGCGCGGACTCAAGGTCTGGGCCGCGCTCGAAGGAACGAGCGCTGCCACGCCGGTCCACGACATGGTCGTGCAGGGCGATGCCGGCGGTGCCGCGCTCGAGTTCTCGGCCTGGGAGCAACGGGTCGGCGAGCTTGCCGTCATCACCGATGCGGCGGCGCTCGAGCAGGAGCTCGACGCAGCGCTGCGCTTCGCCGCCCACGTCACCCGCGTCGACGACGACGTGCCGGCGACATTGGTCGTGCACTGCGAAGGCCGCGCCGCTGCGGGCCTGGCCGCGCTCGACGCCGGCTTCGAGCGCAGCGACTACGGCCAGCGCGCCATCGCCGCCCGACTGGTGTCGTCCCTGCCGCATCGTCACGTCGCCCGCCAGTGGTTCGGCGCGCCCGACGTGCTGGCGCTGTTGCCGTTCGATCGGCCCGAGGCCGGCTGCTCGTACGCGCTCGTCTGGTCGCTGCCGAACGAGCGTGCCGACGGGCTGCTCGCTACCGACGCCGCCACCTTCGAACAGGCCCTTGCCGACGCGACCCACGGCGCTGCCGGCGCGTTGACGCTGGCCTCCGAACGCGCCGCCTGGCCGCTCGCACTCGGCCGTGCCGCGCACTGGTGCGGGCCGGGCTGGGTGCTCGCCGGCGACGCCGCCCACGTTGTCCATCCGCTCGCCGGCCAGGGCCTCAATCTCGGCCTCGCCGACGTCGCTGCGCTCGCCGGCGTGATCGCCGGGCGCGAGCCCTGGCGCGGCCTGGGCGATGAACGGTTGCTTCGGCGGTACGTGCGGCAGCGCGCCGCGCCGACCTGGGCGATGCTGCGAATTACCGACGGATTGCAGCGTTTGTTCGCCGAGCCGGGAGCACCTGTCAGGGAACTCCGCAACAATGGGATGGCTCTCGTCAATCGCGTCTCGCCCCTGAAGCGCTGGCTCACCGCCCGGGCGCTCGATTCCTGAAAGCCCTCGTCATGATCCGATCTTCGCGCCCCCTGCTTGCCTCCCTGCTCACCGCGATGCTCGCGCTTTCGTTGGCGCCGAACGCCGCCGCCGACGAAGCCGCCATCCGCAAGAACATCCCCGAGCGTCTGCCCGATTTCCCGAAGATCGACGAGGTCACCAAGACGGCGCTGCCCGGCATCTACGAGCTGCGCATCGGCACCGACATCCTCTACACCGACGAGACCGGCGCCTACTTGATCGAAGGCCAGCTCATCGAGACGAAGACCAAGGTGAATCTCACCGAAGCGAGAGTCTCCAAGCTGACCGCGATCGACTTCAAGACCCTGCCGCTGAAAGACGCGATGGTCTGGAAGCAGGGCACCGGAGAACGCAAGCTGGTCGTCTTCGCCGATCCGAACTGCGGCTACTGCAAGAAGTTCGAGAAAGACCTGCAGGCGGTCAAGGACGTCACCGTCTACACCTTCCTCTATCCGATCCTGGGCGGCGACTCGCCGGACAAATCGAAGCAGATCTGGTGCGCCAAGGACAATACCAAGGCCTGGCGCGACTGGATGCTGAAGGGCGCGGCGGCGACCGACAGCCCGCAGTGCGACACCTCCGCGCTGCAGCGCAACGTCGCCTTGGGCCAGAAGCACCGCATCCGCGGCACGCCGGGCCTGGTGTTCGAGGACGGCCGCCAGCAGGCCGGCGCGATGAACACCGAGCAGATCGAAAAGCAGCTGGTCACGACGCACCAGAAAACGCCGGGCTGACCCGCCCTCCCGGCGACCGCTACATGCGGTAGCTCGGGTCCTTGCGATCGACGAGCCGGCGCAGCGCCGCGAAGGCATCTTCGCCGGCGCTGTACTTCGGGCTGAACTGGAACGAGTCGGCGACGCACTTCTCGAGCACCGCGCGCGGGATCGGGATCGCCTCGCCCATTGACTGCGTCGCCAGCTGCACCTCGCAGGCCCGCGCCACTGTCCACATCAGCACCAGCGCCTGGGCGAGCGTGGCGCCAAGCGTCACCGGACCGTGGTTGCGCAGGAGGAGCACCGGCCGGCCTTCGGCGCTTTTCAGGATGCGCGCGCCTTCGTCGGCGTGGACGGTGATGCCCTCGAAGTCGTGGTAAGCCACCTTGCCGTAGAGCTGCGCGGCGTAGAAGTTGGTGAACGCCAGGCCGTTCTTGAGGCAACACACTGCCTGCGTCGCCGTCGTGTGAAGGTGCATCACGCAGTGCGCGTCGGGCAGGGTCGCGTGGATCGCGCCGTGGAAGGTGATGCCGGCCGGGTTGATCGGCCAGTCGGCGTGGCCGACGATGCGGCCTTCGAGATCGACCTTGACCAGGTTCGAGGCGCACACCTCCGAGTAGTGCAGGCCGAACGGATTGATCAGGTAGTGCGAGTCCTCGTCGGGGACGCGCAGCGAGATGTGGTTGTAGATGAGCTCGGTCCAGCCGAGAAGATCGAAGATGCGATAGGCGGCCGCGAGCTGCACGCGCGCCTCCCACTCGGCGGCGCTGAAGCGCGCCGGGCGGACGAAGGCGGGGGCGGGCGTCGCGGTCATGGCGGGGTCCTTTTGCGATCCGGGTCAGGCGTATTTCAGCTCGCCGGTCTTGCCGCGGAAGACGCGGTACGAGTAGACCGTGTAGGCGGCGATCGCCGGCACCGAAATGCAGACGCCGACCAGGATGAACTCGAGCGCCTCGGTGCTGCTCGCAGCCTGCCAGACCGTCAGCTGGTCGATGACGACGAACGGATAGATGCTATACGCCAGGCCGAGAAAGCCGAGGCTGAAGACGCCGACCAGGAGCGCGAACGGCAGCCAGCAGAGCGCGCCGCGGACGAGGCGCCCGCCGAGGAGGGCGCGCACGGTCCAGAGCGCCGCGCCGGTGGCGAGCGGGATCGCGCTGAGGGCGATGATCTCGGGCAAGGCGAACCAGCGGTTCCGCACCGTCTCGCTGATCCAGGGCGTCGCCATCGAGATCAGGACCATGCCGACGACGACCGGCAGCCACGCGATCCGCGCCCAGGCAATCGCCCGTTCCTGCAGCGCGCCCTCGGTCCTCATGATCAGCCAGCATGCGCCCATCAGCACGTACGCCATCGGCAGGGCCACGGCGATCGCGGCGGCGAAAAGCGGGAAGTTCCAGCCGCTGCCGAAGCCGCTGACGTAGCGCCCCAGCATCCAGCCCTGCGCCACCGACGCGATCGTCGAGCCGGCGAAGAAGAGGCGGTCCCAAGTCGCCTTGTGGCCCTCGCGTGCCTTGACGCGGAAGTCGAAGGCGACGCCGCGCAGCATCAGGCCGATCAGCATGAATGCGACCGGCAGGTAGAGCTCGCCGAGGACGATGCCGTGCGCTTTCGGGAAGGCGATCAGGAGAATGCCGATGCCGAGCACGAGCCAGGTCTCGTTGGCGTCCCAGAACGGTCCGATCGAGGCGACCAGAATGTCCTTCTCTTCTGGCGTCGCGCGGTGCATCAGCATGCCGACGCCGAGGTCGTAGCCGTCGCTGACGACGTAGATCAGCATCGACAGCCCCATCAGCGCCATGAATACGAGCGGCAGCGCTTGCGTCCACGTGAGCGTCGTCATGGCGCGGGCGCGGTGACCGCCGAGGGCGGCGTGGCGATGCCGGGCGGATCGACGGCGCGCTCCTTCGCCTCTGCGGCGAGCACGTCCTCGGGTTTCTCGGCCATGTACTTGAGCACCGTCACGTAGGCGATGACGAGAGCGAGGTAGAGCGTGACGTAGAGCGAGAGCGTCGCCGCGATCATGGGCGCAGTCGCCTTCGAGGCGACGTCGGCGGTGCGGACGAGGCCGAAGACGATGAACGGCTGGCGCCCGATCTCGGTGATGTACCAGCCGCAGACGGTCGCCAGCCAGCCGGCGAAGGTCATCGTCGCGAGGAGCTGCAGGTAGCGCCGCGGCAGGGCCTGCGCGTTCCAGCGCGATCGGCGGTACAGCCAGACGCCGCTCCAGCTCGCGAGCAGCATCAGCACGCCGACGCCGACCATGATGCGGAAGGCGAAGAAGAGCGGCGCGACCGGCGGGTGGTCGCGGAACGCGTTCAGGCCCTTGATCTCGCCGTCGAGGCTATGGGTGAGGACGAGGCTGCCGAGCTTGGGGATCGCGATCTCGAAACGATTGGCGCGGTCTTGCGCAGAGGGCCATGCGAACAAGCGCAACGCCGCGCCCCGCTCGGTCTCCCAGACCGCCTCGATCGCCGCGATCTTCTGCGGCTGGTGGACCAGCGTGTCGAGCCCGTGGACGTCGCCAGCGACGATCTGCAGCGGCGCGGCGATCGCGGCGACGACGAGGCCGACACGCAGCACCTTCGGCGCCGAGCGGCCGGCGACGCCGCGCAGGAGCTGCCACGCCGCCAGGCCGCTGAGCAGGAAGGCGACCGTCAGGACCGACGCCAGCAGCATGTGGACGAAGGTGTAGGGAAACGACGGGTTGAAGATCACGGCGAGCCAGCTGGTCGCGTGATAGACGCCGTTGGCGTCGACGCGATAGCCCGCCGGCGTCTGCATCCACGAGTTGAGGGCGAGGATCCAGAACGCGCTCAGCGTCGTGCCGAACGCGACCAGGGCCGACGCCGCGAGGTGGATCTTCTCGCTCACCTTGCCGTGGCCGAACAGCATGATGCCGAGGAAGCCCGCCTCGAGGAAGAACGCGGTCAGCACCTCGTAGCCCAGCAGCGGACCGGCGATGTTGCCGACCTTTTCCATGTAGCCCGGCCAGTTGGTGCCGAACTGGAAGCTCATCGTGATGCCGCTGACGACGCCGAGGGCGAAGCTGAGCGCGAACACTTTGGTCCAGAAGCGATAGGCATCGAGCCAGCCCGCGTCGTGCGTGGCGAGCCAGCGGACACGGAAGAAGAGCAGGACCCAGCCCAGGCCGATCGTGATCGTCGGAAAGAGGATGTGGAAGGTGATGTTGGCGGCGAACTGCATCCGCGCCATCAACAGGGCGTCCATCTGTCAGCGCTCCTCGCCGTTGAAAAAATCCTGCGGGCAAGACATGGCCGCCATCTTGCCTCCGATCGACGCGCCGTGCCCGGCGGCGACAATCGGACCATGATCCGCTATGTCGTCGACGTCGGCGCCACGCACCGGCACACTTTTTCGGTCGAGCTGCGCATCGACCGGCCCGCGGTCGAGCAGCGCCTGAGCCTGCCGGCGTGGATTCCCGGCAGCTACCTGGTGCGCGAATTCGCGCGCCACCTTTCGGGTCTCGCCGCCGAGCAGGGCGGCGTGGCGCGGTCGCTCGAGCAGCTCGACAAGGCGAGCTGGCTCGCCCGCTGCGACGGCGGCGCGCCGCTCGTCGTGCGCTATCAGGTCTACGCATTCGACACTTCGGTGCGCGCGGCCTTCCTCGATCCAGCGCGCGGCTTCTTCAACGGCACCGGCGTCTGCCTGCGCGTCGAGGGCCACGAAGCCGCGCCACATGCTCTCGACGTGGTCGGGCTACCCGCCGGTTGGGAGGTCGCGACGACGCTGGACGCTCGCCCCGGCGCGAGCGCGAACGAGTTCCTGGCGGCTGACTACGACACGCTCGTCGACCACCCGGTCGAGCTCGGCCGTTTCTGGCGCGGCCGCTTCGACGCCGCGGGCGTGCCGCACGAGTTCGTCGTCGCCGGCGCCCTGCCCGACTTCGACGGCGAGCGCCTGCTCGTCGACACGCGCCGGCTCTGCGAGGCCGAGATCCGCTTCTGGCACGTCGGCGGCCGCGCGCCGTTCGACCGCTACCTGTTCATGCTCAACGCTGTCGAGGAGGGGCGCGGCGGCCTCGAGCATCGGTCGAGCACGGCGCTCGTTGCGCCGCGACGCGATTTGCCGCGCTGCGCGCCCGCCGACGCGGCGTCCTCGCCACCGGCCAAGGCCGAGACGAGCGACGGCTACGTCGGCGTGCTCGGGCTGATCGCGCACGAGTATTTCCACGCCTGGAACGTCAAGCGGCTCAAGCCGCGCGAGTTCGCCGCCTTCGACTATCGCGGCGAGAACTACACCCGGCTGCTCTGGTTCTTCGAGGGCTTCACCTCGTACTACGACGACCTGTTCGTCCTGCGCAGCGGCCTGATCGACGCGCCGCGCTACCTGAAGCTGCTCGCGACCACCCTCGGCGCCGTGCAGGCAGCGCCGGGACGCAAGGTGCAGAGCGTCGCCGCGGCGAGCTTCGACGCCTGGGTCAAGTACTACCGCGCCGACGAGAACACGCCGAATTCGACGATCAGCTACTACGCCAAGGGCTCGCTCGTCGCGCTCGCGTTCGATCTGACGCTGCGCAGCGAGGGCAGGGGCACGCTCGACGACGTCATGCGCCGGCTTTGGCGGCAGAGCCAGGGGGGGCCGATCGGCGAGGACGACATCGCCGGCGCGCTCGAAGCCGTCGGCGGCCGCTCGTATGCGAGCGAGCTCGCCGCCTGGGTGCACGGCACTGACGAGCTGCCCGTCGCGACGCTGCTGCAGCGCTTCGACGTCGATGTCGAGGCGCAGGCGGCGACGCTGGCGCAGCGCCTCGGCGTTCGCGTAAACGAGAGCGCGCTGACCGGCATCAAGGTGACGCACGTGCTGCGTGGCGGCGCCGGCGAGCGCGCCGGGCTCGCGCCGGGCGACGAGCTGATTGCCGCGAGCGGCTGGCGCCTGCGCCGCCTCGACGATGCGGCGCGCGTGCTGCCCGCCGAAGGCGAGACGACGCTCCTGGTCGGCCGCGACCAGCGCGTGCTCGGCGTGCCGGTCGACGTCGGCTCGCTTGCCGCCGCCGACGCCGGCGCGCCGCAGCTGAAGCCCGCGGACAAGGCCGACGCGGCGGCGCGGCGCCTGTACGAGGCATGGATCGCGGGCTGAACGCTCCTTCGGTCGCGCCGAGCCGGCTCCGCCTGCGCCGCCACGCGGCCTGGATCGGCGTGCTGCTGGCGGTGACCGCGATCCACCTCGTCGGCACGCGCGAGCTGGTTGATCGCATGGCGAGCTTCGATGCCTCGCGGGCGATGCCGAAGCGGATCGAGGTGGCCTACGTGCGCACGATCGAGCCGGAAACGCCGCCCGCGACAGTCGCGACGCCGGTCGCACCGGCGCCGCGGCCGCGGCCGCGTGCGCCTCGTCGCAGCGCGGCGGCTTCTGCGCCGCAGGTCGCGGCGCCGGTCCTTGCCGAGGCGTCCTCGCCGGCCGAGGCCGCATCGGCCGCCGAGCGCGAGGCCGCGGAGCGCCTCGCTGCAGAGCGCGAGGCCGCCGAGCACGACCCGCTGGCCGCCTCCGCTGCGGCGACGATTGCTGCCGCAGCATCGGCCGCGAACGCGGGCACGCCGCCGTTGGCCGCCGCCGCCTCGGCGAGCGCCTCATCCGCCGGCGCAACGCCCTTCGAATGGCCGGCGTCGACCCGCCTCAGCTACGTCCTGACCGGCAACTACCGCGGCGAGGTGAGCGGCACGGCGCAGGTCGAATGGATCCGCGTCGACGACCGCTACCAGGTCAACCTCGACCTCGTCATCGGCCCGGAATTCGCGCCGATCATCACGCGGCGCATGACGAGCGAAGGCAGCCTCGCGGCGAGCGGCCTGGTGCCGGCGCGCTACGACGAGGACACGCACGTCGTGATGCGCGACCGCAGCCGGATGAGCGTCGTCTTCGAGCCCGACGCGGTGGTCCTGGCCAACGGCCAGCGGCGCGAGCGCCTCGAGGGCGTGCAGGACACCGCGAGCCAGTTCATCCAGCTGACGTACGTCTTCTCGACGAGGCCCGAGCTGTTGCGCGTGGGTGGCTCGGTTGCCTTTCCGCTCGCGTTGCCACGCGCCATGGACAGCTACGTCTACGAAGTCGTCGAAGCCCAGACGCTGCAGACGCCGTTCGGCCCGTTGGCGACTTTCCACCTGAAGCCGCGACCACGGCCGACGCGGCGGCCGAGCGCGCTGACGGCGGAGCTCTGGATCGCGCCCGAGCTGCGCTACCTGCCGGTGCGCATCCGCATCGAGCAGGACGCCGGCACCTACATTGACCTCATGATCGCCGGCAAGCCCGAGATGGGCGACCCGGTCCCGCCACCGTCCGCCGCAGCGAAGGAAAAGCCCCCATGACCTACGAGTGCATCCTCACCGAGATGCGCGGCGACGGGCCGCGCCGAACCGGTGTCATCACGCTGAACCGGCCGAAGCAGCTCAACGCCCTCAACGACACGATGATGGACGAGCTCGGCGCGGCGCTGCTCGCGTTCGACGCCGACGAGTCGATCGGCTGCATCGTGGTCACCGGCGGCGACAAGGCGTTCGCAGCGGGTGCCGACATCCAGGCAATGGCGCCGTACGGCTTCGTCGACGCCTACACCAAAGGCCTGATCAGCCGCAACTGGGAGACGATGCGCCAGGTGACGAAGCCGGTGATCGCCGCGGTCGCCGGCTTCGCGCTCGGCGGCGGTTGCGAGGTGGCGATGATGTGCGACATCGTCATCGCCGCCGACGGTGCCCGCTTCGGCCAGCCCGAGATCAAGCTCGGCATCATCCCGGGTGCGGGTGGCACACAGCGCCTGCCACGCGCCGTCGGCAAGGCGAAGGCGATGGACCTCGTCCTCACGGCGCGGATGATGGACGCGGCCGAGGCCGAACGGGCCGGACTCGTCTCGCGCGTCGTTCCCGCCGCCGAGCTCCTCGACACGGCGCTCGCCGCCGCTGCGACGATCTGCGCCTTCAGCGGGCCGAGCGTGCGAATGGCCAAGGAGGCGATCAACCGCGCCTACGAGGTACCGCTCACCGACGGCATCGCCTACGAGCGCCACCTCTTTCATTCGTTGTTCGCGACCGAAGACAAAAACGAGGGCATGGCGGCGTTCCTCGCCAAGCGTAAGGCCGAGTTCAAGCATCGCTGAATCGGCTGCGACGATGATCTCGGCCGAGTACGCGCAGACGCTCGCGCGCTACAACGCGTGGATGAACGCGCGCCTGTTCGCGCTATGCGCCACGGTGCCTGAAAGCGACTTGCAAGCCGACCGAGGCGCCTTCTTCAAGTCGATCTACGCGACCCTCAACCACGTCGCCTACGCCGACCTCGCGTTCCTCTCGCGCTTCACGGGGACGCCGGCGCGGGCCCCCGAGCTCGGCGCCGACCTCTTCGGGAACTTCGCCGCCTTGCGCCGCGAGCGCGAGGCGATCGACGCCCGCATCGTCGAGTGGACGGCTTCGCTGAGCGAGGCCTGGCTCGCCGGCGTGCAGACCTACACAAGCAAGGTCGACGGTGTCACCCGAACGCTGCCGCGCGGGCTGCTCGTCGGCCATGTCTTCAATCATCAGACCCATCACCGCGGCCAGGTGACGACACTGCTTGCCCAGAGCGGCCTCGACATGGGCAGCACCGACCTGCCGTTCATGCCGGGTCTCTGACCGCGCCGCGCCGGGAGGCGGCGCTGCAGACTGCGTCGGCCGCCGAGTCAGGCCTCGTTGCGCAGCGAGGGGAACAGGATCACGTCGCGGATGCTCGGCGAGTCGGTCAGCAGCATCACAAGCCGGTCGACGCCGATGCCGCAGCCGCCGGTCGGCGGCATGCCGATCTCGAGGGCACGGATGAAGTCGGCGTCGTAGTACATCGCTTCCTCGTCGCCGGCTTCCTTGTTGGCGGCCTGGGCGCGAAAGCGCGCCGCCTGGTCCTCGGCGTCGTTCAGCTCGGAGAAGCCGTTCGCATATTCGCGGCCGGTGATGAAGAGCTCGAAGCGCTCGGTGATCGAAGGGTCGGTATCCGAGGCCCGCGCGAGCGGCGAGACCTCGACGGGATAGTCGAGGATGAAGGTCGGGTTCCAGAGCTGCGCCTCGACGGCACCCTCGAACAGGCCGAACTGCAGCTCGGCGAGCGTCCAGTGCGCGGGCGCGGCCGCGCCCGCGGCGCGCAACTTCTCGCGCAGCACGTTCGCGTCGCCGGCCTCGGCTTCGCTCACGCCCGCGTGGCGGACAAGCGCTTCCTTGACGGTCAGGCGAGCGAAGCGCGCGTCGAGGTCGACCTCTCGACCTGAGTAGGTGAGCTTGGCCGAGCCCGCGGCCTCTCGCGCGGCGTGGCGCAGGACTTCCTCGGTGAAGTCCATCAGGTCGTGGTGGTTCCAGTACGCCGCGTAGAACTCCATCATCGTGAACTCGGGGTTGTGGCGCACCGAGATGCCTTCGTTGCGAAAGCTCCGGTTGATCTCGAACACCCGCTCGAAACCGCCGACGATGAGGCGCTTGAGGTAGAGCTCGGGCGCGATGCGCAGGAACATCTGCTGGTCGAGCGCGTTGTGGTGCGTCACGAAGGGTTTGGCGTTGGCGCCGCCGGGGATCGGGTGGAGCATCGGCGTCTCAACTTCCATAAAGCCGTGCTCGACCATGAAGCGGCGGATCGACGACAGCGTCTTGCTGCGCGCCGCGAAGCGGGCGCGCGCGGTCTCGTCGGTGATGAGATCGACGTAGCGCTGGCGGTACTTGTCCTCGGCGTCGGCCAGGCCGTGGAACTTGTCGGGGAGGGGTCGCAGGCTCTTGGTGAGAAGGCGGAGCTTGTCGACTTTCACCGTCAGCTCGCCGGTCCTAGTCTTGAAGATCGTGCCTTCGGCGCCGACGATGTCGCCAAGGTCGAAGTGCTTGAAGTCATCGTAGGCCTCGGCGCCGATCGCGTCGACGCTGACGCGCAGCTGGATCCGGCCGGTGGCGTCCTGCAGGGTCGCGAAGCTGGCCTTTCCCATGATGCGTTTGAGCATCAGGCGGCCGGCGACGGAGACGGCAATCGCCTGCGGCTCGAGGGCTTCGTTGTCGAGGTGGCCGTGCTTTCGCGCGAGTTCGGAGGCGCGGTGCCTGGGCTTGAAGTCGTTGGGGAAGGCGATGCCCCGGGCGCGGATGGCGGCGAGTTTGTCGCGGCGCTCGGCGATAAGGGTGTTGTCGTCGGCGGGCGTTGACAATGGCGAAGTCGGTGCGTTCATGGCCGGCCAGGTGGGACCGCATTCTAGGAAGAGTCGGAGATGGATACCGGGCGACCGGTCGTCGAAAGCGACTTAAGGCTTAACGCTCGGCAAGTCCGGCCGACGCCTCAGCGTTGACCTCTTCGGCCGAACGGTACTCCGGCACGAGGTTTTTGAGCTGGCGCAGCATGGCGGCGCTGTCGTTCGCTTCGCATGCGACGCGAAGCGACTCGATCATCTTGTCGAGCAACGCGGGCTCGATGTGCCGCTCGCGCGCGCACATGATCCGTGGGTGTCCGCTTGGAACGACGCTTTCCCCGATGAGAAGCTCCTCGTAAAGCTTTTCGCCTGGCCTGAGCCCGACGTACTCGATGTCGATGTCGCCTTCGGGATCGTCTGCAGTTCGTTCGGTCAGTCCCGAGAGATGGACCATCGTACGAGCGAGGTCAGCGATGCGCACCGGTTCACCCATGTCGAGGACGAACAGATCGCCGCCCCGCGCCATGGCACCGGCTTGCACGACGAGCTGGGCCGCCTCGGGGATGAGCATGAAGTAGCGGACGACGTCGGGGTGTGTGATGGTTACCGGCCCGCCGTGCGCGATCTGCCGTTTGAAAAGCGGCACGACCGAGCCCGAGGATCCGAGCACGTTGCCGAAGCGAACCATCGAGAACACCGTCCGGGCCCCACTGCGAAGCGCCGCTGCCTGGAAGATCAACTCGGCCGCGCGCTTTGAGGCGCCCATAACGTTCGTCGGTCGAACGGCTTTGTCTGTCGAGATCAGGATGCAGGTTTGCACACCGGCGTCGAGCGCCGCGCGCGCGATTGCGAGCGTGCCGAATACGTTGTTGCGCAACCCCTGCTGGATGTTGGACTCGACCAGCGGCACATGCTTGTACGCCGCCGCGTGATAGATCGTCTGAATGCCGTGGCGGCGCAGCAGCGAGCGAACCAACACCTCGTCAAGCACCGATCCGAGGCTCGCCACGATGTCGATCCCGTGCGAACCCTGGCGCAGCTCATGGTCGATACCGTAGAGCGCGAACTCTGAGTGGTCGAGCAATACAAGCCTGCTGGGACGTTGCGTGGCGATCTGGCGGCACAACTCGGTCCCGATCGACCCCCCCGCGCCTGTCACGAGCACCGACTTGCCCGCGATATTTCGCGCAAAAAGCGCCGGGTCGGGTGGTACCGGATCGCGGCCGAGCAGGTCGACGACGTCAACTTCGCGAATGTCACCGACGCTGGCCGTACCGTCGACCAGCTCGAAGAGCCCAGGCAGAATCTTCACCGGCAGTCCGGCACCTTCGATTCGTTGGATCAGGCGACGCTTTTGCGTGGAGTTTGCCGAGGGAATGGCCAACACGATCTGCTCAACCTCATAGCGGAAAATGGCCTCTGCCAGATTTGTCGGTGAGTAAACCTGTAGGCCCGCCACTATCTTGCCTTGCAAGTCCGAGCGATCGTCAAGAAAGCAGACTGCCGAATGATCGGGGCTGATCTGCATGGCCTGGGCCAACTGCGCACCCGCCCCGCCGGCCCCGTAAATCGCCGTGCGGTATCGGTGCCGGCCGGCTTGCTTGACACCGCGGCGCAGTAGTCCACGAGCGATGAAGCGCGACGTCACTACGTAGGCGAAGGCCACAAACCAGAAAATGGCGAAAGCGGAGCGGGGCAGCACGCTGACATGCATTGCGAACGCAGCGCCCCAGACCACCAGCACTACGCCGGCAAGCGCCGCACTGGAGGAGACAAGGACTCGCAGGTCGATGTAACGTACGACGGTGCGATAGAGGCCTGCTAGGCCGAGCGCGGGCAGCGCGACGAGCGCCAGACCGATTTGCACGCCAAGCGCCATGTCGATCGCTGCTTGCACCGAGCCGAGGCGCAACGCCACTGCGGCGAGCATGCAAAGCGGCAAAAACACCGCGTCGCCGCCTACCATGATCGCGAATTTAGTTTGCGGAGAAAGTGCCGCCAGACGGGTTCCTATCCTGACGACCGACATCAAATTTCCTGGGCGGTTGCGTCGCCGGCCTTGTAGTGCCAAGCCGCGTAGCCGAGCGGAAGATACGCGATGGCGACCCCCATCAAACCATCGAGCTGCACCGTGGCGACAAGCAAGGCGATCGGGAACAGCCAAACCGACGTAATGATCACGAAGGCGACCGAGACCGCCTTGTGCGAGGAATGTCGGCGCGCTGCGTACTGGTAGGCGTGGCTCCGGTGCGCCTGGTTAAACCGTTCACCTCGCCTGACCCTTCGAACAAGCGTCATTGTCGAATCGACCATGAAGCAACCGCCCAGAATGAACCAGCTCCAGAACAGATGCGGAGCGGTGTGGCTGCTCCACAAGGCCAGCGTCGCAACGACGAAGCCGAGAAAGCCACTGCCGACATCGCCCATGAAGATGCGTGCCGACGGGAAGTTCCAAACCAGGAAGCCGACAACGGAGGCCGCGAACAGGACGGCCAGCCGCCAGTCACCGCCGGGCTGAGTCCACCACCAGACGATCGCGCCGCCGAGCGCGACGGCGATCGCTTCGAGGCTGGCGATGCCGTCGATCCCGTCCATGAAGTTGAAGAGATTGATCGACCAAACTAGGTAAAGGGCGGAGAGCAAGTTCGCGCCGAGGCCGAGGTAGATGGTCACGCCCAAGATGGGGACGGCGGGCAACGGACCGAGCCAGCCCAGCACCCAGATCGTTGCGACGAGGTGGCCGAGGAAACGCCAACGGGCGGCGAGTGGACGCCGGTCGTCGGCATAGCCCAGCGCCGCGATCAGCAGCCCCCCGCCGAGCAGCGCCGCGGCGAGGCCGCGTTCGACGAAGCCCATTGCGCTCAGCAAGGCGACGAGTGTGAGATAGCAGACGGCGATCGCCACGCCACCGCCGCGTGGCGTGGGCAGGCTATGGGAACTGCGCGCATTGGGATGATCGAGCCGGCCCGATCGAAGGGCGAAGCTGCGCACGGTCCCGGTGAGCGCCCAGGTGGCGGCGGCGCTGACTGCGAGTAGCAGCAAGGTGGTTGAAAGGGGCATCTACTTCGCGATTGTGACTTTTGCTTCGATGGTCCCGGCAGCCTGCGTCAACCGCGCAGCCAAAAACGCAACACTCGCCCGGCGCAGCCCTTCGTCGAGCGTTATCGGCGGTTGCCACCCCAACAGGTCGCGCAGGGGGGTGCCATCGACCCGCAGGGAGCCGCACAGTCGGTACCCCGCCTCGGCCTGGCCGAGGCTTCGAAACAGCCAGCGAAGCGCGCCTTCCGGCATGCCGAACAATCGCGCCGGTTTTCCAAGGGCAGTTCCCAGCCGACGGAGGAGATCCGGCGTCGAGACATCTTCCTGATCGCTAGCGAGGAAGACCTGACCAGTGGCTGCGGGATGTCGCGTGCACGTAATCAGCAAGTCGCACAGGTTGTCGAGCGCGAGGAGGCTTCTCAAGTTGTCGATCGAACCGAACGGCAGCGGGTTGCCGCGATGAAGCCAGCTCATCATCCGCTCGAAGTTCGCGCCGACACCGGGACCATAGACAAGGACCGGTCGCACGATCGTCAGCTCCATGCCGGAAGCGGCGGCAATGGCGCGTAACTCGGTCTCTGCCTCGTGCTTGCTCATCCCGTAGGGATCCTGCGGACGGGCCGCGTCTGCCGAACGGAAGGGACGATCAATCGCGGTGGCCTCGCCATTGACCTTGATAGAGCTGACGAAGACGAAGCGCTGAACGCCTGCTGCGACGGCTGCCTCAGCGAGCCGTCGCGACGCCCGGACGTTGACGCGTCTGAATTCACCCAGCGCGTCGGCGACGGTGTCCCGCATCACATGAACGCGCGCCGCTAGATGGATGACGACATCGATGCCCGAGACCGCTGAACCGAGATCGTCCGATGCAAGCTCGCTCAGCCGAGTCTGCGTCACACCCTCGAGCGGATCGATCAGGGGCTCGCGCGAAGCGGCACGTACCCGCACGGCGCCGTCGGCGGCGAGCAGCTCGACCAGTCGCCGCCCGATGAAGCCGCTGGCCCCGGTGACAAGGATGTTCATGTCGCTTAGGCGTCTGGTTTCGTGCTGCTCGTCGGCCGAGCCGACTCGCCGCTCACAGGCCGGTCAGGTAGCGCGCCGCGCTGATGACGTGCCATCGAAGGTGCTTCAGGTCGCGGTGACTGGCACGTTGCGCGTCGTGAATCACCTGTGCCGCAGGCTGAAGAACCGAACGCCAGCCGTGCTTGCCCAGACGCTTGGCGATGTCGACATCCTCGTAGTACATGAAGAAGCGCCGTTCGTCGAATCCATCGACCTGTGCGAACGCCGCGCGGCGAAATACGATGAACATCCCGGCAAGCCAGTCGACAACGATCGGGTCGTTTCGCCAACTGTAGTCGGCCGCGTGACGGCGCTCGATCAGACGACACAGCAGCGTTGCCAGCGTCGGAAAGCGCCGTGCACTGTCCTGCAGGCGCTGACTGCCGTCGACCACCAGCGGGCCGCAAGCGCCGGTCTTCTTGTCCGCGAAAGGCCACTCCAGAACCGCGAGATCGAGGGCGGGCATCCGGATATCCGGATTGATCACCGCGAACAACTCGCCGCGGGCAGCGCGAAACGCCTGGTTGTGATTGGCACCGAACCCCTTCGGTCGCTCGTTGCGAATGACTTGGATCGGGAACGGGCAGTCGTCGAGCACGGGTTCGGGCTCGGCGATGTTGAACGTCACGATGACTTCGAAATCCGGCGGCTTCACGCTCGCTAGGTCGGCAAGAACGGTGGCGAGGAGGCCCGCTTGACCGTGGCTGACGACGGAAAGGGAAAAGCGCGGAGTCGGTCTCTGGGGGTGTTGTGCACCGCCCGTCGATCCTTGCGAGCGAAGCACTGTCGTCACGCTCAACCCCGCACCGCGGCTGTGAGGAGAGAGATGACCCGCTGCTGCTGTTCTTCCGCCATGTTCGATCCTGACGGCAGGCACAGGCCGCTCTCGAACAGCCGCGCAGACAGCGAGGTCTCACCGTGATCGAACGACGGGCACGTTGCGAAGACCGGCTGCAGGTGCATCGGCTTCCAGAGCGGGCGGGCTTCGATGCGTTCCGCCGCCAGGCGCCGGATCAACTCCGAGCTCGTCAGGCGCGAGCCGCGGGTCAGCATGCACGCAGTGAGCCAGCGCGTCGGGTAGCTCCAGTCCGGTTCGGGCATCCATTCGAACGCTTCCGTCTCCGCCAGACCGTCGCGGTACCGCTCATAGACGGCGCGACGTGCTTGCACGCGCTCCTCGAGCACGTGCAGCTGGCCCCGTCCGACGCCCGCCAGGATGTTGCTCATACGATAGTTGAAGCCGATCTGCGAGTGCTCGTAGTGGGGCGCGGGGTCGCGCGCCTGGGTGGCGAGAAAGCGGGCTTGCTTGATCAAGTCCGCGTCCGCCGAAACGAGCATGCCTCCGCCGGATGTCGTGATGATCTTGTTGCCGTTGAACGAATAGATGCCCAGATGTCCGAACGTGCCGCTCGCCTTGCCCTTGTACTTCGCACCGAGCGATTCGGCCGCGTCCTCGATCATCGGCACGCCGTGCTTGCGGCAGAGCTCGAGCAACGGATCCATGTCCGCGCTTTGGCCGTACAGGTTGACGACGATGACCGCCTTGGGCATCTTCGCTTCGCGCCGAGCCCACTCGAAAGCCTTCTCCAGGGCGACCGGCGACATGTTCCAGCTCTCTGGCTCCGAGTCGACGAAGACCGGGCTGGCGCCCTGATAGACGATCGGATTGGCGCTCGCCACGAAGGTGAGCGACGAGGAGAAGACGAAGTCGCCCGGCCCGACGTCGAGCAAGCGCAGCGCGAGGTGGATCGCTGCGGTTCCCGAGCTGAGCGCGGCCGCATGAGCGATGTCGACGTGCGCCGCCAGCTCGCGCTCGAAGGCATCGACATTGGGGCCGAGCGGCGCGATCCAGTTGGTGCGAAACGCCTCGTCGACGTACTGCCGCTCCCACGAGCCGAGATGCGGGGTCGAGAGCAAGATCTGCTCGTCGAGCTGGCGTCGCTCCAGCACGCGCACGACCTGGCCGGACTCGTCGAGCACCGGCAGGTGGTTGATCTGATGCAAGTTCATCAGGTCAAGCGCGGCTTCGCGGGTGACAGGGTCCTCGACCACGATCGACTCGATGACGGGAAGGCTGGCGAGCGTGTCGGCCAGCGCGTTGCCGCCCAGCAGCAGGCGCCGCAGGTCGCCGTCGGTGATGGTTCGCTCGAAGCTGTGGTCCTGGCGAGTCAACAGAAGGAGTCCGGTGCCCGCGGCCTCGAGCATCGACAGGGCGTCGAAGATGCGCGTGCTGCGAAAAACGGTGACGGCACTCAAGTTCATCGCTGAGTCCTCGATAGGGGAAGGGCGGGAACGCCGACAGCGGTACACCGCTGCGGCAGGTCGTCGAGGAGCACTCCGCCAGCTCCGAGGACGCAGTCATCGCCGAGACTCAACCCGGGCAGGACCGACGCTCCCGCGCCGACCAATACGCGCGCGCCGAGGCTGACACCGCCGCCTAGCGTCGCACCAGGCGCCACGTGGCAGCTAAGACCAATGCGACAGTCGTGGTCGACGACGGCGTTGTGGTTGACGATGCAGTCGTCTTCGAGCGCGGCGTCGGGCCCGACGATGGCGCCGGCAGCGACGAAGCTTCCTCCGGCCAGGCGCGCCGAGCCTGCGATGCGAGCCGCCGGATGCACGACGCTTAGCGCTCGCAGGCCCGCCGCGCGGAACGACTGTGCCGTCCGGGCCCGCGCCGCGCAATCTCCGATGGCGACGTGGAACCAGCCACCGGCGAGTCGCAACTCGGCGCTGGGCGCGCGAACGACGATGCTGAGGAGCGTACGGCCCTGCCGCGCCGGGTCATCATCGACGATGAACAGCTGGGCATCGGAGTAGCCGAGCGCGCGCAGCGCGTCGATGACCACCTTGGCGTGGCCGCCGCCGCCGACGATGAGGACCGGTTCAGTATGCATTGGTCTTCGAGAGGGTCGAGGGAGCGAGGTCGAGCGTCACGAGGTGCTCGACGATGCGCGTGCCGGCGCGGCCGTCGCCGTAGACGTTGCGGCAGGAGACGCGGCCGCCTTTCAGGATCAGGCGCAGCGCGGCATCGAGGCCGGCGCCCACGCTGGCAACGTCGACGACGTTGCCGCTGCGCTGGCGCAGATTCTGGCGCGTGCCGATGTTGCACACCGGCGTGCCGAACGTGGCAGCCTCGATGATGCCGCTGCTCGAGTTGCCGACCATCACGTCGCACGCGGCCATCCAGGCGACGAACTCGGCGCGCGACAGATGGGTCGCGAATCGGACCGGTTGCAGGCTCGCGAAGCTTTCGAGGGCGGCGCGCACGGCGTGGCTTCCGGCGTCGGCATTAGGCGCGAGCGCCAGCACCTGCAGACCGACTCGCAGGCACGCCTTCATTAACGCGGCGGCGTCTTGCCCGGCGGTTGCGGCTTCCTGGACGACGGGGTGATAGACAAGAAGTGTCAGCGGCTGGAGCGGGTCGAGGCCGACGCCTGCACACAGGTCCGCGCGATCGCGTGCCGCGAGCTCGCGAAGGCCGTCGAGCCCCGGGGCACCGCAGACGAAGACGTGGTCGGCGCGCTCGCCCATTCGCACTAGCCGATCGCGCGATTCGGCGGTGGCAACGAAGTGGAATTGCGCCAGCTTCGAGATCGCGTGGCGCACCGGATCGTCGACCGTTCCCGAACGCTCGCCGCCATGGACATGGGCGATCGGAATCCCCAGGTGAAGCGCTGCTAGCGCGCCGGCCAGCATTTCGCCGCGGTCGCCCAGAAGAAGCATCAGGTCGGGCCGCGACCGCGCGAGGGCGGCGACGCAGCCTTCGAGCACGCGCGCGATGTTCAGCGCCATCGCGGCGCCGGTGTCAGTGTCGGTGTCGACCGGGATGCGCGCCGCGACGGCGAGGCCGGCCTGCTCGATCTCGCGGACCGTCATGCCGAAACGCTCGGACAGGTGGCTTCCGGTCGCAATCACTTTCAGGGCCAGCGCCGGGTGCGCGGCGATCGATTGCAGGGTCGACTGCATGAGGCCAAAGTCGGCGCGCGTACCGGAGAGATAGCAAATGCGCCGCACCGCCGCGCTCATTGCAGATCGGCCCATTGGAGGGTGTGGCCAGCGGCGAGCTCGGACCGCGTCTTCCTGCCGATGACGGCGGCAATTTCCTTTGGCGCTACGCCGTCGCCCGGACGCATGAGCGCCACGTCGCCGGGTCCGATCGGGTGCCCGGCGGGCAGCGCACGGACCAATGTCACGCTGCGGCGCACGAGGTCGCGCACCGACAGCTCGCTGGCGCTCGGCTGCTTGACCGGCGAGCCAAGCGCGCGCTCGACCTCGCGGATGCGGCCGATCAGGTCGGCGAGCTCGGCGGGCTCGAGCGAAGCCGTGTGGTCCGGGCCGGGCAGGGCGCGGTCGAGCGTGAAGTGCTTTTCGATCACCGCCGCGCCAAGCGCTACCGCGGCCACCGAGACTGTCGTGCCGGCGGTGTGGTCCGAGTAGCCGACGGGCAGGGTGAGCGCCGTCGCCATCGTCGTCATAGCCCGCAGGTTCACGTCTTCGAGCGCCGCGGGGTAGTTCGAGGTGCAGTGCAGGACCGTGACCGCGTCGTTCAGTCGGTCGCCGAAGCCGCGGTCGATGCGGGCCGTGCGAATGACTGCCAACGCTTCCTCCACTTCGGCGAGCGTCGCCATGCCGGTGGACACGATCAGCGGCAGGCCGTGCGCAGCGAGGTGGGTCAGGAACCGATGATTGGTGATCTCGCCCGACGGCACCTTGATGCGGCGAATCCCGAGCTGGACCAGGAAGTCTGCGGCTTCCTCGTCGAAGGCGGTCGACATGAACTCGATGCCGAGGTCGTCGCAGCGCCGCACCAGATTGCGATGCAGGTCCTCCGACATCTCCAGGCCCTTCAGCATCGAGTGCTGATCGCCGGCGCCGGTCGCGCGTTCCTGATACGCCGCCTTGGCGGCGCCGCGACGTACCAACTTGTCGGCCGAGAAGGTTTGGAACTTGACCGCATCCGCGCCGCAGCGTGCCGCAGTCTCGACGAGCTCGAGCGCCATGTCGGTGCTGCCGTTGTGGTTGACGCCGGCTTCGGCGATCACGAAGGTGGTCACGATTGCCCGATCCAGTCGCCGACCACCACCTCGGCCATGCGCCAGTCTATCGGCGTATCAATGTCGACGTTTTCGACCGGCTCGCTGCAAACGACGAAGCGGCAACGTTGCGGGCAGAAACTGCGCTGCGCCAGCAGCGCCTCGGTCCGGACGAGATAGAGCGAGCCGTTGATCGCGTAGGCAGGCGGGTAGTCCTGGGCGCGGGTGACGGCCACCGCGTCGGGCAGCCAGTGCCGCACGTAGCCGTCGGCGGAGGCGCGCAGGGCGAGGTAGGGATGGACATCGGCCGCCGATACGCCGATCACGCCGTCACAGTCACTGCCGAGCAACTCGCGCGCCTGCTCCCAGCGTCCTGCGAACCGAACTGGCGTCGTCGGCTGCAGCAGCGCGACGGCGTCGAAGGTGCGGCCGGCGGCACGATACCAGGAGAGCAGCTCGACGACCACGTCGACGCTGCCCGCTTCGTCGCTCGCCAGCGCGGCCGGCCGCAGACGCGGCACCGGCACGCCATGGCGTTCGGCGACGGCGGCGATGGCGGGGCTGTCGGTCGACACGTGGAGCGCCGAGAACCACGGGATCGTTCGCGCGAAGTCGATCGTCCAGGCGATGAGCGGCTTGCCGAGGAGGCTGCGCGTGTTCTTGCCGGGCAGTCGCCTCGATCCCGCGCGTGCCGGAATGACGGCCAGTACGTGCGTCATGGCGCCGAGGCCGCAACGCGTCGCCACGTCGCGGGTTTCAACCGCTTGAGCTGATGCATCAGCGGCAACTCCAGATAGCGGTAGCTCCAATGGCCCAGCAGGAGGCAGAGACCAACCAACGCGAACGCCCCGCCGGCAGCGCGGCCTAGTGATCCTTGGGTGGCGAAGAGCCGGCCGATCGCCGAGAGGACAAGGGTATGGGTCAGGTAGGTCGAGTAGCTGGCATCGCCGATTGTCGCCAGCCAGCGAAGGAAGGGAGCGTGGACCCGCTTTTCGAGCGAGACCAGCGCGATCAACGCGATCACCCCGATCGGCCCATAACGCAGCGCTCTGAACCAGGGGTCGATGTCCTCCCTCGGTAGGGGCGTTGTCGCGCAGAGAACGCCGGCGAGGACGACCGCCGCACCCAGCAGCCACGCCGCCGTATGGGTGCCAAGTCGCCTGAAGATGGCATACGAGGCAAAGCCCCCACCGATGAATTCGAGGGACAGTGGGCTCGAAATGAGCGCAAGCACGGGAAACTGACTCGCATCGACGTCACGCCAACGGAGATTGCACAGCAGGAGCGCTGCGAGCCAGAGAGTGAGCCCCACCAAGACCGGTATTCGCAGCAGGAGCATGAGGCTCAGGACCGCATAGAAATACACCTCGAACACGAGCGTCCAGCCAACCAGCAGCACCGGAGGTGTTCGATTCGGGAGGAGCAAGAACGATCGCAGGTAGTCGGGTATCCCGTCCATGCGGGCCAGCGAATTGACCAGCCTCGGATCGATGAGAAACGGAACAATCAATGCTATGCAATAGATCCAGTAGATCGGATAGATCCGCGCTGCGCGGTCGTATGCGAAGTTGAAAAACCCTCGGACACCGCAATGCTCGAGCTCACGCGCGACGCCCACAACCACGAATCCGCTAATGGCGAAGAAGATGTCCACCCCGGCGTTGCCGAATGCCGCGAAGTTGCCGCCGATGTCCAAACCGAAGTAACGCTTTTCGGCCTCGGTCAGGTGAAAGAAAAGCACGAGAAGAATCGCGACGCCGCGAAGCATCTGCACGCTCAACATCTTCCTGGACGATGGCGCGCTCATGCCGCCTTTGTGTCGATGAACGCCTTGCCGCGGGACGACGTCGTCAGGCGCGAATAGATGCGCAGAATCTCCGCGGCGTTTCGTTCCAGGCTGAAATTGCGGTCGGCGAGCTCCTTGGCAGCGATTCCCATCGCGAGCCGTGACGCCGGATCGTCCGCGAGCTTCTCGATGGCATTCGCGAGTGCGTCGCTGCTCTTGGCTGCTATTGCGAGACCGGTTATGCCGTCCACGAGCGTATCGGGACGAGGGTTGTCGATCGCGACGATGCTCGGCTTGCCGAAGTAGGCTGCTTCGAAGATGGGTCGCCCCGGCGCGTTGTAGTGGGACGGGAAGCAGAGAATGTCCAGATTTTGGTAGATATTCGCTAGATCGTCGCGGTGCCCGAGCATCAGGATGCGTTCCTGCGTCCGCGTTGCCGCGATCGTGCTGCGGACGAATTGCTCGGTGTCTTCCGCAAGGCCAGTGCGCGCGAGCAGCGCCCCCTGCAGCCCTCGCAGACGCCGGACGCCCGAGCCGACGAAAACGAAAACAAGGTCGTCTCTTCGGGCGCAAAGTCGGAGAGCCGCCTCGAGGAACTCGTACGTTCCCTTGACGCGCAGTAACGAGCCCACAACGCCTACGCGGATCTTGTGAGCTGGATCGACGAGGATTTGCGGCAAGGCCTTGGCGTCGTTCGTCGGCAGCGCCACTTCGAGAGCGTTGTGCACCACGGCCACCGGGCAGCGCACTCGCACGGGAATGGTTGCCCGAACGGTTTCATCGATGCAGATGATCTGGTCGACATGGCGATCGAACAGCAGCCACAGCAGCCTGCTGCGGAGGCCACGGTCCTGCACTCCCATGTGGGCGCGGACATGCACCACCAGCGGCACCCCGAGACGGCGTTTGAGCATGACCGCTGCTGCGATGCCCGTGATCTCGTTCAGATGAATGAGATCGATGTCATCGGCTCTGGCCGCGAAACTTCGGATCCCGAACCAGGTCACGGGCAGCAACAGGATTTCGCGCAGCGCGATCAGCCAGCGAGCGCCACGATAACGTCCATGGCGAGTGTGGTCCAGCTGCGAGAGCCACGGCACTTCGAAGACCTTGCTGCGCTCGATGCGGCGCGCAAAGAAGGACGAAGCGCTACCGCGTGGAGAAACTATCGTTGGGTTGACCTTTCCGGCGAGCGTGGTGAGCACTTCGACCAGGCTCACCGCAGAGCCGCTGAAGTGTTGCGTCGTATAAATATAAGCGACGTTCATCACGTCGGGAATTCGCCTGTTGGAACGGCCATCACGCCCCGCAATGGCGGGTCTCCGAATGACGACAGCGCCGGGCTTAGCAACAGCGACTCCTCTAGCGCGCCGGCAGCGCGTCGCGCAGGCGCAGCATCAGGTTGACGATCCACTGGTCGGACTTGAAGTCCAGATGCGGGCGCGGCGGCTGCGCCATGATCGCTTCGAATTCCGCTGCTGAAAAGCCCAGCTTCTTCAGCACGTACGCCTTGTCGGCGGCCAGTTCGACCGGATCGTAGGGAGGCTTCCCGAGCGCCGACAACGCCTCATCGCGGGTCATCTCACCGTTGTGGATCAGGTCGCTGTAGTGGGCGCGGCGCTTGTCGATGCTGAACTTCACCGGCAATACGTAGGCCTGGTAGAACTTCGTGAAGGCCGACTCGTAGTGCTTGCCGCCGTAATACTGCCAGCCGAACTCCTGCTTCAGCGTCTCGAGCGCGTCGCCGCGACGGTAGGGCATCGAGTTGAGCAACTCGACGTACTGCTGGCCGAATCCGAATTTCTTCGCCGCCTGGAAACGAAGCGTGGTCAGGGTAGGAAAGGTCTTGAGCGAGCCCTCGCCGTAGGCGGCGTGGATGGCGCGAAGGTTGGTGACGTCCTGCTTGCGCCAGTACCAGGAGTGCGGCATGGTGTGTTCGGTCGCGAAGTTGGTACCGCTCAGGACGTACTTGATTCCGTGGTCGCGCGCGAGCCTGAACATGCTGGCGAAGATCGCGTGGTCGCTAAGCATCTCGATGTCGATCACCGACGCCTTGAAGAAGGCGCGCTGCAAGTCGCGGAACTCCTCCCAGTCGATCACATACGTGTACAGGTCGAAGCCGAGCTTCTGCACGATTTTCTGAATGTTCGAGACCGCGATCTCGGAGTTCCAGCCGTTGTCGAAATGCACCGCCAGCGGCTTGAGCCCGAGCTTTCCGGCCAGATAGGCAACATACGAGCTGTCGATGCCGCCGCTCAGGCCGATGATCGAGTCGTATTTGCCGTTGCCGCGGCCGTGCCGGACCTGGTCGGAGAGCGCTGCCAGCCGGGTGCGCGACTCTTCGGCCGAGAACGTGAACCGAGGGCGCAACGATTCGAAGCGGCGGCAATGCGAGCAGACGCCGGCGGCATCGAAGGCGATGTCCGGATCCGTGGTGTCCATCACGCAGCGCGTGCACACCTGATAGGCGGCGCTCATGTCAGGCGAGGACTCCGGTGAGCTGCGAATAGTCGGGATAGGAGATCAGCACGGCACGGTGCGGGCCCTGAAAGACGAAGAACGAGCCGGCGGCGATCGCGCTCGCGCCGGCTTCCTTCGCGTCCCGGATGTCGGCCATCGAACCGACTCCGCCGACGGCGATCAGCGGCACCGAGATGGCGGAACTGACGTCATGGATCAGCCTGAGATCCATCCCTTCCATGCTGCCGTCGCGGTCGACGACATTGAGCAGGATCTCGCCTGCACCGAGATCCTGCGCCGCACGCGCGTACTCCAGCGGATCGCGGCCGGTCGCCCGCTGGCCGCGCCGCGCCATGACCTGATGACCGCCGAAGAGCTTGCGCTTGGCATCGATGGAAACGACGATCGCCTGGGCGCCGAACTCGCGCGCGGCCTCGGCAACGAGTTCCGGCCGCTTTAGCGCCGCTGCGTTGAGAACGACCTTTTCGACGCCCAAGTGCAGTATGCGCACGATGTCGCTCATCGAGGTGATCCCGCCGCCGTAGGCCATGGGCATGAAGCATTCCTCGGCAATCTCCGCGATCAGCTCGAAGTTCGGTCCGCGTCCCTCCTCGGTCGCCGTGATGTCGAGCAGCATCAGCTCGTCGACTTCCTTGTCGTTGAAGATTTTGACCGCGTTGATCGGGTCGCCGACGTACTTCGGGCGCGTGAAGCGGACCGTCTTGACAAGGCCTCGACCCTTGAGCAGCAGGCAAGGAATGACGCGGGTGCGCAGCATCAGTAAGCCCGAGCGAAGTTGCGCAGCAGCCGAAGCCCGAACTTATGGCTCTTCTCCGGGTGAAACTGCACGCCCATGATGTTGGCGACCTCGAACGCGGCATCGACCTCGCCGCCGTAATTCGCGCGCAGCAGAACGTCTTCGCGGTCGCGGCAACGGACGTGAAAGGAGTGGACGAAGTAGAAGCGCTCCTCGGGCTCCGCGTCGGCGATCAAACTGGAGGTCTTGCATGCATGGACCACGTTCCAGCCCATATGCGGAACCTTGATGCCGGCGCCGGGCGGCGGGGCGAAGCGCACCGTCTGCGCCGGAATCCAGCCCAGGCCGGGGAGCGCGCCTTCCTCGCTGCTTTGCGTCATCAGCTGCATGCCCAGGCAGATACCCAGCACCGGGATCTTGCGGTTCAGCACCAGCTCGTCGAGCACCGGCAGGAGCCCGGCGCCGCCTAGGCGACTCATCCCGGCATCGAACGCTCCAACGCCAGGCAAGATCAGCTTGGTTGCGTTCTCGACGCGCTTCCGATCGCCGGTGATCTCGCACTCCGCACCGATCTTCTTGAGCATGTTGCGGATCGAGCCGAGGTTGCCCATGCCGTAGTCGACGATCGTGATCACGCGCTGGTCCCTTCATAAATGGTGCAACCGACGCCCGCGAGGAAGCTCACGTAGTTGGCCCGCCAGTCGGGTTCCCAGATGGCATTGACGGTCGCCGGCGCCAGCGGCGCGACGGCGGCGCCGAGGAGCTGGCGGGCGAGGTCTGCTTCGTCGTTGAACGATGGGAACGGGTGCGCCGGAAACGCGAACCTTGCCTTCGCAGTGTTCCAGACCAAGACGCGGTCGGTGATCCCCACGGCCTCAAACAGGCCGGTGGAGACGTCGCTCACCACGGCGTGGGAGGACCGGAACGATTGATAGATGTCGGCTGCAGCGTCGATGCGAATACCCTCAGACCATCCCGAGGGGAACTCGCTCAAGACCGCCGCGCGTTCGAGAGGGTGCGGGCGAAAGACAATCGGAAAGCGCTCGCCGCAGTGCTCCGCGAGACGACGTGCCAGGCCCAGGTAGAGACGAGTTTCGATGCCGTCGCCGAGGACCAGGATGTCGCGGCGCTCGCCGGCCTGCGCCCGTTCCAGGGCAAGCATTTGCTGGCCGCGGTGCGGGTTGCCTATCGCCACGCATTGGACAGGCATGTTGATCTGCTCCAGCCACCAGCGCCCGTAGCACAGCAGGTAGTCCGGCAACGTTCGACGAAACCTCTTGTCGCTCCGGACGGTTTCGGCCACGTTGTATGCATCGTGCCCAGCGGATATCGCGCCGTGCTGATATTCGGCGGTCGCGATTCCCAGGTCGCGGGCGGCGAGGATGAAAGCAGCTGACGGGCCGTAGCAGGCTTCTTCCTTGATCACCAGCCGCGGCCCGACGCGTTGCAGGAGCGCTCGGTAGTTCCGGTACAGCCATGGCAGGGCGGCAGACTTACGTGCCAGCCATTCGGACAAGGCAGCGGCGCGGCCGGAGCTGATATCCCACCCAAGCAGATTTCGCGCGCGTTGTCCAACGACCGCGATCATTCGAGCTGCACGCTCGCGATGCGAGGGGCCGCATCGCGCCGTGCCGACGATCGCGGCCGCGGCCAGCGTCGGTGCGCTGATCAGCACGCGGCGGTTCACGCGGGGGAAAGGCCAACGCCAGGCGAACAGATCTTCGATGGCCAAGGTTTGGCCGGGGTTGGCCGAAGCGAAATGATCGCTGAGCCTATTGAACCAGAGCCCGTCGCGCAGTATGGTGCCCACGCCGGTCGCGGCGATCAACACTTCGGCCCGCGGCCTTCGCAAAACTGTTCGGTTGTGCGGGATCGCCCGGCCCAAAGCCAACATCGCGGCAACCTTTGGAATTCCCGATGCCGGTACGACCATCGGAACTGAATACAGTGCGTCCGACATGATGCTGCGGAGGAAGGGGATTCGCAGCAAGACCCATAGCGGTATGCCGGTGTCCGGACAACGAAGCTCCAGGATCGCTGAATCATTCTCGACTTCAAGCATGTCGGCTAATGAGAGGGGGGTACGGACGAGAGCGTTCACGCCGGCACGTTTCTCGTGGAGCGCACGGACGGGAGAAGACGGCGACGAACGGCTCTCTTGTCCCTTACCGGAAGTTGCGTCCGCATGAGCGAGACAACAGGCGTTCGAGCCACCAGCGCAGCTGCCCAGAGCACATAGAGCGGATAAGAATAGCGAGGCGAATAAATCGGGCTCAACGCGAAGATCGCGATGTAGAGAATCGAGAGGTAGATCAGGTCATTGGGCAGGCGAAATAGGCGTTGTTTCAGCAACGCCACGAAAAGCACAAGCGTCATCGTCGAATGCAGCAACTGCCAGACGTCGTTGTAGATGTCGACCGGGGCGACGAGTCGATCGACACGCAAGCCGAGCGCGAACAGCACGTGCATCGCCTTCAGCGGAAACACGAACAGATAAGCGCCTCGCTCCTGCCAGCCCTGCAGCCATTCATAGAGTCCCGAGCCTTCGTGCTCCTCGGCTCCTGTCTCGAATGCGAATCGGATCGATTCGAACGCAGCGGAAAGCTGAACATACAGCACCGAAACGCCGACGAGAAGAAAGACGAGGGTCGCCAGTCGATAGCGCCGCAGGGGGTTCGTCTGCGAAATGAGCAGAGTCATCATCACCAGGAATACTGTGAGTTGCCAGCGTACGAGCACCGATACGAGCGCTGCTGCTGCCCAAGAGATTAGGGAGCCACCCACCAGCGCTCTAAGCAGCAGCGCGACGAAAACGAGCGAGAAGATTTCCTTGTTGACCGCCAGCAGGTTCGAAACGGTTAAAGGGTTGATCAGGAGCAGGACCGAAAACCGAAGCGAGTCGAATCTGAGAGATTTGGCGATGCTCGCAACCGACAGGTAGAACAGCAGCGTGTTGACGGCCATGACCAAGTAGTAGTTGTCAGCGGTCACCGAGAGAAGAAGGAGGGGACCGAGGAAGTTTCCCGCTACTGCGATCGAGTCGCTTAGTCCCCCCAGGCCGATTACATCGCCGCGGGCCATCGCGTGATACGTGCGCGAGTCTGCGAAGAACTGAAACTCGTTGCGGCCTTCGAGCGCGTCCACGCCGACGAAATACAGAAAGACCGCGCCCGCGAATAGAACGATCAGCATCAACGCGGCACAGGCTCCCAATCTGACAGGAACCGGGGCCAGCGCACTTACATGCCCCTTTCCTCCGCGAGTTGGCCGAGCATCAGAAGGACGTACATTGGGTTCGATCATGCCTAGTCTTCCGCAATTCGCTTTTGACGAATCAGTCTTGCCGGTACGCCGCCCCAAACCTCGTTGGGCGGAATGCTGCGGGTGACCACCGCGTTCGCACCGACGACGGAATTCGCGCTAATCACCACACCGGGACCAATGAAGACGTTTGTACCGATCCACACGCCGTCACCAATCTCGACATCGGCGCGCACTGAAGTCCCGTCTTCTCGCCGAAAATCAGTGTCCGCATCGGAAGTCTCGGTGTAGATCCGGACGTTGTGGGAAATTCGGCAGCGGCGACCGATGCGAATCGCTCGACCTTTGCTGGACTGAAGGGTCGACAGCTCACCGATGTAACTCTCGGCGCCCAATTCAATCGCTCCTTCCCCGTATAGCTGGATACCGTGACCATTGAAACGAAATGACGGATGGATCCGATAGCGCGATGCAAAGTCTCGGTAAACGATGTGCCAGCAAGCGGCACGAGTCCGAAGCAGCAACCTTGCAAGCACACGGTTGAGCATGCTCAACGCCTTCGGTGCAGTCTGAACAGTGCGCGCATCGCGAGCACCGGCCGATTCCACGGCATCGGCTGCACCCGCATTGAAAGGGTCCACGACAAGACAAGTAGGGTGGCTTGCGTGACCAAGTAGCTCGCGGCACCCCCGCGCGCTCCGAATCGGGCAACGAAAAGAGGTGCGATCCAAATCGAAAGGGCAGCAGAAGCCACGGTGGCTAGGCTCAGCCACTCGTTGCGAGATGTGAAGAAGAACAATCCGGCGATGTTCAGATAGACAGCAGATATCGCACCGCCGAGCAGAAACCATATCGATAGGCCGATCGCAGTTTGATATCGAGCGCCCAGTAGCCATGCCTCCGAGATGTTGAGTAGCAGCCAGAGGACAAGGGCTGTTACCAGCCATACCGGTATTAACGCATACGTGGCTCCGACGATGCGGAGTCGCCCGGCACCGCTGCGCCGTGCCATCTGCGAGTACATCCACGGTGAAAATGTCTTCACCATCGCGTCTCCAAGCACACTCATCATGATTCCCAACTGTGCCGCGGCGCCGTAAACGCCAAGGGCCTCCGATCCGAGTTTGGCGGCGACAGCGAACCGATCGGCAGAAGTGAGCACCGCCCCGGCAAGAGCGTGGGGAATGAGGGGAATGCCGAAACGCGCCAGCTTGCGGATGTCTGCAGATTTCGGCGGCCACGTCGCGTCGCCCGACACCCGCAGAAGCCAAACCGCGATTACGGCGGTTACCAGCCCGGCACACGACGCGCCAAGGATGCGGCCGTCCGCCCCCAACGACAGGACGAAAACGCCAAGGACGGAAAATGCGCCGTTGGCAAGCGCAGCAGTTACTTGGAACGTGGCAGACGGTAGCGGAAGGCGCTGGCTTTGCCATAGCGTGGTTCTCACTCCCGCGATGACAAGAGTGCCGCAGTACAGGGCTGCCAATGGCCACCGGCTCGAATCGAGGCCGAGGCGTTCGTGCCACAAGATGCCAAACCCAAGCAACAGGGCTACGCAGACCGCGGTGCTCATGAGGGCGACGCAAAGCGCCGCCCCAACATAGCGCGAAAAATCAACGTCCTTTCTGTCGAACCATTTGACTGATACAGCGCTGTGCACGTTAAGACCGGCGATGGAGCTGCTCACCGTGACCAGCAGGAAGAAACTGATCACAGCCCCGTATTGCTCTGGCGCGAGCGCGCGTGTCAGGATTGGAAGCAACACGAACGGCACGGCCGCCGATAGCGCATTGGCAACGCTGTAAATCGCCCCGGCGCGAAGAACCCCGACAGTCATGACAAGCGCCCTAGAACATGGAGAACGCCAGATCTTGATCCGAGAGCAATTTGCGCGAATCTCGAGCAGCTGCTCATTTACAGAGAAATCGCTTCAACATGCGCAGCCCCGACTCTCCGCTCTTTTCAGGATGAAATTGAAAACCGCTGATGCTCCCGCGGTTGATGGCTGCACACACGTTGTGGCCGCCATAGAGGCAGTTGGCCAGACGATCTTCTGGGTCGTCGGGAACGACCTCATAGGAATGCACCAGATAGACCGCAGTACCCTCGCGGGTATCGGCGAGAGGACTGTCGTTCCAGGAACGTCCCCTGTGCGCGAGTAGACCATTCCAGCCGATGTGGGGAATCTTGTGCGGCGTGCCTTCAATAGTCCGGTTTGGAATCGGCGTTACGCGGCCGGGAATGAGATCGAGGCCCTCATGTACGCCAAACTCCTCGCTGACCGTCGCGAGAAGTTGCATGCCGAGGCAAATGCCGAGGAATGGTCGGCCCGATTTGGCGTATTGTCGGATCGGATCGACGAGCGCGCGATCGCGAAGCCCTTGCATGCCGCCGGCGAATGCGCCAACGCCGGGAAGGATCAGTCGTGCGGAATTTTCGATGACCACAGGGTCGTCGGACAATGTCACTTCGCCGCCGCAGCGCTCGAGCGCGCGGGTGACGCTGAATAAATTGCCGATACCGTAGTCGACGATGGTCACTTGCATGGCATCACACGGACCTGACAGAGAGGTTGCCCGCATGAGCATGGGCGCGCAACTGGCAGATCGTCGTCCGTTCATAGTGGAGACAGTCTGCGAAGGCAACCGCGTCTGCCAGGCCTGTCGCCACTACCTCGGTGAGATGGCGCGGTTCGCCGTAGCCGCCGCTCGCGATCACCGGCACCGTCACCGCCGACGAGATCGCTCGCGTCAGTGCAACGTCGAAGCCCTTGCGCGTGCCTTCGCGATCGATCGACGTCAAGAGGATCTCGCCCGCACCTAGTTCAACACCACGGCGCGCCCATTCGACCGCGTCGAGGCCCGAGCGCTCACGGCCGCAGTCGGTATAAACCTCCCAGCGTCCCGGCGCTTGCTGCTTGGCCTCGATGGACAGCACCATGCATTGGGAGCCGAATTGGCGCGATACCTCCGTCAGGAGCTGCGGTCGTCGGACCGCCGCGGTGTTGATCGCCACCTTGTCCGCGCCGGCGCGAAGCAGGTCGCGCACGTCATCGACGCTGCGCACCCCGCCGCCGATGGTGAGCGGAACGAAGACATCATGCGCCACCCGACGCACGATCTCCGTGAGCATGCTGCGACCGTAAAGGCTGGCCACGATGTCTATGTAGATCAGCTCGTCGGCGCCCTGCTCGTAATAGCGACGGGCGTAATCCTGAGGATCGCCGATGACGCGCAGACCTTCGAGATGCACGCCCTTTATGAGGTTTGGCCCCTTGATGTCGAGCCGCGCGATCAGCCTGACATTGGCCACCGATCACTCTCCCTGCCACACCGCATGGCGAATCTTCCATTCGCCGTGCTCGTATTTCCAGAGATGAGGGGACCGGAAGGAGTCGGCCAGGTTGTCGAAATACGATCTGTCCATCAAGGGCTGCTCGAACATCGTCGACGCCTTCGCGAACTCCTTCGGCGGAATGCTCAGATAGCGAAAGACCTCTTCTGCAAACCGCTCAGGAAATTCGCCGTCGAACCGACGAACCAGCGCGACTCCTTCATCCCGCGTGATGTCGCCCGATCGGATTTCCTGCGCCGCGTCGTAGGTGGCGCGGCCGATGCCGAACTTCGTGAAGGTCGTGTAGTAGTGGAAGTCATCGATGCGGTCGTCGATGCTGTTGTACTTGCTGTACGTGCCAGGCGTTCTCTCCGGGGAAGCCTGAAAGCCGCCGTGTTCGACGGCGTAGTAGTAACAACTCTGCGGGTGCCACTTGAGGTAGTAGCCCAGGTAGTGCACTTCAATCTTGCGCTGCCGGATCTGGTCCGGATTGGCGGGCAAATAGGGCTGCAGCTCATGTGAGTCGACGCCGAATTGATCCTGGAGGTCGGCCACAGATGTTCCGCCGAGGTGGATCGTCGACTTGTCGCCAGAGGTGAAGTAGGACCAGTCGCGCTCCGCCGATTGTGTGTCGGCGATCGGATTGCCGTATTCGGCTTCGTTCTCGCCATAGAACACGAGAGGGATCTTATGCAGGAGCGCCATCTTCGGAGCCAGCGCCTTCTGTCCGAAGATGAACGGCTGGAATGGATGGAAAAGATTCTCGACCGCTAGCCGCGTCACCAGGCGATGGACGCGCCCGTTCGGTGTACACAGGAAGTTGTCGAAGCCGGCGTGAAGCCAGGCCTCGAAGTTGCGCCAGCCCCATTCGGTGTAGATATGCGGCGCCCACGTTACCGTGAGGGGATGCATACCGTACTTATGCTTCAGGATGTGCGCGGCGTAGAAGCTGTCTTTTCCGCCCGAGCCCGGCACGACACAGTCGTATGAGCCGTCGCCGCGGCGATGGCGATCGCAAAGCTCACGCAGCTGCCGTTCGCGCTCAGCCCAATCGATGGAGCCTTGCTTTTGCTCTGCCATCCGGCAGGCGTCGCAGACTCCGCTCGCATCGAGATGGATCGTCTTCTTCTGGCTGTCCTTGGTGTGCTCGTATTCGACAGCGGAATTGGGGCGCTGATTTGAAATCACGCAACGGCGGCAGAAGCGGACTTGCAACGGCAATCCGTAGCGTGCGTCCGAAGGCGTATCGCTGCGAAACGGCGCGAGATCGATATCGCGATGACGGGGGTATCTAGGCATGGTCTTCCCGGTGGGCTGATGAGTTCCCGTTTTGGTGAGTGGCGAAGAGATCTGGGTACACGGCACGACCGCGCGTCGTCACCTCAAACCGCATCGTATTGATAGGTTCCTAGGGCCTCGGCGACAGCCATCAACTGTTGCTTCGTCATCTCCGCGAAGATCGGCAACGAGAGAATTCTTGACTGATGGGCATGGGCGACGGGAAAGTCTTCGCCACTATGACCGAGGCGGGAATACGCCGGTAGGAACGGCAGCGCCTTGGGGTAGTTGACGACTGTCTGAATACCGCCCCGCGCCAGATGCTTGGCGAGATCATCCCGGCGCTCGTGTCGAATCACGTAGAGGTGCCAGACAGGTTCCCGTAGCGCTGCCACCGAGGGCAGAGCCAGGCCGGGGATGTGGGCGAGCGAATCCCCGTAGGCGCGCGCCAACGCCCGTCGCTTAGCCGTCCACGCCGGCAGATGACGCAACTTCACCGACAACACCGCCGCCTGCAGGCCATCGAGCCGGCTGTTGATGCCCTCTATGTGATGATCACCCTTCTTCAGGCCGCCATGGCGCGCGAAAATTGCCATGCGCCTCGCCAGATCCGCGTTCGGCGTAGTGATGGCTCCTGCATCGCCCATCGCGCCGAGATTCTTGCCGGGATAGAACGAATACGACGCCGCGTTGCCGAAGCTTCCCACCGGACGACCGTCGCAACGAGCCAGGTGCGCTTGCGCGCAATCTTCGATCACCCAGAGCTTGTGCTTCGCGGCTATGGCCATGATCGCCGGCATGTCGGCTGGCTGCCCGTAGAGATGAACCGGAATGATGCCGACGGTGCGGGGCGTGATCTTCGCCTCGATCTGGCGCGGATCGATGGTGTAGGTCGCGGCGTCAGTATCGCAAAACACGACCTTGCCGCCAGCTTGCGTGATCGTTTCGGTGGTCGAAATCCAGGAATGCGCCGGGGCGAGGACCTCATCCGCGGGTTGGAGATCCAACCCGCGCATGGCGATATAAAGCGAGTCGGTTCCGTTCGCGCACGAAACGCAGTGCGCGGCACCGGTGGCGGCCGCGAATTCACTTTCGAATCTCTCGACGTGCGGTCCCCGAATGAAGGCAGACGTTCGGATCACATCTTCGATCGCGGCGTCTATTTCGCTCTTGATCGAGAGGTACTGTGCGTGAAGGTCGGCAAAGGGAACCGTGATGGTCATTATGTTTGACCGTGGTTGGCGGTGGCAACGGCAGTCTCACGCAGAAAACGGGCGGGATTGCCCGCGTAGATGCCAGGCCTGGAGATGGACTTCGTCACTACCGATCCGGCACCGATCACGACGTCGTCGCAGATGTCGACTGGCAGCAGCGTGGCGTTCGAGCCTATCGACACCCGATTTCCGACGCGGGTCGGACCCCAGGCGTTTCGGTGTCCCCCGGCGGGGCCACCGCCGGCAAACTTGTCGTTGGTGAACATGACTCCATGGCCGACAAAGCAATCGGTGCCGATCGAGACGAGTTCGCACAAGAAGGAGTGGGACTGGATCTTGGTGCGTGCGCCGATCGTCACGCCGCGCTGGATCTCGACAAACGGTCCGACGAAGCAATCGTCGCCAAGGCTGCACTCGTAGACATTGGCCGGCTCGATGATGCGCACGCGCGCGCCGCACGTGACATCGCGAATGCTCGAGGCCCGAAGCGCGGGCAGGAGGACAGCGGACGTGGTCATGCTCGTCCCAACCGGCAGTGCTCGACCCGCAGCGGCAGCGTCACCTCGAGCCCGGAGGTGATCGATTCGTAGAGCGCCATGATGAGCTCGAGGCTCTGGCGACCGTGATGTCCGTCGACCAGCGGCTGCACCCCGCGGACGAGACAGTCGACCACGTGCTCGTAATAGGCCTGGTGACCGAAGCCGTACACGTTGGGCGGGTTCACCGAATACTTCTCAATAACCTCCGCGTCGCTTGGCGTCGGTTCGACGAACTGCCAGGTGCGGATCTTGTTGACCGCGAAGCCCGCGATCTCGACGGCACCGCCCGAGCCCAGCACCGAGAGGGAGCCTTCCATGTCACGTGGCCGTGTCGCGCTGGTGGCCTCGATGATGCCGAGCGCACCACTGCGAAAGCGCAGTGTCGCCACCGCGGTGTCTTCGGCCTCAATGTCGACGAGCGCCGTCGTCGCCCGCGCGTGGACTGACTCGACATCGCCCATGAACCAGCCGAGCATGTCGACGTGATGACTCGCCTGATTGGCGAGAACGCCGCCGTCCTGCGCCCATGTTCCGCGCCAGTCGTCCTGCGCGTAGTAGGCTTGATCGCGGCACCAGCGCACCCGAACCGTGCCGAGCACGAGCTTGCCGAAGCGCCCCGCGTCGAGGGCCTCCCGCGCTTTCACTACCGGCACGTTGAAGCGATTCTGCTTGACGACGAATAGCCGGACGGCGGCCGCGTCGGCCGCTTCGATCATCGCTTCGGCATCGCTGAGCGTCAGCGCCATTGGCTTTTCGACGATGACGTGCCGGCGCGCGCGGGCGACCCGAATAGCGTGCTCGGCATGCATGCCGCTGGGCGTCAGGATCGCCACCGCATCGATGCCGGGGGCCACCAGCATGGAATCGATCGAGTCGAACCATGGAACGGCGTAGCGCGACCCGAACAGCGCGGCACGGTCGGCCTTCGCGTCGCAAACCGCAGCCAGGCGTGCACCCTCAATCTGCCCCGTGCCGAGCAATTCAGCATGGCGCTTGGCGATCCGGCCGCAGCCGACGAGCGCGATACCGATCATGACCGGCCGATTCCGGCGTACTCGAAGCCGGCATTGCGGGCTTCGCGCGGGTCGAGGATGTTGCGGCCGTCGAAGAGCACGGGCTGGCGCATCAACGAGCGCATCCGCTCGAGATCGGGGCTGCGAAATTCCTTCCACTCGGTGACGATCACGAGCGCATCGGCACCGCGCAACGCGTCCAACGCTGCGCCGCTGAACTCCAGGCCGGCGACGTCGCCCAACACTCGTCGCGCCTCGGCGGCGGCTGCCGGGTCGTACGCTTTGATCTGCGCACCGCGCTTTGCGAGTTCGCGCACGACCACCTGGCTGGGTGCCTGCCGCATGTCGTCGGTTCCCGGCTTGAAGGCGAGCCCCCAGATCGCGAACACCTTGCCTGCGAGATTCGCGCCAAATCGGGCCTCGATCTTCTCGATCAAAACGAGCTTTTGATGCTCGTTCGCCGCTTCGACTGCGGACAGTAGGCGCATAGGAATGCCCACCTTGGAAGCGGTTTGCACGAGAGCTTTAAGGTCCTTCGGAAAGCAGGAACCTCCATAGCCGCATCCTGCGTAGAGGAAGTGATGACCGATCCGCGGGTCGCTGCCGACGCCGCGCCGCACCGCATCGATGTCGGCGCCAAGGCGTTCTGCCAGCAGTGCCATCTCGTTCATGAAGCTGATCCGCGTCGCCAGCATCGCATTTGCGGCATATTTCGTGAGCTCGGCCGAAGCGACGTCGGTAACCATCAGCTTGGCGTGGTTGCGCTCGAACGGTGCGTAGAGCTGGCGCATGACATCGGTGGCCCGTTCGTCGTTGCTGCCGATAAGGATTCGGTCGGGGCGCATGAAATCGGCGATGGCGCTGCCTTCCTTGAGGAATTCCGGATTCGAGATGACGGCGTACGGCAGGTCTGCGCCGCGCTTGCGCAACTCGTCGGCGAGCGCTGCTGCGACCTGGGCGGCGGTGCCGACGGGAACGGTGCTCTTGTCGACGACGACTCGATAGCCGTCCATGTGCCTGCCGATCTGGCGCGCCGCGGCGAGCACGTATTGCAGATCCGCGGAGCCGTCCTCGTCCGGCGGAGTGCCGACGGCGATGAACTGCACCTTGCCGTGAAGTGCCGCTGCGCACGCGTCGGTGCTGAAGCGAAGCCGGCCCGACGCGGCATTTCGGTGAACAGTCTCGCTCAGGCCGGGTTCGTGGATCGGGATCGTGCCTGCGCGCAGCAGTGCGATCTTGCGTTCATCGATGTCGAGGCAGACGACATCGTTGCCGAGGTCGGCCAGACAGGCTCCGGTGACAAGCCCGACGTAGCCGCTGCCGATGACGGTGACTTTCACCGTGGCTCTCGACCGGCCGGGTTGTAGTCGCGTTGGCGCCCATAGCTGTCTTCGAACCGCACGATGTCGTCCTCCCCGAGGTACGACCCCGACTGCACCTCGATGATCTCGAGCGGCACCTTGCCGGGGTTCGCCAGGCGATGCGTCTGGCCGAGCGGGATGTAGGTGCTCTGGTTCTCGCTCAGCATCGACACGGCGGTGCCGTTCGTTACCTCGGCGGTCCCCGAGACGACGACCCAGTGCTCGGCGCGGTGGTGATGCATCTGCAGGCTGAGACGCGCGCCAGGCTTGACGACGATGCGCTTGACCTGGAATCGGGGGCCCCGATCTACACATTCGTACCAGCCCCAAGGGCGATGCACGCGGCGGTGCGTGCTCGCCTCGCTGCGGCCAGTCTCGGCGAGCGTAGCCACCATCTCCTTGACCTCGCCGCTCTTCGATCGATGGGCGACGAGCACCGCATCGGCGGTCTCGACCACCGTCACGTCGTCCAGGCCGATCACGCCGACGAGGCGACTGGTGGCGTGGACGAGCGTGTTGCGCGAGTTACGGACGAGGGCATCGCCGTGCGTGGCGTTGCCGTCGCCGTCGTGGACACCGACTTGCCAGACCGCGTCCCAGGCGCCTAGATCGCTCCAGCCGGCGTCGAGCGGAACCATGCGGATGGCGATGCCCGGGCCCTCGCGGCTCGCCGGCTCGATGACCGCGTAGTCGATGCTGTCGGCGGGAATGGCGGCGAACGCCTTGGCATCGAAGCGGAGGAAGGTCGCGTCGCTGGTGGCGCTGCGGAACGCGACCTCCGTTGCCGTCGCCACGTCGGGACGGAAGCGGAGCAGGGCGTCACACCAGACGCTCGCGCGGAGCACGAACACGCCGCCGTTCCAGTAGTAGCCACCGTCGGCGAGATAGCGCTCCGCCGTCGCCAGGTCGGGCTTCTCGACGAAGGCCGCGACCGGCAGCGAATCGCTGCCGCCGTCGTCCGCGCCGGCACGGATGTATCCGTAGCCGGTATCGGGCCGCTCGGGCCGAATGCCGAGGACGACGATGCCGCCCCGCGCTGCGGCGCGAACGGCACTTCGTATCGCCGCGCTGAACGCCTCGGGCCGGGTGACGGCGTGATCGGCCGGCGTGACGATAAGGATCGGATCGATGTCGTTCGCGGCTGTCCGCGTCGCCTCGAGCGCGGCGAGCTGCAGCGCCGGTGCGGTGTTGCGGCCGAAGGGCTCGAGCAGGACGCGCGCCGGCTCGATGCCGACGGCCCGCAGCTGCTCGACGACGGTGAAGCGATGCTCTTCGTTGGCGACAATCAGCGGCGCCTGCACCGCGATGCCCGCCTCGGCGACCGCGCTCGCCCGGCGGGCGGCCTGCTGGAAAAGCGTCTGGTCACCCGCGCCGACCCCGAGCGAAAGGTATTGCTTGGGATGGAGCGAGCGGCTGAGCGGCCAGAGCCGCGTGCCGCTGCCGCCGGCGAGGATCACCGGAACGGCAATGAGGACCGTATTACTCATGACCGCGATCCGCCCTGATCGGCGAGATCCTTGCGCAGCGCCGAGATCTGCGATCGCAGCGCCACGTACTCGCGCTCCTTGCGCGCCAGGAAGGCCTGCGTCAGCTGCAGGCGCTGTCGGATGCCAGTCGGCGTCAGCACATAGAGGTAGCCAAGCTTGCGGTCGCTGCGTTGGAAATTCTGCGCCTTGACCCAGCCTTTGCCGAGCAGCGCCTTCAGCAGGTAGTGCGTCTTGCCAAGGCTGACGCCGAGCTCGGTCGCGAGCTGGCGCTGTGAGTACTCGGGGTGCTCGTCGAGGAGGCGCAGCAAGGCGACGGCAGCGTCTTCGTCGGAGGCGGAGGCTTCGGGGTGCAACGGCGGCCTGTGTTCAATGGCTGAACGCAGCAGTGTATACGGAGTCGGTGCGCGGTCGACGCGGCGAAGAACGCTAATTTGTTGGCGGCCGCTACGCTTTCGGCATGGCCTCGCCCAGCGGTGACGCGACGCGGTCCTTGGCGGAGAGCGTGAACGGCACGTCGAGCGCCGGCCAGGCGATCGCCAGCACCGGATCGTTCCAGCGGATGCCGATCTCGGCCGCAGGCGTGTAGTAGTCGGTGGTCTTGTACTGGACGTCGGCGTGCTCGCTCATGACGAGGAAGCCGTGCGCGAGTCCGGGTGGAATCCACAGCTGGCGATGGGTGACGTCGTCGAGCTCGAGCCCGGTCCACTCGCCGTAAGTGGCGCTGCCCGGACGAACGTCGACGGCGACGTCGAAGATCAGTCCGCTCGTCACCCGCACGAGCTTGCCCTGCGCATGCGGCGCCACCTGCAGGTGCAGCCCGCGTAGCACGCCCTTGGCCGAGCGCGAGTGGTTGTCCTGAACGAACGTCACCGGCGCTCCGACGGCGGCGTCGAATTGCCGCTGGTTGAAGCTTTCGAGGAAGAAGCCCCGAGAGTCGGCGAACACCTTGGGATCGACGATCAACACGCCGGCGAGCGCGGTTGGAGTCATCTGCATCAGAACACCTTGCTGTCGGCAATCTGCAGCAAGTACTTGCCGTAGCCGCTCTTCACCATCGGCTGCGCCATCGCGCACAGCTGCTCGCGGCTGATCCAGCCGGCGCGATAGGCCACTTCCTCCGGGCACGCGACCTTGAGGCCCTGGCGCTTCTCCAGCGTGGCGATGAACTGCCCGGCCTCGAGCAGGCTGTCGTGCGTGCCGGTGTCGAGCCAGGCGTAGCCCCGGCCAAGCACCTCGACGTGGAGGTCGCCGCGCTCGAGGTATCTCGCGTTGACGTCGGTGATCTCGAGCTCCCCGCGCGCCGAGGGTCGGATCGAGGCGGCGATGTCGCACACGTCAGCATCGTAAAAGTAGAGGCCGGTGACGGCGTAGCTGCTCTTCGGCGCGGCGGGCTTTTCCTCGATGCTCTGCGCGCGCCGCTGCTCGTCGAAGGCGACCACACCGTAGCGTTCCGGGTCGTTGACGTGATAGGCGAACACCGACGCGCCCGAGGGACGCGCCGAGGCCGACTCGAGCATCCTCTGCAGGTCGTGGCCGTAGAAGATGTTGTCGCCGAGGACGAGGGCGCTGGCGCCGCCGCCGACGAAGGCGCGGCCGAGGATAAACGCTTGTGCAAGGCCGTCGGGGCTCGGCTGCACGCAGTAGCCGATCGAGACGCCCCATTGCGAGCCGTCGCCGAGCAGCGACTCGAAGCGCGGCACATCCTGCGGCGTGCTGATGAGGAGGATGTCGCGGATGCCGGCAAGCATCAACGTGCTGAGCGGGTAGTACACCATTGGCTTGTCGTACACCGGCAGCAGCTGCTTGCTAACGGCGAGCGTCGCCGGGTGCAGCCGCGTTCCCGAGCCGCCGGCGAGGATGATTCCCTTGCGGAGCGGGGCGGCGTTCATTCGGCGTGCGGGGCCGCAAGCCGCAGCAGCGCAACGCGGTCGAAGCGCTCGAAATCCCGGTCGAACGTAACCAGCCGAACCTGGGCCTTGCCAGCGAGGGCAGCGAAATAGGCGTCGGTGAACAGACGCACTGGAAACTTGGGCTCGAAGAGCGCGTCGAAATCGGCGTCGAGCCCTTCGGGCTCCGCGAGCATGGCAACGCCGGGCAGGCTAGCGAAGCGGCGATACAGGGCCCACGCCTTCGTCAGGGTGAGGGGCTTGTCCGCCATCAGCTTCGGATGAGCGAGCAGCCGCACGAGGCTCATTGCACTCAAGCGGCAGAAAAATCGGGACTCGCCCGCGTGGCTTGTCCAGTACGACGCGGCCGCCTCGTGGTGAGGGTGTTCTTCGATGGCCAGAGCGAGCCAAACGTTGACGTCGGGCAGGTCGCCGACGACGGCCGGCATCGCTCGGGCCGGCCTCTTGTCAGTCATCGAGCAGCTTGAACAACGCGGCGTTGCTCGGGCGCGCCAGGTTCAATGGCCGGCCGAGACGGATCGACGGCAGCGCCGACGGGTCGGGCGAGGAGTGCGGAATAGGATCGGTGGGCGCCCTCAATCCGCGTTCGACGACGTTGCGCATGAACGACTTGAGAGACGTTCCTTCGAGCGCCGCCCTGGCCTTCAGCTGCCGCAGAAGTGCGTCGGGGAGATCGAGGGTGGTACGCATGACAACATCTTAATGCTTTGATGCGAACGCATCAATCTGCATGCGCCGGACCTTCGCGCCGGTCTGTCGATCCCGTGTCCGGAGTCGCGAAGACCTCATTCAGCATGCGATCGACGCCGACCTGCCAGGCTGGCAAGGTCAAGCGGAAAGCCTGTTGAAGCTTGCGCGTGTCGAGCCGCGAGTTCTTCGGCCGGGCCGCCGCTTGCGGATAGGCGGAGCTCGGAATTGGCCGAATCGCTTCCAGATCGACGCTGAACGTCTGACCGTGTCGCTGCGCGAAGGCGACGACGTGGCGGGCGTAGTCGTACCAGCTCGCCTCGCCCGCTGCGGCGGCGTGGTAGGTGCCGTAGAGCTCGGGTCGCGCAGCCGCCGCGCGGCATGCGTGCGCAGTGATGTCGGCGAGCAGCTCGGCGCCCGTCGGAGCGCCGATCTGGTCGTCGATGACGGCGAGCGAGTCCCGCGTGCGCGCCAGGCGCAGAATCGTTGTCGCGAAGTTCACGCCCCGAGCTGCATGGACCCAGCTCGTGCGCAGGATGAGGTGACGGCAACCGCTGTCGCGAATCGATGTCTCGCCGTCGAGCTTGCTGCGGCCGTAGGCACTGAGCGGCGCCGGTCGGTCGTCCTCGCGCCAGGGCGCGCTGCCGCTGCCGTCGAAGACGTAGTCGGTGCTGAAGTGAACGAGCAAGGCGTCGGCGGCCTTCGCGGCGCGCGCCAGCACGCCGACCGCCGTCGCGTTGACGAGGTGGGCGAGGTCGCACTCGGTCTCGGCGCGATCGACCGCTGTGTAAGCGGCGGCGTTGACGATCAGCTGCGGCGCGACGACGCGGACGGTGGCGGCGAGCGCCTCCGGGTCACGCAGATCCCCGCTCACCGGCTCGCAGTCGGTCGAGCCGAGGGCGACGAGGTCGCCGAGCGGCGCCAGCGAGCGCTGCAGCTCCCAGCCGACCTGCCCGTTCTTGCCGAACAGCAGGATCTTCACGCCGGCGCCGACCCGTACTGCGCAGAGACCCACTCCCGGTACCCGCCGTTCTGCACCCGCTCGACCCAGGCGGCGTTGTCGAGGTACCAGCGCACGGTCTTGCGCAGCCCCGACTCGAACGTCTCGGCCGGGCGCCAGCCGAGCTCGCGCTCGATCTTGCCGGCGTCGATCGCATAGCGGCGATCGTGCCCGGGCCGGTCGGTGACGTGCGTGATCAGCCGCGTGTACGAGCCGTCCGGATGCGCCCTCATCTCATCGAGCAGCCGGCAGACCGCGTGGACGATGTCGAGATTGGGTTTCTCGTTCCAGCCGCCGACGTTGTAGGTCTCGCCGACCCGGCCGCGCGCGAGCACGTCGCGGATCGCCGCGCAGTGGTCCTTCACGTAGAGCCAGTCGCGCACCTGCTGGCCGTCGCCGTACACCGGTAGGGGCTTGCCGGCGAGGGCGTTTACGATCATCAGCGGGATCAGCTTCTCCGGGAAATGGAACGGGCCGTAGTTGTTGCTGCAGTTGGTCGTCAGCACCGGCAGGCCGTAGGTGTGGTGCCAGGCGCGCACGAGGTGGTCGCTCGCCGCCTTGCTCGCGGAGTAGGGGCTGTTCGGCTCGTAAGTGTCCGTCTCGCAGAACGCCGGATCGTCGCGCCCGAGCGTGCCGTAGACCTCGTCGGTCGAGACGTGGAGGAAGCGGAACGCCGCCTTTTCTGCCACACCGAGCGACGACCAGAATGCCCGCGCCGCTTCGAGCAGCGTGAAGGTCCCCTGCACGTTAGTGCGGATGAACTCGGCCGGCCCGTGGATGCTGCGGTCGACGTGGCTCTCAGCGGCGAAGTGGACGACGGCTCGCGGCCGGTGCTCGTCGAACAACCGGTCGAGGAGCGGCCGGTCGCAGATGTCGCCGCGCGCGAATACGTGGCGCGCGTCGCCGGCGAGCGAGACCAGGTTCTCGGTGTTGCCGGCGTAGGTGAGGGCGTCGAGATTGAGCACCGGTTCGTCGCCTTGCGCGAGCCAGTCGAGCACGAAGTTCGAACCGATGAAGCCGGCGCCGCCGGTGACCAGGATCATGTACGCGCTTCGGCAGAAGTGTTCAGAGGCTGAACGGCGGAGTGTATCTGCGCCTTTTCACACGACGGCTCGCCAAGGCCCCGTCGAACGCCCGCCGGGCTGCGGCGCGATAATTGCGTCATGAATGAACCGCACAGCGCGCCGGCCGCGCTCTCGGGCGAGCCGGCCTCGCCCTCCCTGGCCGATCCCTCTGCCGGCATCGATGCCGACGCCCCCTCCCTGAAGTTCTCCGCGGTCGGGCTCTCGCCGGTCCTGCAGCGCGCCGTCGCCGACCAGGGCTATTCGACGATGACGCCGATCCAGGCCAAGGCGATCCCGATCGTCCTCGCCGGGCGCGACGTCATGGGCGCGGCGCAGACCGGCACCGGCAAGACCGCGGCTTTCTCGCTGCCGCTGCTGCACAAGATGCTGCCGCACGCCAACGCCAGCATGTCGCCGGCGCGCCACCCGGTGCGCGCGCTGGTGATCGCGCCGACGCGCGAGCTCGCCGACCAGGTCGCCGACAACATCAAGGGCTACGCCGCGCACTCGAAGCTGCGCGTCGCGGTCGTCTTCGGCGGCATCGACATGAAGCCGCAGACGCTGGAGCTGAAACAAGGTGTCGAGGTGCTGGTCGCCACGCCCGGGCGGTTGCTTGACCACATCGAGGCCAAGAACTGCGTCCTGAACCAGGTCGAGTACGTCGTCCTCGACGAGGCCGACCGGATGCTCGACATCGGCTTCCTGCCCGACCTGCAGCGGATCCTCTCGTACCTGCCTAAGCAACGCCAGACGCTGCTCTTCTCGGCGACGTTCTCGCCCGAGATCCGCCGCCTCGCCGAAAGCTACCTGCAGGACCCGATCATGGTTGAGGTGGCGCGCGCGAACGCCACGGCCACCAACGTCGAGCAGCACTTCTATAGCGTCGCGACCGACGACAAGCGCCGCGCCGTGCTGAAGATCCTAAAGGAGCGCTCGATCGGCCAGGCACTCATCTTCGTCAACTCCAAGCTCGGCTGCGCCCGGCTGGCGCGCTCGTTCGAGCGCGATGGCCTGCGCACCAACGCCCTGCACGGCGACAAGTCGCAGGACGAGCGGCTGAAGGCTCTCGAGGCGTTCAAGAAGGGCGAGGTCGACGTGCTGGTCGCGACCGACGTCGCCGCGCGTGGCCTCGACATCGTCGATCTGCCGGCGGTCTTCAACTTCGACGTGCCGTACAACGCCGAGGACTACGTCCACCGCATCGGCCGTACCGCGCGCGCCGGTGCCTCGGGGCTGGCGATTACGCTGGTCTCCCGCGATGACAGCCGGCTCGTGGCCGACATCGAGAAGCTCATCCACAAGAAGATCGAGCTTGAGCCTCTCGAGCTCGACGAGCCGGCGCGGCCGCCGCTCCGCGAGCGCGCGCGTCGCGACGACGACGAGACGCGCGCCGGCAGCGGCGACATCCGCGAGGCGCGCGAATCGCGCGAGCCGCGCTCGGCACCGGCGCCACGGGCTCCGCGCCAGCCGGAGCGTTCTGCGGATCCGTTCTTCGACCAGCCGTACGAGCCGACGGCCACCGGCGCCGAGCCGGCCTGGGAGCCGCGGGCGGCGCCGGTCGGACGCGGCCTCTCGCCGAACATCAAGCCGAAGAAGAAGCTGGCTGCGCTCTTCGGCGGCGTCGGCAAGGTCACCGAAACCGCCGACAGCTGAGGCGCGTCAGCGCGCAAGCAGGGAGAACACCGCGGGGACGCCGGCGGGAATGGCGGCGCTGCCCTTCCTCCAGCGCTCGACCGATTCGCTCCGCGTCGACTCGCCGGCGAGCGTCAGGCCGACGCTCACCGACAGCACGGTCGCTGGTTGCAGCTGGGCGATCAGGGCGGCGAGCAACGTCGGGTTGCGATACGGCGTCTCGATCATGACCTGCGTCTGCGCGAGGCGCCGCGATGTCGCCTCGAGCTCCTGGATGCGCGCGTTGCGCGCCTCGGCCTCGACCGGCAGATAGCCGACGAAGGCGAAGCTCTGCCCGTTAAGGCCGCTCGCGGCGACGGCGAGCGTGATCGCGCTCGCGCCGGGCAGGGCGACGACGTGAAGGCCCGACGCGTGCGCCGCCGCGACCAGGCGTGCGCCCGGGTCGGCGACTGCGGGCAAACCGGCTTCGGAGATCAGGCCGAGGTCGCTGCCGGCGAGTGCCGGGCCGAGCAGTCGCTCGCCCTCGAAGGCGGACGCGTCGGCACGACCCTTCGGCGGTCGCGGCAATTCGACGATCGCGATCTGCTGCAGCGGCCGCGCGAGCGCGCAGACGGCGTCGACGCGCTTGAGAAAGGCGCGCGTCGTCTTGGCGTTCTCGCACACCCAGTGGCCGAGGCGCGCCGCGACGCGCAGCGTGCCGAGGGGCAGGCGATCGCCGATGTCCGCGCCGACGTCGGACGTGCCGACATCCAGGCCGTTCGGCATGAGGTAGAGCGCGCCTTTGGCCGTCACGAGCTGCCGTTGGCGACAGGCTCGCCGAGGGGGTCGATGCCCGCGCGGCGCAGCAGCGCGCATGTTGCTATCAGCGGCAGGCCGATCAGCGCGGTGGGGTCGTCCGAGAAGACGCTGTCGACGAGCGCGATTCCGAGCGTCTCGACCTTGGCGCTGCCGGCGCAGTCGTAGGGCGCCTCGGCGCGCAGGTACCGCTCGATCTCAGCGTCGCTCAGGTCGCGCATGTGGACCGTCACCGGCACCCGCGCCGATTCCGCAAAACCGATCGCGCGGCAGACGACGGCGACCGCGGTGTGGAACACGACGACCCGGCCCCTCATCGTCCGCAGTTGCGCCGTCGCTCGCGCGTGATCGCCCGGCTTGCCGAGCGATCGTCCGTCCAGCTCGGCGACCTGGTCCGAGCCGATGACGATGGCGTGGGGGTGGCGCGCTGCGACCGCCTCGGCCTTGGCGAGCGCCACGCGGCACGCCATCGGCGCCGGTGCTTCGCCGGCGCCGGCCCGCTCGTCGACGCCGGGCGATTCGACGTCGAAGGGCAGGCGCAGGCGCACCAGCAGCTCGCGCCGATACGGCGAGGTCGAGGCCAGGACGAGTCGGCGAGCGGGCATGGCGCATTTTCCATCGCTGCGACGGGTGCTTGACGCGCGCCCTAAACTGGTTTGATGGCTTCTTCCTCACGCGAGCTTGACCCGCGCCGACTCGACGTCGCCGCGTTTGCCGGCAGCGGCGGCGAACTCGCCGGCGAGTGGCCAGCCGATCGGCTGCCGCGATTGCTCGCCGCGACGCTGGCGCCGGAGGACGGCACGCCGCGGCCGCCGATCGCCTGGCGCGCGCGCGGCGCGCGCCGCGTCCTGATCGGTGCCGGTGCACAGCCTTCGCTCTCGATCGGCGCCGACACCGAAGTGACGCTCGAATGTCAGCGCTGCCTGCAGCCGATGCGACTGCCGTTGCACGCGGAGCGCCGCATCTTCTTCGTCGACGGCGAGGATGCCGCAGCCGCGCTCGACCCGGAGTCCGACGACGACGTGCTCGCTCTGACGCCCGCGCTCGACCTGCGCGAGCTGATCGAGGACGAACTCCTCCTGGCGTTGCCCCTGGTGCCGCGCCATGCCCATTGCCCCGAGCCGCTGCCGCGCGCCTACGTCGAGGACGATCCGGCGGTCGATCCCGCGGACAACCCGTTCGCGGCGCTGGCCGCGCTGAAGCGCGGGCCGCGGCCGAACTGAGCAACGGGCGCGGCGGCCCCCGCTGCTACAATGCCCGGCTTTTGCACGACTGCCCGGCCCCCTGCCGGAGCCCCTGGTCGCGCCGCCCGCAGCGCGGGTATCAGGAGAATTCCATGGCCGTTCAACAGAACAAGAAGTCGCCTTCGAAGCGCGGCATGCACCGCGCTCACCAGGCGCTCGCCAAGCCGGGCCTCGCCATCGAGCCCACGACTGGCGAGACGCACCTGCGCCACCACGTCAGCGCGACCGGTTTCTACCGCGGCCGAAAAGTGCTGAAGACCAAAGCCGAAGCCTGACCGCGAACCGGGGTCGAGCCTTCGGCGTGAGCGCGGCCGAGCCCGATCCGACCGTCACGCCCGTCCCCATGGCGGCCGATTCCGCCCTATCCTCGGTCCGTCTCGCCGTCGATTTGATGGGGGGTGATCACGGCCCGACCGTGACGCTGCCGGCCTGCCGCGCCTTCCTCGCCGCGCATCCCGACGCCGAACTCATCCTCGTCGGCCGCGAGGAGGCGATCGCCGCTGCGGCGGGCTGGCCGCGCTGCACGCGCATCGCGGCCAGCGAAGTCGTCGAGATGACCGACTCGGTCGAGACCGCGCTGCGGCGCAAGAAGGACTCGTCGCTGCGCGTCGCCGTGAGCCAGGTCAAGCCGCACGCCGACCGCGCCTCGCTCGCCCAGGCGTGCGTCTCGGCGGGCAACACCGGCGCCCTCATGGCGGTTTCGCGCTACGTGCTGAAGACGGTCGACGGCATCGACAGGCCGGCGATCGCCACCGTCATGCCGAACGAGCGCGACGGCTTCACTACCGTGCTCGACCTCGGCGCCAACGTCGACTGCACGGCCGAGCATCTGCTCCAGTTCGCGGTCATGGGCAGCGCGCTCGTCGCCGCCGTCTGGGGCAAGGAAGAGCCGACTGTCGGCTTGCTCAACATCGGCGAGGAAGCGATCAAGGGCGGCGAGGCGATCAAGGCCGCTGGCGAGTTGCTGCGCGAGGCCGCGACCGCCGGCTTCGTCAACTTCCATGGCAACGTCGAGGCGACCGACATTTTCAAGGGAACGACCGATCTCGTCGTCTGCGACGGCTTCGTCGGCAACGTCATGCTGAAGACGGCCGAGGGCCTCGCCTCGATGCTGACGACCTTCATTAAGCAGGAATTCAGGCGTACGCCGCTGACGAGGCTCGCCGCGCTCGCCGCGCTGCCGGTGCTGAACCGCTTCAAGCGCCGGGTCGACCCGCGCCGCTACAACGGCGCCGCCCTGCTCGGCCTGCGCGGCCTGGTCTTCAAGAGCCACGGCTCGGCCGATGCGTTCGCCTTCGAGCAGGCGCTCAACCGCGCCTATGATGCGGCGCGAAACGGCCTGCTCGATCGCGTCGAGCATCGCATCCGCGCCACGCTTGCCGCCATGCCCGCGGCGGCGCCGGCCAAGGACGTTACCGCCTTCGGCGACACCACCGCGTTCGGCTCGATTCACTCCGCATGACGACCCCTCGCTATTCGCGCATCAGCGGCACCGGCAGCTACTTGCCGCCCGATCGCGTCAGCAACGCCGACCTCGCCGCGCGTCTCGCCAAGGACGGCATCGAGACCTCGGACGAGTGGATCGTCGAGCGCACCGGCATCCGCTTCCGCCACTTCGCCGCCGCCGACGTTGCGAGCAGCGATCTGGCGCTGATTGCTTCCCGCCGAGCCCTCGAGGCCGCCGACTGCAACCCCGGCGCGATCGACCTGGTCATCGTCGCGACGTCGACGCCGGACATGGTGTTTCCCTCGGCGGCGTGCATCCTGCAGGCCAAGCTCGGCATCATTGGCTGCGCAGCGTTCGACGTGCAGGCGGTCTGCTCGGGCTTCGTCTACGCGCTGGCGGTCGCCGATTCGATGATCAGGACGGGCGCGGCGAAGAAGGCGCTGGTGGTCGGCGCGGAAGTCTTCTCGCGCATCCTCGACTTCAAGGACCGCACCACCTGCGTCCTCTTCGGCGACGGCGCCGGCGCCGTCGTCCTCGAGGCAAGCGAGACACCCGGCATCCTCGCCACCGAGTTGCATGCGGACGGCCGCTACGTCGACATCCTGTGCGTTCCGGGCCACGTCTCGGGCGGAGGCATCCTCGGCGACCCGCTCCTGAAGATGGACGGCCCCGCGGTCTTCAAGCTGGCGGTCGGCGTGCTGGAGAGCGTGGCCCGATCGGTCCTCGAGAAGGCGGGACGGACCGCCGCCGACATCGACTGGCTGATTCCGCACCAGGCCAACATCCGCATCATGCAGAGCACGGCCAGGAAGTTGAAGCTCGCGCCCGGCAAGCTGATCGCGGTCGTCGACCGGCACGGCAACACCTCGGCCGCGTCGATCCCGCTCGCGCTCGACGAGTCGGTTCGCGCCGGAACGATCAAGCGCGGCGACACGGTGATGCTCGAAGGCGTGGGCGGCGGCTTCACGTGGGGCGCGGCGCTGCTCGACTACTGACCTCGCCGCCACGATGACGTCTTTCGCTTTCGTCTTCCCCGGCCAGGGCTCGCAGTCCGTCGGCATGCTCGACGCATGGGGCGACCACCCGGCGGTGCGCCAGACGCTCGAGGAAGCGTCCAGCGCGCTCGACCTCGACATCGGCCGCCTCATCCGCGAGGGGCCGAAGGAGCAGCTTGATCTCACCACCAATACGCAGCCGGTGATGCTGACCGCGGGCATCGCCTGCTATCGCGCCTGGCTCGCCGAGACGCGCGCAGCGCCCGAGGTGGTGGCAGGGCATTCGCTCGGCGAATACAGCGCGCTCGTGGTCGCCGGCGCGATCGATTTCGCCAACGTGCTGCCGCTCGTCCGCTTTCGCGCCCAGGCGATGCAGGAAGCGGTACCGGTCGGCACCGGGGCGATGGCGGCGATCCTCGGCCTCGATGCCGCGGCCGTCAGCGCGGGATGCGAAGAGGCGGCGCGGCAGATCGGCGAGATCGTCCAGTCGGCCAACTTCAACGACCCGAAGCAGACTGTCATCGCCGGCACGAAGGCGGCGGTCGACCGCGCCTGCGAGCTGCTCAAGGCAGCGGGCGCCAAGCGCGCGCTGCCGCTCGCGGTGTCGGCGCCGTTCCACTCCGCGCTGATGCGGCCCGCCGCCGAGCGCCTGCGCGAGCGTCTCGCGACGACGCCCATCGACGCACCCTTCATCCCGGTGATCGACAACATCGACGTACGGAGCGAGAGCGAGCCGGCGGCGATCCGCGACGCGCTCTATCGCCAGGCGTTCGGCGCCGTCCGCTGGGCCGAGACGATTCAGGCGATCCGCGCCCGTGGCGTCACCCACATCTTCGAGTGCGGTCCGGGCCGCGTTCTCGCCGGAATGGTCAAACGGATCGCGCCGGACGCGGTCTCGGCTGCCGTCTTCGACCCCGCGTCGCTCGCCGATGCCGCGGCACTGCTCCGATGAGCGATCCGACCGCCGAGCCCGGCCAGGTGGCTTTGGTCACCGGCGCATCACGCGGCATCGGCCGGGCGATCGCGCTTGCGCTGGCGGCCAAAGGATTTCGCGTCGTCGGCACGGCGACAACCGGGGCGGGCGCGACCGCCGTCGGCGAGGCGCTCGCCGGCAGCGCGGGCAGCCGCGGCATCGTCCTCGACGTGACCGACGGCGACGCTCTCGGCGCGGCGATCGACGCGATCGTGCGCGACAGCGGCGCGCTGCACGTGCTCGTCAACAACGCCGGCATCACGCGCGACATGCTGTCGATGCGGATGAAGGACGACGACTGGAACGCCGTGCTCGCGACCAACCTTACCGCGGTCTTTCGCGCCAGCCGGGCTGCGCTCAGGCCGATGATGAAGCAGCGTTACGGCAGGATCGTCAGCATCACCTCGGTAGTGGGCACCAGCGGCAACGCCGGCCAGGCGAACTACGCTGCCGCCAAGGCCGGCGTCGCCGGCATGACGAGATCGCTGGCGCGCGAGGTCGGCAGCCGCGGCATCACGGTCAACTGCGTGGCCCCGGGCTTCATCGAGACCGACATGACGCGCTCGCTTGCCGAAGCGCAGTCGGCGGCGCTACTGGCGCAGATCCCCCTCGGCCGGCTCGGCCAGGCGAGCGAGGTGGCGGCGGCCGTCGCTTTTCTCGCCTCACCGGAAGCGTCCTACATCACGGGCGCCGAATTGCACGTCAACGGCGGCATGTTGATGTCCTGAGCGACCGCCCGCGCAGGCAAGCGGATCGACAGCCGCCCTTTAGAATCTGCGTCTACTTTTTCACAAAGCTCCCGGAGGAGTCATGAGCGACATAGAAGCACGAGTCAAGAAGATCATCGCCGAGCAACTCGGTGTTCCAGAGGCCGACGTGACCAACGAAAAGGCGTTCGTCGCCGACCTGGGCGCCGACTCGCTCGACACGGTCGAGCTCGTGATGGCGCTCGAGGACGAGTTCGGGATCGAGATTCCCGACGAAGAGGCGGAGAAGATCACCACCGTCCAGCTTGCGATCGACTACGCGTCCAAGCACCAGAAGGCGGCCTGAGCGATCGCTTCGCTTTCGTCTCGATGAACTCGCGCCGTGTCGTCGTCACCGGCCTCGGCCTGATCAGCCCGGTCGGCAACAGCGTTGCCGAGGGTTGGAAGAACCTGCTGGCGGGCCGTTCGGGCATCGCCGATATCACCAAGTTCGACGCCTCGAGCTTCGCCTGCCGCTTTGCCGGCGAGGTCAAGGGGTTCCAGGTCGAGGACTATTTCCCGGCCAAGGACGCGCGCCACATGGACGCGTTCATCCACTACGGCCTCGCGGCCTCGATCCAGGCGGTGCGTGACGCCGGCCTGCCCACCAATGACGAGCTCGGCGCCGAGGAAGCGCAGCGCATCGGCTGCCTGATCGGATCGGGCATCGGCGGCCTGCCGCTGATCGAGGACACCAAGGCCGAACTCGAGAAGCGAGGCCCGCGCCGGATCACACCGTTCTTCGTGCCGGCGTCGATCATCAACATGATCTCGGGCCACGTCTCGATCATGTTCGGTTTCCAGGGCCCCAATCTGGCGATCGTCACGGCCTGCACGACCGGCCTGCATTCGATCGGCATGGCCGGCCGCATGATCGAGCACGGCGACGCCGACGTGATTATCGCCGGCGTCGCCGAGGCGACCGTATCGCCGCTCGGCATCGGCGGCTTTGCGGCGGCGCGGGCGCTCTCGACCCGCAACGACGACCCCGCCACGGCGTCGCGACCGTGGGACAGGGACCGCGACGGCTTCGTCCTCGGCGAAGGCGCCGGCGTCCTGGTGCTCGAGGAGTACGAGCATGCGAAGCGGCGCGGTGCCAAGGTGTATGCCGAGCTGATCGGCTTCGGCATGGGCGCCGATGCTTTCCACATGACGGCGCCCAACGTCGAAGGCCCAAAACGCTCGATGCAGGCGGCGCTCCGCTCGGCCGCGCTCAACGCCGATCGGGTTCAGTATCTGAACGCGCACGGTACCTCGACGCCGCTCGGCGACGTCAACGAGACCAACGCCATCAAGCTGGCGTTCGGCGATCACGCCAAGAAGCTGGTCGTCAATTCGACCAAGTCGATGACCGGCCACCTTCTCGGCGGCGCCGGCGGGATCGAGTCGGTGTTCACGGTGATGGCCTTGCGCGACCAGATCTCGCCGCCGACGATCAACATTTTCAACCCCGACCCGGAGTGCGACCTCGACTACTGCGCCAACGAGGCGCGGCCGATGAGGATCGAGCACGCGGTCAAGAACAACTTCGGATTCGGCGGCACCAACGGTACCCTCGTCTTCAAGCGGGCCTGAGCGCCTGTCGGGGCGAGGTCGCGACCGCGTGGACTTCGAGGCGAGCCTTCGCCGCTTCGCCGCTTCGGCGTGCGGCGGGTGGCGGTCTGGGCCGTCGCTGCGCCGGCGCTTGCCGTCGCGCCGCCTGGGCGGCAGCGAGCTTCGACGCGCAGTCGCTCGCCGCCACGCTTCTCGCGATCGCCCTGGCCGCGATGCTCGGGCGGATGACGATCGCCGTCGCCGTGTCGCTCGTTCGCGTCCGCAGCGGGGTTCTTGCCTGCCGGGAAGGCGGGTGGACGTCCTCGCCCGACACCGGCGCGATCCGCTCGGGTGCCCTCGCGGTGGCGCTCGTCGGCGACGGCTTTTTTCTGCTTTGCATCGGCGACCGCCGCCGCGCGAGCCTCTGGCCGCCCGTGCAGCGCCGCGGCCTCGAACGTGAACGGCATGCGCTGAGAGGCGCGGTATATTCGCCGCCGCTGATCGCCGCAGCTTCCCTGCGGCGCCCCCACCCCGCCCCTGAATGAACGCTCCCGACGCCGACGCGCCGCTCGTCGAGCGGGTCAAGCAAGGCGACGTCAAGGCTTTCGAGATGCTGGTGGTCAAGTACCAGCGCCGGATCGAAAGGCTGATCGGCCGCATGGTCCGCGACGTCGATCTCGTGCCCGACATCGCTCAGGAAACGTTCATCCGCGCTTACCGGGCGCTGCCGCAGTTTCGCGGCGACAGCGCGTTCTACACGTGGCTCTACCGGATCGCGGTCAATACCGCCAAGAAGGCGCTGATGGAACTCAAGCGCGATCCGCTCGTCACCGAGTCGGCGCGCGCGAGCCGCGACGATGAGGACGACAATCCCCGCATCGAGAACGAGCCGAGCGACGCCGCGACCCCGGACGCCGTGCTGGCTAGCAAGCAAATCGCGGCGGCGGTGAACTTTGCCGTCGAGGCGCTGTCGGAAGATCTGAGGCAGGCGATCACGCTGCGTGAGATCGAAGGCCTCACGTACGAGGAAATCGCCGAGCTGATGAACTGCCCGATCGGAACCGTCCGGTCGCGGATCTTCAGGGCGCGCGAAGCCATTGCTGCCCGGTTGCGGCCCTTGCTCGACACCCGGGAGGGCGACCGATGGTGACCGGAGGCAGCGTGTTAGTGATAAATGCGGAGAAATAGGATGGAGATCGGCGGTTTCGAAGACGATGGGTTCGCCAGAGAGCGCCTGTCGGCATTTGCCGATGGCGAACTCGATTCGCGCGATTCGGCGGCAACCTGTTCTGCCTGGAGCGGCGATCCCGGGCTCCGGGCCGACTGGCACGCTTGGCACCTGATCGGTGACGTGCTGCGCTCCGACGACCTTGCCGCCGACCCGCGCGGCGATCGCCGGATGGTGGAGGCGGTGCGCATTCGCTTGCAGCGGGAGCCGGTGGTGCTCGCGCCGGCGCGAGCCGTTTCTCAGCCCAGAGTGCGCCCGACCCGCTGGGCGGCGGCCGGTGCTGTCGCCGCAGGCGCCTTGCTGGTCGCGGGAACGTTCGCGCTACTCCGGCCGAGCGAGTCGTCGTCGCCCGCGGTTGCCATCGCCGAATCTGGCGCCCCGGCCGCGGCCGGGAACTCGGCCGCCGCGCCTGTGGCCGTCGCGGAGCTCGCGGCACCGCCGATCGCGATCGTCGCGGACAACAAGGTGATCCGCGACGCCCAGCTCGATCGCTACCTCGAGGCTCACAAGCAGTTCGCTGGTTCGTCCGCCCTGGGCGTGCCTTCGGCGTTCCTGCGCGGTGCGACCGTCGGGTCGGCGTCGCGCTGAGATCGCCCGAGCCGTGTTCCTGCGCGTCGCCGCTCTTCTGACGTTCGCCTGGGCCGGCCTCGCCCATGCCGCGCCGGCGTGCGGGCAGACGACGGGGCCCGCCGCAACCGCGCCGCCGACCGAGATGCGCGCCTGGCTGCTGCGCATCCACGACGCGGCGAGCCGGCGCAACTTCCAGGGAACATTCGTGGTCAGCGGCGGCGGCAACGTCGCCAGTGCGCGCATCGCTCATTTCTGCGAGGGCTCGAACCAGTACGAAAGGATCGAATCACTCGACGGCCGCCAGCGACAGGTCTATCGCCACAACGACGTGGTCCACACCGTCTGGCCCGTCAGCCACGTGGCGATGATCGAGCAGCGCGGGATGCTCAGCTCGTTTCCGGCGCTGCTGCAGGCCGGCGACGACGGGATCGCCGATCAGTACGAGGTCCGGGCCGAGGCCAGCGATCGCGTCGCTGGCCACGAGGCCGACGTGCTCGCGATCCGCGCCCGCGACGGTCTGCGCTATGGCTACCGCCTGTGGGCCGATCGGGCCTCGGGTCTGTTGCTGCGCGCCGAGGTCGTCGGCGAGCGCGGCGAGATCCTCGAGACGTCCGCGTTCTCCGAGGTGGTGATCGGCATCCGGCCGCAGCCTGACACAGTGTTGAGCTCGATGCGAAGGCTCGACGGATATCGCGTCGTCCGGCCCGTGCTCACGCCGACCCGCCTCGAGGCCGAAGGTTGGACGATGCGCCAGCTGGCGCCTGGCTTTCGGCAAGTGAGTTGCGTCAGCCGCCAGATCGAGGCGCCGGGGGACGCCCCGGGCGCGGCCAGCGCGCCGCCGGTGATCCAGAGCATCTACTCGGACGGCCTGACCTACGTGTCGGTCTTCATCGAGCCGTTTCGCGCCGAGCGACATCCCAAGCCGATGTTCGCCGCCATGGGGGCGACGTCGACGCTCGCGCAGCGCCAGGGCGACTGGTGGGTGACGATCGTCGGCGACACGCCGCCGGCGACGCTCAGAATGTTCGCCGCAGCGCTGGAGCGCCGAAAGCCCTAGGCTTTCACATCTGCGCGGCTTCGCCCTCTTCACCCTCCTCTCGTCCCGACGGACCCCACGCCATGTCGATCTTGCTTGACTCGCCCCGCCCGCCTGCGTATCGCCTCGCGTTCGCCGCGCTCGCGCTGTCCTTCGGCCTGCTCTCCGCCGCGCCGCCTACGGTCCGCGCGCAAGGCCTGCCCGATTTCACCGAGTTGGTGGAAAAGGTCGGCCCCGCGGTCGTCAACATCCGCACCACCGAGCGAGCCCGCATCGCGCGGGGCGGTTCCGGCAACGAGCAGGACGACGAGATGGCCGAGCTGTTCCGGCGCTTCTTCGGGGTGCCGGGCCAGCCGAATCGACCCAACCCGCGCAATCCGCAGCAGCCCGACGGCGAGCAGCAGCAGCGCGGCGTCGGCTCCGGGTTCATCTTCAGCGCCGACGGCTACGTCCTCACCAACGCCCACGTCGTCGAGGGTGCCGAGGAGGTAATCGTCACCCTAACCGACAAGCGCGAGTTCAAGGCGAAGACGATCGGCGTCGACAAGCGATCCGACGTCGCCCTCGTGAAGATCGAGGCGAGCGGGCTGCCCACGGTTCGGATCGGCGACGTCTCGAAGCTCAAGGTCGGCGAGTGGGTGATCGCCATCGGCTCGCCCTTCGGCCTGGAAAGCACCGTGACGGCGGGCATCGTCAGTGCCAAGTCGCGCGACACCGGCGACCTGCTGCCGCTGATCCAGACCGACGTCGCGATCAACCCGGGAAACTCCGGCGGCCCGCTCATCAACATGCGCGGCGAGGTCGTCGGCATCAACTCGCAGATCTACAGCCGCTCGGGTGGCTACATGGGCATCTCGTTCGCCATTCCCATCGACGAGGCGACGCGCGTCTCGGAACAGCTCCGGGTCGGCGGGCGCGTCGTCCGCGGCCGGATCGGCGTCGTCATCGCGCGGCTTACGCGCGAGGTGGCCGAATCGATCGGCCTCGGCAAGCCCGTCGGGGCCCTGGTCCAGTCGGTGGAAGCGGGCGGCCCCGCCGAAAAGGCCGGCGTCGAGCCCGGCGACGTGATCACCAAGGTCGATGGCCGCCCGGTCGAGAGCTCCGTCGAGCTGCCCCGGATCGTCGGCAGCATCAAACCGGGAACGAAGGCCGCGCTGCAGGTGTTCCGGCGCGGCAGCACGCGCGACCTGAGCGTGGTCGTGGCCGAGTTCGAGCCCGAGCCCGTCGCCGCGCGCAAGCCGGACGATCGCGACAATGCCAAGCCGGCGACGGTCAGCAGCATTGGTGTCGCCGTCTCCGACCTCACGGACGCGCAAAAGCGCGAGCTCAAGGTCAAGAACGGCGTCAAGGTCGACACCGTCGAAGGCGCCGCAGCGCGCGCCGGCATCCACGAGAACGACGTGATCCTGAGCGTCAACAACGTCGAGGTGACTGGCGCCAAGCAGTTCGAAACCCAGGTGGCCAAGGTCGACAAGGCCAAACCGGTGACGCTGCTGATCCGCCAGGGCGAGGTCGCGCGGTTCGTCATCGTTCGTCCGTCGCGGCCTTGAGTTTGTTAGCACACACTGACTTACGAGCGCGTCAGTGCGAGCCCCGCGACGGCTCTTGTCCTGGTCGCGTCGACTGCTTCTATTAGCGGTTTCAGGGCGCCGCGGACGGAGCCGGTCGCTGCCTGAAAATTGCCCCCAGGGCGTCCACAGCCATTTGTGGATAAACTGTGGATGGAATTTCCTGTTGGCGCGCTGCAACGTGGAGAAATCAAGCCTTGGCGCGGCTTGCGCGGGGGGTGTTTTGACTACAATGAAGACCCAACAAGCAGTTGCCATACGTTTTGTTGGAAGGCGCGTCATTCGTTCGACGTGCCTTTTTTTTGCCTCTCGCGTCCGCTGTGAGCAATGGATCAGATCCGCAATTTTTCGATCATCGCCCACATCGACCATGGCAAATCGACTCTCGCCGATCGCCTGATCCAGCGTTGCGGCGGGCTCTCCGACCGCGAAATGGAAGCGCAGGTGCTCGACTCGATGGACATCGAGCGCGAGCGCGGCATCACCATCAAGGCGCAGACCGCGGCGCTGCAATACACCGCCCGCGACGGTCGCACTTACCAGCTCAACCTCATCGACACGCCGGGGCACGTCGACTTCTCGTACGAGGTCAGCCGTTCACTCTCCGCCTGCGAAGGGGCGCTCCTGGTCGTCGATGCCAGCCAGGGGGTGGAGGCCCAGACCGTCGCGAACTGCTACACCGCACTCGACCTCGGCGTCGAGGTTGTCCCCGTCCTCAACAAGATGGACCTGCCTCAGGCTGACCCCGATCGGGCACGCGCCGAGATCGAGGACGTGATCGGCATCGACGCCGACAACGCGATCCCGTGCAGCGCGAAGACGGGCGAGGGCATCGACGAGATCCTCGAGGCGGTGGTCTACCGGATGCCGCCGCCGCGTGGCAACCCGAACGGCCCGCTGCGCGCCATGATCATCGACTCGTGGTTCGACAACTACGTCGGCGTCGTCATGCTGATCCGCGTCGTCGACGGGCAGCTGCTCCGGGGCGAGCGGATCCGCCTGATGGCGAGCGATGCCGTCTACGGCGCCGACCAGCTGGGCGTGTTCACGCCGAACTCGGTCGCGCGCGAGCGGCTCGCCGCCGGCGAAGTCGGCTTCCTCATCGCCGGCATCAAGGAGCTGCAGGCCGCCAAGGTGGGCGACACGATCACGCTCGAGAAGAAGCTGCCGAACAACGCCGGCGCCGCGACCGAGCCGCTGCCCGGTTTCAAGGAGATCCAGCCGCAGGTGTTCGCCGGCCTCTACCCGACCGAGGCGAGCGAGTACGACCAGCTGCGCGACGCTCTCGAGAAGCTCAAGCTCAACGACTCGTCGCTGCGCTACGAGCCCGAGGTCAGCCAGGCGCTCGGCTTCGGCTTTCGCTGCGGCTTTCTCGGCCTGCTCCACATGGAGATTGTCCAGGAGCGCCTCGAGCGGGAATTCGACCAGGACCTGATCACGACGGCGCCCTCGGTGGTGTACGAGGTGCAGCTCAACAGCGGCGAGCTGATCAAGATCGAGAACCCGTCGAAGATGCCCGATCTCGGCCGGGTCGCCGAGATCCGGGAGCCGATCGTCACCGTCCAGCTCTACATGCCGCAGGAGTACGTCGGCCCGGTGATGACGCTTGCCAACCTGAAGCGCGGCGAGCAGAAGAACATGGCCTACCACGGGCGCCAGGTGCTCCTCACCTACGAGATGCCGCTCGCCGAGATCGTTCTCGACTTCTTCGACAAGCTGAAGAGCGTATCGCGCGGCTACGCGTCGATGGACTACGCGTTCAAGGAATACCGCGCGGCCGACGTCGTCAAGGTCGACATCCTCCTGAATGGCGAGAAGGTCGATGCCCTCTCGATCATCGTCCACCGCGGCCAGAGCCAGTTCCGCGCCCGGGCGGTCGTCTCGAAGATGCGCGAGCTCATTTCCAGGCAGATGTACGACGTCGCCGTGCAGGCCGCCATCGGCGCCAACATCATCGCGCGTGAGACAATCAAAGCGCTGCGCAAGAACGTGATCGCCAAGTGCTACGGCGGCGACATCACGCGCAAGAAGAAGCTGCTCGAGAAACAGAAGGCCGGCAAGAAGCGCATGAAGCAGATCGGCTCC
>JBBRFW010000008.1:0-62126 GCA_038241255.1 Burkholderiales bacterium | reverse complement strand
CGTCTCCTCGTGAATTCGCAACGACCTGACCGCCTATCGGTCCGGTGCATTGGTGTAGCTCGGCACGCCCCCGGCGCGCAACCTACGGCGTCGCAGGGGACGGACCGCCCGAATTCACAATCACGAAGCCATTCTGTCTAGTGGACTGCATCGATGGATTCGTCGCCGCCGTCCCCACGGCCCACCGCGAGGCGCCAGCCCGAGGAGACCGTCGGCTTGTCGTGGATCGTCTGGCCGTCGCGCGCGCTGCACGAAGGCGGCATGGTCAAGGTGATGGCCGACCCTCGCCTGCAGCCCGATGCCGACCCGATGCCGTTCGACGGCAAGCGCCTGATCTACGGCGGATTCGAGGTTTTGGTCGACCGCTAGTAGCTCACGGCGCCTAAAACAAGCCGCGCCGCGCACCCCCGACGAATCGCCGCCGGTTGCGGACGACGCCCGTCGCGAGGCGATCCGAGACCTGCGCGCCGGCAGCAGCTCGGCGAGGGCGTCGTAGTCGAAGCGATGTTCGACAGGCCGCCGCCGAGAACGATCACGTCCGAATCGAGCATGTTGACCACGCTGGCGAGCGCGCTCGCGAGGCCCGCTTCGAAGCGGGCCTGGTGGCGCGCCAGGTCCCCGGCGAAGAGGCGGCCGTTCAGCTGCGCCGAATTCGCGTTCTTGATGCAGCCCGTCGCGGCCGGGATCGACCCGGGAGTGCCGACGCCGACCCGGCGCGCGCGCAGAGCTCGCCCCTCGAGCGCCGCGACGAAGGCGCGCACGGCCTCGACCATCGCCGCGCAGTCATGCGCGGGCGAGGTGACGTGGCGACTCGCCATCTCGACGCCGGCCGGATCGATGGCGATCGCCTCGATCTTGGTCCCGCGACGTGGACGCCGATGCGGATCATGTCGGCATGTCGAACGAGGCGATCGTGATCTACGGCGACCCGGCGGCGCCGCTCGCCGACCGGGAGCGCTCGCCCTTCGTCGCGCCGCAGCGCGCGCTCTCGCGCGCCAGATAGAACCACTCCTGCCCGACCTCGGCACCCGGGTTCGGAAAGACGATCACGCCGTCGAACGGCGCGACGATCGCCGCGCCGTCGGCGCGCGTGCCGATGCGATCGCCGGCGGCGACCCGGTCGAAGCTCTTCCAGCTTTTCGCAAACGCGTCGGCGCGGTTTCCCTTGTCGATGACCTCGCACAGGCCGAGCGACTCGATGCGCGCCGCCGGCGGCGGATCGGCGCCGTCGATAAGGCGCAGGTGCGCGAGCGTCGCGACGATCGCAGCGTAGGCGACGTCGACCGCATGCGGGTCGTCGTGCTGGCCGCACTCGAGCGTGACGGCGGCGCCGCCCACCGAGCGCATGTATTCGGTCGTGCCGATGCCGTAGGCAGGGTCAAGGTCGAGCGCCGCATCGGGCCACGAGGCGGCGATTTCGCGCCGGCGCGCGATCCCCGCTGCGTAGGTCGCGAGCCAGCCGTCGACGATGCGGTCGACGCCGAGGCGCAGCGCCAGCGCTTCCTCGCGCGCGGCGTGCGCGAAGGGCTCGAGCGGGCCGGCGTTGTCGGGCGGGCCGATGAAGACGAACGGCACGCCGGGGGTGCGGAATGAGTGCAGGTCGAGCAGCACCTCGTGCACGGCAAGCAGCGGGCAAAGCCAGTTGGCGACGTGGTCCTCGAACTCGCGCGGCGCGGCGGTCGGCTGGAGCTTGCGGTTCAGGTTGCGGTCGCCGGCGCGCCGGCGCTTGGCGTAGGCGAGCGGGTTGGTGACCGGCACGAACGTCAGCCTGCCCGACGTCTGGCGAAGGGCGCCGGCATCGAGTTCGACCAGAACGCGCTCGATCGCGCGCGTGCCGCAGGTCTCGTCGCCGTGGACGGCGCCGAGGACGATCAGCCGCGTGCCCGGCGCGGCGCTCGCGTACGAGATCGATTTGAAGCAAGGCAGGGATCGGGAGATCGTCATGAGGAGCGGCGAAGGCGAGCAGGTAGATTACAGCCACACGAAGGAGACCCGCATGGCCCGCATCCAATTCGCCGCCGCCCTCGCCCTCGGCGCGCTAACCGCCTCGCCCGCGTTCGCGCAGAGCGCTGCCTGCCCGTCCTCCAACCTCATGTACTGGCAGGCGTTCCCGCCCGGCGGCGAATCCGATATCTCGGCGCGGCACCAGCAGGTGGTGCTGAAGAAGAAGTGTCCCGCGATCGACACGGTGATCCAGTACAAGGCCGGAGCCGGCGGCGCCCTGCTCTGGAGCCAGACCAACACGCTCCCTGCCGACGGCCTCAACGTCGTCGGCATCAACCTGCCGCACATGGTGTTGCAGCCGATGGAGGGCAACGTCTCGTACAAGACCGAGGACGTGACGCCGGTCTTCTGGTACCACTACACGCCCGACCTGCTCGTCGTCCCGGCGTCCGGCGCGATCAAGACTTTCGCCGATTTCATCAAGGCCGCCAAAGCCGATCCGGGCAAGCTCAACCTCGGCGGCTCGGGCCTGAACTCGGCCAATCACGCCGCGCACGAGCGGCTCGATCGCGACTTCGGCGTCAAGACCACCTACGTGCCGTACAAGGGCACGGGCGACCTCGCCCTCGCTGTGCTCGGCGGCCACATCGACGGAGCGATGACGTACACGCCGTTCGCGATCGCCAACAAAGGCAAGGTGCGCGCGCTAGCGGTGGCCATGGAAACGCGCCATCCGCTGCTGCCCGACGTGCCGACCTTCAAGGAGCTCGGCGTCGACTGGGTCGATGGCGCGTTCCGCGGCGTCGGCGTTCCCAAGGCGACGCCGCTCGAGGCGCGGCGCCGCCTCTCCGACATGTTCGCCACGCTAAACGCCGATGCCGAGATGAAGGAGCTCGCGGCAAAATCGGGCTTCGAGCTCGTCAACATCGGCCTCGACGGCATGGACGCGTTCATGCGCACGCGAACGCGCGTCTACACCGAGGTCGGCAAGCGCATGGGGCTGGGCACGAAGTAGACGCGATCCTCGCCGTGCGATGGCCGACGCCAAGCTCGTTCCCGTCCTCGCCCTCGGCACTGCGCAGACGCTCGCGTGGGCGTCCTCGTACTACGTGCCGGCAGTGCTGGCGGCGCCGATGGCGCGCGACCTCGGCGTCGCGACGCCGACGGTATTCGCGGCGTTCTCGGTCGCGCTGCTCGTTTCCGCCGCGCTCGGCCCGCACGCGGGGCGGGCGATCGATCGCTGGGGCGGGCGCGTCGTCCTCGCCGGCACCAACCTCGTGTTCGCAACGGGACTCGCCGCGCTCGCCTTCGCGCAGGGACCGTGGAGCCTTTTCCTCGCCTGGGCCGTGCTCGGTATCGGCATGGGCAGCGGCCTCTACGAAGCGGCCTTCGCGGCGCTGGTGCGGCTGTACGGCATGGGCTCGCGCGGTGCGATCACCGGCATCACGCTGATCGCCGGCTTCGCGAGCACGGTCGGCTGGCCGCTCTCGGCACTGCTCGAAACGCACGTCGGCTGGCGCGGCGCCTGCCTTGCGTGGGCGGCACTGCATCTCGTCCTCGGATTGCCGCTCAACCTGTCGCTGCCGCGCGCCGCGCCCGCGCCGCTGATAACCGCGGGAACGTCGGCGCCGCCGCCGTTCATCCGCCAATCGACACGGCGCGCCGCGCTGCTGCTCGCGATCGCCTTCGCCGCGACCTGGTTCATCAGCACGGCGATGGCCGCGCACCTGCCGCGCCTGTTGCAGGCGAGCGGCGCGACCCTTGCGGTCGCGGTCGGCGTCGGCGCGCTCGTCGGCCCGGCGCAGGTTGCCGGTCGGCTGCTCGAGTTCGGCTGGCTGCGCCGCGTCCATCCGATGCTCTCGGCCCGCCTGGCGGCGCTGACGCATCCGCTCGGCGCGATCGCGCTGAGCGTCTTCGGCGGCCCGGCCGCCGCGGTGTTCGTGTTGCTGCACGGCGCGGGCAATGGCATCCTCACGATCGCCAAGGGCACGCTGCCGCTCGTCCTCTTCGGGCCGGCCGGCTACGGCCAGCGTCAAGGCTGGCTGATGGTGCCGGCGCGGATCGCGCAGGCGCTCGCGCCGTGGCTGTTCGGCATCCTGCTCGACCACTGGGGCGCGCGCGCGATCTGGGCCTCGGCGGCGATCGGCGCGGTGGCGTTCGCCTCGCTCTGGGCCTTGCGCGCGCCGCCCCTAGCGATCAACCCGTCGCTGCCGGCAGCACCCGCGCGATGACGTGGCGCAAGGTCAGCGCCTGGACCGGGATGCTGAAGACCACCACCGACGACGCCGACCGCCGTGATGCCGATCGCATCGGCAAGCCGACGAAGAGATGGTTCAGATTGCCGAAGCCGGCGACTGGCGCGATCAGCAGTCCGAGCACCTGGACCCGGTCATGGGCACTGCACCAGCGACCCCTGCACCGTGCAGGCACCGCGCGGGCCGAACAGGTGCGGGCCGACGCGAAGGAGGCGCGAGCCGTCGTTGGCCCAGCAGCCGCCTGCGTCGCAGGACGTGATCGCGTAAGGGCGCTCGGGGGTCGATGGCACGTTGAGCGCCGGCGTGGCTCGGCCGGCCCGCGTGGCGGCGGGTTGCCGGCTCGTGCCGGACGGGGCGACGCCGAGTGGCGCGACGGCGAGTGGCGGCGGGCGCACCAGCGCCCGCGCCGGATCGGCACGGCTGGCGAGGCAGCTCTTGGCCGCCTGACGACGCGACGCATCGAGCCGCGCAGCGGCGACGCGCGGTCCGGGTGAATCGGCGCCGCGCGCGCCAGGCGCGTCGACGGAAGCGCTTGCGTGCGGCGGCGCCGCCGCGACCTCCTGCGCTTCGAGCGCGGCCACGGCGTGCCGACAATCGGGCGACTGCAGCGGATCGCCGCCTGCCGGCGTTCGCGCGAAGGCCGCGCCGGGGAGCGGCGCCATCAGCGACAGCATCAGCGTCCATCGCGCCGTCGCCGAGCGTCGTGCGGTCACGGCCGTTCCTCGCGCAGCGCCTTCACCTCGGCCTTGGCACGGTCGAAGTCGGCGCGGCGGCGCGCGATGTCCTCAGGCGACAGGCGATCGGCGTTGCAGTAGTCCAACTTCCAGGCCGCGCTCGCGCTCCAGCGCAGCGGCGAGCGCATGGTCGTGCGCGGCGCGGTCGCCGTTTCGAGCAGGTCGAGGGCGAGACCGAGCGTCAGGTCCTGCGACGCCTGGTCATTCGGCGCGCCGGCGGCGTTGCCGAGGGGGAAGTCGGAGAAAACGAAGCGCGCCGCGCCGACGTGCTCGACGATGTCCTTGGCGCAACCCATGACGACGCTGGCGATGCCGCGCGCCTCGAGCGCGCCGGCGACAAGCGCCATCGTCTGGTGGCAGACCGGGCAGTTCGCCACCAAGATCGCCGCATCGGCGCCGTCGGCACGGCAGCGCGCGACGATCTCGGCCGCGTCAACCGCGAGCGTCGTGCGCTGGCTGCGGCGGCTCGGCACGCCATGAAAGCGCGGCGCGAGCGCGCCGATGCGACCGGCGTCGCGCGCACGGCGCAGCGCGGCGAGCGGGAAGTACGTGCCTGGGTCGGCGCCCGTCGTGTGCGCGAAGTCGACCGCGACGTGGTCGATGCGCAGGGACGGCTCGGCTTCGCCCGCATCGCCCGAGTAGACGGCGAAGAACTTCGCGGACGCGTTGTAGGTCATCGCGGCGCCCGTCTCGTCCCGCACGGCGCAGCGCGGCGACGCCGTCGTGACGATCGCGACGCGGCACGCCGACAACGGTCGGCGCGGGCGAACGAAGGGCACGTCGGCGCGATGTGCCCATTCATACGGCGCCCCGTAGCCGAGCGCCTGATAGTACTCGCGTACGCGCCGCAGATAGGAGATCGGCGCGTCGTCGTCGCTGCCAGCGACGACGCTCGGTGTGCTGCGGTCGGAGGGGATCATGGTCTATGCCGCCCGCCTGCGCGAGGCCGCGTGGCGAGCGTTCTACCCATGCTACGTCGCAGCGCTCGTTAGCGCTCGTCATCGCTGCCGCGCGGTCAAGCGCGCGGGCCTCCGCCTTGCCCGCAAGGCCGATTCGCGGTCGAATCGAACAGCATGGCCAAAGCGAGCTCCTCGACGGTCTCGATCCACGCCGCGCTCGTCGGCAACCTTCTGGTCGCGCTCACCAAGTTCTTCGCCGCCGCGATCAGCGGAAGCTCCTCGATGCTGAGCGAAGGAATCCATTCGCTCGTCGACACGGTCAACGAAGTGCTGCTGCTCTACGGCCTGCGCCGCTCGCGCCGCGCACCCGATCAGATCCACCCGCTCGGCTACGGCCGCGAGCTCTACTTCTGGAGCTTCATCGTCGCTGTGCTGCTGTTCGCGCTCGGCGCGGGCATCTCGATCTACGAGGGCATCGCCCGCGTTCTGGCGCCGGTGCCGGTCGAGCATGTCGCCCTCAACTACGCGGTCCTCGCGCTGTCGGTCGTCTTCGAGGGCATCTCATGGCGGATCTCGCAGCACGCCTTTCGGGCCGCCAAGGGCGATCTCGGCTACTGGGAAGCGGTGCGCCGGAGCAAGGACCCGTCGTCTTTCATCGTCCTCTTCGAGGACAGCGCCGCGCTGGTCGGCATCGCCATCGCGGCCGCCGGCATCTTCCTCGCCGATGCGCTGCGCATGCCGGTCATCGACGGCGTTGCCTCGATCGTCATCGGCGTCGTCCTCGGCGCCACCTCGGCGCTGCTAGCGCGCGAGAGCAAGGGGCTCCTCATTGGCGAGCGCGCCGACCCGGCGATCGCCGCGGCGATCGAGACACTCGCCGGCGCCGAGCCGGGGCTGGTCGGCGCCAACGGCATCCTGACGATCCACCTCGCGCCCGACCAGATCGTCGTCGCCCTCAGCCTCGAGTTCGAGGACGCGCTGCGCACGCCCCAGATCGAGGCAGCCGTCGCGCGGCTCGAGCAGCGCGTCCGCGCCGGCTTCCCGCAGGTGGTCGCGCTGTTTGTCAAACCGCAGACCCGGGGCGGCTTCGAGCGAACCCGACGCGCGCTGCTCGCGCGCTAAGCGCGTGCGCACTGGCGCGCCGATACAGTCGGTCTTCCCGCCATGGAGACCCTTCGATGATCCACGTCCTCGCCATCATCACCGCCAAGCCCGGCCTACGTGACCGCATCCTCGCCGCCTATCGCGACAACGTCGCGGCCGTCCGCGCTGAAGACGGCTGCCTCGGCTACGAGGCGGTCGTCGATGCGGCCGCAGCAGCCCCGGGCCTCGCCCGGTTCGGCGCCGATACCTTCATCGTCGTCGAAAAGTGGGCCTCCATGGAGGCGCTGCAGGCGCATGCCGTCGCGCCGCACATGAAGGCCTACGGCAACAAGGTCAAGGAGTGGACGGCGAACCGCGCGATCCACGTCCTCGAGCCCGCCTGATCAGCGATCTTGCGGCGCCCAGGGCACGGTCGCCGCGAAGGCGCGATGGCGCTCGACGTCGACCGGCCGATGGCGCACGGTCGTGCTCGCCGGGTGATGGCCAAGGTCGTTTTCTCCGCGCAGGTTGTGGCGCGGCCGAATCGGCCGCGCCGCGAAGCCGCCGCCGCAGTTCGGGCACACGTCGAGAAGCACTTCCTGGACGCAGGTCGCGCAGAACGTGCACTCGAAGGTGCAGATCCGCGCCGCGGTCGAGTCCGGCAGCAAGACGCGGTTGCAGTGTTCGCAGGTCGGTCTGAGTTCGAGCATGGCAGTCGAGGCTAAAGCCTGCAGTGTCGCTCGCGCCGCGCGCGCGTCGACACCCGCGTGCCGGAAGCAATCCCGGCGCCACGGGCCGCGGTCAGTGCACCGTCTGCCAGTCGAGTGACGCGTTTAGACGGCCGAGCAGCAACGAGCCCTGCCGCTCGACCGACTTGGGCAGGCGTCGCTCCATGATCTCGGCGATGAAGTACTGGCAATCGACGATCAGGTCGTAGACATCCTCGTCCTCGAGTTGCGATGCGGGTTGGATCTCTGTCAGCGCGTTCATCTCGACCTCGGTGTCCGTTCGATCCGGGCGGCGCCGTCGCCGCATCCCGGGCTTGCTGCATTCCTTACATCCTGACCGGGCGAGCCCGGCCATCCTCCTCCGGGCGTCGGCGCAGCGCCGGCGGGCGACAGGACGGCTACCGTGCGACGGCCGGGAACCCGGGCAGGATGCAAGGAAGCTAGCAAGGCGCGATCCCGGCGGAGATCCGGCACCCGGCTCGGGCGGCCCCAGGAATGCGCCGCCATGCGGCAGCCGGCGCACCGCCGCCTTGGGCGGCGGCTCACCGGACCGCGGCTAGAGCCACCTGGCCTTGCGAAGCGCCACCACATGAACGTGCACGCGAGGCCGATGATCGCGAGCGCCGCCAGGTAGCACCAAGCCAGCTTCAACTCAGGCATGTTCTGGAAGGTCATCCCCAGATGCCGCGAACGCCATCGCCACCGCGAAGATGCCGGCCCAGGCGGCGAGCCACTTGGTGAACTCGATCTCCTTGATCGTCACCGTCGAGAGGTCGATCTGGATCGCCGTGCCGAGTGTCACGAAGCGAGTTGAGAGAGGCGTTCTCCGCGTCAGGTGATCGAAGACGTCGCGGAAGTACTCGCGGTTGTTGCTGCAGACCCGCCGGACGCGGCCGCTGATCAGCTTGGCAACCGACTCCTGCAACGGCGAGACGGCGTACTTGACGACGCCGATCTTGCGCTTGAGCGCGTAGAGGCGCTCGATGTTGGCGCGGCCGAGGTGCGGCTCGAACATCTGGTCCTCGATCGACTCGCGCCCGGTCTCGAGCCCGTCGATGACCGGGAAGTAGCGGTCGACGACCGCGTTGAGCAGCGCGTAGAAGACGAACGCCGAGCCCTGGCGCAGCAGGTGCGGCTCGCGCTCGGCGCGTGCGCGCACGCCGAGGAAGCCGTGGTGGGTGCGTTGCGCGTCGACGGCATGACATTGGCGCCGACGAAGACGTCGACCTCGCCGAGGATCAGGTCGTCGGTCGGCCCGATCTCGACCGCGTGCAGGACGGCGAACAGCGCGTCGCCGTCCTCCTCGACCTTCGGCCGCTGGTGGCCGTGGCGGGCATCCTCGACCGCGATGTCGTGCAGGCCGAACTCGTGCTGCATCTGCGCCAGCTCCTCGGCGGTCGCGTCCTTCAGGGCCACCCAGATGAAGCAATGCGGGCGCTTCCGGTACTCGCTGAGTTCGTCGATCGGAAAATCGGCTAGCTAGGCGGTTCGTCCTCGTAGGCAACCCAGTTGACGAGCACCGCCGAACCTTCGGCTGGAGGCGACCCGCGGATCGTATGCGGTCCGGGCGCCGCGGCGAGCGCCGACCGAGCGGCGCGAGCACCTTGCGCGGCGGCGGACGCGGCCTGGCCATCGGCAAGCTCTAGATGACGACTTGCCCGAGTCGCCGAGCCCCGAAGCGCGCAGAAAGCCTCGAATCGAGCCGCGGTCGCCCGCGCGCGGCGGCGCAGGACCGGCAAACTTTCGCGTTCACGAGAGCCGTCGACATGATCGAAGCACATACGCCCGCCTATACGCTCGAGCCGACGAACCGAGCCGTCGAGCAGAGCCATCCGGCGCATCCGAGCACGCCCAACTTCATCAACGACATCGCCGCCGGCCGGGTCGAGCTGCCGACGATTCCGGCGGTCGTGCAGCGCCTCATCGCCGCGCTGCGCGATCCCGACGTCGACACCCGCAAGATCGGCGCGGCGCTTTCGCAGGACCCGATCCTCAGCGCCAAGGTGCTGCGCCTCGCGAATTCGGCGTTCTTCGGCGGCCAGCGGTCGATGGCGTCGATCGAGCGGCGATCGCGCTGATCGGCACGCAGGCGCTCAACCGCCTCATCGTCGCCTGCGGCGTCTCGTCGTCGTTCAAGTCGATCCCGGGCATCGACCTACGCATCTTCTGGCGCGACGCGCTGGTCGCGGCGTTCGCGGCCAACAGGCTGGCGCCGCGCCTTTCGGCCGACGCGGAGGAGGCCTATACCTGCGGCCTGCTGCACGCCACCGGCCACTTGATCCTGTGCCAGACTTATCCGGACATCGCCGACGCGATGTTCACCGGCTTCGCCGTCGTTCGCGGCGCCGAGCTCGCGTCGATTGAGCTGGGCGCGTTCGGTATCGATCACCCGGCCGTGGGCGCGCTCTGGGTTGAGACGCTCGGCTTCCCGCAGGCGGTCGCCGGCACCATCCGCGACGCCGCCCAGCCGCTCGCCGACAGCGACGGGCCGCTCGACCTGACGCTGCGCGGCGCCTGCGCGCTGGCGGCGTCAATCGCGCGGAAAGACAGTGTCGAGGCCGCGTTCGCGGCCTTGCCGGCGAACGTGCGGGCGCAGTTCACCGCCGGCGAGGCCGACGCGGCCTTCGTCAAGCTCTACGCGGGGCTGCAAGAAATCGAGCCGACGATGTGACGGGCCCGTCGGGGGGTCCCTGGCGCAAGTCCCTCTTGACCTGGTCGCGCGCGCTTCGCATGATCGCGGAACAGCACGCCCAGGTCAGGCGTGCCACTACCGCCCGCGAGGTCTCGCATCACCGTGCCCAGCGAGATGCCCGGCGAGCGCTCGTGCCCGTCCCGAGCGCAGCTGCGGCAGTGCCGCGGCAAGGCCGGGAACATCGCCTGGGTCTGGCCGCCGAGCATGTCGGTGAACGCCGGCGCGAAGCCGCGGTACGAGATGTGCTGAACGAAGGCACCGATCCGCTGCTTGAAGAGCTCCATTGTCAGGTGCGGGAGCGAGCCCTGGCGCGCCGACCCGTAGCTGACGCGGGCCGGATTCTTCTTTACGTAGTCGGTGAACTCGGCGAGCGACTTCACCGGCAGCGCGAAGTTGACGACGAGCACGTTGGGCGTGCCGCCGATCATGCCGATCGGCGTGGAGTCCTTGATCGCGTCGTAGGGCACGCGCCGCTTCGCCGGCGTCGTGCCGTGCGTTGCGACGTAGCCCTGCATCAGCGTGTAGCCGTTGCGGCGCGCGCGGTCGCCGCTCGCGATCACGCCGCCGCCGCCCTGGTTGTCGACGACCGGGACGGTGTAGCGGATCGGCCTGCTCGGAAATGCCCATGCCCGGGCGAGCGGGCAAGCGAAGGTGGGGCAGTGGCCTGCAGCACCAGGCGGCGTTTCACGTCGATCCCTCCTCGGGTGCATGCCATGTCGTTTGCAAGGTTCTCACGGCGCGGTGCATCATCCCACCCGGCCGGCAGGGGTCGGCATCGAACGACGGAGGATGACGATGGGCAAGGGTTACTGGATCGCACGCGTCGAGGTGGCTGATGCTGAATCCTACAAAGCCTACGTCGCCGCCAATGCGGCGCCGCTCGCCCGCTTCGGCGCCCGCTTCATCGTCCGCGCCGGTCGCTTCGAGAACCCCGAAGGGAGCAGCCGCTCGCGCAACGTCGTCGTCGAGTTTCCGTCGTTCCAGGCAGCGCTCGATTGCTATCGATCGGCCGACTACCAGACCGCGGTGCAATTGCGCCTGCCCGTCTCCACCGTTGACATGGTCATCGTCGAAGGCTACGACGGGCCGCAACCCGGCTGACGGGCAGGGCCAACGCGGCGGAGTGCCGGCCACGGCCACGCATCGCGATAATCGGCCGCAACCTTTCGCTCACCCATCGGCCCGGAGACTTGCATGGACACCCGCGTCTATCCCAACACCCAGCTCTACATCGACGGTGAGTGGCGCGCGGCGCGCTCGAACCGGACCCTGCCCGTCGTCAACCCGGCCACCGGCGACACCATCGGCAGCCTCGCCTACGCCGAGCGCGCCGACCTCGACGAGGCGCTTGAGGCGGCGGCGCGCGGCTTCGACGCGTGGAAGCGCGTCAGCGCCTACGAGCGCTCGAAGATCATGCGGAAGGCGGCCAACCTGCTGCGCGAGCGCGTCGACCTGGTGGCGATGCTGATGACGATGGAGCAGGGCAAGACGCTCGCCGAGGCGAAGGCCGAGATCCACAACGGCGCCGACACGATCGACTGGTTCGCGGAAGAGGGCCGGCGCACCTACGGGCGCGTGATCCCGGCGCGCGCAGAGGGCATCTACCAGCTCGTCGTCAAGGAGCCAGTCGGGCCGGTCGCGGCGTTCACGCCGTGGAACTTTCCGATCAACCAGATTGTGAGGAAGCTCTCGGCGGCGCTCGCCGCCGGCTGCTCGATCATCGTCAAGGCGCCGGAAGAGACGCCGGCCTCGCCTGCCGAGCTGATCCGCGCCTTTGCCGACGCCGGCGTTCCCGCGGGGGCGGTCGGCCTGGTCTACGGCGACCCGGCGGCGATCTCGTCGTACCTGATCCCGCATCCGGTGATCCGCAAGATCTCGTTCACCGGCTCGACCGTCGTTGGCAAGCAGCTCGCCGCGCTTGCCGGCCAGCACATGAAGCGAGTGACGATGGAGCTCGGCGGCCACGCGCCGGTGATCGTCTTCGACGACGCCGACGTGCAGGTCGCGGCGAAGGCCATGGCGACGAGCAAGTTCCGCAACGCCGGCCAGGTGTGCATCTCGCCGACGCGTTTCCTGGTGCAGGAAGGCGTCTACGACAGCTTCGTCGAACAGTTCGCCGCGAACGCCAAGCGGCTCAAGGTCGGCGACGGCCTCGAGGCCGGCATCAATATGGGCGCGCTCGCCAATCCGCGCCGCACCAAGGCGATGCAAGCCAATCTCGAGGACGCGAGCAAGCACGGCGGCAAGGTCGTCACCGGCGGTCATTCGATCGGCAGCAAGGGCAACTTCTGGGAGCCGACCGTCGTGACCGAGCTCTCCAACGATGCCAAGGCGATGAACGAGGAGCCGTTCGGGCCGCTGGCGATCATCAATCCGTTCAAGAGCTTCGACGACGCGGTCAGGGAAGCGAACCGGCTGCCGTTCGGACTGGCTGCGTACGCCTGGACGAAGTCGGCGAAGACCGCGAACGCCATCGCCAACGCGGTCGAGACGGGAATGATCTCGATCAACCACGTCGGCCTCGGCATTCCCGAGGTGCCGTTCGGGGGCGTCAAGGACTCGGGCTACGGCTCGGAAGGCGGCAGCGAGGCAATCGAGTCGTACCTCAACCCGAAGTTCATCACCCAAGCCGGCCTCTGACCTCACGCCGAGGTCGCGTGCGACCGCTGCGACGTTGCCATGGCGACCGACCTCCTCGAGCGCAAGGAGTTGCTCACCGCCCTGACCGGGTGCGCGCAGGCGGCCGCCGCGGGTCACGGCGCGACCGTGCTGGTCAGCGGCGAAGCCGGCACCGGCAAGACAAGCCTGCTCGAGCGCCTCGCCGCCGGCCACGAGCGCGGCCGCGTCCTCTGGGGCGGCTGCGAGTCGCTGGCGACGCCGCGCCCGCTCGGGCCGCTGCACGACGTCGCCGCGCAGGCCGGCAGTGCCCTGCGCTCGCTGCGAGGGCGGCCGCACGATCGCGGCGCCGTCTTCGGCGCCGTCCTTGACGAACTGGCGCGAACGCCCGCGCCGACGCTGCTCGTCTTCGAAAACGTGCACTGGGCGCGGCTGGGTCCATTCCTACGTGAGCCTCGACGAGACAAAGACCTACTGCGTCTTCGACGGCCCATCGCCGAAGGCGATCCGCACGGTCGCCGGGCGCAACAAGCTGCCGGTCGACCGGATCACGGAAGTCTCGGTCCTCGACCCGTATTTCTATCGCGCTTAGCATCGGCGGATGACGATCGAGCTCGCGAAGGAAGCGCGCCAGGAGGCGATCAAGTCGATCGAGCGCTGGTTCGAGCAGAACCGCGAGGAGAGCATCGGCAACATCGCCGCCGGCGCCCTGCTCGCGTTCATGCTCGACGAGATCGGCCCCTCGATTTACAACCGCGCCGTCGCCGACGTCCAGGAGCGGCTCGGCGCGCGCATCGCCGAGCTCGACATCGAAGTCCACGAGGACGAGTTCGGCTACTGGCGTAGGTTCGACAAGAACAAGCAGCGACGCGGCAAATAGGCGCGCGGCGCGCCGCGCCTCAGAAGAAGAGGTGCGGCAGCCAGAGCACCAGCGCGGCAGGTAGGTGATGATCGCGAGGCTGACGAGCAGCGGCACCAGCCACGGCAGGATCGCCGTCGTGCGCTTGGACGACAGCCCGGCGACGCGCGCCAGCACGACGGCGGCGCAGGGAAGTCGCCGCCGGCACGTGGCGCCGAGCTCGGCGAAGCCGAAGCACGGTACGGTCCGCGGCGGCGGGTGGGCACGGTGCGAATCCTGAAGCCAGCGTAACGCTTTCCCCTATCGACGTCTGCGACGAGGAGACACCATGAGACTGCAAGGCAAGACGGCGCTGGTCACGGCCGCCGGACAGGGCATCGGCCACGCGAGCGCGCTCGCACTCGCCGCCGAGGGCGCGGACGTCTGGGCCACCGACGTCGACGTGGCGCTGCTCGAGCGACACGCCGGCGTCCCCCGCGTCCGCACGGCCCGGCTCGACGTACTCGACAAGGCGGCGATCGGCGCGCTGGTCGCGACGCTGCCGCGCGTCGACGTGCTTTTCAACTGCGCCGGCATCGTCCACCACGGCAGCGCGCTCGACGCCAGTGACGACGACCTCGACGTCGCGTTCCGCCTCAACGTGCGCGCGCAGCTGTGGGCGATCCAGGCCGCGCTGCCGGGCATGCTGGCGCGCGGCGGCGGCAGCATCATCAACGTCGCCAGCATCGCCTCGAGCATCAAGGGCCTGCCGAACCGCTGCGTCTACGGCTTGACCAAGGCGGCGGTGATCGGCCTTACCAAGAGCATCGCCGCCGATTACGTGAAACAGGGCATCCGCTGCAACGCGCTCTGCCCGGGGACGGTCGACACGCCGTCGCTCGCCGGCCGCATCAACGCCTTCGCAGACCCGGTCGCGGCGCGCCAGGCCTTCGTCGATCGCCAGCCGATGGGGCGGCTGGCGCAGGCCGAGGAGATCGCGCCGATGGTCGTGTACTTGGCGAGCGACGAGTCGAGGTTCGCGACCGGGCAGGCGTTCTGCGTCGACGGCGGCATGACGATTTGATCAGCCGATTAGCGCCGGCAGCCAGGTCGCGACCGCCGGTACGAGGAAAACCAGCGCCAGGAGCAGCACGCTCATCGCCAGGAACGGTACGACAGCGCGGAAGATGTCGAGCATCGTCACTTCGGGCGGAGCGACGCCCTTCATCGTCATCAGCAACAGACCGTGCGGCGGCAGTAGCAGCCCCATCTGCATGCAGATCAGGAACAGCACCCCGAACCAGACCAGGTCGACGCCGAGCGCCTGCACGACCGGCATGAAGATCGGCAGCGTGATCATCATCATGCTGACCTGGTCCACGAAGATGCCGAGGAAGATCAGCATCAGCATCATCGAAGCGATTACCGCCCAGGGCGCGAGGCCGGCGCCGGTGATCGTCTGCGAGAGGCCGTTCGACGCGCCGGAGAATGAGAGGATCTGGGCGAACGTCGTCGCGCCGACGATGATGAAGAGGATCATGGCCGAGATCGCGACGGTGCCTTTCAGCGACGCGCGCAGGATCTTCCACGAAAGCGCGCGGTAGGCCATCGCGAAGACGATCGTCGCCAGCGCGCCCACCGCCGCCGATTCGGTCGGCGTGCCCCAGCCGGCGGCCATTGCGCCGACCACGACGCCGAAGATCGAGACCAGCGGCAGCACGTAGAGGAGGAACGGCCTGAAGCGCGCGAAGCCAGAGTGGTGCACGAGCGGCGCGTCCGGCGCCAGGCTCGGCGTGATCCGCACGCGCACGATGATCCAGGCGACGAAGGCGAGCGCCAGGACGAGGCCGGGAACGACGCCGCCGATCAGCAGCTTCGAGATCGAGATGCCCGAGAGCGAGCCGAGCAGCACCGTCAGCGCCGACGGCGGGATCAGCATGTCGACCGCGCCGATCGCCATCACCGGCCCGGTCGCGAGCGTCGGGTGGTAGCCGCGCGCGAGCATCACCGGCACCATCAGCGAGCCGAGCATCGCCGTCGTCGCGATCGTCGATCCGGAGATCGCCGAGAAGACCGTGCCGGCGACGACCGCGACCACCGCGAGCCGCCCTGGCACCTGCGCGATCAGCCGCTCGATGCCGTCGATCACCTTGACCGCGAGGCCGGTGTGGAATAGCACCTCGCCCATCAGCACGAAGAGCGGGATCGGCGTCAGCGAGAAGCTCATCACCGAGCTGACGCTGTTCCTCGCGAGCTGCGCCAGGCCCGGCTCGCCGCCAAGCCAGAGCCAGGCGCCGACGAGATTGATGGCGAGGAAGGAGAAGGCCACCGGCAGCCCGCAGAAGAGCAGCACAGTCGAGCCCGCGAGCAGTAGCCAAGCGGCGCCGACCCAGCCGATCACGAGACGGCCCTCATGCCGCGCTGACCGCGTCGTCGCGCGGGCCGACCTCGGCGCGCGCGAGGCGGCGCATGCGGAACACGAACTCGATCGCGAGCAGCGCGAAGCAGACCGGCAGTGGCGCGAGGAACCACCACTCGGGCATCACCAGCGTCTTGATCGACTGCGCGTCGCTCTGCCAGCTCATCAGCGCGGCCGAGCTGCCGTAGACGACGAGCCAGCCGCACGAGACCAGGCCGAGAACGTCGGAGATCCATTCGCAGGCGTAGGCGGCGCGCTTCGGCAACGCGCGCAGGACAATGTCGACGCGAATGTGGCGGCCCTCGCGTAGCAGCCAGGGCGCGGCGAGCAGAGTGAGAGCGTAGAGCAGTAGCTCCGAGATCTCGTTGCTCCAGGCGACGCCGCGCGGCAGGCCGGGGACGCCGACGTTGCGCGTCAGCACGTCGGTGCAGATGATTGCCACCATCGCCAGCAGGGCGAGGCTGGCGAGCAGCGCGAGGCCTTCGATGAGCGTGCCGAAGGCGGTTTCGAGCGGGGCCGCGCCGTCGAGTCTCACTTCGAGGTCAGCGTCTTCAGCTTCTTCGCGAACTCGGGGTTGGCCTTCATCGCCCCCGCCCAGCCGGAGTCGTAGGCCTTGTCGACGAAGGCCTTCGTGCCGGCGGCGTCGAACGTGATCGCCTGGATACCGGCCTTCTCCTGGCGCGCGCGCTCGTCCTTGCCGTAGGTCGTCCAGAAGGAATTCATCGCCTCGAGCGCGAGCGCCTGCTTGTCGAGGAAGGCCTTCTGCTTCGGCGTGAGCTTGCGGTGGGCGTCGACGTTCATAACGATCGAGACTTCGGCGTCGTAGAACCCGGGGTCGACGCGATATTTCGTCTTTTCGTTCCAGTTGAGGTCGAAGATGCCGCCGATCGGCCAGCCGTAGCCGTCGACGACATTGCGCTCCAGGGCCGAATACACCTCGCCCGGCGGCGTAGTGACCACGTTGGCGCCGAGCGAGGCGAAGAAATCGCGGTACACGGGCGTGATGCGGATCTTCAGGCCGGTCAGGTCGGGCTTGTCGACCTTCTTGTTCAGGTACAGGTGGAACGGCTGGTTCTCGACCATGCGGGCGAGATAGACCATGTGGCCCTTTTGGCGCCAGAGCTCGTCGATCGCCGCGAACGCGCCGTTCCTGCGCTGCTCCGCGACCGGGATCTGGGCGAGCTTCAGGAAGTCGGCCTCGGGCATGACGTTGGTGTAGAACGCGCCGGTCGCGAGCGCCATGTCGACCACGCCGGTCTTGACGGCATTGCCCGCCTCGAAGGTCGGGATCGCCTTGGGCCCGCCGATGAAGTTGATCTGCAGCGTGCCCTTGCCTTCGGCGTTGAACTGCGCCAGCCACTTCTGCAGGTGGACCACGTAGATGCCGTTCTCGGCGAAGGCGCTGACGAGCCGGAGCGTCGTCTCCTGCGCGCGCGCGACCTGCGGCACGAGGAGCGCCGCGGCGATGGTGATGGACGACAGGAGGGGAGGGATGCGGCGTTGCATGATCGGGCGCTTCTCGCAAGGTGCCGCACGCGGGCGCGGCGAGCTCCCGACTCTGCCCGGGCGGCGTCGCGGCGGGCAGCGGGTTTGTCTGGAGCCCGACGCCGCGCTGCCCGTTCAGCGCCGCGAGGTTGCGGCGACGATTTCCGCGCGCTGCTTGTGCGCGCGAGCCTGCATCTCGATGGCATCGATGCCTTCACCGGCCGGGATCAACTCGCCGTTCACGCGCGCCGCGCGGACGCTCTCGCGGACGTCGGCGCGCGCGGTCTGCGTCTCCGCGGTGAAGCGCGGCAGCGTCATGCCTTGCCCGGCAGGAATCAGTTCGCCGCGAGCGCGTTCCGCGAGCGTCTCGTCGCGAACCTCGCGGCGAGACAGCGTAGCGGCCAGGCTCGACGGGGTCGCGAACGTCCAGACCGCCGCATCGGCCGGCACCAGCTCGCCCAGGGCCCGTGCTTGCAGGACCTGAGCCGATATGTCGGCACGCGTGGTCATGCCGGGGTGCACGGCGAGCGCGCCGGTGGCAGTGGCGGCGACGGCCGCGGCGACGAGGGTGAGGCAGAAAAGACGGCTGGCGTTCATGGCAGTTCCTCAACAAGGGTGACGGACCGGAGCCCTGTCCGACGACCGAGTCGTCTCGATCGTGCCGTCACTGTAGGAACGCCGCCGCCTTCGGGCGAGTGAAGGTGCCGCTCGGATCGTGTGATGGATTCACACCGTCGCCATCGATCTCGACGGGCTCGAGGCGATTGGCGTTCGTCAGCGCGCGCTCCAGCCTTGCTCCCCGACGAGCGGCACGAATGCGACGCCGCCGAGGTCGCTCTCGTGGCATCGACCTTCGGCGTCGCGCTCGAGGCGGACCAGGCGTTGCGGCCCGTCCTCGCCGCCGACCGGCATGACCAGCCTGCCGCCAGCGGCGAGCTGCTCGCGCAGGGCTGCCGGGATGCGCGGCCCGCCGGCGGCGACGAGGATCGCGTCGTAGGGCGCGGCGGCGCCCCAGCCGAGGCTGCCGTCCCCCAGATGCACGGCGACGTTGGTCAGGCCGAGCCGGGCCAGCCGCTCGCGCGCGAGCTCGACGAGGCGCGGATGGCGCTCGATCGCATCGACACGGGCGGCGAGCCGGCTCGCCACCGCGCTGGCGTAGCCCGAGCCCGCGCCGACCTCGAGGACGCGGTCGCCCGACCCGAGTCGCGCCGCTTCCAGCATCAGGGCGACGATGTAGGGCTGCGAGATCGTCTGCCCGGCATCGATCGGCAGCGGCGTGTCCTCGTAGGCGTCACGACCGAACGGCGCGGCGACGAACTCATGCCGCGGCACCTCGAGCATCGCTGCCAGCAGCGCCGGGTCGCGGATGCCGCGCGCCGCGATCTGCAGGTCGACCATCGCACGCCGCCGCTCGGCGAAAATGGCGTCATCGCCCATCTCCCATTGCCCACCGCGCGCCATTCGGCCGCCCCACCCTAATGCTGCTGGCGATGCGCCTGCAGCCAAGCCAGCTTGCCTGCGTAGAGCTTATGCTGGTCGCGCGTCAGGCTGTTGTCCATCGCGAGCGCGAGGTGGCGTATCGCCGCGGACTCTTCGCCGAGGCGCCAGTCGGCGACGCCGAGCCAGAAGTGGAATTCGTGGTTGGCGTCGGCGCGCGCGACCTCGCGCGCGAACAGCTCGCGCGCCGCGCGCCAGTCCTCGCGTTTCGCCGCCGCCATGCCCAGGTCGAAGAAGTGGTATGGCCGATAGGTCTCGAGCGCGGCCAGGCGCTGGCGCGTCGCCTCGGCGTCGGCGTTGCGGCCTTGCCGGGAATAGGTCTCGGCGAGATTGGCGAGCGCGCTGGTGTCCTTGGTGTCGTCGGCGAGGACGCGTCCGAACGCGTGCTCGGCCTTGGCGAAGTCGCCGTGTCGAAGGTAGATCACGCCGAGCGTGTTGTAAGCCCCGGCGAAACCCGGGTCGCGGCGCACGCTTGCCGCGGCCCACCCGTAGGCGTCGTCGAGGCGGCCTTCCGCGAGCGCCTCAGCGGCACGGTTGTTGGCGTACATCGCGACAATCGTCGCCTCGCTGACGTCCCGCGTGCGCAGGCCGCGGATGTCTTCGGCGGGCAGGAAGTCGATCGTCATGGGGCTGCGATCGCCCCGCGTCCTCGCGTCGAAGAGACGCCGCGCCAGGGTGACGTTGACGTGGCCGCTCGCGATCAGCAAATTCCCGGCGCGGCTCCAGGTGTCGTCGAGGTAGGCCGCCTGGTAGACGACGGGAACGCCGAGTTCCTTGGCGAACGCCGCCGTCATGATGACGAGCGACAGGCAGTTGCCGGTGCGGCTCGCGAACGTCGCTGCCGCGTTCTTGGTGCGTGCGGCGTCGTACTCGAGCTTGAGCTGGGTGTGCTTCTGCAAAGCTTCGATCAGCCCGAGCTGCGGGCCGTTGAGGCGGATCTGGTCAGCGATGTCGACCGTCAGATAGCGGCGCATCGCCTCGCTCAGCGCGAAGATGTCGTCGGTGCGGATCGCCTCGAGCGGCGGCGCGAACAGGCGGTCGGCGAGGAGCGGATCGGGTGGCGCCGGCGGCGCGGCAGCGCAGCCGGCAAGCAGGGCGACGCCGAGGACGGCGAGGCGGGCGAGCGGGGCAATGCGCACGGGCTTCTCCCTGCGGCGGCCGAGCACCGCCGCGTGCGACATCACATCACAAAGCGGGCACGGCTGCAGCAGGGGTTTCGCCCAACGTGCTGGCGACGAGCTCGAGAAAGCTGCGCTCCTCGGCGAGGATGAAGCGCTTCTCGTGCGCCAGCCGGAAGTTCTCGCGCCCGGCGGGGTCGGCCTTCAGGCGGGCTCGGTACGCCTCGTACGCTGCGAGCGAGTCGAAACCGATCAGTCCCCAGGCGATGTCGTTGGTGCCTTCGTGCGGCAGGAAATAGCCGATCAGGCGGCCGCCGCAGCGCGGGATGATGCGGCCCCACGCGGCGGCGTAGGCGGCGAATGCATCGAGCTGGAACGGGTCGATGCGGTAGCGGATGAAGCAGGTAATGTTCATGGGCGGGACGGGCGGCGTGGAAGCGCGTCACCATAGCGCAGACGTCGTCCGCGATGATTCGGCTACGATCGAACCATGTCGGACGGACCCAACATCGCCCGCGTCGCCGGCCTCATCGGCGACCCGGCCCGCGCCCAGATCCTGACGGCGCTGCTCGCCGATCGCGCCCTCACCGCGACCGAGCTTGCGGGCGTCGCCGGCGTCACCAAGCAGACCGCGAGCGGCCATCTCGCCAAGCTCGTCGAGGCGCGGCTCGTTACCGTCGAAGCGCAGGGGCGGCATCGCTACTTCCGCCTCTTCGGCAGCGATGTAGCGCGACTGCTCGAGTTGCTGATGGGCGTCGCGTTTCGCACCGGCGCGCTCCGCCTCGTCACCGGCCCGCGCGAGCCGGCGCTGCGCAAGGCCCGCGTCTGCTACGACCATCTCGCCGGCGAGCTCGGCGTGCTCGCCTACGACGGCCTGGTGGCACGCGGCTGGCTCGCCGATCGCGGCGGCAGCGTCTTTCTCACCAAGGCCGGCGCCGAGAGCCTCGCCGCGATCGGCATCGATCCGGCCGCCGCGGCACGGCGACGGCGCACCTACTGCCGGCCGTGCCTCGATTGGGGCGAGCGTCGCCACCACCTCGGCGGCGCGCTCGGCGCGGCGCTGCTCGACCGTGTCTACGCGCTGCGCTGGGCGAGCCGGGCGGCCGATTCGCGCGTCGTCGTCTTCACGCCGCGCGGCGAGCAGGCGCTGCGCGCGCACCTCGCCCCGTGAGGTGCTACTCGAGCTTGAGGTTCGCGCTCTTGATCATCGCCGCCCACTTCTGACCTCGACCTTCTGGAAGGCCGCGAGCTGCTGCGGCGTCATGTTGGCGCCCCGCATGCCGAGCTTGCCGAGCCGCTCCTGCATCTCCACGGTGGCGAGAATCTTCGCGATCTCGCCGTGCAGCCGGCCGACGATCGTCTTCGGCGTTCCCGCCGGCTCGTAGATCGCCTGCCAGGAGACGACCTCGTAGCCCGGGACGCCGCTCTCGGCGACGGTCGGCGCTTTCGGCAGGGTCGCCATCCGTTTCGCGGAGGAGACCGCGAGCTCGCGCAGTTTGCCGCCCTCAATGTGCGGGTCAGCGACGACGGTGGTGTCGAACATCATGTCGACCTGGCCGGCCATCACGTCCTGGATCGCCGGCGCGCTGCACTTGTACGGGATGTCGGTGAAGTCGATTCCGGCCTAATCTTCAGGAGTTCGAGAAGAGGTGCTACGAGGTGCCGCTGCCCGCCGACGCCGGTGCGCAGCTTCTTCACCTTGCCGCCGGCGATGACGCCGGGGCAGCCTCTTGTACGGCCTCGCCGGGTCGGGCGACGACGAGCAAACCGTCGGATTGATGCCGATGACCGTGATCGGCTCAGACGACTTCACCGGGTCGTAGCCGATCTTTGGGTAGGGCCGACGTTGATCGTGTGCGAGCAGATCGTGCCGCCGAGGATGGTGTAGCCGTCGGGCGCGGTGGGCGCCGCGATCTCGGAGCCGACGCTGCCGCCGGCGCCGACCTGTTGTCGACGACGATCGTCGTGCCGAGCTTTGGCCCGATCACCCGCGCCAGGATGTCAGTTGTGCCGCCGGCGGGGGCAAGGCACGATGCAGACGATCGGCTTGGATTGCCACTTGTCCTGGCTCCAGCCGGGCGCGGCGGAGGCAGGGCAGGTGGCGACGGGGGTAAGTACGGCGCGAAATGGTCACGTCGTCGCCAGGGGTCAGGCGCGGCCGGCGTTTGCGCGAGGCATAGACTTTGCCCATGTCGAGCACCTCTGTCATTGACGCAAACGCCGAGGCCGTGCGCGCGCCGCACACGATCCGCATGGATGAGGGCGACAACGTCGCCATCGTCGCCAACGAGGGCGGGCTCGCCGCCGGCACGGTGCTGGCCTCGGGGCTCGTCCTCGTCGAGCGCGTGCCCCAGGGGCACAAGGTGGCGCTCGCGGCGATCGGCGCCGGCGCGGCGGTCATCCGCTACGGCATCCCGATCGGCTTTGCCGCCGAGCCGATCGCCGCCGGCCGCTGGGTGCACGACCGGCTGCTGAGGCTGCCCGAGGCTCGCTCGCTCGAGGGCCTGCCCGTCGGCACGCGTTGCGGCGCCCCGGCGGCGCCGCTCGAGGGCTACACCTTCCGAGGCTTCCGCAATCGCGACGGCTCGGTCGGCACGCGCAACATCCTTGCCATCACGACGACGGTGCAGTGCGTCGCCGGCATCGTCGCGCACGCTGTCGCGCGCATCAAGGCCGAGCTGCTGCCGCGCTATCCGAATGTCGACGACGTCGTCGGCCTCGAGCACGGCTACGGCTGCGGCGTCGCCATCGACGCTCCCGATGCGCAGATCCCGATCCGGACGCTGCGCAACATCAGCAAGAACCCGAACTTCGGCGGCGAGATCATGGTCGTGAGCCTCGGCTGCGAGAAGCTGCAGCCCGAGCGCCTGCTGCCGCCAGGGTCGTTTGCGATCCAGGATCAGCGCGATGAGCGCGGCGAGCCGACGGCAGACGGGGGGCTCGACGTTGTCTGCCTGCAGGACGAGGGGCACGTCGGCTTCGAATCGATGATCGATTCGGTCCTCGCCTCGGCGCGCGTGCACCTCGAGCGGCTGAACGCGCGCCGGCGCGAAAGGGTGCCCGCCTCGTCCCTCGTCGTCGGCGTGCAGTGCGGCGGCAGCGACGCCTTCTCGGGCGCGACCGCGAACCCGGCGGTCGGCATCTGCACCGACCTGCTCGTTCGCGCGGGCGCGACGGTGATGTTCTCGGAAACCACCGAAGTCCGCGACGGCATCGACCAGCTCACCGCGCGCGCCGCGACGCCCGAAGTGGCGGCGGCGATGGTGCGCGAGATGGTCTGGTTCGACGCCTACCTTGCCCGCGGCGGCGCCGACCGCAGCGCTAATACGACGCCGGGCAACAAGAAGGGCGGTCTCGCCAATATCGTCGAGAAGGCGATGGGCTCGATCGTCAAGTCGGGGTCGGCGCCGATCGTCGGCGTCCTCGCTCCCGGCGAGCGGCTGCGCGACAAGGGCCTGACCGGCGGGTTGGTCTACGCGGCGACGCCGGCGAGCGATTTCATCTGCGGCACCCTTCAGTTGGCGGCCGGCATGAACGTGCACGTCTTCACCACCGGTCGCGGCACGCCGTACGGGCTGGCCGAGGCGCCGGTCGTCAAGGTGGCCACGACGAGCGGCATGGCGCGCCGCTGGCACGATCTGATGGACCTCAATGCCGGCACCATCGCCGACGGCGAGGCGACGATCGAGGAGACCGGCTGGGCGCTTTTCCGCTTTCTTCTAGCGGTCGCGAGCGGCGATCGCACTTGCGCCGAGCGCCTCGGCCTGCGCAACCAGCTGGTCCTCTTCAACCCGGCGCCCGTGACCTGAGCACGCGATCACTCGTCGCGAACGTCGACGCGACGCGGCTCGGCCGGTTCGAGCTTGGGAATGCGCCGCTTCAGCACGCCGTCGCGCAGCCCCGCGTCGATCGTGCCGGTGTCGAGGTCGCCACTCCACTCAAAGCCCGGGGGGGGGGGGAATGGTCCGCGTGCACCTCGGCGTAGACCGAGACCCACGAGTTCGCCTCGCCGAGCCTGAGCGGCGCTTCGATCGTCAGCGTGCGGCCGTCGACGCCGATCGAGAGGCCGTCGCGGCCTACACCGGGCAGGTCGGCGATGCGCGTGATGCCGGTGCCGTCCTCGACGATGTCGACCGGCGGGCAGCAGCGCCGGCGTGGTGCGGCTGGCCGCGCCCTGCGCTTGCGGCGGCCCTTGCGTCTGCATTCGTTGTGCGATGTGGCTTGCATGGCATTGAACTCCTTCTGTGCGGTGGTGACACCGGAGCGGCGAACAGCGACCGGTCGAGACTTGGATCTGGCGCGGCTTGGACGATTCGCGCTTGCGCACGCCGACCTTCAGCACGCCGTTGCGATAGTTCGCTTCCACGCGGGCCGGATCGGCGTCTTCGGTGAGCGGCGACGACGCGCCGAAAGCGTCCAGTGAAGCGCTCGTTGTCATAGACGTTGCGATCCTCCGCCGATCCCTTGCCCGAGCTCGCCTGGCTGGCGCCCGGTCCGCCCGCGTTCTGCGCTGTGCGCTCGCCGGCGATCGAGAGCAGGCCCTTCTCGACCGAGACGTCGATCGACTTCAGGTCGGTGCCAGAAGCGAAGGCGTAGATCTCGAGCGGATCGGCCCAGGTGGCGACGTTGAGCGCCGGGAACGCGCCGGTACGGCCGGTACGGCCGGCGCGAATGCTCGAAGCCGCCTGCCCGCGGCCGCCGAGCAGCTCGTTGAGCCGCCCCCGCAGCAGATCGAATTCGGCGAAACGGTCGCCGGGTGTCTTCACCATCTACGAGTACATGTCGTCTGCTCCTTTCGCTGCGCGTGACGAAAAGGGCCCGCGCGGACGAACTAAGAGCAGCTCGCGACTTCAAGGGGCCGTGCGTAGGCCGAATCCGACGCCCGCAAGCGGCGCCCCACCCCGGCGGCACTTGGCGTTTGGCTGATGGACCCGGCACGATGCGGTCCCTAATCTTCGGTCTCGAGTGCTGAACATCCGGCACCGGTCTCTTCAACTACAACGAGGGGCCCCGCGGGGCGAGGAACGATATGAACTTCATCATTTGGCTGGTCGTCGGCGGAATCATCGGTTGGTTGGCGAGCATGGTCATGAAGACCGATGCGCAGCAAGGCGTCATCCTCAACGTTGTCGTCGGCATCATCGGCGCGATGCTGGGCGGCTGGCTGATCTCGCCGTTGGTCGGCGTCGGCACCATCAACCAGAACAACTTCAGCCTTCCTGCGATGCTCGTGTCGTTGGTCGGCGCGATCATCTTGCTGGGCATCGTCAACCTGTTCCGCCGCGGCCGGACGCGTTGATCGGGCGGCGCCGACACTCGTGGCGCTCTTTCATTCCTTCAATTTCAGGAGAGACTCCATGTCCAACGACACGAACAATCGCCCGACCACGGGCACGAACGCCAATCGTGATCCGCTGACCGGCGCGCCGGGCGCGCACCCGGTCGGCACGGGCGTCGGCGCGGTCGCCGGCGGCCTCGCCACCGGCGCCGCCGTCGGCACCGTCGCCGGCCCGATCGGCACCGCCGTCGGCGCTGCCGTTGGCGCGATCGTTGGCGGTCTCGCCGGCAAAGGCGTCGCGGAGCAGATCGACCCGACGCGAGAAGACGCCTACTGGCGCGACAACTACTCCTCGCGCCCGTACGCAAGCGGCGGCAGCTACAACGATTACGGCCCGGCCTACGCGCACGGCGTGAACTCATATTCGAAATACGTCGGCCGCGACTTTGATGACATCGAGCCCGACCTGTCGCGCGACTGGAACAACGTGCGCGGCAATTCGAGCCTCGGCTGGGACCGCGCCAAGCACGCCACCCGCGATGCCTGGAACCGGCTGAGCAACACCGTCGAGCGTGGCGTCTCGGGCGACTCGGACCACGACCGCCGCTAAGCGTCCGACAAATAGAAAAGCGCCCTCGGGGCGCTTTTTTTTTCGCGTCCCGGCTGCGACGGGTATGCCCGTTGCCACTGGACCTCTCGACTTCATCCTCCCCTCCGCAATCCCATGGCCACGCGCATCCGCAAAAACTCCTCGCCGTCCACCGACCGCAACGCTTCGATCAGGGAAAGCGTCGGGACCGTGCTCGCCACCTTCTCTGGCCCCTCAACCAAGGCGCTGGCCCAGAGCGATGTCGGCCAGCTCGACACCCCTTCGCAGCAGCGGCTGGCGACGCAGAAGATCGGCGCCCAAGCAGCGGCCTCGGCAATGCCGGCCAACCCACTCAAGGCGGGCGAGCATGGCCTGGATAACGGCCACGCGCCGCAGCCGGGACGTCCGCTGAAACCGCACGACCCGCTCGACGGCGCCAGCACCGTGACCGAGGGCGCGACGTCGGCCAAGGTCGGTAGCGGCCAACCGCCGGCGGGCCACAACCCGGGTAACGAATCGCTCGACCGCGCGCGCGTCGATTCCGGCGGACAGACGCTGACGACCAACATGGGCACGGCGATCAGCGACAACCAGAACTCGCTGAAGGCGGGGTTGCGCGGGCCGACACTGCTCGAGGACTTCGTCCTGCGCGAGAAGATCACCCACTTTGACCACGAGCGAATCCCCGAGCGCATCGTCCACGCGCGCGGCTCTGCGGCGCATGGCTACTTCGAGAGCTATCAGTCGCTGGCGCCGATCACCCGGGCGGCGCCCTTCGCCGAAGCCGGCAAGCGCACGCCGGTGTTCGTGCGCTTCTCGACCGTCGCAGGCGAGCGCGGCTCGTTCGATCTCGCCCGCGACGTGCGCGGCTTCGCGGTCAAGTTCTATACAGACGAAGGCAACTGGGACATCGTCGGCAACAACATCCCGGTCTTCTTCATCCAGGACGCGATGAAGTTTCCCGACCTGATCCACGCCGTCAAGCCCGAGCCTCACAACGCGATGCCGCAGGCGGCGTCGGCGCATGACACGTTCTGGGACTTCGTCTCGCTGATGCCCGAGTCGACGCACATGCTGATGTGGGTGATGTCGGACCGCGCCATTCCGCGCAGCTACCGGATGATGCAGGGCTTCGGCGTGCACACGTTTCGCCTGGTCAACGCCCAAGGCGAGTCGCGCTTCTGCAAGTTCCACTGGGAGCCGGTCGCCGGCACCCATTCGGTGGTCTGGGACGAGGCCGTCAAGATCAATGGCGCCGACCCCGACTTCCATCGCCGCGACTTGTGGGAATCGATCGAAGCCGGTGCGTATCCCGAGTGGGAGCTCGGCCTGCAGGTGTTCACCGAGGAGGAGGCCGACCGCTTCAGCTTCGACGTCCTTGACGCGACCAAGCTCGTTCCCGAGGAGCTGGTCCCGGTGAGGAAGGTCGGCCGCATGGTGCTCGACCGCAACCCGGACAACTTCTTCGCCGAGACCGAGCAGGTCGCCTTCGGCACGATGAACCTCATCCCCGGCATCGACACCAGCAATGACCCGCTGCTGCAGGGCCGCCATCATTCCTACCTCGACACCCAGCTGAGCCGGCTCGGCGGCCCGAACTTCCATGAATTGCCGATCAACGCCCCGGTCGCCCAGGTGCACAACAACCAGCGCGACGGCATCCATCGCCAAGCGATCCCGCGCGGCCGCGTCGCCTACGAGCCGAACTCGCTCGGCGGCGGCTGCCCATTCCAGGCCGGCATGAAGGGCTTTATCTCGTTCCCGCAGCCGGTGATGGAAGACAAGGTCCGTGGCAAGCCGGAGAAATTCGCCGACCACTTCACCCAGGCGAGGCTCTTCTTCGAGAGCCAGACCGAGACCGAGAAGAAACACATCGTCGGCGCGTTCCGCTTCGAGCTCACCAAGGTCGGTGTCGAGGCGATCCGCGAGCGCGTGATCTCGATGCTCGCCAATGCATCGGTCGACCTCGCGCAGCGCGTCGCCGACGGCCTCGGCATCGCCGTGCCGACGGCACAGCCGCGCGCCCTCGGGACGCCGGCGACGCCGGAAGTGACGACGTCCGCCGCGCTGTCGCTGACGGCGCGCCCCGGCGACGGCAGCGTCAAGACGCGCCACATCGCACTGCTCGTCGCCGACGGCATCGACGCCGGCCCACTGCGCGCCGTGCACGCCGCGCTTGCGGCGGCCGGCGCAGTGCCGCGCTTTGTCGGCGCGCGCCTCGGCCGGGTCGAACCCGCATCAGGCGACGCGATTCACGTCGAGGTGACGATGGAGACGGCGCCTTCGGTGCTGTGGGACGGCGTCGTCGTCCCCGCCGGCGATGCCGGCCTCGCCAAGGTCGGCCAGGCGGTCGATTTCGTCAAGGACCAGTACCGCCACTGCAAGACGATCCTCGTCCTGGGCGCGAAAAGCGCTCTTGTGGAGCGGGCAATGCTGCCCGCAAACTTGCCGGACGGCAGCGCGGACCCGGGCCTGTTGATGGCAGCATCGGCAAATGCCGCTCACGCCTTTATCGCCGCGCTCGCGCGCCACCGCCACTACGAGCGCGAGACCGATCCGCCCGCCGTCTGATCCGGCCGGCTGCCGATGCCCGCGCCGTCTCCCCGGTCGCCGCGCGGCGGCGGCGGCGCACGCGTGAGGCTCGCGCGCCTGCGCGACCGGTTCGGTAAGAAGACCCTGATCATGGCCGTCGTCATCGCCTGTTTCGTCATGGTGGGCCTCGCGCTCCTCGTGGTCAACATGCAGAGCGGCGAGAAGAAGATCGAGCGGAAGATTGAGCGCCTATATTCGGCCGAGGATCCCGAGTTCGTGCACGTGATGGGCGTGCTGCTCGGCCCGCCGGTGCTCGGCGGCAACCGCTACCGCGTCCTCGTCAACGGTGACCAGATCTTTCCGGCGATGTTGAAGGCGATCCGCGGCGCGCGGGAGACGGTCAATTTCGAGACCTACATCTACTGGTCGGGCACCATCGGCCGGGAGTTCGCGGATGCGCTCGCCGAGCGCGCGCGCGCCGGCGTCAAGGTTCACGTGCTGCTCGACTGGGTCGGCTCGGAGAAGATGGACGAGGCGCTCGTCGCCGAGCTGAACTCGGCCGGCGTCGAGACCCGCAAGTACCACCCGCCGCACTGGTCGCATCTTGGCCGCCTCAACAACCGCACGCACCGCAAGATCCTCGTCGTCGATGGCCGCCTTGGCTTCACCGGCGGCGTCGGCATCGCCGAGCAATGGACCGGCAACGGCCAGGACCCTCTTCACTGGCGCGACACCCACTTCGAGGTCGAGGGACCGGTGGTCGCCCAGATGCAGGGCGTGTTCATGGACAACTGGATCAAGACATCGGGCGCCGTGCTGCACGGCGCCGAGTATTTCCCGGCCCTCGCGCCGGTGGGCGGCGGTCAGGCCCAGGTGTTCAGCAGCTCGCCGGGCGGCGGCAGCGCCAGCATGGAGCTGATGTACCTGATGGCGATCACGGCGGCGAAGCGGACGATCCGCTTGTCGAGCGCCTACTTCGTTCCGAACAAGCTGGCCGTCAGGACGATGGTCGACGCCCTCAAGCGCGGCGTCAAGCTGCAGATCATCACGCCCGGGGCGCACACTGACACCGAGACCGTTCGCGCGGCCTCCCGCGCGCGCTGGGGCGAGCTTCTAGCGGCCGGAGCGGAGATCCACGAGTACCAGCCGACGATGTACCACTGCAAGGTGATGATCGTGGACGAGTTCATGGTCTCGACCGGCTCCACCAACTTCGACGACCGGTCGTTCCGGCTCAACGACGAGGCAAACCTCAACATCTACGACGCCGCTTTCGCGGCCGAGCAAGTGGCGATCTTCGACGCCGACCGTGCGAGATCGCAGCGCATCACGCTCGCCGTGTGGCAGTCGCGGCCCATCGTGGAAAGATTCCTCGAGCACGTGGCTTCTCTGTTCGGGTCGCAGCTTTAGCGGCACCGGCGCTCCCGGAGCCCACGTCCCCGACGCTTCGTGCGCGCCCGTCGCGTCGCCGCGGCCACACGCGTGCGATTTGTCGCACTGCTTTACGCGCCTTTACGGCGGCCCGAGCGTTTGTTCATTTCGGGTCGGATGGGACCGTGGAAACTCGACGCTGGAGGAGGTGCCATGGAGACAGCATCAGCAGAACGAGTCCGGCCGGCCGAGATCGAGCCGGCGCCGAGGCCCATCGTTACCGACGCAGCAAGCGCCGGCACAACAGCGGCCGCAGCGATCGCGAGCGCGGCGCTCGCGGCTTGCGGCGGTGGCGGCGATTCCGGCGCACCGGCACCCGCGCCGGCCCCGGCGCCCGCGGCGCCGACCGCGGCAGAGGGCTCGCGCTTCCTGGCACAAGCGTCGATGGGCGCGAGCCGCGCCGAGATCGCGAGCGTGCAGTCGCTCGGCTATTCGGCGTGGATCGACGCGCAGTTCGCGCTGCCGTCTTCGAACCCGCGCTGGGACTCGCTCGTCGCCGCAGGCTTCGCCGACCCGAGCTTCAAGAACAGCGAGGGCGGCTTCGACGCCTGCGCTTGGAGAAAGCTCCTCTCCTCGTCCGACACCTTGCGCCAGCGCATGACCCTCGCGCTCTCGGAAATCATGGTGACCTCGATCGACAGCCTCGCCGGGGGCGGCTGGAAGGCGTTCGCCGCGGCGAACTACCTCGACCTGCTCGAGGCCAACGCTTTCGGCAACTACCGCACGCTGATGGGCCAGGTGTCTACCAACACTGCGATGGGCATGTACCTCACGTTTCGGGGCAGCATGAAGGCCAATCCGACGACCGGTTCACTGCCCGACGAGAACTACGCACGCGAGCTGATGCAGCTCTTCACGATCGGCCTGGTCCAGCTCAACCTCGACGGCACCCCCAAGCTTAGCAACGGCGCGCCGATCCCGACGTACGCGCTGGCCGACATCACCGGCCTGGCTCCGGTCTTCACCGGCTGGGACTTCAACGTCGCCGGCCAGAGCCCTGCGACCTCGCCCAACTTTCTGCGCCTGCCGATGGTCAACATCGCGACTCGATACGAGACCAAGGCCAAGACCTTTCTCGGGACGACCCTGCCGGCAAGCAGCGACGCGACGCAAACGATGAGCCTCGCTCTCGACGGGATCTTCGCTCACCCCAATGTCGCTCCCTTCGTCTCGAAGCAGCTCATCCAGCGTCTTGTCGCGAGCAACCCGAGCCCGGCGTACGTCGCGCGTGTCGCGGCCGTCTTCAACAACGACGGCAGCGGCGTCAAGGGCAACCTGAAGGCGGTGATCAAGGCGATCCTGCTCGACAGCGAGGCGCGCGACGCGGCCGTCGCCACCGGCACGTCGGCCGGCAAGCTGCGCGAGCCGATGCTGCGCTTCGTCGCCTGGGCGCGCGCCTGGAGCACGACTTCTCCGAGCGATCAGTGGCTGATTGGCGACACCTCGAGCGCGTCGACGCGGCTCGGCCAGAGCCCGCTGCGATCGCCTTCAGTATTCAATTTTTTTCGCCCCGGCTACGTGCCGCCGAACAGCGCGATCGCGACCGCGTCGCTGGTGGCGCCCGAGTTCCAGATCACGAACGAGTCGACGGTCGTCGGCGCCGTCAACTACCTGCAGCGCGCCGTGTCGGGCGTCGGCGTCGGCGATGTCGCCGCGAACTACGCGTCGCTGCTTGCGCTCGCGGACGATGCCGTCGCCCTCGTCGCCGAGATCAACCTCGTCCTCGCCGCGAACCAGTTGAGCGCCGCGACGGCGGCCACGATCGCGACTGCGGTGGCGACGATCCCCGGCGGCAGCGACCCGAACCGCCTGAAGCGCATCTACGCGAGCCTGACGCTTGTCCTGGCCGCGCCCGAGTTCGTCGTTCTCAAGTAGGAGGCTCCGATGACCATCGATGCATCACGGCGTGCCTTCCTGCAGCGCGCTTCCGCTCTCTCGCTGGCCGGCGGCGCCGCGCCCTGGGCCCTCAGCCTCGCGGCGATGGGCGAGGCCGCGTCCGCCGGAACGCCGCCTGACTACAAGGCGCTCGTGTGTGTCTTCCTTTACGGCGGCAACGACTACGCCAACACCCTCGTCGCCTACGACGCGCCGAGCTTCACGAAGTACTTCGGCATGCGGCCGACGCTTGCCTACACGCAGGCGCAGCTGGCGCCGACGCTGCTCGTGCCCTCGGTATCGCTCGCCGGCCGCCAGTACGCGCTCGCCCCCGAGCTCGCGCCGCTGCTGCCTCACTTCAACGCCGGCCGGATGGCCGCGATGCTCAACGTCGGCACGCTGATCCAGCCGACGACCAAGACGCAGTACACCAATGCCTCGGTGCCGCTGCCGCCCAAACTCTTCTCGCACAACGACCAGCAGTCGGTCTGGCAGTCGTCGGCGCCCGAAGGCGCGGCGTCGGGCTGGGGCGGGCGCATGGGCGACCTCTTCGTCGCCGGCAACGGCAACGCCACCTTTACCTGCGTCAACGTCTCAGGCAATGCGGTCTTCCTCTCCGGCAGCACGGCGGTGCAGTACCAGGTCGCGACCTCCGGCCCGGTCGCGTTCAGCGCCTTGCCCTACAGCGGCGCGCAAAGCCTGTTCGGATCGACTGCGTGCTCTGCCGCGCTGCAGTCTCTCGTCACCGCGCCACGCACGCATTTGTTCGAGAACGAGTATTCGCGCGTCGCTAAGCGCTCGATCGACGCCGGCTCGGTGCTGACCGCAGCGCTCGCCAGCGCGCCGACAATCGCGACCCCCTTCCCCGCGGGCAACGCGCTCGCGGACCAGCTGAAGTTCGTCGCCCGCATGATCTCGACGGCGTCGACGACGAGCACCAAGCGGCAGGTCTTCTTCGTCTCGATCGGCGGCTTCGACACACATGACGGCCTCGCTGCCATCCACCCGGGGCTGCTCACGACCGTCGCCGGGGCGATGGACGCGTTTTACCAGGCGACGGTCGAGCTCGGCGTCGCCAGCCAGGTGACGACCTTCACGGCCTCCGACTTCGGCCGGACCATGACCGCCGACGACGGCAGCGACCACGGCTGGGGCAGCATGCACTTCATGCTCGGCGGCGCGGTCAACGGGGGCCGCTTCTACGGCACCGCGCCGGTGGTCGACAACGGCGGCCCCGACGATGTCGGCCAAGGCCGCATGCTGCCGAGCACCTCGGTCGACCAGTACGCGGCGACGCTCGGCAGGTGGTTCGGCCTCAGCGACACCGACCTGCTCACCGTCCTGCCCAACCTCGGCAACTACAACGCCGGCCAGCGCAACCTCGGATTCGTCTGAGCCGGTGCCCGCGTCGTCCCGGCGCGAGGGCGCGCTTGGGAGTGCGGCTCAGCTCGTCTTCTCTTCGCGCCAGAGGCCGAGCACTTCCTGCACGGGCCGGTCGGAGAAGCTGAACAGGATCGTGTCGGCGTCGCCACGCATCGTGAACGCGTGCCACGACGGCACGACGAAGACGTCGCGCGGCGAGAACTCGATCTCGATCGAAACGGCGCCGCCGGCGATGCTCGCCCGGCCGCCGCCTTCGAGGCAGACGTAGACCGTGCTGTCGCTGCTGCGATAAGGTCTGGTCTCGAATCCCCCCGCGATGCGCTGCGCGAACGTGCCGATGGTCGGCATCGGCGAGCGGCCGGTCGCCGGGTTGACGAAGCGCAGCTTGGAGCCGAAATGCGGATCGACGTCGCTGCGCGCGATGCCGCTGAGCGCTTCGCGCGTCTTTGCGAACGGATAGCTGAAGACGCGCGACGGCTCGGCCGGGCCGGGGGCGTGGTCGAGCGGCACCATGTTGCTGCCGTATCGGTGCAGCGCGTCGCCTTCCGGGCGCGTGGCGGAGCGCGACCTGACGCTGCTCTTTTCGGCGAAGCCGGCGTCGAGGAAGCGCACCAGCGGAATGTCGAGACCGTCGAGCCACACGACCGGATCGCCGCCGTCGTTGCCGTGGTCGTGAAAGGTCCACGACGGCGTGATGATGAAGTCGCCGTAGCGCATCGTCGTTCGCTCGCCGTCCACCGCCGTGTAGGCGCCTTCGCCGTCGAGAACGAGGCGCAGCGCGGACTGGGTGTGGCGATGCGCGGGCGCGACCTCGCCGGGCAGGATCAGCTGCAGGCCGGCGTACAGCGACTGCGTGAGGCACGACTGGCCGCGCAGGGCCGGGTTCTCGAGGACGAGGACACGCCGCTCGGCTTCCTCGGCGCTGATTAGGCGGCCGGCCTCCATCACGTGCGGCCGGATCGCGTTGTAGCGGAAATGCACCGGCGCGACGGGGCTGTTCGGCTGTGGCGGAACGAGCGCGCCGAGGACCTCCCAGAGGGGCGTCAGGCCGAGAGCGTCGATACGCGCGTAAAAGGCGCTGCGCTCGGCCTGCTGCGCTGCGCCGGCGCCCGGGTTGCGATCCATCGCGGCATTCTGCGCCACCGTGCAAGCCCCGTTTCGGCGCGGAACGGGAGCGGGTACAACGCGGCATCGAGCCGCGGAGCGCGTCCATGACCCAGATGAAACACCTCAGCATCGTTGACGGCGCATTCCTGCACATGGAAAGCGCCGAGATGCCGATGCACGTCGGCAGCCTCAACTTGTTCGAACCACCCGCGGGCTACCGCGGCGAAGGCTTCTACGAGGAGGTCAAAGCGCACGTCGCCAGGCGCATGCACCTGGCGCCGGTGTTTACGAGGAAGCTCGCGCTGATGCCGTTCGACCTCGCCAACCCCGTCTGGATCCACGACGACGACATCGACGTCGACTATCACGTGCGCTACATGGTGCTGCCCAAGCCGGGATCGATCGAGCAGCTCGAGGCGCTCGCCGCGCGCCTGCACTCGATGCTGCTCGACCGCAGCCGGCCGCTCTGGGAGTTCTACGTCATCGAAGGGCTGGCCGACGGCCGCATCGGCTTCTACGGCAAGGTCCACCACGCGGCAGTCGACGGCCAGGCCGGCGTCGCCATGGCGACCAGCATGTTCGACCTCACGCCCGAGCCGCGCGCCGTCAAGCCGCCGCGCGATTCGCGCGCCAGCACCTACCAGCTCGGCGTCGCCGAGCTGCTCGCGGCGGCGCTGCAGAACCAGCTCCAGCAGCTGGTGCAGAGTGTCAAGCTGCTGCCGAAGATTGCCGGCGCCGCGTACGGTGCAACCAAGGAGGCGATCGCGACCCGGCGCACCGAATCGAAGGAAGACCGCGCCGCGCGCAAGCTCGATGCGCCGCCGACGCGCCTCAAGCTCGCGCCGGCGACGCCGTTCAACCATTCGATCACCAATCAGCGCGCGTTCGCGGCCGTGTCGCTGCCGCTCGGCGAGGTCAAGGCGAGCGGCAAGGCGGTCGGCGCCTCGATCAACGACGTTGTCCTCTGGCTGTGCAGCACGGCGCTGCGGTCGTATCTCAAGGAAGGGCGCGAGCTGCCCGAGAAATCGCTCGTCGCTGGCGTTCCGATCTCGCTGCGCCAGGAAGGCGACACGACGGCCAACAACCAGGTCGCCGGCACGCTGATCGACCTCGGCACCGAGATCGCTGACCCGGCTGCGCGGCTGAAGGCGATCAAGCGCGGCACGGCGGCGATGAAGAAGGAGATAGGCACCTTCCGTGGCGTCATCCCGACCGACTTCCCCTCGCTCGGCTCGCCCTGGCTCATTAGCGGCCTGGCCGCGCTCTACGGCCGCTCGCGAATCGCCGACTGGCTGCGCTTAACCAACGTGACGATCTCGAACGTGCCCGGCTCGCGCGTGCCGGTGTACCTGTGCGGCGCGAAGATGACCGACTACTACCCGCTCTCGATCGTCGTCCACGGCATCGCCCTCAACATCACCGTGCAGAGCCACGTCGACCAGCTCTGCTTCGGCCTGATCGCGTGCCGTCGCGCCGTGCCTGACGTGCACGAGCTCGGCGCGCACGTGCAGCGGGCGATGGCGGCCCTGCGCACGATGGTCGCGCCGGAGCGTGTCGCCCCCGCCCCCGCGGAGGCACCGCCGCCCGCAGCGACGACCGCGAAGTCGGTCGCGCGCAAGCGTGCCGTGCGCAGTCTCGTTACGGCGAAGCCGAAGCACTCGGCGCACCCGCCTCGCCTTCTCGTCGTCAAGGCCGCATCCCGAGCCGCGCCCGCCAAGAACCCGAAGCCGCGCAAGGGCCGCCCGCTCGCCGCCGCGCGCTGAAGGCACGACATGCGACTCATCGCCGATGTCCTGGTCGCGTTCGTGGCCCTCCTCCACGTCTGGTTCCTCGTCCTCGAGATGTTCCTGTGGGACAAGCCGCTCGGCCTGAAGACCTTCCACCACAGCGCCGCCGAGGCGGCGGCCTCGAAGGTGCTCGCCGCCAACCAGGGCCTCTACAACGGCTTTCTCGCCGCCGGTCTGGCCTGGGGACTCTCGCTCGGCGCCGCGGGGACGAGCGTGAAGGTGTTCTTCCTCGCCTGCGTCGTCGTCGCCGGTGCCTACGGCGCGGCGACGGTCGGCAAGAAGATCCTGTTCGTGCAGGCGCTGCCCGCGCTGCTGGCGCTGGTAGCGGTCCTCGTCGCATACTGAGCGCGCGAAGCGGCCAGCACCTCGTCGCGCGCCGTGTTGATCGCCTCGAGCGTGCAACACGCCACCGTCGCCGCGTTCTCCGAGCGCTCGCGGCGAAGTACTTCGGCCGACCAATCGGCGAACACCTCGGCGAGCGGCACCCGACCGGCGGCGAGCTCGGCACCGACGGCGGGCCGGCCGAGCGGTCGCTGGGCGCCAGCGCGAGATCGGGCGCGAACGGCAGCGCCGGCTCTTCGAACCGGCGCTGCGCGGCCGGCTCTGAGAGTCTCGCGAACGACGCCCTCCACTGCACGCCTGTTCGCTGTTCCAGTAGCGGTCGAACACCCTCGAAGCTCGCGCACGACCGGGCCGGCGGCGATCACGTCCATGTCGATGAAGTTCGCCGACCCGCTGCGCCAGGCGTACTCGTCGGCCCTGTTGCGGCCGCCCGAGATCGAGAAGTGGTTGTCGGCGATGAACGGTTGTTGAGCATGCGGTGGTTGATCCGCGCGAACTCGTGCGCGAGAAGAGCAGACGCGTCGCTAGCGAACCGCCGTGCGCGGGCAGCGGGTTGAAGAGCCGCACCTGCACGTCTTCAACACTCGTCCTCGCCGGCCGTGGAGAGGGCCTCGACGAGCAGGCGCACGCCGCGCCGGACCGGCGTGGCGAGCTCGCGGAGGACGCGCAGGCCGACGCTGTCGCGCTGGAGCTCGTGGTACTGAACGTCGAGCGAGCGCTCGGCGTGCGGCGGGGCGAGCCGAGCGTCGAACACGAACTCGCCGGTCGGCAGGAGGCCAAAGCGCGATTCGCCGGCCCCGGCACCGGCCAGGCTGGCAGCCTCGATTCGGCCGAGCGAGGTCTCGCGGGTGTCGGTTCAGTCGCTGCTCCGTGCGCCCGGGCACCGCCGGCAGGCTCGCGCTTCTGGCGAGCGCGAGCAGCGACGCGGCCGTCTCGAGCGCGACCACGAGACGGCCGGAGCCGAAGAGCAGCGAGCAGAGGCATGAGGTGACCCTGACTCGATTCCCGTCCCCCGCCGCGTCGCGCAGCGTCGGCCCCGAGTCGGGCGGGGCGCGTCGTCAGCACGCTACAGCGGCGCGCGGATCGCGCTCGCGACCCAGGCGCGGATCGCCTGGGGCACCGGGGCGCGCGCCGGCGCGCTCTGCACTTCGGGCTCGATCGCAATCGCCGGACCGCGCCCGGCGCCGAGGCCGAGCAGCGTCGAGACGCCCCAGGCCGCGGCAGCGAAGCCGGCCACTGCGAGAACGGCCAGCGCGAGAAAGACCACGCCGCTCATCCACGACGGAGTCAGCGCGGCGAAGCCGATTGCGGCGGCGAACGACGCGCTGGCGGCGCCGCTGCGTGCGGTGGCGCGGAAGGCCCCGTTGATCGCCATCGAGTACGCGCCCACGGCCAGGAAGACGAGCGCCAGCTGAGCGAAGCCCATCTCAGAGAGGGTGGCAGAGAGGCCTTCGAGCATCGACATGGCGCGTCCTAGTGTCCCGGTGCGGGCGTGGCGTCCGCTATTACACGGGCAAGCCGCGTGCGCGGACAGTCAGCTCTCAGCGGTGCCCGTTGTAGGACGTCTTCGTACGACGGACCTACGGGACGACGAACGGTCGCCACGCCGGGATCGCCGGCGCGCTGGCTCGATCAGAACTCTATGCGGCCGCGGCCGCATCGCTTGGCGCGATAGAGGGCAGCGTCGGCGATCTCGACCAGCACGCTGCAGTCGACGTTCGGCAGCGCCACCTGACTGGCGACGCCGATGCTCACGCCGAGCCAGGCCGAGGTCGCCGAAGCGCGGTGCTCGATCTTGGCGTTGATGACGCGCTGGCGGCAACGCTCGGCGGCGGCTCGCGCGGCGTCGAGATCGGCGCCCGGCAGAAGGAGCGCGAACTCCTCGCCGCCGTAGCGGGCGACGAGCTCGCCGCCGCGCCGCACCGAATCGCCGACGATGCGTGCGATCTGGCGCAGGACCGCGTCGCCCGCCGGGTGGCCGTAGTGGTCGTTGTATTCCTTGAAGTGATCGACGTCGATCATCAGCAGGCCGATTGTGCTCTGGCGGCGCGCGGCACGCAGCCATTCGGACTTCAGTGTCTGGTCGAACAGGCGCCGGTTGCCGACGTCCGTCAGCGCGTCGGTGGTCGAGAGCCGCGTCAGCTCCTCGTTAAGGCGGTGCAGCTCGAGCGCGTTGTTCTTCTTCTCGGTGATGTCCTGGAAGGCGCCGAGAAGGCGCACCGGCTTGCCGTCCTCGCACACGGCCACGCCCTGGGCGCGCACCCAGCGCGGGTGGCCCTTGGCGGTGACGAACGGCAGCTCGAGGTCCCATGGCGTGCCATCGCGCGCGCCCGCCTCGATCGCCGCGGTCAGCGCCGGGCGGCCCTCCGGCGGGTAATGGCTCATCGCTTCCTCGAGGCGCGGCGTCGGCCCGGGCTCGAGCTCGTGGATGCGAAAGACCTGTTCGGTCCAGTCGTAGCGCATCGTCGCGAGGTCGAGCTCCCAGCCGCCGATGTCGGCGAGCTCGCCGGTGCGGCGCAGCATTTCAGCAGTGCGCTGCACCTCAGCCTCGACGGTCTTCTTGCGCGTCAGGTCCATGTGGGTGCCTGTCATTCGCACCGGCGTGTCGAGGGCGTCGCGCTCGACCACCTTGCCGCGGCTCAGCAGCCAGACCCAGCGGCCGTCCTTATGGCGGACGCGGAACTCGCACTCGTAGGCGCCGGCCTCGCGCCGGAAGTGCGCCTCGATCGACGAGATCAGTCGCGCGGCGTCGTCGCGATGAACGATGTTGCGCCACGCCGAGCCATCGTCGCCGAGCTCGCCTGCGGCGTAGCCGAGCTGGCGCCGCACGACCTCGTTGTGGTTGAAGTGGTCGTTGCGAACGTCCCAGTCCCACAAACCCAGGTCGGCGCCTTCGAGCGCGAGCTGCAGCTGCTCGGCGGTCTTCGCGCGCTCGCGCTCGGCGCTCGCCCGCAGGCGCGCATACGACTTCCTGCGCCACTGCCCGCGGTATAGGCCGAACGCCGCTCCCGCGCCGAGCACGGCGAGGAAGGTCAGGTCGACCAGCGTCTCCCGGCGCCAGGGCGCGAACAGCTCGGGCAGCGAGCGGCTCACGGCGATCACGAGCGGCTTGTCCATCGCCAGCGAAGGCGGCGAGATCCGCGCAAACGCCGTCATCCGCGGCTCGCTCGAACCGCCTAGGGCGCCGATCACGATCGGCGCCGCGCCGGCATCGTCTCGCTGCTGTCCGATCGCGGCAAACGCGGGCTGTAGCTCGGCTTCGATCCGGCGCGGGTCCTCCGGCATCGTCACGAACACCTTGCCGTCGGCGTGGCCGAGAGAGACCCACATGTCGGGCGCGTAGAGCACCGATCGCATCAGCACCTTGAAGTATTCCGGCTCGAGGGCAGCGGCGGCGGCGCCGACGAAGGCGCCGTTGGGCGCGTGGATCGCGCGCACGAAGATGACGGTGTACGAGCCGATCGCCGTCTTGAGCGGCGGCGCCACATAGAGCGTCTCGGCGCTGCGACCGTCGCGCGCCTTGCGGAAGTAGTCGCGGTTCGAGAAATCGCGGCCGAGCAGAGTATGGACGCTGCTCGCGACGACGTTGCCGTCGGCGTCGAGCAGCGCCATCGAGCGTACGCCGGGGATCGCGTCGCTGAGCGCCTTGAGACGAATCGAGAGCACCGTCGAGACGCTGTAGACCGGCGTCGCCAGGAATTCGTCGCGCACGCTGGCCAGAGCGCGGTACATGCCGTCGAGCTGCTGGCCGACGTTGTCGTCGACGACCCGCGCCTGCACGCGCAACCGGTCGCGCTCGGTCGCAACGAGCGCCTCGTGCGCCTTGAACAGCGACCAGGCGATCAGCGCGGCGATGACGGCCAGGCCGACGAGCAGAAAGATCCATTCGGCAGTGAACTGGCGCGCGAGCCGTTGATCGTCGCCGGGCGCCGTGGGGGTGGCACCGTCGCCGGCGCCGTCGAGCGCACGCGCGGCGCGGGGAGGCAGCGGCTCGGCCGCGGCGAACGCGATCTCCCCGGACGCGGCGGCGCGATGAACCAGGCTCATGGCAATGTCTTCGGCAACGCGGCGGCGAAGTAAAGCGGGCCCGGCCCCCGAGCGCGTGCAGGATTCGCCTGACCAAGGCTGGATGGATTTACAGTCCAAGCCATGCCGCCACGCGCCGAAAACCGTCCCATCGCCTCCATGTCAGCCGTCGTCGTCGCTCGCGCCGCCCCGCGAGGGTCGTTGCTCGCAGGTCTCAACGATGCGCAGCGGCGCGCGGCAAGCTTCGGTCTCGACGAGCCGCCCGGCACCCGCATCGGTCCGCTGCTGGTCGTCGCCGGCGCCGGCTCGGGCAAGACGCTGACGCTGGCGGCGCGCGTCGCGAAGCTCGTCGTCGCGGGCGCCGACCCGGTCCGGCTGCTCCTTCTCACCTTCTCGCGCCGCGCGGCCGCCGAGATGGAGCGGCGCGTCGGCCGCGTCCTGCACGATGCGCTCGGCCTCGGCTCGCTCCAGCAGGCACCCCGGCTGGCGTGGTGCGGCACCTTTCATAGCGTCGGCGCGCGGCTTCTGCGCAGCGTCGCCGCCGACATCGGCCTCGATCCTGCGTTCACGGTCGACGATCGCGCCGACGCCGAAGACACGCTTCACCTGCTGCGCCAGCGCCTCGGCCTGGCTGGCAGCGGTCGCCGCTTCCCGCAGAAGGCGACGTGCTTGGCGATCTACTCGCGCGTCGTCAACTCAAGGAAGCCGCTCGGCCAAGTCGTCGCCGAGGGGTTCCCTTGGTGCATCGGCCATGAGGACGACCTGCGCTGCCTCTTCGTCGCGTATGCCGACGAGAAGCGCAGCCAGCGCGTGCTCGATCTCGACGACCTGCTCGTCTGGTGGGCCGAGGCGATGGCCGATCCGATCGTTGGCGCCCGCATCGCCTCGCGTTTCGACCACGTTCTCGTCGACGAATACCAGGACACGAACCGGCTCCAGGCCGAGATCGTCATGCGCCTGGCCCCCGACGGCCGCGGCCTGACCGTCGTCGGCGATGACGCGCAGGCGATCTATTCGTTCCGTGCCGCCGAGGTGCGCAACATCCTCGACTTCGCAGCGCGCTTCGCGCCCCCGGCGACGGTGCTGACGCTCGAGCAGAACTACCGCTCGACGACGCCACTCCTCGCCGCATCGAACGCCGTCATCGCGCTGGCCGCCGAGCGCCACGCGAAACAGCTCTGGAGCGATCGCACCGCGGCCGAGCGGCCCTGCCTGGTCTGGGTCGAGGACGAAGCCGCCGAAGCGTCGTGGGTCGCCGAGCGCGTCCTCACGCTGCGCGAGTCAGGGCTGGCGCTGCGCAGCCAGGCGGTGCTCTTCCGCAGCGCCCAGCACAGCGCCGCGCTCGAGCTCGAGCTCGCGCGTCGCGACATCCCGTTCGTGAAGTATGGCGGCCTGCGCTTCCTCGACGCGGCGCACGTCAAGGACGTGCTCGCCGTGCTTCGGTTCGTCGCCAACCCGCGCGGCCAGCGCGCCGGCCTGCGCGCTTTGCAGCTGGTGCCGGGCATCGGCGCTGCGAGCGCAGGCGCACTGCTCTCGGCCCTGGCCGAGGCCCCTGACCCGGCAGCGGCGTTGCTCTCGTTCGTCCCCGCTTCCGCCGCCGCGAAGGCGTGGTCGACGTTCGTGTCGCTTTTCGCCACGCTGGGCGCCGCCGGTTCGCCGTGGCCCGGCGAGCTGGCCGCGGTCGAGCGCTGGTACCGTCCGCTGCTCGAGCGGATGCACGATGACGCCGCGCCGCGCGCCGCCGACATCGCCCACCTCGTTCGACTGGCCTGCGGCTATCCGTCGCGCGAGCGATTCCTCACCGAGCTCGCGCTCGACCCGCCGACGGCGACGAGCGACGAGTCGGGCCCGGGCGGCGACGACGAGGACTACCTCATCCTGTCGACCATCCATTCGGCCAAGGGCCAGGAGTGGAGCGCCGTCTCGGTGCTGCGCGTCGTCGACGGTTGCCTGCCGTCCGACATGGCGACTGGCACCCTGGCCGAGATCGAGGAAGAGCGGCGACTGCTCTACGTCGCCATGACGCGCGCGCGGCATCATCTGCATCTGCTCGTGCCACAGCGCTTCTACGTGACGCAGCAGGCGGCGCGCGGCGATCGCCACGTGTACGGCGCGATCAGCCGCTTCCTGCCGCCGCCGCTGCACTGCCTCTTTGATCAGGTCGTCGTGCCGGGCAACGCGACGGCGCCACACGACGGCAGCATTGCGCTCGCTCCCGGCGCCGACGTCGGCGCGCGCGTGCGGTCGCTCTGGACGTGATGGTAAAGCGGCAGTGCCGTTTCCCGGCCCTGCCGCCGAGCGAGGACGCCTCGCTGCGACGGCCCCCCGACCCGTGTCGCCTTCAAGCCTTGTCGACGGCGCCCTTTACCCTTTCCTTGGCGTCGCCGTAGGTCGCCTGGGTCTTGCCGGCGGCCTTGTCGACCTTGCCTTCGCCCTGCAGATTGCGATCGTTCATGACCTTGCCGGTCGTTTCCTTGACGGCACCCTTGGCCTGCTCGACGCGACCTTTGACCTGATCCTTGTTCATTGCAGTGTCCTCTCGCTTGACGGTTGCGGATGAATCGAGAGCGACATGGCGTCGCGTTCGATGCCTTCACTGTCGCAGCTCAGCGCAAGGCGATCTGTCGGCAAGTGCAGGCGCCGCTCGTAGGAATCGACCGGCGCTATCACCTGTCGCCGGCGCCGCCTTGACAGCGCCGCGGACGTTGAGCGCCGCCAGGCAGACCTGCAGCACGATCAGCGCCCACGCCGAGGCATGCCAGCCCCAGGCAATCCAGAGGGTGTTGCTGGCGAGGAAGACCCAGAAGCCGATCTCGCGCCGCTGCTTGTGGGTCGACGCGGCCAACCCCGCGGCGAGCACCGTGATCGCCATCGCCGGCCACTGCACCAGGTCGAGCCACTCCACGGCGCCGTTCCCGCCGGTCAGCGCGGTGCCGCCGCTGCCTTGACGGCAGCGCCGTTGGCGCTGATCGGCCGGGCCTCGTGCAAGGTGCCAACGCGGCGGGGCTAGGCGCGCTGCACCGTCAGCAGCGCGAACAGGCGCGCGGTCGCCTCGACGCTCTGCTCGAGCGCGAAGCGGGCGCCGGCGCGAGCGCGCGCCACGGTGGCGGCAGCGCTGCGTAGGGCGTCGTCCCGGATCAAGTCGACGACTCGCGTCGCCAGCTCGTCGCAGTCGCCGGGGTCGGCCAGCCAGCCGGTGACGCCGTGCTCGACCAGGTCGGGAATGCCGCCAGCCTTGCAGGCGACGACCGGCACACCGCTCGCCATCGCCTCCATCACCGCCAGTGGCATCGCCTCGGACAGCGACGACGAGACGACGACGTCGAGCTGGTTGAAGACCGCCGGCATGTCGTCCTGCGGGCCGGCGAAATGGACCGCGTCGGCGATGCCGAAGCGGGTCGCGAAGACCTGCAGCTGCTTCAGCATCGCGCCTTCGCCGACGAGCACGAAGCGGACATCCGGACACGGGGCTCGCACCGACAGCGCCGTGCGCAGGAACAGGTCCGGACCCTTCTCGGCCGAGAGGCGCCCGACGAAGCCGACCAGCGGCGCGTCGGCTTCGATCCCGAATCGCGTGCGCAGCGCGCCGGTGCGTGAGGGCTTCGGCCGGAAGCGCTCCACGTCGACGCCGTTTGGCACGCAGTGGACGTGGCGCGGGTTGATGCCGACGCCGAGTGCCTGGAAGTAGCTCTGCCGGCAGACGACGGCGAGGTGCGATCCGGCGAGGCGCTGCACCTCGATGTCCAGCGTCGTCATCGCGCCCCCGGGCACGGTCGCCAGCACGGGCCGGCCGTGAGGCGTCCGGCGAGGGCGGCAAGCACGTGCGCGTTCGGCAGGTGCGACTGGATCACGTCGACCGCGCGCGACTGGATCAGCGCGCTCGCGAGCTGGATCGACTGCCACGACGGCTCGTCGGTGACCTGGGTGATGAAGACGTCGGCGCCGAACTCGCGCAGCCGGTCGGTGAACGGGCTCTCGAACGGCGCCAGCACCGAGACGCCGTAGCGCTCGCGCGGCAGCCGCTCGACGAGTCGAACGACGTAGTTCTCCATCCCGCCCACGAGCGCATTGCCGACGATCTGCAGGACGTGGGTTCGGGCGGAGGCGGTCACGGGCGCGGCCATGTGGTCGTTCATCGTGGGGCTTTCAGCAGCAGACGTCGCGCAGGCTGAAGGGCCGGTCGCTCGCGTCGGCGTTCGATCGATCGGCGTCGGGTGAAGAGGCAAGGTTCGGGTCGCGCGGCGAGCCGGCATCGGCACGGCCGAGCCAGGCGGCGGCGGTGCCGCCCCAGAGGTGGCGACGCGCATCGGCGTCGACCTCGAGCTCGTCGAGCAGGGAATGCACCCAGCCCATGCGCTCGGCGATCTCGGCGCCGCTGCACGGCAGGAAGCAGTCGCTGCCGAACTGGAGCAGCTCGGGGCCGAAGACCTCGAGGGCGCGGCCGAGCGCTTCCTTGCGGTACTGCGGCGGCGGCCCGAACGAGATGTCGAAGCGGAACATGCACTGCTCGGCCGGCACGCCGAGGATGCGGTCGATCAGGCCGACGGCAATCGCCTCGTCGACCCAGGGCCAGCCGAGGTGAGCGAGGCACACCTTCAGGCCGGGATGCTCGCGCAGCGCCTCGAAGAAGGTCGGCCGGCAGAAGCGGCCCGAGCGGCTGTCGATGAAGATGCCACTGGGATACCAGCCGGTCGGGACCATCTTGGCGCCGCCCAGGCCGAGCGTCTCGATTGCATGGCGCAGGTGCATCGGCGCCTCGGGGTCGCGCGGATCGACCACGGCAAAACCGGCGAGGCGATCTTCGCGGCCTTTCACGAGGCGCGCGAGGTGCGCGTTGGCGCGCCGCAGCGAGGCCGCGTCGTCGAGCGAGAAGCCCTCGCTCAGGAACGGCGCGAGCAGCACGCCGACGTCGACGCGCGCATCGTCGAGGGTGCGCAAGACGTCGTCGCCGCTTTCGGCGCCACTGCAATGCAGGTGGCGTCGACGATCATCGCGATCGCGCGGCGGGCGCGGACGTCGGCCTCGCTAAGTCGGCCGACACGCCGGGTTTCGTCCGGGCGTGCCCTCGGTGAACCGGATGCGTCTGGTCTCGCAGTGCAGTCAAGTGATGACGCCGCGCGGCGTTCCTCCCGGACAACGGCGGAGGCGCGGACTTGTTGTGATGCAGGTGGCAGAAGCCGAGGTCGGCACAGCAAATCGTGTGCCGCATTCGGGTAAGGTCCGCCCCCATGCGCTTCGTCTTGCCGGCGCCGCCTTCGGCGCGCCTCGCCGTGGCAGGCGCCGTCGTGGCGGTGCTTTGCGGTTGCGCTTCAGGGCCGCAACGCCAGGCGCCGCGCTCGATGCCGTCCGAAAGCCGAGCGTTGCCGCGCGACGCCGACGGTCCCGGTGCGAATCCGCCCGCCGACCTCGGCGCCATCGCGGACGCCGAGCCGCGCGTCGAGCAGATCCGCCCCGGCGGCGCCAACAAGCCCTACCAGGCGCTTGGCCGCGACTACGTTCCGGTCGCCCGTGACGTTCCTTTCAGCGAGCGCGGCCTGGCCTCGTGGTACGGACGCAAGTTCCACGGCAGGAAGACGGCCAGCGGCGAGGTCTACGACATGTACGCTATGACCGCGGCCCACCCGACGCTGCCGATCCCAAGCTATGCCCGGATCCGCAACCCCATGAACGGCCGCGAGGTCCTGGTCCGAGTCAACGACCGCGGCCCATTCGTCGCCGGCCGAATCGTCGATCTCAGCTACGCCGCCGCTTTCAGGCTCGACCTGCTGCGCGGCATCGCGCCGGTCGAGCTCGAGCGGATCACCTTCGACGAGATCCGCACCGGCGAGTGGCGCGGGGCGGCGTTTCGCGTCGCCGCTGCTGGGACGACGATCGTTCCGGCCGCGGCGCCGGCGCTCGACGTTCCGATGCGCGACGTCGCGCTCGCGTCGGCCCGCGCCCCCGATGTCGGCGCCCCCGAGCCGACGGCATCTGCGGTCGACTCGCCGCCGGCGGTCGCACCCGCGACGGCGCCGACCGTCGTGGCACCAGCAGCGCCGGCGCCGGCCGTCGTCATCGACGGCCCATCCCGTCTCGGCCGGGCGCCGATCGACGCGGCGCGCGGCTTTTGGGTCCAGCTCGGCGCCTTCCGCGAGCGCGCAGGCGCCGAGACCTTCCGCCGTCGCATTGGCAACGACGGCGAGGCGTCGTGGCTCCAGCCCCTGCTCGCAATCTTCGGCGAGGCGACGCTGTTTCGCGTCCAGGCGGGCCCGTATCCGAATCGCGACGACGCGGACGGCGCGGCGCAACGCGCGCGCGCCGCGCTCGGCGTCGTGCCGATCGTCGTCGAGCGGCGCTGAGCGCCGCCGCGCCGCTGCGCCCCGGCGGAAGGACCATCCTCTTCACCAGCCGCATGGTCGACGTGCCGGATCGGGCGATCCGCGCCGCCGGCGCCTCCTGTGCATCGACACGAACACGCACTGAGGCCATGATGCGGCCCCGGCGCCACGAAGCGCGGCCAGGAGACCTCATGGCGAAGACCTCGGCGAAGCATAGCGGCAAGGCGAATTCGCTCGCCCTGCACGTCGATTTGAACGGCGTCAGCGCCACGGCCTATGGCGGCTGGGCGGGCCCGCTCTCGGCGTGCGAATCGACGCCAACGACATGGCCGCGCCTGCCCGAAGCCGGGGAACGAAGCCGACGCTCCTTCTGACAAAGAAGGCGACGCGAGCCGCGGCGCTGGCGGCGAGGCGCGGCGCCGCCCAGGCACTCGCTAGCGGCGAGCTCTTTTTCCTCACTATTCCGGCCACGGCGGACAGCTCCCAGATGGCACCGGCGAGGAGGACGACAAGAAGGACGAGACCTGGCAGCGCATGAGAGGGAGGGGTCGGCCCTGCCGGGGCCGCCTTACCGTCCGCCGGTGACTTCGACGACGGAGCCCGTCGTGTAGCTCGCCCGCTCGGAGAGCAGCCAAACGATCGCTTCGCCGACCTCGTCGGCCGTGCCAGCCCGCTGCATCGGCAGCTGCGGGGCGATCTGGCGGACGCGGTCGGGGGTGCCGCCCGAGGCGTGGATCTCGGTGTCGATGATCCCGGGCCGCACCGCATTGACGCGGATGCCTTCGCCCGCGACCTCCTTGGCCAGTCCGATCGTGAACGTCTCGATGCCGGCTTTGGCGGCGGCATAGTCGACGTATGTTCCCGGACCGCCGAGCTTGGCCGCCGCCGAAGAGACGTTGACGATCGCGCCGCCGGCATGCCCGCCCGGGCCGTCCGCGCCGGGCCGGGTCGTCATGCGGCGCACCGCCTCGCGCGCGCAGTAGAACGTGCCGAAGACGTTGATCGCGAACATGCGCTGAAGCCGCTCGACGCTGATCGCGTCGACCCGCACGGCGACGTCGACCACGCCCGCGTTGTTGACGAGCCCGGCGAGCGGTGGCAGCGCCGCATCGATCGCCGCGAACATCGACCGCACGTCGCCGTCGCTGCCGACATCGGCCTGAAACGCCTGCGCCTGACCGCCCGCAGCGACGATCGCGGCGACGACCGCGTCGGCGGCGGCGCGGTCGCGGGCGTAGTTGACAGCCACCGCCCAGCCGTCGGCGGCGGCGAGGCGACACGCCGCCGCGCCAATGCCCCGGCTGCCGCCGGTGACGAGCACGGTGCGGCGCGCACCGACGGAGTTCCCGCCAGCGCCGGGTTCATTCCTCATCATCGTTTCCGCGAACGTCGCTGTCGCCGCCGGTCTGCTCCTTGGCCTTGCGATCGAGGATCGCCTGCATCGGCTTCAGGCTGTCGATGAAGCTGTCGACGGGCTTGGGCCTGGCCGCGCGCAGCTGCGGCGGGAACAGATGGTTCATGTACAGCTCCTCGCCAGCACGCCCGGTGCGTTGCACATTGAACCAAAGCGAGAGCGCGACACAGACGACGAAGCCGGTCGCGGCGACACCGCGCATCAGGCGCTCCCGCGCCGGCTCGACCGCGAGCAGGTGAAAGTAGATCGCGCCGGCGATGGTCGCGTAGACGGCGACGAAGGCGAAGTCGCTCACCCACGACCACGAGAACGCGAACGCGACGAGCGGCGGCAGCACCGCCAGCGTGAGCGTGACGAGGCTCGCGATGACGAAGACGCGAAGGTGCCAGCCAAGGTGGCTCTGGCGCGTGAAGGTCTTGGAGAGCAGCGCCCACAGGCCACACCAGATCGCGCCGCCGGCGAGCGTCGTCAGCACGATCGTGCCGGCCGCGCGCGCCAGCCCGTCGGGGTCGGTGTCGATCCAGGTGTTGGCGAGGACGACGGCAATGACCGCCAGGGCGATGCCAAAAGTCGGCAGCCAGCGCTTCTCGTTCACCACCACCGGGGTCATCGCCTGCTCGGCGCCAAGCGCGTGGCCCGGCAGACGCAGGCGCAGCTGGGCGCGGCCGATGTGCAGATCGAGGTCGCGGCCGGTGTCGACGATGGCGGCCTGTGTGCCGCCGGCGATCCGCTCGCGCCCGACGGCGAGGCCGTTGCGGGTCTCGCCTGCGCTGACGACGATCGTCGCCGGCGCGTCGTCGCCGGCGGCGACGAGGTCGATCGTCGCGTGGTGGGCAGCGACGTGCGGGTCGCTGAGGACGACCGTGTTGTCGAGGGCGCGGCCGATCGACACCGGCCACTGCTCGATGCGCCACGCCTGACGCACCAGACCGTCGCGGTCGACGACCTCCAGCAAGGCCGGCGGACCGCCGCCTAGTGCGCCTGCGCTTGAGCCCATCGGAACCCGTCGAGGTAGTGGCGGGCGAGGCGCTGCGCGTTGGCGAAGCTGACGCCCTGGGCGTCGAAGCGGCCCTGAACGCCGGCCGCGTTCTGGTCGAGCGTGGCGACCAGCACGGCGACGTCGTACAGCTGCGGCAGCTTCTTGTAGGCGCGCATGCAGACGACGGCGCGCATCGGCAAGCCATCGCGATCGACGAAGTCCTCGTCGCAGCGCGGCTTGGTCTGGTGCTGCGCCGGCAGGCGCACGAACGACTCGTTGCGAAAGCTCTGCGAATAGCGCGCGGCAAAGCGGAGCGGTCCGAGCTTGGAGCCGTCGTAGCTCTCGTGGCGAACGCCGATCGTGCCGGTGGTGTACTCGCCGACGAAGATGCGCGTGTCCATCGCGCACTCGGAGCGTTCGAAGTCGAGGCCGCCGGTGCGCGAGGCCTCGCTCGTTCCCCAGCAGCGCATGAAGATGTCGGGCGGCACCGGCACGTGGTAGCGCGGATGCGTCTGTTCCTTCCAGCCCTGGGCGATGAAGCGGTCGGCGAGCGCCGCCTGATGCTTCATCAACTGCTCGTCGACGATCCCGTAGGCCGGGCCGATGATCGGCGCCGCGTCTTTGCCGCGCGTCAGCAACGCCGACGCGAACTCGGCGGGAACCAGGAAGCTCACCTGCTCGCCGTCGACGCGGCGGGCGACGTTGACGCCGACGACGTGGCCTTCTTCGTCGAGCGCCGGGCCTCCGCTCATCCCCGCCGAGAGCGCGCCGCCGAAGAAGATCTGCGGATAGAAGCTGCGCCGCACCAGGCCGTTGTAGGTGCCTTGCGTCACCGCGAAGCCAACGTCGAGCGGGTTGCCGAGCGAATAGATGCGCTCGCCCTGCGAGAGCGGATCGGTTGCCGGGCGAAACGGCAGCGCATCGAACGTCTTGCCGGCGGCGTCGCCGGCGCGTAGCAGGGCGAGGTCGTGCAGGACGTCGAGCTGGAGGATGACGAGCGGGGCCTCGCGGCCGTCCGCGGTGACGTAGACGAGATCGTGGCGGTCGGGCTGGAGCGCGGCCTCGCTGACGACGTGGAAGTTGGTGAGGATGTGCCCTTGCGCGCTGACGAGAAACCCGGATCCGACAGAGGTCTGGCTGGCGCGTCCCTTCAGCACCGTGCGGATCTGCACCAGCTGCGAGCGGGCCTGCTCGTAGACCTTGCGCGCCGAGAGCGACACCGGCGCGGCCGGCGCTGCGGCGGCCGCGGGTGCCGAAGCGGCCGCAGCGGGCGGCGGCAGCGTCGTCGCAGGGTCGGACGTCTGCACCGGCGAGCGCAACTGGGCCGGCGTCGACGATGTGGCCAGCGCCAGCACGCCCACGGCGGCACAGCGCCAGACGGGAACTCTCATCCGCGGCGATTCTACGGGCGGCCCCTGACGCATCGTTGCCGCAAGGGCCGCTGCTACAGTCGTCCGGCCGCGCCGCGCGGCCATGAACACACCGGAGGGACTCCATGCAACGACGCCGCCTGATCCGCGCCGCTGTGGCCGGTTCGGCCGCCGTCGCGCTGCCGGCGATCGGCCGGGCGCAAGCGGTCGAAAAAGCCAGGCTGACGATCGCCGTCGGCGGCAAGAACCTGCTCTATTACCTGCCACTCACGGTCGCCGAGGCGCGTGGCTACCTAAAGGAAGAAGGCCTCGACGTCACGATCGCCGACTTCGCCGGCGGCTCGCGCGCGCTGCAGGCGCTCGTGGGCGGCAGTGCCGACGTCGTCTCGGGCGCCTTCGAGCACACGATCAACATGCAGGTGAAGGGGCAGCGCCTGCGTGCCTTCGTGCTGCAGGGCCGCGCGCCGCAGATCGTCCTTGGCGTCAATCCGAAGACAATGCCCAACTTCAAATCGGTCGCCGACCTGAAGGGCAAGAAGCTCGGCGTCACCGCGCCGGGCTCGTCGACCAACGTGCTTGCCAACTTCGTCCTCGCGAAGGCAGGGCTCAAGCCCGGCGACGTCTCGATCATCGGCGTCGGCGCCGGCAGCGGCGCGGTCGCGGCGATGCGGTCCGGGCAGATCGACGCGATCTCCAACCTCGACCCCGTGATCACGCTGCTCGCGCGCTCGGGTGACCTGAAGATCGTCTCCGACACGCGCATCGTCGCCGAGGCCGAGCGCGTCTTCGGCGGGCCGATGCCGGCGGCGTGCCTCTACACGCAGCAGAGCTTCCTTGACAGGAACCCTAAGACCGCGCAGGCACTAGCCAACGCGATCGTGCGCGCCGACAAGTGGATCCAGGGCGCCGGCGCGGCCGACATCATCAAGGCGGTGCCAGAGAGTTATCTCCTCGGCGACCGCGCCGTCTACATCGACGCGTTCCTCGCCGCCAAGGGCGCGCTCTCGCCCGACGGCACGTTCCCGGAGGCCGGCGCGGAGACGGCGCGGCGCGCCCTCGCCAGCATCGACCCCGAGATCGCCGGCGCCAAGATCGACCTGGCGGCGATCTGGACCAACGACTACGTCAAGCGCGCCAACGCGAAGTACCCGAAAGGCTGAGGCGGCGGCCGCTGGACGATCCTGCCGCGCATGAACCGTGACCTGCCGTAGCATCGCAGCGAGGCGTGCCCCGCCTCGGGCAACTTCAGCTCGATCACGAGCAGGGTCATCGCGACGGAGTAGATGCCGACGGTCAGCGTCGCATCCGATGCCTTGCTGGCGCTGTTCCCCAAGGGGTTCGCGTGGGTGATCAGCTTTTCGTCCTGGCCTGTTCTGGACCGCGCACCACCGCGTCTTCAGCTCCGTGCGGCGTGCCGACGCGAGGCTGGGTCTGCTCAACCTGTCCCAGCTCGCCTTCGTGAGCCTGATGCCGTTCTCCTGGCCCCTGATCGGCGAGAAGGGCGTGCTGCTCTCGCAGGTGATCTACTCGTTCAACTGCCGATGCTCGCCGTTGTCGGGCACCTGATCGTTGCGCCACGTGTGGCGTCATCCCGGGCTGGGGCCGGCGCCGATGCCGCTCGCGATCTACCGCGGCCCGCGTCTGCGCATCGGCCGGCTCATCTTGATCGGCGTAGTCGCGCTGGCACTCGCCTGAATCGGGCCGTGGCCGCCGCCGGCAACAGGAGTTCACGCTGATGGCGGTGGTCGGCCCGATCTCGCGCCGCATGTAGCAACGCGAGCTCTCTAGCAAGCCCGGCCGCGCTGCCGAGCTTGCCGGCTGACGTCGCTTTCGGGCTCGAATCTGCGAAGCGATCGTCGTCGCGCTCGACAGCGCGGCGTCGGCCGCTGCGGGTCGCCGGCCTACACTCGGCGGCGCCCGATTCCCGCCACGCATGACGCCGATCGCCCCAGCCCCGCCCCGGTCGACGTGCGCGCTATCGTTCGACGGCGTCACGTGCACCTTCGCCGACAAAGCCGTTCTCAGCCAACGCTACACCGCCGTTTGCGACGTGACGCTCGCGGTCGGCGACGGCGAGTTCGTCTCGGTCGTCGGCCCGACGGGTTGCGGCAAGAGCACTTTGCTCAACGTCGCCGCGGGTCTCTTGTCGCCGAGCTCGGGCACCGTGGAAGTCTTCGGCCGGCCGCTCGCCGGCATCAACGCGCGCGCCGGCTACATGTTCCAGGCCGAGAGCTTGATGCCGTGGCGCACGGCATTGGAGAACGTCGCCGCCGGGCTTGATTTCCGCGGCGCCGCCGATGCGAACGCCGCGGCGCACGACTGGCTGAAGCGGGTCGGCCTCGGCGCCTTCGGCGACCGCTATCCGCACCAGCTCTCGGGCGGAATGCGAAAGCGCGTCAGCCTGGCGCAAACGCTGGTGCTTGACCCAGACATCATCCTCATGGACGAGCCCTTCTCCGCGCTCGACGTGCAGACGCGCCAGCTGATGGAGAACGAAGTGCTCGGCCTCTGGCAGGCCAAGCGCAAGGCGGTGCTTTTCATCACCCACGACCTCGATGAAGCGATCGCGATGAGTGACCGCGTCGTCTGCCTCTCGGCCGGTCCGGCCTCGCACCCGATCGGCGAGTTCGCGATCGACCTGGCTCGGCCGCGCGACGTCGCCGAGGTGCGATCGACGCCGCGCTTCGTCGAGCTGCATCAGGCGATCTGGTCGGTATTGCGCGACGAGGTGCTGAGGGGCTACCGCCGGCAGCTCGTGGCATGAGCGATCGCGCAGCATGAAATACTTGCGCGTCTGGCAGATCGGTCTACTCGGCGTCGTCTTCGTCGCATGGCACCTGCTGACGACGCCGGGCCTGCTCCCGAACTTCATGTTCGAGAACGACCGCCAGGCGGCGTTCTTCTTCGGCGAGCCGCTCAGGATCTTCGCCCGAATCTGGGCCTGGTTCGTGACCGGCCACGACGTCTACGAGCACCTGTGGGTGACGCTGCTCGAGACCGTGCTCGCGTTCGCAATCGGCACCGTCCTCGGCCTCGGCTTCGGTCTCTGGCTCGCGCTCAGCCCGCTTGCCGGCGCCATCGCCGATCCGTACATCAAGGCGCTGAACAGCATGCCGCGGGTGATCCTGGCGCCGATCTTCGCGGTCTGGTTCGGGCTCGGCATCGCCAGCAAGGTTGCGCTGGGCGTGACGCTGGTCTTCTTCATCGTCTTCTTCAACGTCTACCAGGGCGTGAGGGAAGTGAGCCCGGTGGTGCTCGCCAACGCGCGCATGCTCGGCGCATCGCAACGGCAGCTGCTGCGCCACGTCTACCTGCCCAGCGCGACGAGCTGGGTGTTTAGCTCTCTGCACACGAGCGTCGGGCTGGCCTTCGTCGGCGCGGTTGTCGGCGAGTACCTCGGCTCGTCGCGCGGCGTCGGCTACCTGATCCTGCAGGCCGAGGGGGCGTTCGACATCAACACGGTGATGGCCGGCATCCTCGTCCTGACCGCGTTCGCGCTCGTTCTCGACGGCATCGTCGGCCGGGCCGAGAAGCACCTCATGCGCTGGCAGCCGGCGGCGGGCGAGACCGAGAAGCTCTGACGGCCGCTCGGTCGGACAGCTCCGACAGCTTGCCACGACGAACACCGATGGCCGCGGCCCGCGCAACGCTCTACCTTGCGGCATCCGAACCTCAGGAGCGCGCGTGTACAAGAACCTTCGCCTCGCTTCGGCCCTCGCCCTCGCGCTGGCGTGCGCGGACTCGTCGATGGCCCAGCCATCGCTGGCGGCGGATCCCGGCGTGCCGCCGCCGCCGCGCGTGCGCAGCGAGGGAGGCATCGAATACATCAGTGGCGGCGCCGGCGAGGAGGCGCGCCAGCAGATTGCCGCGCAAGGCGCGGCCTTTCACCTCCGCATTGTCTTCAGCGTGCCCGGCGGCGCCTATGCGGTCGCCGATCACGTCGACATCGCCCACGCGGGCGGCAAGCTCCTTGGCGTCGACGCCGCCGGGCCGATGCTCGTCGTCAAGGTGCCGCCCGGCGACTACACCGTAGACGTCACCACCGCGGGCAAGTCCGAGCGCAGGCCGATTCGTCTCGGCACCCACGCGGTGACGCTGAACTGGCGTCTGACGGACGAAGCAACGCGCTGAGGCGCTCGGCCAGGCGAGGGCATGACGAATCCTTCGCTTGATGACGGGGCGACGCCACGAGATCCACCGCTTCGTTCACGCTGACATGGGTCGCTGCGGCGCCCCATGTCATTTCGAAGTCGGCATCGTGAACTCGGCACCCTTCGGCGTCGACGACGGCCAGCGCTGCATCACCGACTTCTGCCGCGTGTAGAAGCGGACGCCCTCCTCGCCGTAGGCGTGGGTGTCGCCGAACATGCTCGACTTCCATCCCCCGAAACCGTGCCACGCCATTGGCACCGGGATCGGCACGTTGATGCCGACCATGCCAATCTCGACCCGGCGTGCGAACTCGCGCGCGACATTGCCGTCGCTCGTGAAGCAGGCGACGCCGTTGCCGAACTCGTGGTCGTTGACGAGCTTGAGCGCGGTCTCGAAGTCCGGCACGCGAACGCAAGACAGCACCGGGCCGAAGATCTCTTCCTGGTAGATCTTCATGGCCGGCGTGACGTGGTCGAACAGGGTGCCGCCCGTGAAGAAGCCCTTCTCGTGGCCGGCGACGGCGAGGCCGCGGCCGTCGGCCGAAAGCGTCGCACCGTCGGCGATGCCCGAAGCGATATACGACTCGACGCGCGTCTTCGCCTCCGCGGTCACGAGCGGCCCCATCTCGGCGTCGCTCTCCATGCCGTTCTTGACGATGAGCCGGGTGGCGCGCGCGGCGAGCAGCGGCACGATGCGGTCGCCGATGTCGCCGACCAGCACTGCGACCGAGATCGCCATGCAGCGCTCGCCCGCCGATCCGTAGGCGGCGCCGACCAGCGCGTCGACCGCCTGCTCGAGGTTGGCGTCGGGCATCACGACCATGTGGTTCTTCGCGCCGCCGAGCGCCTGAACGCGCTTGCCGTGCTTGGCGCCGGTCTCATAGATGTAGCGCGCGATCGGCGTCGAGCCGACGAAGCTGAGCGCCTTCACGTCCGGGTTGGCGAGGAGCGCGTCGACCGCGATCTTGTCGCCCTGGACGACGCTGAAGATTCCCTTCGGAAGGCCAGCCTGCCCGAGCAGCTCAGCCATGAAGATCGAAGGGGACGGGTCCCGCTCGCTCGGCTTCAGGACGAACGCATTGCCGCAGGCGATCGCCATCGGGAACATCCACATCGGCACCATCACCGGGAAGTTGAACGGCGTGACGCCGGCGACGACGCCGAGCGGCTGGCGCATCGTCCAGTTGTCGATGCCGGTCGAGACCTGGTCGGTGTAGTCTCCCTTCAGGAGCTGCGGGATGCCGCACGCGAACTCGACGATGTCGATGCCGCGCGTGACTTCACCCTGGGCGTCGCTGAAGACCTTGCCGTGCTCGGAAGTAATCATCGCCGCGAGCGTATCGCGGTGCTGGTTGAGTAGGTTGAGGAACGCCTGCATGACGCGCGCGCGCCGCAGCGGCGGCGTGTCACCCCAAGCGGGTTGCGCGATCTTGGCTGCGGCGACCGCGGCATCGATCTCGACGGCGGCGGCGAGGGCGACGCGGCGCGCGACCTGGCCCGTCGCCGGGTTCGTGACCGGCTGGCTGCGTCCGCTCGCCCCGGCGACGCGGCGGCCGCCGATGAAGTGGCCGATGTCGGCGGTGCTGGTGAAGGATTCGTTGGCGCCCATCGCATGCTCCTCGGTTCGATCTCCAAGTATCGGCGATGCCTGCTGCGGGCGCGTTAGCCACGCCGCGCGTTCACCTTGGCTATGCTGCGCGATTCCGATGCCCTCGAGAGAACGGCCGATGCTGCGCGCTGACGTCACCGCCGAACGATTCCACGAACGCCAGGCCGATTCGCTGCCCGGACGCTTCGGTCTCGTCGTCACGAAGATCGCCGAAGGCCGGTTCGAGGCCGAGGTGACGCTGCAGCCGTGGATGATGGCGCCGAACGGCTTCCTCCATGCGGCCAGCGTGCTTTTGCTCGCCGACACCGCGGCGGGATACGCGAGCATCGCCCACCTGCCGGAGCAGGCGAAGAATTTCACCACCATCGAGCTGAAGGCCAATTTTCTGGGCACCGCCCGCGAAGGAAAGATCCGCACCGAGTGCGTCGCCGAGCACCTCGGCCGGACCACGCACGTGTGGTCGGCGACGGTGTTCGGATCCGACGACAAGCGCATCGCTCTCTTCCGCTGCACCCAGTTGATCCTGTGGTGAGCCGATCCGGGCCGCCGCGTCCTCGCCGCGGCGCCGGCGAGCGCGCCGCCGCCGCGCCGCTCGACGACCGCGAGATCGACGAGCTGCAGGCGCTGCTCGACGCCGTGCCGGCGCCGCTCGAGGCGCTCGACGTTTCATCGCTCGACGGCTTCCTATGCGGCGTCATCGTCCAGCCGACGGCGATCGCGCCGGCGCGCTGGCTGCCGTTCGTCGCCGACGTCGACGGCCGCGCGCTTCCTGGCGATTTCGATGTGCGCCGTCTGCATGCGCTCGTCGCCCGTCGCGAGTCCGAGCTGCGCCGTGCCATCGAGCGACGCCAGTGGTTCGATCCATGGCTGTTCGAGCTCGACGACGCGGGCGCCGGCGACGAGGCCGGCAACGCTTCCGAGCCGGCTATCGAAGCCACCGATCTGGCAGCGAGCGACGACCCCGCCTATTCCTGGGTCGCCGGCTTCGCCGCGGCGCTCGAGACCTTCCCCGGCCTGCTCGCGGCCGACGAGGCCGCGCTCACCGGTCCGCTCGCGCTTCTCTATCGCCATCTCGGCAGCGACGATCTTGAGGACGCCGACGCCCTGCTCGCCGAGATTAAGACGCTCGAGCCGCCGGCCGATCTCGGTGCGGCGGTCGAGGAGCTCGTCCGCGCCACGCTGCTGCTCGCCGACGTGGCCACGACGATCACCCGCCGCTGAGCGGCGCGAGGCCCACGAGCGGACCGGTTCGCCTGGGCTGCTCGGGCTGACGTCAGATCGTCAGCGGGTCGACGTCGATCGCCCAGCGCAGCACGCGCTGCGCCGCATCGCGCCGCGCCAAATGAAGCGCGTCGAGGTGGGGCAGCCACGCGCGCAGCAGCGACTGCAGGCGCTGGCGCGACGCCGATTCGACCAGCATCTGCATCCGCTCGATGTCGGCCACGCGGGCGACGTCGAGCGGTACCGGGGCGTAGATCATCACGCCCGCCGATTCCTGGAGCGGTCGCGCCGCGGCGGCCGCGGCGTCGAGAAAGGCGCGCGCCGCCGCGACCGTCTTCGCCTCGGCGCGCAGCACCGCGAGATGGGAGAACGGCGGCAGGCCAGCGCTCGCGCGCTCCTTCAGCTGGCTGGCCGCGAACGCAGCGTAGTCGTGCCGGCCGAGCGCCCGGTAGAGCGGGTGCGTGGGGTGCCAGGTCTGCAGCCACATCTCGCTCGGCGTACCGCTCGCCGCATCCCGGCCGGCCCGCCCGGCGGCTTGCATCAGCAGCGCGAACAGCCGCTCGGGGGCACGGAAGTCGCTGCTGAAAAGCGAGGTGTCGGGATTGACGGCGGCGACCAGGCCGATGCGGCGGAAGTCGTGGCCCTTGGCGACCATCTGCGTCCCGACCAGAATGTCGACGTCTCCGGCATGGACAGCGCCGAGCGTCGCTTCGAGTGCCCCCTTCTTGCGCGTGCTGTCGGCGTCGATGCGGGCGATTCGCGCTTCGGGCAGCAGCGCCGCGAGCTGCTCCTCGAGCCGCTCGGTGCCGCGGCCGACCGGCGCGATGTCCGGGTTACCGCAGTCGGGGCAGGCGCGCGGCACGGCTTCGGCGAGGCCGCAGTGGTGGCAGCGCAGGCTCCGGTCCTGCTTGTGGAAGACGCGCCAGGCGGTGCAGTGCGGGCAGCCGCTCAGCCAGCCGCACTCGCCGCACTGCAGCACTGGCGCGTAGCCGCGCCGGTTGAGGAAGACCAGGCTCTGTTCGCCGCGCGCGACGCGCTCGCGCAGCGCGGCAACGATCTGCGGCGCCAGCCCCGGCGCCGGCGCGGAGGCGCGCAGGCCGAGGGTCGCCTTCGGCAGCCGCCCCATGTCGACGAGGTGGATCGCCGGCCAGGCCGCGCCGCCGACACGCTCTGGCAACTCGAGGCGCCGATAGCGGCCGGTCTCCGCGTGCTGCCAAGTTTCCAGCGACGGCGTCGCCGAGCCGAGCACGACGAGCACGCCTTCCCGCTTGCCGCGCCAGACCGCGAGGTCGCGTGCCGAATAACGTGCGCCCTCCTGCTGCTTGTACGAAGCATCGTGCTCCTCGTCGACGATCAAGACGCCAAGGCGCGGCAGCGGGGCGAAGACGGCCAGACGGGTACCGAGCACGAGATCGGCGAGGCCCAGTTGCGCCGCCAGCCAGCTGCGCAGCCGCTGTGCCGGTGTCAGGCCGCTGTGCAGGGCGACGATGCAGCGCGCGGCGAAGCGCTGCGTGAAGCGTTCGATCAGTTGCGGCGTGAGGTTGATCTCGGGCACCAGCACCAGGGCCTGCCGACCGGCGTCGAGCGCCCGGCCCGCGGCGCGCAGGTAGACCTCGGTCTTGCCGCTGCCGGTCACGCCATGAAGGAGCGTCGTTCCCGGCGCGCCGGGCGAGGCCATCGACGCTGCGATGGCCCCGGTCGCGGCCGCCTGCGCCGGCGTTAGGTTGGGCTCGGCATCGTTCGTCCCGGCCGCGGTCGGCGCGACCGCGAGTGCCCGGTGCAGGCGACGGACGCGATCGGCGACGGCGTCCTGGCCCAACCGGCGCAAATCAGGCGGCAACACCGCGAGGGCGATCTCGCCGACGCTGCGCTGGTAGTAATCGGCCGCGAACTCGACGAGGGCGCACCAGTCGGCGGCCAGGGGCGGCAACGCGTCGCAGACTTCGGTGACCTCGCGCAGCTCCCCCGGCACGCTCGCGCCAGCGTCGGCCCGCCACGTCAGGCCAGCGACCTCGCGGCGACCGAACGGAACGCGGACCAGGAGGCCAGCGACAAGGGGGCGCTGACTTCGATAGCTGAGCGCCGCGCTCAGCGCGGCGTGTCGAGGCGCGTCCACCAGCACCCGGACGGAATCACTTGGGTTCATGCGCGCCCGGTGGTGCATCCGCGCAGCTCCTCACTCGGGGATCAGATTTACTGCGTAAGTGCATGATTTTTGGGTGCTTTTGCGATTCTCCACCGAGCCTGTGGAAAACTTTGTGGGTAACACGGCCGCTCGGGCCCGAAAGCCTCGTCCTGTCTCGCTTCCGGCCAGCTTGCACGCTTTCGCGGCATTCGCAGACCCCAAGCAAAATCAACAACTTAGGCGAGTTGCCTTCGGTGCGGATGATGCGGCGCAACAGACGTGCGGGTTTTCATGACAGGACGAAGTCATGGGGATAAGTCAAGCCCTGAGTGCTTACTCACCCGCATTCGATCACGCTTCGCCGTTCGTGAAATCGGTCACGCCGGCGCCCCGTGGTAGGGCGGCGAAAAGCCGTGGACCGCATCGACCAGAACCGCCACGCTCTCCGGAGGGGCGTGCTGGCTGATGCCATGGCCGAGATTGAAGACGTGGCCGTTGCGGCAGCCGTGGTCCCGTTCGGCGCCGAAAGCAGCAAGCGTCGCCGCAACCTCGCGACGGATGGCCTCGGGTCCGGCGAACAACGCGGCGGGGTCGAGGTTGCCCTGCAGTGCGATGCCCGCGCCGACGCGACGTCGGGCCTGGCCCAAGTGCACGGTCCAGTCGACGCCGACGACGTCGGCGCCAGCGCCGGCTATCGCCTCCAGCCAGGGGCCGCCGCCCTTCGTGAAGACGATGTGCGGCACGCGTCGGCCATCGGCGTCTCGCTTCAATGCGGCCAGCACCCGCTGCGTGTAGGCGAGGCTGAACTTTTGGAAGGCGCCGTCGGCGAGGACGCCGCCCCAGCTGTCGAAGATCATGACGGCCTGCGCGCCGGCGTCGATCTGCGCATTCAGATACCGCACCACCGCTTCGGCGTTGATGGCCAGAATGCGGTGCAGCAGGTCGGGCCGGTCATACAGCATCGTCTTGACGCGTCGGTAGTCGTCCGATCCCGCGCCTTCGACCATGTAGCAGGCGAGCGTCCACGGGCTGCCGGCGAAGCCGATCAGCGGCACCTTGCCGTCAAGGGCGCGCCGGATCGACGCCACCGCGTCGAAGACATAGCGCAGGCGCGCCATGTCGGGCACTTCGAGGCGAGTGACGGCGGCCTCGTCGCGCACCGGATTCGCGAAGCGCGGCCCTTCACCTTCGGCGAACGACAGGCCGAGGCCCATCGCGTCGGGCACGGTAAGGATGTCGCTGAACAGGATCGCGGCGTCGAGCGGGTAGCGCTCGAGCGGCTGCAGCGTCACTTCAGTGGCGAAGGCCGGGCTCGTCGCCAGGCCCATGAAGCTGCCGGCGCGCGCGCGCGTCGCGCGGTATTCGGCCAGGTATCGGCCGGCCTGGCGCATCAGCCAGACGGGCGTGTATCCGGTCGGCTGCGACAGGCAGGCGCGGAGGAAAGTGTCGTTTGCGAGCGGCGCGGGCATGGCCGGATTGTCGCCGCGCGAACCATAATCGCCGCGACTGCCACCGCGGGGATTCCGGCCATGCTTGCGAACGATGTCCTGCACACCATCGGCAACACGCCGCACATCCGCATCAACCGGCTGTTCGGCTCGAGCCATAACGTCTACGTCAAGAGCGAGCGGTCCAATCCCGGCGGCTCGATCAAGGACCGCATTGCCGTCTCGATGGTCGAGGCCGCAGAAGCCGCGGGCGCCCTTAAGCCGGGCGCAACGATCGTCGAGCCGACCTCGGGCAACACCGGCGTCGGACTGGCGATGGTCGGCGCGGTCAAGGGCTACAAGGTCGTCCTCGTCATGCCCGACAGCATGAGCGTCGAGCGGCGACGCCTCATGCTCGCCTACGGCGCCAGGTTCGAGCTGACGCCGCGTGAGAAGGGCGTCAACGGCGCGATCGCGCGGGCGCAGGAGATCGTCGCGGCAACGCCCGGCGCCTGGATGCCGCAGCAGTTCGAGAACGCAGCCAACATCGAGGTCCACGTGCGCACGACTGCGCAGGAGATCGCCGCCGACTTCCCGAGCGGCGTCGATGCGCTCATCACCGGCGTGGGCACCGGCGGCCACATCACCGGCTGCGCGCAGGCGCTGAAGAAAATGTGGCCGAAGCTAAAGGTGTTCGCGGTCGAGCCGAGTGCGTCGCCGGTGATCAGCGGCGGCAGCCCGAGCCCGCACCCGATCCAGGGCATCGGCGCCGGCTTCGTGCCGAAGAACCTGCACGTCGACCTGCTCGACGGCGTGATCCTCGTCGAGGCGGAGGCGGCGCGCGAGATGGCGCGG
>JBBRFW010000007.1:0-64525 GCA_038241255.1 Burkholderiales bacterium | reverse complement strand
GGAGGTCCCAAGCGACGGGAGCCGAAGGCGTCGCTGCCGATCACGCGCCGATTGCTGCGACGGATGCTTGACTACGTGCATCGCAGCTTTCGCGACAGACGCGACAGGGCTCTGCTCACCCTGGGGTTCGTCGCGGCGTTGAAGCGCAGTGAACTGGTCGCAATGGACGTGAGGGACATCGAGTTCACCCCCGACGTCATGATCGTGCGACTCAAGGCCAGGAAAGTGGCTGTACCAGTTACCGGTGGAGAGCTCTGCGCCGCAACAGCTGTTCGCGCGTGGTTGGAGCATGCAGCGTTCGAGGCCGATCACGCTTTGTTCTGTAGCTTCGACCGCGCAGGCGACCCGACAGCCGACCGACTGGACTCTGCTTGGGTCTCCGTCGTGGTCAAGCAGCGTCTTAAGGCCGCCGGGTTTGACCCGAAGCGTTACTCCGCCCAGAGCCTGATCACCGGCAGGCGCGACGAAGCGGCGAGGGGGACGCTGTGACCGCTGCCAATGATGAGCTCTTTCCACCCCCGTTGTTTGAGCTTGGTGACGTGGTCGCGACGCCTGGCGCACTTCGGTTACTCGAACAATCTGGAATTGAGCTAGTGACGCGAGTCCAGCGACACGTCCTTGGAGACTGGTCAGAGATGGCGGTTGACGACCCGTTTCAGAACCTACTGGCCGTCGAAGACGAATTGCGAGTGCTAAGCAGCTACCGCGTCGGGCGTGAGGAAGACTCGTCACGAATCTGGGTGATCACCGAAGCGGATCGAAGTTCGAACTGCGTGATACCACCGGAGGGCTACTGATGGACCGCCTACAACACCGACTTCACGCGGGACTCTTGAGGACCAGCGCGCCCAACTGGCGCCAACTGCGGCACTCGCCGCATCTTCACCAAGGATCGCTCGACGGAGCCAGCGCGGTCTATGCGGTCGCAACTGCCCTCGTCGTGCTGGGAGTGACCACCAAGCGAGATGTCAAGGACATGCGCTTTTCCGGCAGTGGCCTGCTGGAAAAGATGTGGAGCAAGGCGCTAGAACTCTTCTTCGCGGGAGCCGACAAGCAAGAACTGCTGGCGTTGCTAGAAACCGTGGGCTCGTATCTGACGTACGAAATCAAGCTTGGCTCAACGTCGCGCGTTGCTAGTGCGGTCGCTCTGCACATTGCGTCCGGCGATTTGGCCATCGTCGGCCTCGACTTGACGACTGGCCTCGGCCATTGGGTGCTGGCAGTAGGCATCGAAGAACTCGTAGTGAACCGTAAGCGAACCGCGATTGGCATTCTGTGTTTAGACCCTTCGGAGCCGACACCACTACTTGCGCAGTTCAACAGCAGGATCGAGCTTGATGCGGATGTCGGTGGCGGTCAGCTTGGGTATCGATCGGCTGACGGCGTAATGCGCTGTGTCACGTGCAACGTAGCATGGCTACTTGCGGCACGACGTAGCGCGAGAAAGTCATGAGAAGGCCGCCTATGAAGCAGCGAGGTGACCAGGTCGACCGATTCCTGGTGTCACGTTTCCTCGGCGCAGGTGAGGAAGGCGACGTGTACCTGGCCACGGACATTCGGAACGGTGTCAAGCGAACGCTGAAGCTGCTTCGTGGCAGAGATATGGTCGACGACGCCCAACATACGGCCGACTATTTCAGACGTCTTTCGCGGGTACGCTCGGTAAAGCGATTCCGTTCGTGGGGCGTGCTACAGCGGCAGACAGGCGTTGGGGAAAGAGCATGGCTGTTGTTCGACTACGTCCATGGCGTCTCCTTGGCCGAAATGCTGGCTCTAGGACGAGTCCGTAGCCCGTTGGGACTCGCGCTGCGACTCTGCGAGGCGCTGATACCCGTCCACCGCCTAGGACTGGCGATCGGCGACTTTGACCACGGGCGAAACCTGATCGTCGAACGTAGCACTGGGCTCCTCAAGTTCTGCGACCTAGATGCGGGAACGCCACATTCGCCAGCGCCCAAGCTAGAGGACGATCTGGGCGAAACGTTGTCTCTAACGCGAACGGCCTATCGATGCCTTGGAACGGTGATGCCAAAGACCGTCCGGGTCGTCATCGAGGAGTCTCGCTCGGTCTTCGAGGCTCAGCGCGAGCTGGCCGGCCTGCTACGCCGGGTTCGCTGAGCTAAGGCCCGCTCACATACCGTACGACGCGCCATCGGTTCTGCCGCGTCGCCACAGCCGTCTATCGGCTTCGTTTTTCTCTCGCTAAATCCGGATACGGATGCGCTGTTCAGCGGCGGTTGGACCAGTGTGGAGCGCGCATGCGGTGCTCAGAGCACTGTGTTCGCCGGCGCCGCGTGTGAGTGCTGCCACACCCATTCTGCGCGCCAAGCGGTCAGTCATCTTGGAAAGCCGTCTTGTCGCCGCTCGGTCGTCGTCACGTGTCATATGGGTCTCAGGCACATACCATTTCGATTAGCGCACGCGTCGCCGGGACAATCGAGGTCTGGTTTCGGGATCACTCGTAGAAGCCTCTGGGTTCCATGTTCCGAGAACTTCTGCACCTCCAAGCCATCGCCGGTGAATGCGCATCAGGAACAAGTAGTGGGCCGTGACGATTGAACCGGGAGTAAATCGCCGTGTTAGATCGATGCGGCGAGTTCAACAGCCCGAGTTTTTTCCTGACGTACCGCAGTGACGCTCTGCGCGGGAAGCCCGCGAGGCAGTGTTTGGCGGTGCCCGTATCGTTGACGGCTAGGATCCAAAAACGCGCGCTAGGCTACCTAAGCCACAGCGGAACATGGACATCGATGACGCGTCCTTGCGACTAGTCAGTGATTCTCTTCCTCATAATGATCCGAGAGTATTAGAATCAGGGGGCCGACAGGAATTCAACGCATAGTCTAAGACATTTGCTCGGGATCGGCTGTCCTTTGAGTTCGGAAAGACTCGCATTCTGGACCGCACAGCGACGACGTTAGGTTGGATCCTGGCCCGGGCCAGCATTGCGTACGTCTTCCTCTACGCTGCATGGCTTAATACTCGCGACGCGGCGAGCCGCGAATGGACCGTGAGTCAGACAGCTCTGATACTTGGCTTCATACCCGTGCTTCATCGGCCCAGGGCTGCGGTTATCTGTGCGATCCTGGGAATGGTTATGATGTACGGAGGCGGCATTTCGGTACTCATAGGTCTTGAGGGTCGAATCGGCAGTGTGGCTCTCATCATCTTTAGTGCCATGGGTATGGCAATACACCGAATCAATCGCCGGCAAGCTCTCCCCCTAGCTACGGAGATAGGGGTGGAGGCCCTTCGGTACGAGATAAGGCGCAAACGTTGGGCTGGTCAGCCTTCGGGGCACACCTAGCCGCGGGCTTAAAGAATATTTCTCTGATCGGCGTGAGCGGATTATTTATCCTCGATATTGGCACACCCTCAGCAGGCCCCTGGGCGAAGCCATGGATAATATCCGACTTGGTCGGAGCCTGGCTCCGATGAGAGGCTACTGAACCGCGAAAGCATCCAGGCAAGGCAAGATGCTGACGTTCTCGACTCGATTGATTGGCCAACGGGCGTTCATCTTTTTCTTTACAACGGAAATATCGGACAAGGATCTGGAGATCGCTGCTACCGACTCAGTTCCGACTTGTCTTTGATCAGAACTCTGCAGTCAACAGGGCAGCGGCCGAATCGAGTGCCACGACTGCCTGAGGGTTATGCCCGAGGATATCACGCACATGCATATTTAAGGTCGGATTCGCAAGCAATTCGTTTACCGTCAAAACGCTGGTAGGAACAAAGCAGAAGCGAAGTGCATCGAACAAGCCAGGACGACTATTCATCGCGCCCGTTAGCTGCAACTCAAGGATATTGTTCGTCCCTACAGAAGGTCGCACGATATCGACAGGAAGCTCAGACTCAAGTTGAAGTACCGAAAGGAACCTACCCAACCCATCCATGTGCCCGGCAATCATCGACAACTCTGCGACTTGGTGATCGACGAGTCGCCCCGCCGCAGCGGACGGATCGTCCAAACCCGAAACGTCTAAGCGTCTTATACCCGTCGAAAGCTCTAGCTGATTCGAGTCCATGAGGGCGCTTCGCAAATGCGGCTCGAATCGATAAGCTGTGTGAGGCGCCATCACGAAAGCTTCCACCCAGTCTAGGATTCCGAGTTCAACAGCCGAGAATATCCCAGCGGGCGCCTCCCGATGGTGATCGACGTTCAACAGCATCGCTTCCGCTGCACCTATCGCCGCAGCGAGCGCTACCGTATGCTGAGCATCTGTTAAGCCAGGAATACGGAATGCGCCGACTCCGCGCGATTGGAGAAATGCGTTAAAGAAGAACATCGAGTGGTGTTCTAGGCCATAACGAGATCTCGTCAAGTGGTAAACCTTTTGGATAACAAGTTCCTTTATAGGTGGCCGGTTGTACCCTCCAGTTTGGGTTCCATTCCGCCACTCGTCTTCATTGAATAGCAGCGGAAGTGAGTAAGGAGCCTCAAATCTAGCGAGTTCGCCATGATGCATCAACGAATATGGAAGGCTGCCTGGAAAATATGCGCCAAAGGACCATCCGTAAACGCCGACTTGAATACCTCCCAGAGCAAGACCTTTGTCTCGGGTCCCCTGACTTGGCTCCGACTCCCACGACACAAGGGGGATTCGCCTTCCACGTGGGAGGCTTGGCTGAACCCGTACTTGCCCGGATGCAATCTCCTTTGAAGGAAGTTCCACACGTGGAGGTATGAAGGGGGGCATTCCGTCTGTCGTACCGGCAAGTATTCTGTCGATAACCACGCGGAGCGCCTCAGGTACGACCTCCTCGAAGGTCTCACGTGTAGAGGCTTCGTCTGGAATGTTGAGAGCGGAAAACACCCCGGTCAGGGCCACGAATTGCAGGCAAATGAACCCAAGCTCCACGACCTGCGCATTTACCTTTCGTTCGTTATCGTCTGTAGATATGGCGTGGGAGAGATCTCTCACGGCGGCTCGAGCAGCAGATTGAGCTTCCTCCGCATTCTTACCGGATGCGATCGCGAGAGCCAGACCAGTCCGCGCAGTTTGGACTTCTTTTAGCCAACCGATCTCAGCCCAATATAGTTTGGCATTTTCCTCTGTCAAGGCACTGCGAAGCTCTGCGTAGTGCGAGTCCAAGTAGCATTTCGGATCGGTCGCAAATGCCCTCGCGAACTTTAATGCCGCCATTTCCGTGCGGGTATAAAAGTTGGGATATTTCTCCCACTCAAGCAAGTGTCCCCATTTATCAGATATTTCGGTGTCACTAAGTTTGTATTTCCTGGCTGTCAAGGTGCCGAGAATCGTATGATGAGTCATCGAATAATGACTTCGCCGAAGTTGCGCAATGAAGCTTATTACCAGTTCGCGCGTCACGCGAGGGATAAATCCAGACATTTGGACGCCGTTGCGATATGAGGGTTCATCAAATATCAACGTAGTCGAGTAATTAAGCTGCTGCTCGAAGACTGCCGGTATATGTAGGAAAAATCGCGCCAAGTTATTGGGAAACGCCGAACGCGTGAGATTCCCACTCCATATCCAGTCCGTTTCCGACTGAAGTCCCTTCGTCCAGTTGAAATTGCCGAGACGCGGGTCCGCATCTGCCATTGGCAACGAGCAGGGCGGGCGATTGCTAAGTTGCTCCGTCATGAGATTCTTTCCGAATTGCCGTACTTGTCTACCCAAAAGGCCTCAAGCGGCGGCAGCGCCTGCTTCGCTCGTTTTCCGCCAAGCATCTCGATGAGCTCTCTCACTCTTGCAAGAGCGTCGGGATTTGCCTTCATTGCAGAAGGCAGGTTCAGAACACCGCCCTGCTCAGGAGGTGCAAGACCGCTGACGAGATTTCGCTTAATGATTCGTTGCTGCCGGGTGTCTTCGCCGGCGGAACCTTCCGTGGTAGGGTCAACCCTTACTGCAGAACTCCCGCCGCGGGTAGAGGCTTGATCAAGTTCTGGGACCAACACCCATAATTGTTGCACTTGGAAGCTTTGCATCGATCCCGCTGTATTGGCCTCTATACCCGCGAAGTGGGCATAATCGACAAAGTATCGAATTTCATCAAGCATCAAAATACCTTTTGTCGGAAGGCCTCCTACCCCCATGTCGTATCGATTTAGATCGATAAACTCCGGAGATGAGGATGTGTCAACCAGACAGATGTTCGCAATCTTGGTCTGAATCTGGGTGTCTAGCATTATAGAAGATGCGCCTGAACGCGCGGCTGTATCTACCATCATTTTAATCACGGCCTTATTGGTGCGCGGGCCGCCCGTGGCGCTCGGATAATAAGTGGAATGAGGGAAAAGTTCATTTAAGGCGACCCACGGAGTCGTTGCGTCGTCGGGCAAGATGCCTTGCTTATGGAGCGCATATAGATCAATTGTGTCGCCGGATCCAAAAATAAAGTCGCCTTGTTGATTTCTGACGGTGTGGATTACCCATTTTCCGCTCTCGGCTGTTAGGTCGAAAGCGTTAGGCGTAGCTTCCGTGGCGGGGTGAAATTCCCGCAGTTCGACCAAGTTCTTGCGAACGGCTTCATTAGTTTTGCGTTCGTTCCAGTCTGTCAAGTTCTGGGCGAAAAGCACGCCCATCATTTGACAGTGTGAAAATGTCTCAGTCCGCTTAAGAGTCAGGGAGACCTCTGTAAGCACCTCAGAAACCATTTCAACGTTCATGCCGTCGACTCCAACTTTGATCAGATTCGACGGATGCACACGCACACCCATGGCAATGGCGACACCGAGTGCAGCTTGGGAGGCTTTGCCGGAAATCTCGTACGGAGACTTCTGAATCGCCTGTCCGTTCTCGCTTCGCCTGTAAAGAAGTTGGTCCTCACCGATGTTTGTGCTCAGCTGGACTTCTAGATCGCGTTTGGCCGCGAGGACGGCGTCGCTTATGTCCATTATCCGTTGGGGCTTAATATTGCCGAGGGCGCTACGCGGGTCCTCACTGTCCACGATGCGAGCTCCACCTAGGACGGCTTCCCGAGCTTCCTGGGGTCCAAAGACGCTAACGAGCAGCTTCCGGTCGCGCGATCTTTCCACTGTTCACCTCATTCAGGCTCATGAGCAAATAAGACTTGCCCTTGTGGACGCCCAAAAAATAGTAGCACCGCCGGTGAGGAACGACCATCAGTTTTCGCAGGTCGCTCTGCTTGCATGTCTCTTCTGTCTTTGTAAGTTACGGGGGCGACCGGCAACGGCGTGCCCGGCTATGAAATCCGGTTGACTTGCTGGACGTGTATGGCACCCTCACGACAGGGACACAGGGATTGGTCGCAGGCCCTTCAACTTGTCACGAGGTCCCACCGCTCAAAGACCGACCGATGCCTCACGGAGAGAGCCCGATGATGGAAAAACTGTATACGAGCGACGAGCTCTTGCTTGGTTTGGATCGGAACGACCCCGCAAGTTTTACTAGCACTTGGGACTTCAAGCAGTTTATAAGATTTAAGGTTGCGGGCGGGGCGACCCCGAAAACGCTTAAGGATAGGCTTTGGCAAGCAACTCATGATGCAGAAATTGCTCAAGCGCTCGCGGACTACTTGGACAGGAATCCGACTCCACGGCTTGTCGGGATTATGGGTGGTCACTCGTTGCGAAGGACTGACGAAGCGTATCGTGAGGTGGCTGAAATATCCCGAGTGCTTACTAGAGAGGGCTTTCTCATTGTGACCGGTGGGGGGCCGGGAGCTATGGAGGCCGGGCATTTCGGTGCATATTTCGCCAGCTCATCTGAAGGTGCTTTCCGAGCCGGACTCACCGCGCTACGCACGCATCCTAAGTTGCCTGATTGCACGGGACTGCTCGATAGCGAGGGTCATTTAAATTCCAAAAAGAAAGCTGCGGTCACAGGTTCTTTTAGATGGTTGATGGCGGCAATTACCGCACGATGCAAGGCGGACGGCACTCCTGGAAAAAGCCTGGCCATACCGACTTGGCGCTACGGGGAGGAACCAACGACTCCTTTCGCGACGTCATATGCGAAATACTTTCAGAATAGCATTCGCGAAGAGACGCTAGTAAGTGAAGGTCGAGCGGGTATTCTCTTTGCAGAAGGTGGGGGCGGAACGTTGAGGGAGGTTTTTCAAGCCGTCGAAAGCAACTACTACGCAAGACGCTCATCAGATTTTATTCCGATGGTTTTTGTTAACTCCGCTCGCTATTGGACGTCCGACGCGATTTATGATGACGACGGCGCGCTAGTTATAGCAAAGCTGAGGATAAACAATTTTATGAATCGCGTCTTCAAGCTGGCACTTTCAGTTAGGCTGCGAGATGCGTGTATGGCAAAAGTTCGCTTTACGACGGACATCAAGACTATTCGGCAGGTCCTCAACGGGCACGCGCCGAAGGCGCAGCAGGCTCTTGAGATGATGTTGACGGGCCGTGTCGCTCCATCATGAACGCATCAGTTGACCCAGCATTCAGTTCCACTGCAGGAAGGATGCCAAACCAATTGAAGTCGGTTGACCACATTGTGGTGCTGATGCTAGAGAACCGATCTTTCGATCACATGCTCGGGTTCCTTTATAGCGACACGAACAACCTGTCCCCGGCGGGTCAATCGTTCGAAGGCCTCACGGGCTACGAGACGGTTCCTGGTCCGAACGGAATTCCGATCCCGGTCTCGCGAATCACTGCGACCCCCAATGCCTACTTCATGCCGGGCGCCAATCCAGGCGAGGGATACGCGGCTACCAATGAACAACTGTTCTGCACGGCAACTCCACCCGCTACTCCACCAACACAGCAGAACCAAGGCTTCGCCAAGAACTTTGCCTACACCTTGGACTGGGAAACGAAGGAGAGACCAAGAGAGGTCGTACCCGGTACCAATGTCGCCGACATCATGCGGTGCTTTGAACCGAGCATGCTGCCGGTCCTTTCCGGGCTCGCACGGGGTTACGCGGTGTGTGACCACTGGTACGGCTCGGCGCCTACTGAGACTATGCCGAACCGCGCTTTCGCGCTCGCAGGAACGTCTCAGGGTCATCTTGACGACACAACGAAGAGCTATACCACTTCCAGCATCTTCGGGCTGTTGACCAACGCGCAGGTGAGTTGGCGCATTTATGGCTACGACAACGAACCGCTTACACGCGGCAACTTCCCCGACACCTTGTCGGCGCCCAATGCGAACTTCGGGCTGTTCACCGACTTCCAATCCGCGGCCGCGGACGGCACGCTGGCGGCATTCAGCTTTTTGGAGCCGTCATGGGGAGGTCCGTCGCAAAACGACCAGCACCCCGTATCCGACGTGGCCGCAGGCGAGCGGTTCATCCATGAGGTGTACCGTGCGGTTCGCGACGGCCCTAGATGGAACAAGACGTTGCTTATCATCACGTACGACGAGCACGGCGGCTGCTACGACCATGTGGCGCCACCCTGGAGTGCCACTCCTCCAGACGGTTCCAACAGCGAATTCGGTTTCGACTTCCGGCGCTTCGGACCTCGGGTGCCGACCGTCCTAGTCTCGCCGCTAATTCCGCCAGGCACGGTGTATCGAGCGCCCATCGGCGCAGCCCCGCTAGACCATACGTCGCTGCTGAAGTCGGTTGAGGTTCGCTGGAATCTCGCGCCTTTGACTGCACGTGATGCGGCAGCGGTCGACCTCGGTCCCGCACTTTCTCTGACTGAACCACGCACCGACGATCCGCTCGCCGACGTCATGGCACCCGCGTCGACTGGGGTCAAGCCCGGCGTCGAGCTCGCCACCCACCTACAGCGGCTGCAAGCGGAAATGCTGGCGCGACTTCCGATCCCAGACGACGCGGGAGGTGTTCACTATTTTGTGCCTGACCTGACCAGCAGCGAAGCCTGCAACGCCTACATTAGACAGCGGGCTCTCCAGTGGCGGCGCGTGATCGACGGACGAGATAGTCTCAGCAATCTGTAAGATGCTGATCTTGCTCACTGACCCCTCGGCATGTAGCCACCAACCGACCTTTGATCACCGGTGCCGGCTGATTGACCCGTGACACGATGGCTCACCTGCTCAGACGGCCTTACTGGTCCTTTAGGTTCGGAACAGACAGGATTGGGACATCCAGCCTAAAGAAGACGTATAGGTCTGCGGTCAATCACCGGCTAACTAACTTTTTTTCGGCTCCCGACCTCGGCTCGAACAGGGACTCACGGATTAGCAGCGGGACGATCCGGCTCGTTGACGATAGCGAAATCACCGCTAGCCGCAGCAGCTAGCCGCGGATGCTCTCGGAAACGTCGCCGGCCTAGCAATTGGCACCCTGGCGGCACATTGCATTACGGTTTCCCACCCAGATCGACCACTGTGAAGGCGCTGCCACGGCGTGGGGCCGCCACCGGAGCCGTGACAAGCCCTTTGCCATGCGAAGTTCAGCACAACGGGAACGAGAAAAAAAAGCAGTCGCTGGCGTCATCGAATCAGCAGCGATCCGAAGTTCGCTCGCGGGAGCATGTGCCGCTCATTTAGCCTCGTATTTGCGAGGGGAATGATTGACCTGCGTGGTCGCCGCTTTGTCGCGCCCTACATCCTCTAGGAGACGATCACGCGGCGCGACACTCGCACCTTGTCTTGAAGGACGAAAAGCACTTCAAGGAGCCAGAGAGGGTAGACCGTGGTCCGGCCTGGCTCTTCCGTGCCTTCAGGTCTTAGCGTAAGAATCGTCGAAGCCTGAGTCTCGAACATTGACGCTGCCTTCTTGAGCACGCTTATCCACTGCTTCTCGGACGTCGATGCGACCGGTTGAGCCGTCAGCCGCTCAGCTACGAACGTCGCGATGGTCAAGCGCCTGAGTGCCGCCGCACCTGTCGAGGCGGCCAAGGATCCCGATACTGCATCTAGGCCGACGTCGATGGTGCCCAGGTCGCGAGCAACGAGATCACATACTTGGCGCAACACGTCAACGTGGTGCTGGCACTCCCGTTCGTCACCTTGGACGACGTAGATCGGTGCTTTGCCGATCAGCCTGCCCACGCGACCGACGTCACGATCCGATGAATCGTCGGAGAGATCGGAGTCGCTGCTATCAGAGTAGCTGCTATACCGACTCTTGTGCTCGACCCGCGCCGCTAGTGCCAGCTCGTTTAGCGCGATCGAGCGTCCGGCCGAGTCCTTGATCTTTAGCTTTTTGAGGAACTCGGCGGCGCTGACGTGCGTCGATGGAGGAAACAGAAGCTCGGGCGGCTTGGATTCTGGCTTCTTACGCATGTGAGATCTCCTTAGTGGGGAGCACTGCGACTTTGCAGCACACGTTCTTTACATTGATGTGAAAAAGGATCAGGCTCTTTACTTCGGGTTGATCTTTGCGCGCGGTCTACAGACCGAACGCTCTTCGGAGTCGTACGAGATGTGCCTCGGAGAGTCGGCCCTGAAACTGGACCGTGCCGTTGTCGAAGACATTGACAAAGATCCGACCGGCGAGTACGTACATCTTCCCCAGGCCGCTGGGAAGGCGCTCGCTTCGGAGAACGAGGAAACCTTCGCCCTCGATCGCTCGACGTGCTCGTGACTTGCCCATTCTCCAATCCTTCGACAACGTCATTGATCTGACTGATCTTTGGAGGGGGAACCTCGAGTTGGGCCGGCCTGATGAGGGTGTCGTCGTCAGAGCATCTGAAGTGCGAAGGCCTATCGCGAGTTAAGCGAACCCCAACAGCCAAAGCGTTGGATTCCGGGAAAGTCTCATACATTCCATCGAGGCACGGCAGAATGTTGTCGAGGAAGGCGTCGGGTGCTCCTTCGTACTGGCTTCGGTACTCGTCTTCCGCGAAAATTTGGGGGTTGCTGTCCATGGTCCTCCGTCAGTAGGCAGGACCAATGATGCGCAGACGGGGATTACCGCAACCGGGCAGACAGCCGGATATGTAATCCGGTTAACGAGTTCTGTGCTCTGGCGTCAGTTGGTTCGCCTTGCATCAAAGACGAGGCCGCGCTTCCGCACCGATTTTGGCGCGCCGTGGTGAATGAGCAGCCCCTTGGCTCGCAATCGGGGTACTGTCCGTGCGTATCTCGCGGGCAGGCGGGGGTCAGCTCCCGTGTCGAAGCCGTGCTGTTCCCGAAGCTCCTGGCGGACCTCACGTTGTCGCCGAGGCGACAAGCGTGAAATGAAGTCATAGCCCTTTGCGGCAAGCAAACCCAACAAGAGGGCGCGTGACGGCCGTTGGGTAGGGAGGACGACCGCAATGACGGGGTGCGATCGGGCAATTTCTCGCAGCAGACGACCGAGAGCGCCGATCGGCACGAGTTCCATCAGCGGGTCCAGCTGGTTCTCCAGGAGCAGTTGTTCGAGCGCGGCAGCATTGCGGCGCGACGTCAAATGGATTGGCACGATCACTAGGGGCGCCTGGCTTTTCGTCTCCAGCCCAATTCCGTGGCGGACCCCGACCTCCGAACGCAACTCGTAAATGCCCTTTAGAACCTTCCGAAGGCCCCGTGTGTCGGAGGCCTTAGTCGCCATGGCCGCCGGCGCCCTTCAAGCGCATGAGCTCCTCAAATCGATCGACATCTACGAAGACGGCACGGCCAAGAGTCACAAAGGCATCGTCGAAGCCATTGCCGGAGATCGTTTGTCCACGCGCACCGATCCGCAGACGGCTGCGGAAACGTAAGTCGCGCAAGGTGGCCACCGGGATGCCAAGCGTTTTCGCGGCAACGGTGAGGCGCTGAAGCCGACGTGACATCGGCTGCTCCGCTAAGCCCCTGTTCGTATGATGTGGACCGTGCATCGTGTGACGTCCGGCTGTTTCGATACCGGGCATCTTCTGGCGGGGAGGGTTACCGTTGTCTGGTCTTCAGAGCTTTCGGTAATCCTGGCGATGGAGGCACACGGCCTTACTCAGAGCTCCGTACTTGATTTGCCCGGGCCCGGCATTTAAGAGTTCGTAGTGATACACCGTCGATTTCACCGGTGCGCCTGGGCCGAGGCGAGGTTGAAACTTGACCAAGTACGGGGCAGCCGGTCTCTCTGCAAAGTTCTTCGGCGGCAACGCGTGCTGGAGGCCCTCAATGACCTTGGGAAGGCTGGCCTCGCCGCCAGCCCGCATCAGGCTGTATACGACCGCGCGCAAGACTCCTCGAAAGGCCTCCGCCGCCGTTCGCGGCACTGTAGAAACCGTTCCGGGGGTCTGGCGTCTGGTAAGCGCGCTCGCAGCACCCCCGTTGAGGGCTTGACGGCGCAAGTGCAGAGCGACTACCACAGCGGATTTGGCAGCTTCAGCAACGCCTTTCAACGCCGCGCCTACCGAGGCCTGCGCCAGAGACACTCCGGGTGCGATGGTCCAGTCAGCCTCATCCTTTCTGCAATCAGGGAATCGAAGCGCAGAGTCCTGTCGATGCAATCTGGCAAGGGCGGACCGAATGCTGTTCCAGTGAACCTTGAGCCGCAGGGGCTCGGCGACTGCTCTTGCAAGGCGCACGCGGCGAAGGCTCTCGGCGAGAACTTCGTCAAAGTCCCGTTGCCCGAGGCCACTAAGCAGCGCGGCGGTTAACGAGGAAATTGCCGTGCGCAGCATCGTCGTCGCAGCGGAAGCTTGAAGTGCGACCGTAGGCCATCCTCGGATCATGCCCTTGCGAGCCGCTGCTCGGTCGATCAAAATTCGTCGCATGACTGGCGCTTTCGCAAAGTCCAACTCGCCGGCGGACGGGCGGAAAAGCGAATCGACGGCAGGTGCGCCGACCTTGTGCCAGGCTGCTTCCAGATCGGCAAAGGTGTAAGGGCCTGAAGGAGGATTTTCCAGAACCTGGGCCACGCCTTGGAGTAGTTTCTCCAGCTGACACTCGAGCGTCACTAGTGTGAAGACTGCCGTCCTGATGCGCAGCACGGTCGCATCCGGCGCTCGCACGCTGTTCTGTGCAACGTAGGCTTGACGACACGGCTCGTTGGCGGCGATTTGAGTCAGCACCTGCGCTGCCTTAGGACATCCATAACGTGGGCGCGCATGACGACGATCACCGTCGGAGGACGCCGGCTGTTCGGAGGCTCGCGGCACACCGGCTGAATGTCCGTCGGGTGACCGAGATGCGTTATTCATCATGCGCCCCTTCAGCAAACAGTTTCGCGTTCATTCGCGCCACGACGGAGGCCGTATGCGACTCCGACAGATGCGCGTAGCGCTTGACCATGGCGAGGGTCTTGTGCCCGAGCACAGCGGCGATCTCGGGGGCTGTCGCGCCACACATTGCCAAATAACTGGCCGCGGAGTGACGGAGATCATGAAATCGAAAATCGTTTAGACCCGCGGCCGCGACAGCCGTTTCCCACGGCCGGCGGATATCCATCGGTCGCTCAGCATCGGCGCGCTGACTGGGGAAGACCAGTCCCGAACTTCGCCCATCGCGATACTGAAGGATACGAAGTGAGGCCAGTGCTTCCCCGGCGATTGCGACGCCCCGCCGCTCGCCATTCTTGGTTTCCAGCAACTGCGCATGACCGATAACTACAGTCGCGCGAACGTCCACCAACTCCCATCGCAGGCCCATGATTTCGCCGCGGCGCATGCCGGTGGACAGTGCTAGCACCACGATAGTGGGGAGGTAGGGGTGACCTGATTGCTCGCAAGCTTTCAGCAGGCGCGCGCGCTCGGCATCGGAGAGAAACCGAACGCGACCTCGCGCGGGCGCTGGCTTGGAAATCTTCGCGAGTGGCGAGCTTTCGATCCATTGCCAGTCTCGCTCGGCCACCTTCAGCACGGCCGAAAGTGACGCCATGATCCGAAGAACGGTCGCGGGCGCACGCGGTGTTCCGCGGACGGTTTTTCCCTTCAGGAGCTTGTCACGTGCGGAAGCGAGTACGGAAGGCGATAGCTCGGATAATAAGTACTTGCCGATTTCACCTCGCCACCATGCTAGATGGCTAGTCAGGTCGCGACGCTGTTTCGAGCGATTCGGAAGGACCGCTTCGATGAACCGATCGATCATTTCGGCAGCGGTGTGCTGCCGCGCCTCCAAGGCAGGGAAGAAGCGTCGCTCGCGCATCCGCGTCTCGATTTGCTGGGCCCAGGCGCGAGCGTCGCTCTTTCGGGCAAACGTGGCGGTCACGGGCGGAAATCCGCGTTTGCGGATTTGCACGTGTGTGACGGCAGTGCCGTCGGCTCGGACCTTGGTCCGGTAGGTGGCCATCAGTAAGTACTCCACAAAATCGTAGGAATGCAGCCGCCGCCCCATGTGGGCAGCGGAACTTCGCTTCGTTGTTGTGGGTGACTTACTGCTGCTGTGATCCGCGGGCGGTAGGTGTGCCGCCGTTGTGCCACGAGCATTACTAGCACGCTATCTGACCCGCTTTATGGGCGAGCCCTATTGCGCTAACTCCTTGCTAGGCAAGAAGTTTGGACTGGTGCCGGCGAGAAGAGTCGAACTCCCGACCTTCGCATTACGAATGCGCTGCTCTACCAACTGAGCTACGCCGGCGTCGCGGCAGCGGCCGAGGCCACCGTGCGAGGGGCGCATTCTAGCGGACGCGGTTCACTCGAGCGCGAAGGGCGCGAGCCGCGGCGCGACGGCGACGTTCTTCAGCGTCGCGTACACCGGCAGGCCGCCGCGGTAGGCGGGATAGTCCTCGCCGGCGATCAGCGGGCGGAGATAGCGGCGGCACTTCTCGGTGATCGAAAAGCCGTCATCGCTGATGAAGTCGCGCGGCATGAACTTCTCGACGTTGGCGACGTCAACGAGATCGGCGACGCCGATCCGGTAGCGGTAAGGCAGGTCGGATGTGCGCTCAATCGTCGGCATCACGGCGTTGCGCCCTTTCAGGGCCAGCTCGACGGCGCGCTTGCCGAGTTCGTAGGCTTGGCGCGCGTCGGTCTTCGAGGCGATGTGGCGCGCCGCGCGCTGCAGGTAGTCGGCGACGGCCCAGTGGAACTTGTGGCCGAGCGCCTGCTTGACCATGTGGGCGACGACCGGCGCGGCGCCGCCGAGCTGAGAGTGACCGAAGGCGTCGCGCGTTCCCTGCTCGGCGAGGAAGCTGCCGTCGGCGCGGTGCGCGCCTTCCGAGACCACGACCGTGCAGTAGCCGTTCTCCTTCACGAGCGCATCTACGCGGGCGATGAACTTCGCCTCGTCGAACACGATCTCGGGAAAGAGAATGACGACCGGAATGCCATGCTCCTCGATCAGACCGCCGGCGGCCGCGATCCAGCCGGCATGGCGCCCCATCACCTCGAGCACGAACACCTTGGTCGAAGTGCGCGCCATCGAGCGGACGTCAAACGAAGCCTCCAGCGCGGAGACGGCGACGTACTTGGCTACAGAGCCGAAGCCCGGGCAGCAATCGGTGATCGGCAGGTCGTTGTCGACCGTCTTCGGCACATGGATCGCCTGCAGCGGATAGCTCAGCGACTCCGACAGCTGGCTCACCTTAAAGCAAGTGTCGGCCGAGTCGCCGCCGCCGTTGTAGAAGAACCAGGCGATATCGTGGGCGCGGAAGACCTCGATCAGCCGCTCGTACTCGCGCCGGTTCTTGTCGAGCGACTTCAGCTTGTAGCGGCACGAGCCGAAGGCGCCGGCCGGTGTCGTACGCAGCGCCCGGATCGCCACTGCCGATTCCTTGCCGGTGTCGATCAGATCCTCGGTGAGCGCGCCGATGATGCCGTTGCGGCCGGCATAGACGTTGCCGATGACGTCGCGATGCGCGCGCGCCGTCTCGATCACGCCGCACGCCGACGCGTTGATCACCGCGGTGACCCCGCCCGACTGGGCGTAGAAAGCGTTCTTCCTGCTTCTTGTGGGTGCCATCTCGTGCCTCAGCCGGCGGAAAGCGCGCGCGAGACGATCTCGCCAGTGTCGCTCGAAAGCCTCGGGGCGGCGGCGACGCGGGCGATCGCGGCGCGCGCCCCGCTGCGGTAGGGCTCGGCGAGCTGGGTCCAGCGGTCGAGCGCGCGCGCGATCCGCGACGCGAGCTGCGGGTTGAAAGCATCGATCTCGAGCACGCGCTCGGCCCAGAACGCGTAGCCGGCGCCGTCGCCGCGGTGAAAGGCGCCTGGGTTGCCGAGGCAGAACGTCGCGATCAGGCTGCGCGCCCGGTTCGGGTTCTGGATGCTGAACGCCGGATGGCGCATCAGCTTGCGAATCCGCTCAAAGACCTGGCCGCCGTGCTCGGGCGCTGCGGCCTGCAGCGTGAACCACTTGTCGACGACCAGCGGCTCGCCCTCGAACATCGCGAAGAAGCGCTCGAGGGCCGGCTCCGCCAACGCGGATCCGGAGGACAGCAGCGCCGCGAGCGCGCCCTGGCGATCGGTCATGTTCGACGCGTCCTTGAAGCGCTGGTAAGCGCGGCCTGGCCAGACCGCGTCGCCGCGCTCCGCGGCATCGAGGCACAGCATCGCCAGGCTCAGGCCGGCGAGGGCGCGCCGGCCGGCCGAGACGGGGTCAGGCGAATAGGCGCCCATCACTTGGTGCGCGTCGAACGCCCACTCCCAGTCGGCGTGCAGCTCGCGCGCCAGGCTCAGCTTCATCGCCTCGCGGGCGGCATGGATCTTCTGCGGGTCGACGACGTCAAGCTGCTCGGCGACGTAGGACTCACTCGGCAGCGTCAGGACGAGCTCCTTGAAGGCCGGGTCGAGCGTCGGATGGCGCAGCACCTCGCGCATCGCGCCGATGAAGTCGGCGTCGAGCACGGCGGGCTCGCCGCTACGCACCGACGCCAGCAACCGGTGCAGGGCGATGCGTTGGCCTGCCTCCCAGCGGTTGAACGGGTCGGAGTCGTGGCGCAGCAGGACGACCAGGTCGGCGTCGCTCAGGCCGTCGACCAGGACGACGGGGGCCGAGAAGCCGTGTAGCAGCGAGAGCACCGGCGGCTGGTCGACGCCGACGAAGGTGAAGAACGCGCGGTTCTCGTCGAGGACGAGGACGCGCGACGTCGCCGCCGCAGCGTTCTCGGGCTCGTCCTCGAGGCGCAGCGGCAGCGCGCGCCCGTCGCGGCCGACCAGCCCCATCGCGAGCGGGATCACGAAGGGATCCCGCTCGCCGCCCGTCGACGCCTGCTCGAGTCCGAGCGTGTAGGTGCGCGACGGCGCGTCGTAGCGGCCGCGGGCGGTCACCCGCGGCGTGCCCGACTGCGAGTACCAGCGCTTGAACTGCGGCAACAGGCGCGCCAAGTCGCTCGCCGGGTTGGCGTCGGCGATCGCCTGCGCGAATTCGTCGCAGGTGACGGCATGGCCGTCGTGGCGCTCGAAGTAGAGCGTCAGCCCGCGCGCAAAGCCGTCGCGCCCGACGAGCGTCTGCATCATGCGCACGACCTCGGCGCCTTTCTCGTAGACCGTGGGCGTGTAGAAATTGTTGATCTCGACATAGCTGTCGGGGCGCACCGGATGCGCCATCGGCCCCGCGTCCTCGGGAAACTGGACCTGGCGCAGGTCCCTGACGTTGCCGATCCGGACCGTCGCGCGTGCGCTCGCACTTGCGACCATGTCCATGCTGAACTCCTGGTCGCGAAAGACCGTGAGGCCTTCCTTCAGGCTCAGCTGGAACCAGTCGCGGCAGGTGATGCGGTTGCCGGTCCAGTTGTGGAAGTATTCATGGCCGACCACCGACTCGATCGCCGCGAAGTCGCTGTCGGTCGCCGTCGCCGCGCTCGCCAGCACGTATTTCGTGTTGAAGATGTTGAGGCCCTTGTTCTCCATCGCGCCCATGTTGAAGTCGGCAGCGGCGACGATCATGAAGCGCTCGAGGTCGAGCGGCAGGCCGAAGCGGGCTTCGTCCCAGACGACGGAGGCGACCAGCGAGTTCATCGCGTGCTCGGTCTTATCGAGGTCGCCGCGGCGCACGTAGATCTGCAGCAGATGGTCCTTGCCCGAGCGCGAGCGGATGCGCTGCTCGCGCGCGACCAAGTCGGCGGCGACGAGGGCGAACAGGTAGCTCGGCTTTGGAAACGGGTCGTGCCACTTCGCGAAGTGGCGGCCGTTGTCGAGATCGCCCTGCTCGACCAGGTTGCCATTCGAGAGCAGGACCGGGTAGGCTGCCCTGTTGGCACGGAGCAGGACGCTGTATTCGGCCATCACGTCGGGCCGGTCGAGGAAGAATGTGATGCGGCGAAATCCCTCGGCCTCGCACTGCTTGAAGAAGCCCCCGCCGGACGTGTAGAGGCCGGAGAGCTGCTTGTTCTTCTCGGGCGCGCAGGTGTTCCTGATCTCGAGCGCGAAGCTGCCCTCAGGCGGCGCGTCGATGACGAGGAGCCCATCCTCGTGGCGAAACGACACCGACGCGCCGTTGACGAGGCAGCGCGTCAGCGTGATGTCAGCGCCGTTCAGCTTCAGGGGGCCGGCGGGAACGTCGCCGTTGCGCTCGATCTGCATGCGATTGATGACGAGCGTTTTCGCCGGATCGAGATCGAACGTCAGGTCGACCTTCCTGATCCAGAACGCCGGCGCGGCGTAATCCTCGCGGCGGATCAGGGGAGCGGTGCCTTCACGCATGGGAGTCTCCGGAGTTCATTGTTCTTTGTCGGGGCCGTCAGACGCCCTGCTTCAGGCTTGCCTCGATGAAAGGATCGAGATCGCCGTCGAGCACCTTCTGCGTGTTGCTGATCTCGACGTTGGTTCGCAGGTCCTTGATCCGGCTCTGGTCGAGCACGTAGCTTCTGATCTGGTGGCCCCAGCCGACGTCGGTCTTGGTGTCTTCCAGCTTCTGCTGCGCCGCCATGCGGATGCGCAGCTCGTGCTCGTAGAGGCGCGAGCGAAGCATCTGCCAGGCCTCGTCGCGGTTACGGTGCTGCGAGCGGTCGTTCTGGCACTGGACGACGATGTTCGTCGGAATGTGCGTCAGGCGCACCGCCGAGTCGGTCTTGTTGATGTGCTGGCCTCCGGCGCCGGAGGCTCGGAAAGTGTCGGTGCGCACGTCGGCCGGGTTGATCTCGATTTCGATCGAGTCGTCGACTTCGGGGTAGACGAACAGGCTGGCGAAGCTGGTGTGGCGGCCGCCGGCGGAATCGAACGGGCTCTTTCGCACCAGGCGGTGAACACCGGTCTCGGTGCGCAGCAGGCCGAAGGCGTATTCCCCCTCGACCTTGATCGTCGCGCTGCGAATTCCCGCCACGTCCCCCGCAGTCTCTTCCATGACCTCGGTCTTGAAGCCCTTCCGCTCGCAGTACTTGAGGTACTGGCGCAGCAGCATCGCCGCCCAGTCGCACGCCTCGGTGCCGCCGGCGCCGGCCTGGATGTCGATGAAGCAGTTGCTGGCGTCAAGCGGGTTGTTGAACATGCGCCGGAACTCGAGCTCGGCGATGGTCGATTCGAGCTTGGCGGCGTCGGCCTCGATGGCGGCAATGCCGTCGAGATCGCCTTCGTCCTTCGACATCTCGTAAAGCTCGCCGTTGTCGGCGAGGTTGGACGTGAGATGGTCGATGGTCGTGACCACCATGTCGAGCAAGCGCTTCTCGCGGCCGAGATCCTGGGCCCGCTTGGGCTCGTTCCAGACGTTCGGGTTCTCGAGGGCCGCGTTGACCTCGTTCAGTCGCAGGGCTTTGCGGTCGTAGTCAAAGATACCCCCGGAGGTCGATCGTGCGCTTTGTCATGTCGGCAAGGCGGTTGCCGATGGCATTGATGTGTTCGACGTCCATGGTGGGGCTCTAGCTCGGGTCGCTTCGTGGAGGGCGCGATTCTGACAGGAACGATTCGAGCAGCCGCGCGATGTCCTCGGGGCGATCGTGGTGGAGCATGTGACCGGCCGGTCCTACGACGTGACGGCGCACGTCACCGACGCGGTTCAGGCGCTCATGGAACTCAGCTTTGGTGTAGCGGTCGCCCCACCAGACGCTGACGTCGCTGCGGTCGCCTTCGATCCACAGCAGCGGCGCGGTGATCCGCTGATAGCACTCGAGCCAGTCGTCGACCTGGGCGATCAGCGGGCTCATGCGCTTATGGTTGGGGTCGGCGAGCAGCGCCCGCTCCTCGCCGGCGCCGGTCGGCCGCGACCAGTGCGCCGCCAGCCAGGCGGCGCGATCGGCGCGCAGGAGCGGGTTGGTCCGCGTCAACCGGTCGGCGACGGCGGCGAGGTCGGGATAGGCGCGCAACTGCATCGGCGTCTTCAGCTCGTCGAGCCACTTCGCGATCCGGCCGGGAGCCTGCGAAGGCTTGGAGCGTGGCATGCCGAAGCCCTCGAGGTTGACGAGGCGGCGGACCTGATGCGGGCGCACCCCGGCATAGAGCATCGCGACGTTGCCGCCCATGCTGTGGCCGAGCAGGTCGATGGATGCGCGCTCGCGCCCGAACAGCCGGTCGAGGACGATCTCGAGGTCGCCCAGGTACTCGGGGAAGAAGTAGGTGTCGGCGGCCGGCGTGTCGCTGGCGCCGAAGCCGCGCCAGTCTAAGGCGAGAACGTGTCGGTCGTCGGCGAGCGCGTCGACGACGAACTGGAACGAGGCGGCGACGTCCATCCACCCGTGCAGCATCACGAGCGTCGGCCGGTCGTCGCGTGTCAGCGCGGGCTCGCCCCACTCGAGGAGATGCTGGCGCAGGCCACGCGCCTCGACGAAGACGCTGCGCGCGGGGCGGCGCGGCCGATAGGGCGCTGAGCTCATGGCGTCACTGTAAGCGGCGCGCGGGCCAGCGGCTGTCGGCTTGCGACTGCGGCGCGCGTCGCCGCTCGATGGCGATGCCAGAATGGCCGTCATGCCCGCAGACACTTCGCGATCGACCGTCGGCGAAGCCGCCTTCGCCATCCGCGCCGCGGCGCCCGGCGACGTCGCCGCCATCGTCGGCCTCATCCACGGCCTGGCCGAGTTCGAGAAGCTCACCCAGCTCGTGCAGGTCACGCCGGAATCGCTCACGCCGCATCTGTTCGGACCGAGGCCGATCGTCGAAGCGCTGGTCGCCGAACGTGCCGGCCGCGTCGTCGCCTTCGCGCTGTTCTTCACCAACTTCTCGACCTTCCTCGCCAAGCCCGGGCTCTACCTCGAGGACCTCTTCGTCGAGCCCGACGAGCGCGGCCAGGGCATCGGCCAGGGCTTGCTGGAACACCTGGCGCGGCTCGCGGCGAGGCGCGGCTGCGGCCGCTTCGAATGGAGCGTCCTCGACTGGAACGAAGGCGCGATCCGCTTCTACCAGCGCATGGGCGCGACGGTCCTGCCCGACTGGCGCATCTGCCGCATCGCCGGCGATGCACTTGCCGCGTTCGGCGCCGTCGCTCCTGTCACCCCGGGCGCGGCGAAGCGTCTCGGCGACCGGGGGCCTCGAGATCCTTTGCTCCGCTCAGGATGACCGACCGCTACGCCGAGCTGCACGCCGGATTTCGCTGGCACGTGCCGGCCGCGTTCAACATCGCCGAGGTCTGCTGCAGCCGCTGGGCGCGCGAGCGGCCCGACGCGGTGGCGATCCGCTTCGAGGCCGGGGACGGCCGGCGCCGCGACTTTACGTACCGGGAGCTGGATCGCGAGGCCGACCGGCTGGCGGCGGCCCTGGGCAAGCTGGGCGTTCGTCGCGGCGACCGCGTCGCCCTCGTCCTGCCGCAGCGCTTCGAGACGGCGGTCGCACATATCGCGCTCTACCGGCTCGGCGCCGTCGCCATGCCGCTCTCGAAGCTGTTCGGCCCCGACGCGCTCGAGTACCGCATCAACGACAGCGAGGCACGCCTGGCGATCGCCGACGAGAGCGGCATCGCCAATGTCGTCGAGGCGCGGCCGCTCTGCCCGCAGCTGGCGACGGTGATCGCGGTCGGCGCCGCCGAAGGTCGCGCCGATGTCGACTGGACGCGCGTGCTCGCGGCCGAGCAGCCCGGCTTCGTCGCCGAGAAAACCCGCGCGGAGGACGCCGCGGTGCTGATCTACACCAGCGGCACGACCGGACCGCCCAAAGGCACCCTGATCCCGCACCGCGCGTTGCTCGGCAATCTGCCGGGATTCGTCTGCAGCCAGAACTGGTTCCCGCAGGACGACGCGGTGTTCTGGTCCCCCGCCGACTGGGCCTGGACCGGCGGGCTGATGGATGCCTTGCTGCCGACGCTCTACTTCGGCCGCGAGATCGTCGCCCTGCAGCGGCGCTTCTCGCCCGAGCTCGCGTTCGACGTGATGGCGCGTCACCGCGTCACCCACACCTTCCTGTTTCCAACGGCGCTCAAGGCGATGATGAAGGCTGTGCCGGCGCCGCGCGAGCGCTTCGACCTCGCGCTGCGCGCGATCATGAGCGCGGGCGAGGCGGTCGGCGACGCCGTCTTCGCATGGTGCCGAGACGCGCTCGGCGTCGTCCCCAACGAGATGTTCGGCCAGACCGAGATTAACTACATCGTCGGCAACTGCGCGGTGCGCTGGCCGGCGCGCGCCGGCAGCATGGGCCGGCCGTACCCCGGTCATCGCGTCGCCGTCATCGACGACGAGGGACGCGAGTGCCCGCGCGGCGTGCCCGGCGACGTCGCGCTGCATCGCCTCGACGTGCACGGCAAGCGAGATCCGATCTTCTTCCTCGGCTACTGGAAGCGCGACGACGCGACGCGCGACAAGTTCACCGGCGACCCCGACGACAGCTGGTGCCGCACCGGCGACACCGCAACGATGGATGACGACGGCTACCTCTGGTACCAGGGCCGCAGCGACGACGTCTTCAAGGCTGCGGGATATCGCATCGGCCCGAGCGAGATCGAGAACTGCCTCGTCAAGCACGCGGCCGTGGCCAACGCCGCCGTGGTCCCCAAGCCCGACGCCGAACGCGGCGCGTTGGTCAAGGCCTTCGTCGTTCTCGCGCCCGGCTTCGCGGCCTCGGCCGAGCTCGCCGCCGAGCTGCAGGGGCACGTGCGCGGCAAGCTCGCACCCTACGAGTACCCGAAGGAAATCGAGTTCATCGAGGCGCTGCCGATGACGACGACCGGCAAGGTGCAGCGGCGCGTGTTGCGCCTGCGCGAGGAAGAAAAGGCGAAGGCGACATCCTGACGCCGTGAAGAATTTCTTCGAAGGATCTCTGTGGTCGAAGATCCTTCGCTTCGCTCACGATGAAAACAGCGGGCTTCGGCCCGCTGTTTTCACTTGACCTGGCCGCGCAGCTCGCCGCCCGGGTTGGCGGCGGTATGCAGGTTGACGTACCAGAGGCCGCCCTTGACCTGGTCGACCTGCGCCGACGTGAGCGTCGCCGAGCCGATGATCGGGCTGGCGAGCGGGCCGGCGAACGGCACGACGACGCCGGCGTTGGCGCCGGACTGGGCCGGACCGTGGAAGTGGCCGGCGGTGACCGGGCCGGTGGTGCCGGAATAGGTGACGGTCCACTTGATGACGTTGCCGTCGAGCTCGACCTTGGCGGTGCCCGAGCCGCCGCTGGCGTTCGGCGGCACTTCGTTCTGTCCCGAGAGCGGGATCGACATCGCGCCGCCCATTCCCTTGTTGGCGTCCATCATGCCGCAGCCGGCGACGGCGAAGGCGCCGGTGGCGACGAGCGAAGCGAGAACGAAGCGGCGAGCGATCATGAGAATTCTCCGGAGTTGGGGTAGGCGCGAACGAGATGGCAGGCGCCTGGACGTGACGGGCGATGATAGAGCGTTCGCTCCCCGGTCGCCCCGGGTTGACACCATGAAGTTCGCCTCGCTCCTCGTCTTGTGCCGCCAAGCCGTCGCCGCCTGGATCGACGACTACGCGTCCAGCATGGGCGCGGCGCTCGCGTACTACACGCTATTTTCGATCGCTCCCCTGCTGCTCATCGTGATCTCGCTCGCCGGCCTCGTCTTCGGCCCCGACGCGGCGCGCGGCGAAATCTTCGCCGAGCTGCGCGGGATGATGGGCGACCAGGGCGCGGCGGCGGCGCAGGCGCTGCTGCAAAGCCTCAACAAGCCGGCGCAAGGGGTGTTCGGTACGGCGCTCGGGCTGGTCCTGCTCGGCGTCGGCGCGATCTCAGTCTTCGGCGAGCTGCAGGACTCTCTCGACCGGATATGGCGCGCGCCCGGTCGGCCCGCCGGCGGCGGCCTGTGGGCACTGGTGCGCGCCCGCCTGCTTTCGTTCGGCATGGTGCTCGGCATCGGCTTCCTGCTCATCGTCTCGCTCGTCGCCAGCGCCGCGGTGGCGGCGCTCGGCAAGTTCTCGGCGCCGCTGTTCGGTGGGTGGGTCGTCGTCGCGGAGCTGCTCAACGTCGCCGTCAGCTTCGCGCTCGTGACGGTGACCTTCGCGCTGATTTACAAGATCATCCCGCGCGTGAAGATCGGCTGGCGCGACGTCTGGACCGGCGCCGCGGTCACGGCGCTGCTCTTCGCGATCGGCAAGTCGCTGATCGGCCTCTACCTCGGCCGCAGCAGCTTCGCGTCGGGATACGGCGCCGCCGGTTCGCTCGTCGTCCTGCTGGTCTGGATGTACTACTCGGCGCAGATCTTCCTGCTCGGCGCCGAGTTCACCTGGGTCTATGCGCATACCTTCGGGTCGCGCGCGAAGCTCGCCGGCGCAAGCGCGGCGGACGCATCGACCGGTGGCCCCGCGGCGTCATCACCGGGGGCCGAGGCGGGCGTCGCCCGCTCGCGCGCCGCGCTTGCCAAGGCGCTGCGCGGGCGCGGCCGGCGCCGGTAGGCTTCGTCCCGCCGTGCGCCGCCCGAATCTGGTCTTCATCGTCGCCGACGACCTCGGCTTCGCCGACCTCGGCTGCTACGGCGGACGTGTTCCGGTCTCGCCGATCATCGACGCTATGGCCGCCGCGGCCCCCGTTTCACGCAGGGCTACTCGAACTCTCCGGTCTGCTCGCCGACGCGCTTCGCCCTCATGACCGGCCGCTACCAGTACCGCCTGCGCGGCGCTGCCGACGAGCCGATCAACAGCGGCGGCCGCGGCAGCGCGACGCTCGGCTTGCCGCCCGAGCACCCGACGATGCCCTCGCTGCTGAAGGCGGCAGGCTACAGCACCGCGCTCGCCGGCAAGTGGCACCTCGGCTATCCGCCCGCGTTCGGGCCGCTGCGCTCGGGCTACGACGAGTTCTTCGGGCCGATGTCCGGCGGCGTCGACTACTTCAGCCACTGCGACTCGCGCGGCACGCACGACCTCTGGCAAGGCGAGGCCGAGCACCGGCAAGAGGGCTACGTCACCGATCTCATCTCGCGCCGGGCCGTCGATTTCATCGAACGCGTCGCAGGCCCGGACGCGGCGCCGTTCTTCCTCAGCGTGCACTACACCGCGCCGCACTGGCCGTGGGAGACGCGCGACGACGCGGCGCTCGCCGACGAGGTCAAGGCCAACCTCTTCCACCTGCACGGCGGCAACATCACACCTACCGCCGGATGATCGGTCACATGGACGAAGGCATCGGCTGGATCCTTGAGGCGCTGGCGGCGCGCGGCGTCGACGAGAACACGCTCGTTGTCTTCACCAGCGACAACGGCGGCGAGCGCTTCAGCGACAGCTGGCCGCTGGTCGGCGGCAAGATGGACCTCACCGAAGGCGGAATCCGCGTGCCATGGATCGCGCGCTGGCCGGCTCGAGTCGCGCCGGGACGGGTCAGCGAGAATCTCTGCATGACCATGGACTCGACGGCGACGATGCTCGACGCCGCCGGCGTCGGCGCCGATCCCGAGCATCCGCTCGACGGGGTGTCGCTCGCGCCCGCGCTCGCCGACGCGACGCAGCGCTTCGGCCGACCGCTCTTCTGGCGCATGAACCACCGCGGCCAGCGCGCGTTGCGCCATGGGCCCTGGAAATACCTGCGCGTGGACGGCCACGACTATCTGTTCGATCTCGATGCCGACGAGCGCGAGCGCGCCAACCGCGGGCCGCGCGAGCCCGCGCGGCTGGCGGCGATGCGCGCCGACTGGGAGGCGTGGAACGCGACGATGCCGCCGATTCCCACCGGCGCGACCGTCAGCCTCGGCTACGGGGCGAAGGACATGCCCCAGCGCTGACCGCGATGGTCGCTCCCAGCGCCGACGCCAACGATCCGCACGACCTGCGCCGCTTCGTCGAGGCGCAGGCGCCGGTCTACCCGCGGGCGCGCGCCGAGCTTGCCGCCGGCCGCAAGGAGAGCCACTGGATGTGGTTCGTCTTTCCGAAGCTGCGCGGCCTGGGCCGCAGCGCGATGGCGCAGCGCTACGGCATCGCGTCGCGCGCGGAGGCCCGGGCCTACCTTGCCCACCCGGTCCTCGGCGCTCGACTCCTGGAGTGCACCTCCCTTATGCTGGCCACGCAGCACAGCACGAACGCCCACGCCATCCTCGGGTCGCCGGACGATCTCAAGTTTCGCTCCTCGATGACATTGTTCGCCGCCGTCGCTGCGCCGCCGGCGCCATTCGCAACGGCGCTGGCGCGCTACTTCGACGGTCGGCCCGACCCGGCGACGCTGGGCCTCCTCGATCGCGGCTGAAGCGGGGTCGACCGGCGCGGGCGAGCGGCGCCCGCCTACAAAGTGCAAGCAGGCGTCCTGCCTATCCTCGCGGATGCTCGGTCTTCACTGATCTCATGCGCCGCCTCCCTCTGCCCCGCCGGTCCTTCATGGTCCTTCTCGCCGGCGCGGGTCACAGCATCTCGAGCGCCGCGACGCGACATCGCGCGGCGGCGGCGCCCCTGGACGCGCGTGCCGCCGCCGAGCGGCTCAACCACACGCAAGAGCGGCGTCCGGTCGCGCCCGGCGCCCAGGGCGCGGCGGTCGTTCGCGCCCAGATCCTGCTCGACCGGGCCTGGTTTTCGCCGGGCGAGATCGACGGCCGCTTCAGCACCAACATGCGCCGCGCCGTCGCGGCGTTCCAGAAGGCGCACGGATTGAAGGCGAGCGGCCGGATCGACGCCGACACGTGGGCCGCGTTGCGCGGCGACGGCGCGGCGCCGTTCGGCGTCTACGCGATCGGCGACGCCGACGCCAAGGGCCCGTACGAGCGCATCCCCGCCGACATGAGGGAGCGCGCCCGCCTCAAGTGGCTCGGCTACGAATCGATCGAGGAAGCGCTCGGCGAGCGGTTCCACATGAGCCCGCGCCTGTTGCGCGAGCTGAACCCCGCCACGACCTTCGCGGTCGGCGACGAGATCGTCGTCGCCGACGTCGCCGAGAACGCCGCGGCGCCGGCGAAGGCGACCTCGATCGAGATCGACAAGTCCGAGCGCGTCCTGTTTGTGCGCGGCGAAGGCGACCGGATCTTGGCGAGCTTTCCGATCAGCATCGGCGGCCCGCTCGATCCGCTGCCGGTCGGCCGGATGAAGATCGTCAACGAGGTCAAGAACCCGTCGTTCACCTACGACCCCGCGCTGCTAAAGAACGCCAAGTCGGGAACGAGCAAGACCGAGATCGCGCCGGGGCCGAACAATCCGGTCGGCAACATGTGGCTCGGCCTGAGCAAGCCGCACTGGGGCATCCACGGCACGCCCGCCCCGGAGCGGCTCGGGCGCGAAGAAACCAACGGCTGCGTGCACCTGACGAACTGGGACGCGCAGCGCCTGTCGACGCTCGCCAAGGCCGGCTTCGTCGTGGACGTGCGCAAGTGAGGACGCTGGCCGGCTCCGCCATCTCGGGCGGTCGCGCGCTCGTCCGCGCCGCACTCCTCGCCGCTGGGCTCGTCGCTGCCGCCGCGCGCGGCGCCGACGACGGCGCGGCCGGCGGCGTCCCCGGCCTGAGGCCCCTCTCGATGCCGGTCGAAGGCGTCGCCGTCGCCGACCTGCGCGACACCTTCGCCGAAGGGCGCGCAGGCCATCGCCACGAAGCGATCGACATCGCCGCGCCGCGCGGCGCGCGCGTCCTCGCAGCCGACGACGGCACGCTGGTCAAGCGCTTCACCAGCGTGCCCGGCGGCCTGACGATCTACCAGTTCGACCCCGAGGCGCGCTTCGCTTATTACTACGCCCATCTCGACCGCTACGCTGCGGGCCTGCACGAGGGCATGCGGCTGCGCCGCGGTGACGTCATCGGCTACGTCGGCACGAGCGGCAACGCGTCGGCCGTTGCACCGCATCTTCACTTCGCCGTCTTTCGCCTCGGCCCCGAGCGCCAGTGGTGGAAGGGCGAGCCCGTCAACCCGTTCGTCGCGCTGCACTAGGCTCGACGACTTACCCGCGGCCCGGCCGCATCACAGCAAGGAAACGCCATGGGAATCCTCGACATCCTCCAGCAGTACGCAAATCCTTCCCAAGTCCAGCCGGATCGTGTCAACGATCACTTCGACCAAGTCGCGCAGCAGGCCAGTCCGAAGGATCTCGGCCAGGGCGTCGCCGCTGCGTTCCGCTCCGACGCGACGCCGCCGTTCGGGCAGATGATCGGCGACCTGTTCGGCCGATCCGACCCGCAGCAGCGGGCGGGCATCCTCAACCAGATCATTCAGTCGGTCGGCATCGGTGGCCTGGGCTCGATCGCCGGTGGTGTGCTCGGGCGCGTCCTCGGCGGCGGCGGCGCCAGCGGCGCGGCAGCGCCGACGATCACGCCCGAGCAGGCATCACAGATTTCGCCGGCCGACGCGGGCGCGATCGCCGCGCATGCCGAGAAGACCGACCCGACGATCATGGACCGCGCCGGCCAGTTTTACGCTCAGCATCCGCAGCTCGTGAAGGGCCTCGGCGCGGCCGCCCTCGCGATCGCGCTCGGCCGCATGCACAGCCAGCCCTGACCTCGCCGGCGCCGTGGCGCCGGCGCCGGTCAGGCGGTGCGGATGAGCGTGATGTGCTCGGTACCGCTCTCGGGCAGCCAGACTTCGCCGGCTCGGCCGAGGATCTGGCGCACGCCCGCGCCTTCGTTCGGCAGCGCCATGCGCGTGAACGCTTCGCTGTCCGGATCGAAGCGGAAGATCGCGTTGCTGCCCCAGTCGCTGAGCCAGACCGTGTCGCGATCATCGACGTAGACCGCGTACGGGCGAGGGCTTGCGCCGGGCACCTTCCAGGTTCGCCAAGTCCGCACCGCGGGGTCGTGCATCGAGAGGTTGCCGCTCAGCCATTCGGTGACCCAGATCCGGCCTCGGCTGTCGCTCCAGACGCGGCGTGCGCCCTGGCCCGGCGTGGGTGGGTCGACGATGTGCGCCTCGCCGATCGCACGGTCGATGCGCGCGATGTAGGAGCTCGCCAGCGAGCAGAACCAGACGTCGCCGCGCGGCGTCGTGCAGATGCCGTAGGCGCCGGGACCCCGCGGCGCCGCTTTCACGGTGACCTTGCCGGTGCCCGGCGCTACCCTGCCGAAGAAGCCGCTTTGGCCGGTGAACCAGAGGTCGCCGTCGCCGTCGAAGGTTGCGGTGTTGAGGTTGGCATACGGCGTTCCCGCGGGCAATGGCATGACGCGCACCGTGCGATCCGGCCATCCGACCCGAACGATCGCGTTTTGCCCGCCGTCGGTGAGCCATGCTGCCCTGTCGGGGCCGGCGACGACGCCGTGCGGCGCCGAGCCGGGGCCGAGCGCGACGAGCTCGGCGCGGCCGCTGGCGGGGTCGAACCAGCCGAGGTGGCCGCTGCGCTGCGCCATGAACCAAACGCCGCCGTCGGGTGCGGGCGCGACGTCGTGGATGCCGGTGCGCTGGCGCGTCGCCAGCGGCCAGGTGCGAACCTGTGCGCTCTCGCTGCGCGCTGCGCGCGGCCACGACGCCGCCGTCGCGGCGGCAGCGAGGAGTGCGAGGGTCTCGCGTCGCGATCGAATCAGCATGGCAGCCTCCGCAGGTCACGGTCGTTGGCGGCGACCGGCACACTATATTCAACGCATGCGGCATGCCGTCTTCAGGCTCTTTGCGAAGGAGCCGCTTCACGATCCGACAGCGACGCCGAACGCCGGCGCCCGGCGCGAGACGGAGACGACCACATGCTATGCGTGCGCGTGCCGCTGCGGCATCCGCGTCCACCGGCACGACGGCGCGCTGCTACATCGACGAGAAGCCGAACGACACGGTCACCCAGGGCGTAATCTGCGCCAAGGGCCTGGCCGCGATCATGAAGCAGCATTCGCCGGCGCGGCTGACGCGGCCGTTCTTGAGAAAGCCCGTCAGCGAGCGCGGCGCCGGCGAGTTCGAGCCCGCGTCGCGGGAGAGCGCATTCGAGATGACGCGACTGGCGACGATCCGTGCCAGCGATCCGCAGAAGTTCGCCTACTTCACCGCATGCGCCCAGATGCATGCGCTGACCCGCCTGTTCGCGCGCCGGTTCGGCACGCCGGATTGCGCTGCGCACGGCGGCTTCTGCTCGGTCTACATGGCCGCAGAATTGATCTAGACGATCGGCGGCAGCTTCTGGGAATTCGGCGGGTCCGACCTCGAGCGCTCGAAGCTGTTCGTCATGATCGGCACGGCGGAGGACCGTGCGTCGAACCCGCTCAAGATCGCGATCGGAAAATTCAAGCGCGCGGGCGGCCGCTCCATCACGATCAACCCGGTTCGCACCGGCTGCTCGGTGATCGCCGACGAGTGGATCCCGATGCGACCCGGCACCGACGGTGCGCTCTTCATGGCGCTGCTGCTCGAGTAAGTCGCAAACGACCTCATCGATCCCGCCTTCCCGAAGCGCTGCACCAACGCGCCGCAGCAAGGACGAGCTGGCGCACGGCAGCGGCTTCATCAACAATTCCGACCCGGTCACCGGCCAGGCCGGCGCTCACGACGTGGGCCTGCGCCGGCGGCCGGCGCGGCCGGAAGAGCCCGCCGAGACCTCGCCGTGATTCACGGCCGCGTCTCGTGATCGCGGCATTTGGGGCACTGTTTGGCTTGCGCCCCGGAGCCGCCGCGAAGCCGAAAGACGAAGCGCCGACGCGCCAGCTCGCGCTCGTCATCGACCTCAACGTCGGCGTCGTCTGCCGTGCCTGCGTGACCTCGTGCAAGGAATGGAACTCGGGCGGCGCGACCGGTCCGCTCGGTGACAAGAAGGTCTACGGCGCCCGCCCGACGGAGACGTTCGTCAACGGCGTCCAGACCCACGAGGCCGGCGGATTTCCGCTCACCGAGACGATCCACTTGCCGAAGAGCTGCCTGCACTGCGAATGAATCCGGCGTTCTCGGTCATCGTCTTCACCACCGCTGCGGGCGCCGCGCAAGGCCTCGTCGTCGCCCTCGCGCTCGCGCTCCTCGCTGGCGTGGCGATGGACGCATCGTTCGTTCGCAGCAGCCTGCTGGTCGCGATCGTCCTCCTCGTCGTCGGCCTGGCGTCGTCGTTCCTGCACCTGGGCCGGCCGGCGCGCGCGTGGCGAGCGGCGGCGATGTGGCGAACGTCGTGGCTCTCGCGAGAGGTGATCGTCCTGCCGGCGTTCATCGCCGTGGTCGCGGCCTGGTGGCTCGACTGGCGCCGTGCCGGGCCCGCGCCAACCGGGGCGCTCCTGCCGCTCGCCGCCCTCGTCCTCGCCGCGCTGCTCTGGTACTGCACGGCGATGATCTACGCGTGCCTGCGCTTCATCGAGGAGTGGGCGCAGCCCCTGACGATCGTCAACTTCGTCCTCCTTGGCCTGTCGTCGGGGCTGGTGCTCGCGAGTACGCTGGCCGCGCTCTCCGGCGAGGCGCACGCGCTGGCGCTGGCGGCGCCGGCGGCGGTCGCCGTCACGCTCGTCGCCTGGGCGTCGCGCGCCGTGGCCTGGCACCGCAACGCGTCGCTTCGCCATCGCTCGACCTTGCAGACGGCGACCGGCATCCGCTCACCCCACATCGCGCAGACGTCGATGGGCATGTCGGCGGGGTCGTTCAACACGCGCGAGTTCTTCCATCGCGCGTCCCAATTGGCGCTGCGCCGGATCAAGGGCGCAGCGATCGTCCTCGGCTTCGCGCTGCCCGCCTTGCTGGTCGCCGCGGTCGCGATCGGCGCGCTTCCCGATCTCGCCTGTCTCGGCGCGCTGATCGTGCAGGCGCCCGGCCTGATCGCCGACCGCTGGCTCTTCTTCGCGCAGGCCAAGCACCCGCAAAACCTGTACTACCAGGTCGTGTCGTGACTTCGGGTCAGCGGCCCACGAAGGCGAAGTTGCAGACGCGCTGCTCGAGGGCGCTGCCGCTGCCGCGACCGCCCTCAAAGCACGCCTCATGTGGAACGCGTACGGTGACGGCGGCTTCGGCTGGTTGACGGCGTAATCCGGATCGCCGGGCCGGCCGTGCGTATCGAGGAGGGCGTTGCCGTCGGCACCGGTCCGGCCCTCGATGCGGAGCCAGCCGTCCGAGTCGGCGCTGCCGATCCCGCCGCGCAAGACGCCGTCCCCGACGCGTGCCGGGAACTGGCGCTCATAGCCGCGCGCCGCCGATTTATCGTTGTTGTTCGGGAAGCTTGGGGTCACCGTCCAGTCACCGTAGAAACGATCGCCGTCACTGACCTCCGGTGATCGCGCGGGACAGCGGCGAGACCGCGCAGAGGAGAAGGGGTAACGATTCGATGTGCGAGCGACGACGGGCCACTCGGCCGGACGCGCCGAATCTTAACTTCGGGCAAACGCTGATTCGTGCCCGCGCAACTCGCTCCGGTGCGATGGGATACTCGCGGCACGTTTCTTGATTGCGCGGTGCCAAGCACCGTGCGCATTCACCGACCGGGAGTTCACCAATGACAGACTCGACGCTTTCGCTTCGCAGACGCCAACTTCTCGCCGGCGGTGCCGGTGCTCTCGCAGGCACTGGCCTGATGGGCCTGGCCGGCGAGGGCGCGGCACAGTCCGCGAGTGCTCCGGACGCGCCCCGGCCGCTGCCTGCCTACGTCGCCTGGAAGGACGCCGAGGGGGTCATCGTCCACAACCCGAACGAGCTCGAAACCAAGCGGAGCGCATTCGGCACCAGTGCCATCACGTCGACCGACCGTCTCTACGTCCGCAACAACGTCAGCCCGCCCGATCCCTCGATCCTCACCAACCGCGGCGCGTGGCAGGTCGCATTCGACGGTGTCCGCAATCCCGGCACGTTGACGGTCGCGGAATTGAAGACGGTCGGCGTCGAAACGGTGGCGACCGTCCTGCAATGCTCCGGCAATGGCCGGGCTTTCTTCCCTCACAAGCCGAGCGGTGCGAAGTGGTCGGTCGGCGCGTCCGGTTGCGTCATCTGGAGCGGTGCTCCCGTGCGCTACGTCGTTGAGGCGCTCGGCGGCGCGGCGCCGGGCATGCACTACCTCACGGGAACGGGTGGCGAAACCTTCCCCGCCGGCATCGATCCGATGACGGTGATGGTCGAGCGCTCGCTGCCGATCGAGGCGATGAACGACGCGCTTCTCGCCTGGGAGATGAACGGCGAGCCGATCCCGCTCGCCCACGGCGGCCCGTTGCGCCTCATCGTTCCGGGCTATCAAGGCGTCAACAACGTCAAGTACGTCAAGCGCGTCGCGCTGACCGCGAACGAATCGTCGGCGGCAATCCAGAAGACGCGCTACCGGCTGAACGCGATCGGAACCCAGGCGAGCCCGGCCGATCCATCGGTGCTCGGCATGACGGTGAAGTCCTTCGTCACCTCGCCGAGCGGCGCGGGGACTGTCAAGGCGGGCGTCGTGTATGTGACCGGCGTGGCATTTTCCGGCGGCACGCCGATCAAGCGCGTCGAGGTGTCGAGCGATGGCGGCAAGACCTGGATCGACGCCCCCTTCATCGGCCCCGACCTCGGCCGCTTCGCGTGGCGCCAGTTCGCGATGCCGCTGCGCATGGCGGCGGGCAACTACGTCGTGACCAGCCGGGCGACCGAAACTTCCGGCCGCGTCCAGCCCGAGCAGCGCAGCGAAAACGCCGGCGGCTATGCCAACACCAGCTGGGCCGATCACGCGGTCAAGGTGGTCGTTGTCTGAGGTGAGGCGGGTCCTCGCCCGCGCTGGCGTCGCGGTCGCGGCGATCGTCTGTCTGGCGCCCATCTTGGCCGCCACGCCCGCGTCCGTGAGCAGCGACGCGCAGCTCGGTGAAGGCCGAAGCCTCTTCATCGGCGGCGCGACGCCGCCGTGCGCGATCTGCCATACCTTGAAGGACGCCGGTGCGACGGGCAGCGTCGGACCGGTGCTCGACGAGCTCCGGCCCGACGAAGACCGCGTCGCCGCCGCCATCCGCGGCGGCATCGGCGCGATGCCATCGTTCGCGGGCTCGCTGACCGACGCGCAGATCCGCGCCCTCGCGCGCTACGTCGCGACGGCGAGCGGCGGCCCCCGCTAGCCGGGCGAGCGCGACCCGCCGGGGCGCCGGTAGGTCGCGATAATCAAAAGCAGTGAACGAGCTCGCTGCGCGCGTCTTCGGGTCGTGGATTCGCCGCGTCGATCGGTTGACCCTGCGCGCCGACCTCATTGCCGGCGTGCTCGGTGCGCTGCTCGTCCTGCCGCAGGGAATCGCCTTCGCGACGCTGGCTGGCTTGCCGCCCGAGTATGGCCTTTACACCGCAGTCGTCCCCTGCATCATCGCCGCCCTGTTCGGCTCGAGCTGGCACGTCGTCTCCGGGCCAACCAATGCCAACTCGCTCGCCCTGTTCGCCACCTTGGCGCCGCTTGCGCTCGTCGGCTCGCCCGAGTACATCGCGCTCGCGCTCGCCGTCACCGTGCTCGTCGGCACGATGCAGTTTCTGATCGGCGCCTTGCGACTCGGCACGATCGCCAACTTCATCTCGCCGGCGGCGCTGCGCGGCTTTATGGGCGGCGCCGCGGCGCTGATTGCGGTCTACGCGCTGCCCGACCTGCTCGGCCTGCCGGCGCCGAACGCGCACCGCCTCGGCAGCCTCGCCGAGCACCTGGCGACGCACATCGATCGCATCGCGCCGGCCGCGCTCGCCGTCGGCGCGTTCACTGTCACAGCGTCGCTGCTGCTCAAGCGCGGGCTGCCGCGCTCGCCGCACATGCTCCTCGGCCTGCTCGCCGCGACGGCGCTCGCGTTCGCGATCGAGCGCGCCTCGGGCGGCGCGCAGCGCGTCGCCGTCGTCGGCCCGATCCCGGCGATTTGGCCGCGCCTGAGCGTGCCCGTGTTCAACCTGCGCCTGCTGCCGGATCTCGTCGGCATTGCCTTCGCGCTGACGATCGTCGCGCTCGGCCAGTCGATCTCGATCGCCAAGGCCGTGGCGGCACGGTCGGGGCAGCATATCGACGCCAACCGCGAGTTCCGCGGCCAGGGACTCTCCAACATCGTCGGGGGGCTGTTCTCGTCGTACGTTTCGTGCGGCTCGCTGAACCGCTCGTTTCCGAACCTCGACGCCGGCGCGCGCACGCCCCTTGCCGCCGTCTTCGCCTCACTCTGGCTGTTGCTGCTGGCCGCCGTGAGCGCGCCGCTTCTTGCGCTGATCCCGATGGCGGCGATTGCCGCCTTGCTGCTGCTGATCTCGTGGTCGCTCTTCGACGTCGCGAGCTGGCGCCAGCTGTGGCGCTTCAGCCGTCAGGACTTCGCCGTCGCCGCCGCCACCTTCCTGGCGACGGTCTCGATCCGCCTCGAGGTCGCGATCCTGCTCGGCACGATCCTGTCGCTCGTCACTTTTCTCTATCGCACGTCGAAGCCGGCGATCCGCATCATGGGCTTCGACGGCGTCGCGCAGTCGCGCCCCTTCGTCGTCCGCACCGACGTTCCCGAGCCCCTGCCGGAATGCCCGCAGCTGAAGATGATCCGCATGGAAGGCGAGGTCTACTTCGGCGCCGTGTCGCACGTGAGCGATTTGCTGCGCGACCTGCGCGCGCCGGCGAACTCGCCGCGCCACCTGCTCGTGATGGCCAAGAGCATGAACTTCATCGACCTCGCGGCCGCCGACATGTGGCGCGCCGAGATGATCTCGCGCCGCCACGCCTGCGGGGACCTCTACTTCCATCGCCCGCGCGCGCCGGTGCTCGAGCTCTGGCAGCGCACCGGCTTCATGGCCGAGCTCGGCACGGATCACATCTTCCCGGCCAAGCGGATCGCCATCGCGACAATCTTCGATCGACTCGATCGAGGCATCTGCGCCCACTGCACGATCCGCGTCTTCGAGGAATGCCACGGCCTGCCACTGCCGATCGACGGCGACGCCAGCGCAGCCTCGCCCGGATCGCGGATCCGGCCCTCATCTCCCTGAGTGGGGTGAACGCCGATCTGTCCCCACGGTTGAGGGTGACGGCGCGACGCGGGGCGAGTCTCATCGATGTCACTCGACACGAAGGAGATTCGCCATGCAAAGAGCACCCACACCGCGCCGCGGCGACGCCCACCGCATCCAGCTGACGATCGCGATCACGCTCATGTCCGGCGCCGTCGCCGCCGGCGTCGCCCTCGGCCATCGCCCGGCGGAGGCGCGGAGCGCGCCGGCAGGGCAGGCGACGTCGGCGCCCAGGACGTCGCCGGGCGGCGCGGCCGCGGACCGGTCGGTGCCCGACGCCGCCGAGGCGCTGCGCGCGGCGCCGTACGACGCGGTTGCGCCCACCGCGACCTTCTGAGCGTCCCCTCGTTTCTGGGAGATCGCGCGCACGGTGGCACTTTCATGCCCGGCTTTGCGTTTACCCAGGCACAGGGCCGCATCTCGGGCCCCGCAGGGGACAGGATGACGACGGAAAAGCTTCAGATGACCACTGCCGCGTGGCTGATGCTGCCTTCAGCCTGCCCGGACTGGCACGCGCCGACGACGATGACCGGCGCCGCCCCGACCGGCCCCAGCTGCACAGCGTTCGCGACGGCAGCGGCCTGCTTGTCACGATCAGCACCAACGGCTTCATCGATCGGCGCAACCCGTTCTTCCGCGAGCTCGGAGCCAACGGCCACACTGCGTCACCTGCCATCGGCCGCAGGAAGGCTGGACGATCACGCCCAAGGGGCTGCGCGAGCGCTTCGAGCAGACGCAGGGCACCGACCCCGTGCTCCGGCTCATCGACGGCGCCAACTCGCCGGTCCCCTTGCCGCTCGACCTCGGCCTCACCGACGCAAGCCGGCGCACCCCCGACATGCCGCTCTACACGCTGCGCCACAAGGTGACGCAGGCGACCGTGCAGACGACCGATCCCGGCCGGGCGCTGATCACCGGCAAGTGGAACGACATCGGTCGCTTCGAGGGACCGACGCTGCGCGCTCGCGCCGCGTGCGCCGTGCTTCCACAACGGCTTCGCCAAGGATCTCAACGGGGTGGTCCGCTTCTACAACGACCGCTTCGGCATCGGTTTCACAGACAGGAGCGCGACGACCTCGTCGCCTTTCTGAAGGCGCTTTAGCGCATTGCTGCGCATGAAGGAGATGAGATGAAAGTACCCACACCGTTGCAACCCACCGAGACCGGCGGCGGACGCCGGATCGTCGTCGCGCTCGTCGTCGCGACCGCGGCCGCTGCCGTCACCGCCGGAGTTGCATTGAACGAACGTCAGCCAGCCGAGCGGGCGTTGCCGCGCGCCGAGGCCGGCCCGGCGCGGGGCGCCGAGCAAATCCCAGTTGCCGCGGCGACGCGTGATGGCCCGGTGGCCGAGGCCGAATCGACGACGGCCGGCGACGCTCCCGAGACCGCGGACGCGCGCTCCGACCTCTCGGTGCCCGCGGCTGCCAAGGCGCTCGAGGGCGCGTCGGACGGGGCCGGCGCGCCGGCGCCGACGTTCTGACATCGCTGTTGCGCGCCGCGCGCTCGATGAGCTGATCGCCGAGCGCGGCCGCTCCAAGACCGCCGCCGCATCGCGACGCGGCAGAATCGGGCCCGCCATGGCGAAGAAATCGGCGCACGTCAGCGAGACCCCGGCGACCCAGGCGCTGCGGCGGGCCGGCGTGGCCTTCAGCGAGCACGTCTACGACTACCTCGAGTACGGCGGCACCGCCGAGTCGGCGCGCCAGCTCGGCGTTGACGAGCACGCCGTCATCAAGACGCTGGTGATGCAGAACGACAAAGGCGAGCCGCTGATCGTCCTGATGCACGGCGATCGCCAGGTGAGCACGAAGAACCTGGCGCGCGCGATCGGCACCAAGAGCGTGGAGCCGTGCACACCCGAGGCCGCCGAGCGCGCGAGCGGCTATCAGGTCGGCGGCACGTCGCCGTTCGCGACCCGAAAGGCGCTGGCCGTATACGTCGAGTCGACCATCATCGAGCTGGATCGGATCTGCATCAACGGCGGGCGGCGCGGATTCCTCGTCGGCATCGCGCCGCGCGTGCTGACCGAGTTGCTCGGGGCGACGCCCGTGTCGTGCGCGCTGTGAGCGGCGCGCGGCGCAGAATCGCTCATCTCTCGAGCCGCCGACGATGACGCCGTTCCTGCCCTTACTCGCCGCCTTGGTTGCCTACTTCGTCGGCTCAGTGAGCTTTGCGGTCATCGTCAGCCGCGCCATGGGCCTCAGCGACCCGCGCACCTACGGCTCGGGCAACCCCGGTGCGACCAACGTGCTGCGCTCGGGCAGCAAGGCCGCGGCGGTGCTCACGCTCGCGCTCGATGCGCTCAAGGGCTACCTGCCGGTCGCCCTCGCGGTCCGTGGGGGGCCGGCGTACGGTCTCGGCGAAGGCACGATCGCTCTGGTCGCGCTGGCCGCTTTCCTCGGCCACGTCTGGCCGGTGTTCTTCCGCTTCCGCGGCGGCAAGGGCGTGGCGACCGCGGCTGGCGCCTTGCTCGGCATCGATCCGCTGCTCGGCGCGGCGACCCTCGCAACCTGGATCATCATCGCCGCGTTCTTTCGCTACTCGTCGCTGGCGTCGATCGTCGCCGCCGTGTTCGCGCCGTTCTGGCGCGTCCTCACGGACGGCGCCGATGCGGTCGCGCTGGCGTTGCTGGCGATCGCGGTGATCCTGATCTGGCGCCATGCGTCCAACATAAAGCGCCTCTTGGCCGGCACCGAGAGCCGGCTCATCGCGAAGGCCGCGGTCGCGCAGAGCGCGGTGCCGCGCAAGGGTCGGCGCGCCGCGCGACGCTGAGCGTTGCCGCCGCCCGGCGCTAGTAGCTCAGCCCCATCGCCTCGCGCACTTCGCGCATCGTCTCGCGGGCCACCGTGCGCGCCCGCTCGGTGCCGACCTCGACGATCCAGTGCACACGCTTCGGGTCGCTCAGGTACTCCTTGGCGCGCTCACGCCACGGCGCCTGTTCGCGCACGATCGCCTCGATGACCGGCTGCTTGCAGTCGAGGCAGCCGATCGCCGCCGTCGTGCAGCCGTGGACGACCCAGGCCTGAGTCTCGGCGTTCGAGTACACCTTGTGGAGCTGCCAGACCGGGCATTTCTCCGGGTCGCCCGGATCGGTGCGGCGCACGCGCGCCGGGTCGGTCTGCATGTGGCGGATCTTTCGCTCGACTTCGGCCGGCTCCTCGCGCATCGCGATCGCGTTACCGTAGCTTTTGCTCATCTTGGTGCCGTCGAGGCCGACCAGCTTCGAGGTGTCGGTGAGCAGCACGTCGGGCTCGACGAGGATCGTCTTGCCAGTGCCGCGCAGGTGTCCGTCGAGCCGCTCGCGGTCGGCCGCGCCCAGCGAGCCGCTGGCGGCGACGACCGCGCGACCGCGCTCGAGCGCCCCGGCCTCGCCGGTCTCGCCGTAGGCGTGGCGTGCCGACTCGAATTCGCGCGCGCGTTCCTTGCTCATCTTCCTGATCGCGGCGCGAACGAGATCGTCGAAGTCGGGCTCCCGGCCGTAGAGGTGATTGAAGCGGCGCGCCACCTCGCGCGTGATCTCGACATGCGGCGCCTGATCGACGCCGACCGGCACGAATGCGGCCTTGTAGATCAGAATGTCGGCTGCCTGCAGCAGCGGATAGCCGAGGAAGCCGTAGGTCGCCAGATCGCGGTCCTTGAGGCGCTCCATCTGGTCCTTGTAGGTTGGCATGCGCTCGAGCCAGCCGAGCGGCGTCCCCATCGCCAGCAGCGTGAACAGCTCGGCGTGCTCGGGCAGGCGGCTCTGGATGAAGAGCGTCACCTTGTCGGGGTCGAGGCCGGCGGCCAGCCAGTCGGTCACCATGTCGTAGACCGAGCTCTCGATCACCTCGCGCTCTTCGTAGTGCGTCGTCAGCGCGTGCCAGTCCGCAGCGAAGAAGAAGCACTCGTACTCGTCCTGCAGGCGCACCCAGTTCTTAAGCGCTCCGTGCCAGTGGCCGAGGTGCATCGCGCCGGTCGGACGCATGCCCGAGAGGACGCGCCGGCGCGGCGACGCGGTGCTCGCGCCGGCGGGGGCGACCGGAAGACTCGACGCTGGAGGGTGATCGCTCATCGACGGAGGCCGGCAAAAGGCGCTAATTGTAGGTATCGGCTCCTCGGCCGCCGATACACTGCGCGCGCCGATGAAGAACATCGTCATCCTCATCTCGGGACGCGGCTCCAACATGGAGGCAATCGTGCGCGCCTGCGCCGACGAGCGCTGGGACGCGCGCATCGCTGCCGTCGTCAGCAACCGGGCCGATGCCGCGGGCCTCGCCTTCGCGCGCGAACGCGGCATCGCCGCCGAGGTCGTCGATCACCGCGCCTTCGACAGCCGCGCCGGCTTCGACGCGGCGCTCGCGGCTCGCATCGAAGCCCACGGTGCCGACCTGGTCGCGCTGGCCGGCTTCATGCGCATCCTCGGCGCCGAGTTCGTGCGCCGCTTCGACGGCCGTCTGGTCAACATCCATCCCTCGCTGCTGCCCGCGTTCCCGGGCCTCGAAACGCATCGCCGCGCGATCGAGGCGGGCTGCAAGGCGAGCGGGGCGAGCGTCCATTTCGTCACCGCCGAGCTCGACCACGGGCCGATCATCAGCCAGGCGGTGGTTCCGGTGCGCGCCGACGACAGCGAGGCGACGCTCGCCGCGCGCGTTCTCGCCGAGGAGCATCGCCTTTATCCGCGGGCGATCGCCTGGCTGGTTGCCGATCGGCTCGAGCGCCGGCAAGGTGTCGTCTGCCATCGCGACGGCGCGTCGCAGCTGCTCCTGCCAGACGCGGCCGAGCGCTAGAAGAAGCTGGCCGCGGCGTTGATCGAGAACGCCAGGATCGTCGTGTTGAAGACGAACGAGAGCAGCGACTGGCAGAGCACGAGACGGCGCATCGTTCGCGTCGTGACGCCGACGTCGGACGTCTGTGCCGTCACGGCAATCGTGAAGGAGAAGTAGAGGAAGTCGGTGTGGTCGGGCTCGAAGCCCTTGCCCGAATCCGGAAAGGCCAGGCCACGATCCGGCTCGGGGCCGTAGTACGCGCTGGCGTAGCTCAGGCCGAAGAGCATCGGCAGCAGCAGCCACGAGCCGACGACGCTGACAAAGGCAGAGATCAGGTGCGGCAGCATGTGGTGCGGCCCGGCCGCTTTAGCGGCCGTGAGCTCGAAGACCACGGCGACCAGGCTCATCACCGCGGCGACGACGACGATCGTCAGGACGATCGCCGCGTTTTCCGCCTGGGCCAGCGCGAGCCGCTTGATGTGCCCCGAGTCGGCACGAAACAGCACCACGACCACCCACGCCAGATAGAGCCAGACGAGTACGTTCCAGCCCAGCAACCCGCGCGCGACGATCGAATCGACACCCGGCCAGGCGACGCCGACGACGATGCCGACCAAGGCGCACAAGGCGAGGCGAACGTGCGTCAGCAGGTGGCCGGTGGGCGTCCGCAGCGTCAGGGTGGTGGAACGGCGGGACAAAGCTGGGCTCGCTTTCGCTGACGGGGGGAGCCTAGGATAATCCTCCGCCATGCAGCCCACGGCCATGCTCGAGGCGCAGACCGAGCTGGTTCATCGCGTTCTCCAATTCGAGCATCCGGCCGATCGCGTCGTCGCCGATTTCTTCCGCCAGCAGCGCGCCTTCGGCACGCGCGAGCGCCACCTCCTCGCCGACGGCGTCTTCGCGCTGCTCCGGAAGCTGCCTCTCTGGCGCCACCTGGCGAGCTCGGCCAACGGCGGCCGCGGCGAGGTGGAGCGGCGCCTCGCGCTGCTCGTCTGGCAGGGCAACGCCGGCGTGCTGAACGCCGCGCTCGACGCGCGCGAGCGCGAATGGCTGGCGCGCTGCCGCGCGTTCGATCTCGCCGCGCTGCCCGAGCGCCTGCGCCACAACCTGCCGGATTGGCTCGCCGTGCCGCTGCAGGAGCGCCTCGGCGATGAGTTCTGGGCCTGGGTCGCCGCGGTGGACGCGCCGGCGCCGCTCGACCTGCGCGTCAATGCCCTGAAGGTCGATCGCGACGAGGTCCTCTTGCGCCTGCGCGGTGCCGGCTTCGATGCCGCGCCGACGCCGTATTCGCCGCTCGGTATCCGCGTCGCCGGCAAGCCGGCGCTGCAAAAGACTGACGTGTTCGAACAGGGGCTGGTCGAGGTCCAGGACGAAGGCAGCCAGTTGCTCGCGTTCCTCACCGGCGCGCGCCGCGGCGAGATGGTCGTCGACTTCTGCGCCGGCGCCGGCGGCAAGACGCTCGCCCTCGGCGCGCAGATGCGAAACACCGGACGTCTCTATGCGTTCGATGTCTCCGGCCATCGCCTCGCCGCGCTCAAACCGCGCCTTGCGCGCAGCGGATTGGCCAACGTCCACCCGGCCCAGATCGCGCACGAGCGCGATGAGCGCGTCAAGCGGCTGGCCGGCAAGATCGATCGCGTGCTCGTCGATGCGCCGTGCAGCGGCTCGGGAACGCTGCGCCGCAATCCCGACCTGAAGTGGCGCCAGAGCGCCGAGTCGGTCAGTGCCCTCGTCCCCACGCAGACGGCGATCCTGGCGGCGGCGGCCCGCCTGGTGAAGCCGGGCGGCCGGCTCGTCTACGCGACGTGCAGCGTGCTCCAGACCGAGGGTGAAGCGGTAGCGCAGGACTTCGACGCCGCCAGCGCCGGCGATTTCTTGCGCATCGCCGCTGCCGCGGCGTTGCAGAGCGCCCGCGTCGACGGCGTCGATGCGCTGGTCGAGGGCGATTCCCTGCGCCTCTGGACCCAAAGGCACGCCACCGATGGATTTTTCGCCGCCGTTTGGAAGCGCCATTGAGACCGGCTGGAACGGTCCCATATTTCGAATCTCGCCGTGATATCCGTCAGTTCCCAAGGTTATCGCACGAGGCCGGTCGAATAGAATCGACGATCGTTGGTTGAGAGTGGACAAAGGCGACGGATGGACGTGCTGAATTCGGTTTTCGCTGCGTTGGTGCAGTGGCTCGGCCACGGCTTTTCCGGCTTCAGCGGCTGGGAGGTCGTCGCCTACACGCTGATCACGACGCACGTCACGATCGCCGCGGTCACGATCTTCCTGCATCGCGCGCAGGCGCACCGCGCCCTCGACCTGCACGGCATTCCGTCGCATTTCTTCCGCTTCTGGCTCTGGCTCGGATCGGGCATGGTGACTAAGGAGTGGGTCGCCATCCACCGCAAACACCACGCCAAGTGCGAGACCGTCGACGACCCGCATAGCCCGCAGACGCGCGGCATCAGGACCGTCCTGCTGACTGGCAGCGAGCTCTATCGCACCGAAGCCAAGAACCAGGAGACGCTCGACAAGTTCGGCCACGGCACGCCGGACGACTGGCTCGAACGCAACCTTTATTCGCGCTTCAGCTGGCAGGGCGTCGGCCTGATGCTGATCGCCGACCTGTTCCTGTTCGGCGCCACCGGCGCCACCGTGTGGGCGGTGCAGATGCTCTGGATCCCGATCACCGCGGCCGGCATCGTCAACGGCATTGGCCACTACTGGGGCTATCGCAACTTCGAAGCGCCCGACGCGAGCCGCAACGTGCTGCCGTGGGGGATCATCATCGGCGGCGAAGAGCTGCACAATAATCATCACACCTACCCGACGTCGGCCAAGCTTTCGGTCAAGCGCCACGAGTTCGACATCGGCTGGATGTACATACGCGGCCTCGAGATCCTCGGCCTGGCCACGGTTCGCAAGACCGCTCCGCAGCTCAAGCTCGGCGCGATCAGGCCGGTCGCTGACGGCAAGACGCTCGAGGCGATCATCGCCAATCGCTACGAGGTCATGGCCAACTACGCACGCAGCCTGCGCAGGGCGAGCCGCGCCGAGATTGCGCGCCTGAAGGGCGAGGGCGAGACCGGCCGCCTGGCCCAGCTCGAAATCGCCCGTCGCTGGCTGCACCGCGACGACGACAAGATACCGCAGGCCGTCAAGGTGCACGTCGAGGGCGCGCTCGCGTCGAGCCCGTACCTCGCCAAGCTCGTCGCCATGCGCGAGGAGTTGCGGCTCCTGTGGACGCGCACCAACGTCTCCGCCGAGCAGCTCGTCGCCGACTTGCAGGCCTGGCTGCGCAAGGCCGAAGAGAGCGGGATCGCCGCCCTCCAGGAGTTCGCTCTTCGGCTCCGGGCAGCCCACGCGTAGCGGCGCCGCCGAGCGCCCAAACAAAAGGGTCGCCACGGCGACCCTTTTGTTTGGGGCTGAAACAGAGGGGGTAGCGCAGCCACCCGCTGTCCGTCCTATTTCAACTTCGTTTCCTTGTAGGTCACGTGCTTGCGTGCCTTCGGGTCGAACTTCATCAGCTCGAGCTTTTCCGGCGTTGTCTTCTTGTTCTTGTCGGTCGTGTAGAAGTGACCGGTACCGGCGCTCGATTCGAGCTTGATCTTCTCGCGTCCACCTTTGGCCATGGTCCCGCTCCTTCCTAGATTTCGCCACGCTCGCGCAGGTCGGCGACGACCTGCTCGATGCCGACCTTGTCGATCAGCCGCAAGGCGGCATTGGTGATGCGCAGGCGCACCCAGCGGTTCTCGCCCTCGACCCAGAACCGGCGGTAATGCAGGTTGGGCAGGAAGCGGCGCTTCGTTTTGTTGTTGGCGTGGGAGACGTTGTTCCCGACCATCGGGCGCTTGCCCGTAACCTGACAGACGCGTGCCATGACGCTTCTCCGTGACTAGCTAATTTGAGGGGTGCTGCGGCGGCGATGAAGGCCATGCTGCGGCAAAGCCCATCATTATAGCCGGCAACCCCGCGTGGGTCGCCCTAAGCCTGCTCGAGGAAGCGCTGCGCGTCCAGCGCAGCCATGCAGCCAGTGCCGGCGCTGGTGATCGCCTGCCGATAGACGTGGTCCTGGACGTCGCCCGCGGCGAAGACGCCGGGCACGCTGGTCATCGTTGCCATGCCATCCAGGCCGGACTTGCTGAGGATGTAGCCGTCGCGCATCTCGAGCTGCCCCTTGAAGATGTCGGTGTTGGGCGAGTGGCCAATCGCGACGAAGCAGCCGGTGACCGCGAGCTCGGAGGTCGACGAGTCCTTCGTGCTGCGGAGGCGCACGCCGTTCACGCCCTGTTCGTCGCCGAGCACCTCGTCGAGCGTCGACCACAGGTGGAGCTGCATCTTGCCGCCGGCGACCTTGCCCATCATCTTGTCGACCAGGATCGCCTCGGCCCGGAACCTGTCGCGGCGGTGGATGACGTGCACCTTGGAAGCGATGTTGGACAGGTAGAGCGCCTCCTCGACTGCGGTGTTGCCGCCGCCGACGACACACACTTCCTGGCCGCGGTAGAAGAAGCCGTCGCAAGTCGCGCATCCGCTCACGCCGCGGCCCATGAACGCCTGCTCCGAAGGCAAGCCGAGATACTTGGCGGAGGCGCCGGTGGCGATGATCAGCGTGTCGCACGTGTAGTGGCCGGAGTCGCCGCGCAGCTCGAACGGCCGCCGGCCGAGCTCGACCTCGTTGATGTGGTCGAAAACCACCCGGGTGTCGAAGCGCTCGGCGTGCTTGAGGAAGCGCAGCATCAGGTCCGGGCCCATGACGCCATCGACGTCGGCGGGCCAGTTGTCGACGTCGGTCGTCGTCATCAGTTGCCCCCCCTGGGCGATGCCGGTGATCAGCATCGGCTTGAGGTTCGCGCGCGCGGCATAGATTGCGGCCGTATAGCCGGCCGGCCCGGAGCCGAGGATCAAGACACCGGCGTGATGAGTTGGCAAGGGCATGACGACGTCGAGTGGGGTGCGGTGTGGCAGCGGCGCCGCAAGTCTGACATGGGGATCGATACGGCTGGCATCAACGCCTGTAATGGTGACAATAGCCAGACCGCGCGTGGCGTGATGTTTGGCACGGCAGCGCGGCTGCGCCCGCAACCAGAAAGGCTCCTCCGATGGCGATGCTCTCGAACCTCGATCTCATCCGGCGCGTCCCGCTTTTTTCCTTGCTGACGAACGAGCAGGCGCAAGGTATCGCCGACAGCGTCGTCAAGCGGCGCTTCCGCCGCGGCGAGATCGTCGTCGAGCATGGCAAGAAGTCGAACGCGCTCTTCATTCTGCTCACCGGACGCGCTCGCGTCCTCACCGCCGACTCGCGCGGTCGCGAAGTCATTCTGGCTGTCTTGCAGTCGGGCGACTACGTCGGCGAGATGAGCCTGATCGACAACGAGCCGCATTCGGCCACGGTCCGCGCCGAGGTCCAGACCGACATGCTCATCCTCGGCCGCGCCGAGTTCGCGCGCTGCCTGCCCGAGAACTCAAGCCTCTCCTACGCGATCATGCGCGGCCTGGTCCAGCGCCTGCGCAGCGCCGACCGCCAGATCGAGTCGCTCGCGCTGCTCGATGTCTACGGCCGGGTCGCGCGTACCTTGCTCGACATGTCCGAGATGGATGGCGAGATCAAGGTGATCCGCAACAAGGTGTCGCGCCAGGATCTGGCCAAGGTCGTCGGCGCATCGCGCGAGATGGTCAGCCGGGTCATGAAAGATCTCGAAGGCCGCGGCATGGTCCAAACACAGGAGAACGGCTGGGTGATCATCAAGGAGCAGTTGACGGGCTGAAGGCCGAACTGCTCCGCTGGCAGGGGACACCTCCCTGCTGCGCTTCCCTCCTGCCTGGAGGAAGGGACCGGGCCCGCTGGCCCGCTTTTCCGAGGCGTGGCGAGCGACGACAATTCGCGGATGACTTTTCCGCTGGGTTCACTCCGCGGCGATGGCGCCGAATCGGTGCCGTCGCGCGACTCCTCCACCGCGCTTGCGCCGCACTGGCGCGAGCAGGTCGGCCTTCTCGTCGGCGCCGTGATCTGGCTGCTGGCTCTGCTCGCGTTGTCCACGCATAGCGCCGCCGACCCCGGCTTCTCGACCTCGGGCAGCGGCGGCGTCATCCAGAACCGCGTCGGCGTGCTCGGTGCCTGGCTTTCCGACCTCGCGTTCTTCTTCGCCGGCTACTCGGCCTGGTGGGCGATTCTGGTCGGCGCGCGCGCCTGGCTCGGCGCCCTGGCCCGCACGTTGCGCACACACGGCGGCGCAGTCCCGGAAGCGCCCTCCCACGCGATGCCGAAGTGGGCCACGTGGCTCGGGCTCGCCCTGCTCCTCACCGCCAGCGCCTCGCTCGAATGGACGCGCCTGTACCAGTGGGAAGGCCAAGTGGCGGGCGGCATCGCCGGCGGCGTGCTCGGCCTCGTCCTCGGTCGCACCAGCCAAAACCTGCTCGGCTTCGCCGGCTCGGGCGTGCTGTGGATTGCAGTGCTGGTCGCCGGCGCCTCGCTGGCGCTGCGCTTCTCATGGCTGCGCGTCGCCGACGCCCTGGGCGAGGCGATCGAGTCGCTGCGCACGCGCCGGGTCGAGCGCATCGAGCGCGCCGAGGACGCGCGCCTCGGCGCCGCGGCGATCCGCGAGCGCGACGAGGTGCTCGAGGTCGAGCACGAGCTGCACGAGCAGCATCTGCCGATCGTCATCGAGCCGACGCTGGTCGACGTGCCGAAGAGCACGCGCGTCGTCAAGGAACGCCAGAAGCCGCTCTTCAGCGAGCTCGTCGATACCAAGCTACCGCAGGTCGACCTCCTCGATTCGGCACCGCAGCGCGTCGAGGGCGTGAGCCCCGAGTCGCTCGAGATGACCTCGCGCCTGATCGAGAAGCGCCTGAAGGACTTCGGCGTCGAGGTGCGTGTGGTCGCCGCGTCGCCGGGGCCGGTGATCACGCGCTACGAGATCGAGCCGGCGGTTGGCGTAAAGGGCGCGCAGGTCGTGAGCCTTGCCAAGGACCTCGCGCGATCGCTCGGGCTGGTGTCGATCCGCGTCGTCGAGACGATCCCGGGCAAGACGACGATGGCGCTCGAGCTGCCCAACGCCAAGCGACAGATGATCCGCCTCTCGGAGGTGCTCGGCTCGCAGGCCTACGCCGATTCCGGCTCGCAGCTGACGATCGGCCTCGGCAAGGACATCGTCGGCAACCCCATCGTCGCCGACTTGCAGAAGATGCCGCATTGCCTGGTCGCGGGTACGACCGGCGCGGGCAAGTCGGTCGGCATCAACGCGATGATCCTGTCGCTCCTCTACAAGGCCGAGGCGCGAGACGTCCGCCTCATCCTGATCGATCCGAAGATGCTCGAGATGAGCGTGTACGAGGGCATCCCGCACTTGCTCTGCCCGGTCGTCACCGACATGAAGCAGGCCGCCAACGCGCTCAACTGGGGTGTCGGCGAGATGGAGCGGCGCTACAAGCTGATGAGCAAGCTCGGCGTGCGCAACGTCGCGAGCTACAACAAGAAGCTCGCCGAGGCGACGGAGAAGGGCGAGTCGCTCCCGAACCCGTTCAGCCTCACACCCGAGAACCCGGAGCCGCTCGAGCGGCTGCCGTTCATCGTCGTCGTCATCGACGAGCTCGCCGACCTGATGATGGTCGTCGGCAAGAAGATCGAGGAGCTGATCGCGCGCCTGGCGCAAAAGGCGCGCGCCTCCGGTGTGCACCTCATCCTCGCGACCCAGCGCCCGAGTGTCGACGTCATCACCGGCCTGATCAAGGCGAATATCCCGACCCGCCTCTCGTTCCAGGTGTCGAGCAAGATCGACTCGCGAACCATCCTTGACCAGATGGGCGCCGAGGCGCTCCTCGGCATGGGCGACATGCTCTACCTGCCGTCGGGAACCGGATCGCCGATCCGCGTCCACGGCGCGTTCGTCAGCGACGAAGAGGTCCACCGCGTCGTCGCCTACTTGAGGAGCCAGGGCGAGCCGAACTACATCGAAGGCATCCTCGAAGGCGGCGTGCTCGACGAAGGCGGTGACACCACCGGCGACGGCGGCCCCGGCAACGGCGAGAACGACCCGATGTACGACCAGGCCGTCGGCATCGTCCTGCAGCACCGGCGCGCGTCGATCTCGCTCGTGCAGCGGCATCTGCGCATCGGCTACAACCGGGCCGCCCGATTGCTGGAACAAATGGAGAAATCCGGCCTCGTAACCAGCATGGCAACCAACGGCAACCGCGACATCTTGGTCCCGGCGAGGGCAGATTGAAGCGCTCGCTCAAGCTGGGCCTGGCCGTGGCGGCGTCACTCGCCGGGACGTTGGCGGTCGCCGCCGACCCCGTCGACACTCTGCGCAGTTTCGTTCGCGACGTGAAAAGCGGTCATGCTGCGTTCACGCAGACGGTCACGTCGCCCGATGGTGCGAAGAAGAAATCGTCATCGGGAACCTTCGATTTCTCGCGCCCCAACCGGTTTCGCTTCGTCTATGCCAAGCCGTTCGAGCAGACGATCGTCGGCGACGGTGAGAAGGTCTGGATCCACGACCCCGACCTGAACCAGGTGAGTTCGAGGAAGCTCGGCCAGGCCCTCGGCGCGACGCCGGCGGCGCTGCTCGCCGGCGCCTCCATCGAACGCGACTTCGACCTCTCCAACCTGCCCGCGAAGGACGGCCTTGCGTGGGCCGAAGCGAAGCCCAGGGCAAAGGAAGGCGCGTTCCAGTCGGTGCGCGTAGGCTTTCGCGGCGACCAGCTCGCGGCCCTGGAGATCATCGACAGCTTCGGCCAGAAATCGCTGCTCCAGTTCAACGGCTTCGCGGCCAACGCGCCGGTCAGCGCCGACGCCTTCCGCTTCCAGGTGCCGCCGGGCGCCGACGTCATCGAGCAGTAGGTGGGTGCCGGCTCACGCCGCGCTGGTTGAGAAGCGGTAGCGCGTCGTGCTGGTGAACGTCGCGCCGGGCCGAAGCACCGTCGACGGAAACTCCGGCCGATTCGGCGAATCGGGGAAGTGCTGCGTCTCGAGGCACACGCCGTCGCCCTGGCGGTAGACCGAGCCGCCCGAGCCGAGCAGTCGGCCGTCGAGGAGGTTGCCCGAATAGAACTGGACCCCGGGCTCGCTGGTCTCGATCTCGAGGACCCGGCCGGAGGCCGGGTCGGCGAGCCGTGCCGCCGAACGGAGGGCGTCGCGCGAGCTCGCCGCGGGCGCATCGAGAACCCAGTTGTGGTCATAGCCGCGCGCCAGCAGCAGCTGCTCAGCGCCATCCCGGATGCGCGCACCGATTGGCGTCGGCCGGCGGAAGTCGAACGGCGTGCCGGCGACGTCGGCGCTGCCGGTCGGGATCAGCTGCGCGTCGATCGTCGTGTAGCGGCTGGCGTGCAGCGTCAGCTCGTGGTCGAGGGCGCTGCCGGCGCCGGCGAGGTTGAAGTAGCTGTGCTGACTGAGGTTGACGACGGTTGCCCGGTCGGTCGTCGCGCGATAGTCGACGCGCCAGGCGCCGTCCGTCGTGAGCGTGTAGCGCACAGTCGCCTGGAGCCGGCCCGGAAAGCCCTGGTCGCCATCGGCGCTGTCGAGCGAGAGCTCGAGGGCGACGCTGCCGTCGCCGCCGGGCGGCATCGGCTCGATCGACCACCAGCGCTTGCCGAAGCCGACCGGCCCGCCGTGCAGCGTGTTGCTGCCGTCGTTCTGCGGCAGGCGGTACGTTTCACCGTCGAGCGTGAAACGGCCCTCGGCGATCCGGTTCGCATACCGGCCGACGACGATGCCGAAGTTGGGATTGCGCTCGAGGTAGTCGGCCAGCGCCGCGAAGCCGAGGACGACGTTGCCCGGGCGGCCGTCGCGGTCCGCGCAGTGCAGGGCGGTGACGATGCCGCCGAGGTTGATGACCGAGAGGCGCAGGCCCCGGCCGTTATCGAGCGTGTGCTCGAGGACGCGTCGCCCGTCGGGCGTCGCCCCCCAGTCGCGCGGCGCGGTGCCGGCGTTTGCCGCTTCGGACATGGCCTCGGGCCTCCTGCTTCACTGAGAGTGGTCGACGTTCGGTTCACCGCGAGCCGGCGCTTGACTTGGCAGCGCCCGACCGCCCGCCGGCCATCCCGTTGCGCGCGTCGCGATCAGCACCGCGTTCGTGCCGCCGAACGCGAACGAGCTCGACATCGCCGCGTCGAGCGCCCGGACCTCGCGCGCACCGGTGACGAGATCGATCGCGAACGCGGGGTCGGCGCGCGCGACGTTTGCCGTTGGCGGCAGCCGGCCGGATTCCAACGCCCTTGTCGTCGCGAGCAGCTCAACCGCGCCGCCGGCGCCGAGCAGGTGACCGTGGATCGCCTTCGTCGAGCTCACCGGCACGCCGCCCGCGCCGAAGACGGCCGTGATCGATGCCGCCTCGGCGGCGTCGCCTGCGATCGTCGCCGTGCCGTGGGCGTTGACGTAGCCGATCGCTCCTGCGTCGAGGCCGGCATCTGCGAGGGCAGCACGCATCGCGCGCGCCTGACCCGCGGCGTCGGGGTTGGTGATGTGGACGCCGTCGCAGTTGGTCGCATAGCCGGCAAGGATGAACCGCGCCTCGGCGCCGCGTGCGCGCGCGTGCGCCGGCGCTTCGAGGACGAATGCAGCCGCCGCTTCGCCGATCGCGAAGCCGGCACGGTCGGCCGCAAAGGGTCGGCAGGCGAGCCGCGCGCTCGCATCCGCTTCGGCGCCGCCGGCGATCGGCGCCAGCACGCGCATCGCCTGCCAGCTCGCGAGCACCCCGGGCGTCAGAAGCGACTCGCTGCCGCCGGCGATCGCGATGTCGATCCAGCCGGCGCGAATCGCCCGCATGGCCTCGCCGATCGCGACCGCCGACGACGCGCAGGCGCAGGCGTAGGCGATCGCCGCGCCGCGCGCGCCGAATAGAAGGGCGATCTCGGCGACGGGCGCGTTCGGCATCGTCGTGACCACGCTGGTCGGCCGCATGCGCCGGCGGTCGGCGTACACCGTGCGGCAGGTCGCTTCGAAGGTGGTCGCGCCCGCCATGCCGCTGCCCCAGAAGATGCCGAGCCGATCGCGGTCGATCGTCTCGATCGAGACGCCGGCCTGATGCGCCGCGCCCCGGGCCGCGACGAGCGCCATCGCCGAGCCGCGGTCGAGCGGCACGCGCGACGGCGCGACGACGCTGCCGGCGTCGAACGCGGCGGCAGCGATCGGCACGTCGGGCAGCTCGATGCCGGGAAGGTCGAGCGCGTGCCGCCGGATTGCCGACCGGCCAGCGAAGAGCGCATCGTCGAAGGCGTCGAGATCGTTGCCGATCGGGCTGACGACGCCGCTGCCGCTGACGACGATTGGCGCGCCGGCGCGAGCGCTAGCCGCTGACGACATCCCGGCTCTCCTTCTCGACGATGGCCTCGTCGAGCAGGCTGGCGAGCTGGTCGAGCGTGATGCCGGCCTGGCGGGGATCGAGGCGGTCTTCGGGGATGCGGACGGCAAAGCGGTCCTCGACCGCGAAAGCGAACTCCATGAGTGCCAGCGAGTCGAGCCCGAGCTGGTCGAGCGCAACCTCGGGGTGCACCGATGCGGCATCGACGTGGACCTGCTCGATCAGCACGGACGACACGGCGGCAAAGGTCGAAGGATTCATTCGGACGAAGCGAGCGGAGGCGGGGCGGCTGCGCCTGCATCTTATGTCCCGCTCCGCCCTGGCGCGGCCGACGCGGCAGAATCGGGCGCCCGCCCAAGCGGGCCGGACCGTGCCCCAGACCTCGCTCGAACTCGGCTTCGCCGACCCTGCCGTCGCACCGCTCGCCGAGCGGCTGCGGCCGAAGACGCTCGACGAGGTCATCGGCCAACAGGCCCTGCTCGGCCCCGGCAAGCCCTTGCGCGTCGCCTTCGAATCGGGACGCCTGCACTCGATGATCCTCTGGGGCCCGCCGGGCGTCGGCAAGACGACGCTGGCGCGGCTGATGGCCAACGCCTTCGACGCCCAGTTCATTGCCATGTCGGCGGTGCTTGGCGGCGTCAAGGACATCCGCGAAGCGGTCGAGCGCGCGCAGGCGGCGCGCACGACCGGGCGGGCGACCGTCGTCTTCGTCGACGAGGTGCACCGCTTCAACAAGAGCCAGCAGGACGCCTTCCTGCCGCATGTCGAGTCGGGCCTCTTCACCTTCCTCGGCGCGACCACCGAGAACCCGTCGTTCGAGGTCAACTCGGCGCTGCTGTCGCGGGCGACGGTGCACGTGCTGAAGCCGCTCGACGACGACGACCTGAAGACCCTGCTCGACCGCGCGCAGGCGCTGCTCGCCGCGCCGCCGCTCGCCGATGCCGCGCGCAAGCGCCTGATCGGCTACGCCGACGGCGACGCGCGGCGCCTGCTCAACGCCTACGAGAACCTGGTCGCCACCGTGCGCGCGCGCTTGCCGTCCGCGTGCGGCGACGGCCACCGTGCGGCAGCGCCGGAGCTCATCGACGAGGCGATGCTCGAGCATGCGCTGGGCGAGCAGTTGCGCCGATACGACAAGGGCGGCGAGCAGTTCTACGACACGATCTCGGCGCTGCACAAGTCGGTGCGCGGCAGCGACCCCGACGCGTCGCTCTACTGGTTCGTCCGCATGATCGACGGCGGCGTCGATCCGCGCTACGCGGCGCGCCGCCTGGTGCGGATGGCGAGCGAGGACATCGGTCTGGCCGACCCGCGGGCGCTGCGCCTGGCCCTCGACGCCGCCGAGACCTACGAGCGCCTCGGCTCGCCCGAGGGCGAGCTGGCGCTCGCGGAGGCGGTCGTCTATCTCGCGATGGCGCCGAAAAGCAACGCCGTCTACGCTGCCTACAACGCGGCGCGCGCGTTCATCAAGGCCGATCGCACGCGGCCGGTGCCGCTTCGCCTGCGCAATGCGCCGACCGCGCTGATGAAGGCCCTCGACCACGGCAAGGGTTATCGCTACGCGCACGACGAGGCCGGCGCATTCGCCGCCGGCGAGCGCTACTGGCCCGACGACATGGCCGCGCAGGCGTTCTACCAGCCGGTGCCGCGCGGTCTCGAGATCTCGATCGGCGAGCGGCTCGCGGAGCTGCGCCGGTTGAACGAGGAAGAGAAAAGCTGACGGGTCAGAACCCGCGCTTCATCGGTGTCGGCGAGCGGTCGAAGACGGCATCCGGGACGAAGAAGTCCCCCTGCAGTGGCCCGTCGCCGGCGCCCGGGGCGTAGCGAGAGAAGTCGGTGACGCCTTCGGCGCGCAGGACCTCCTCGTCGATGAAGAAGTTGCCGCTGCACTCGGCGGCCGGACGCGAGAGCACCGCGTGGGCCGCGTCGGCCATGATTTCCGGACTGCGACTCTCTGCGGCCATGGCATCGCCGCCGAGCGCGAAGCGGACGGCGGCGGTGTCGATGGCGGTGATCGGCCAGAGCGAGTTCACCGCCACCCGGCCGCGGAACTCCGCCGCCATGCCGAGCGTGCATAGGCTCATGCCGTACTTGGCCATGGTGTAGGCGACGTGATGGGCGAACCACTTCGGATCGAGGTCGAGCGGCGGCGCGAGGTTGAGGATGTGCGGGTTGCTTCCCTTCAGCAGGTGCGGCAGGGTGAGCCGCGAGCACAGGAACGTGCCGCGCGCGTTGACCTGGCTCATCAGGTCGTAGCGCTTCATGTCGGTGGCGAGCGTGCCGGTGAGCGAGATCGCGCTGGCGTTGTTGATGCACACGTCGATGCCGCCGAACGCGGCGACGCCCTCCTCGACGGCGGTCTTGACCTGCTCCTCGTCGCGGATGTCGCAGACCACCGGCAGCGCCTGGCCGCCCGCGGCGACGATCTCCTTGGCGGCGCTGTAGATCGTTCCCGGCAGCTTGGGATGCGCCTGGGCGGTCTTGGCGGCGAGGATGATGTTGGCGCCATCGCGAGCGAGCCTGCAGGCGATGGCCAGGCCGATCCCCCGGCTGGCCCCGGAAATGAAGATCGTCCGGTTCCGAAGTGTCATGATTTCCCCTCTCTGTCTTGCCGGAAGCGTTGTCCACAACGGCGCCGAAGTCAACCGCCGCCGAACTGTCTATCGGGCAGTCCCTAGGTGGTGGCAGGGGAATTGCTAATACAGTCGCGGCGCATGGAGACCTTCGTCCAGCAGATCATCAACGGCCTCGTGCTGGGCAGCGTCTATGCGCTGGTCGCGCTCGGCTACACGATGGTCTACGGGATCATCAACCTCATCAACTTCGCCCATGGCGAGGTGCTGATGGTGGGCGCACTGACGAGCTGGACCGTGGTCACGGTGCTCGCGGGCCTGGGCCTGCCGGGCTGGGCGCTGCTCCTCATCGGCCTCGTCGCCGCCGTGATCGTCTGCTCGGCGCTCAACTTCGCGATCGAGAAGATCGCCTACCGGCCGCTGCGCAACGCGCCGCGCCTGGCGCCGCTCATCACGGCGATGGGAATGAGCCTGCTGTTGCAGACGCTGGCGATGATCATCTGGAAGCCGAATTACAAGTCGTTCCCGATCCTCTTGCCCGGCGAACCGCACGTGGTCTTCGGCGCGGTGATCAACAACGTGCAGCTGTTGATCCTGGCGACGACCGGTATCACCCTGTCGGGGCTCATGTACCTCGTCAATCGCACCCGGCTCGGCCGGGCGATGCGCGCGACCGCCGAGAACCCGCGCGTCGCCGCGCTCATGGGCGTCAAGCCCGACACCGTGATCTCGGCGACGTTCGTGATCGGCGCCGCGCTCGCCGCGCTCGCCGGCGTGATGTACGCCGCCAACTACGGCTCGGTGCAGCACACGATGGGCTTCCTGCCCGGCCTGAAGGCGTTCACCGCCGCGGTATTCGGCGGCATCGGTAACCTCGCCGGTGCGATGGTGGGCGGCGTCCTGCTCGGCCTGATCGAATCGCTCGGCGCCGGCTACATCGGCGCCCTGACCGGTGGCGTCCTCGGCAGCCACTATCAAGACATTTTTGCCTTCGTGGTGCTGATCCTCGTCCTGACGCTGCGCCCGCAAGGCCTGCTCGGCGAGCGCGTCGCCGATCGCGCGTGAGGAGGGCCGGGTGACGCGCTTTTCCGACGCCACGCGCCAGCAGAAGCTGGTCGTCCTGATCGGCGCCGCCGTCCTGCTGTGCATCCTGCCGTTCGTTGTCCAGATGGCCGGCAACGCCTGGGTGCGGATCATCGACATCGCGCTCCTCTACGTGCTGCTCGCGCTCGGCCTGAACATCGTCGTCGGCTACGCAGGCCTGCTCGACCTCGGCTACGTCGCCTTCTACGCGGTCGGGGCCTACATGCTCGGGCTGCTCGCATCGCCGCAGCTCACCGAAACCTTCGCCGGCATCGCCAATGCGCTCCCGAACGGGCTGCACACGCCGTGGTGGGTCGTGATCCCGCTCGGCGCGCTGGTCGCGGGCGGCGTCGGCGTGCTGCTCGGCGCACCCACGCTCAAGCTGCGCGGCGACTATCTCGCGATCGTCACGCTCGGCTTCGGCGAGATCGTGCGCGTGTTCATGAACAACCTCGACGCGCCGGTCAACATCACGAACGGCCCGAAGGGCATCACAGGCATCGACGAGATCTCGATGTTCGGCGTTTCGCTCGGCAAGACGCAGCACTTCTTCGGGCTCGAATGGCCGAAGGTGACGAACTACTACTTCCTGTTCCTGCTCCTGGTGATCTTCGCGGTGATCATCTGCCATCGCCTCGAGCGCAGCCGGATCGGCCGTGCCTGGATGGCGATCCGCGAGGACGAGGTCGCCGCCAAGGCGATGGGCATCAACACGAGAAACCTCAAGCTGCTCGCGTTCGGCATGGGCGCGACCTTCGGCGGCGTCTCGGGCGTGATGTTCGCCAGCTTCCAAGGCTTCATCTCGCCCGAGTCGTTCAGTCTGCAGGAGTCGGTGATGATCGTCGCCATGGTCGTGCTCGGCGGCATCGGCCATCTGCCCGGGGTGATCGTCGGTGCGCTCTTGCTTGCCGCCTTGCCGGAGGTGCTGCGCTACGTCGCGGGCCCGCTCCAGCAGATGACCGACGGCCGCCTCGACGCGTCGATCCTGCGCCAGCTGCTGATCGCGCTGGCGATGATCGGCATCATGCTGTCGCGTCCGCGCGGCCTCTGGCCTTCCCTCGATCACGGCCGCGTGCGTGCCGCTGGTGCCGAGCCGCCGCCGCTGCGCGGATCTGGCGGCGAGCTGCCGATCAAGCTGCCGCACGGCGAGATGCAGCCCGGGACCCAGATCCCGCCCACGACCGGGCACATCGTGCCGACCGAACGGTGACCGATCCCATCCTGCGCGTGAGTGGCGTGTCGAAGCGATTCGGCGGCCTGCAGGCGCTCTCCGACGTCGGCATCTCGATCGCGCCCGGCCAGGTCTACGGCCTGATCGGCCCGAACGGGGCCGGCAAGACCACGTTCTTCAATGTCCTCACCGGCCTCTATATGCCGGACGCGGGTACGTTCGAGCTCGGCGGCAAGCCCTACCAGCCGAGCGCGGTGCACGAGGTCGCCAAGGCCGGCATCGCGCGCACGTTCCAGAACATCCGCCTCTTCTCCGACATGACCGCGCTCGAGAACGTCATGGTCGGCCGCCACGTGCGCACGCACTCGGGGCTGATCGGCGCGGTGTTTCGCACGCGCGGCTTCAAGAACGAGGAAGCCGCGATCGCGGCGCGCGCGAAGGAGCTGCTCGACTACGTCGGCATCGGCGGCTTCGCCGAATACAAGGCGCGCACGCTGAGCTACGGCGACCAGCGCAGGCTCGAGGTGGCGCGCGCGCTCGCCACCGACCCCAAGCTGATCGCCCTCGACGAGCCCGCCGCCGGCATGAACGCCACCGAGAAGGTGACACTGCGCGAGTTGATCGACCGCATCCGCAACGACGGCCGCACCATTCTGCTCATCGAGCACGACGTCAAGCTCGTCATGGGCCTCTGCGACCGCGTCACCGTGCTCGATTACGGCAAGCAGATCGCCGAAGGAACGCCGGCCGAGGTCCAGAAGAACGACAAGGTGATCGAAGCCTACCTCGGCGCCGGCCACGCGGCGCATTGACGACGACCATGGCCGGACCGACCACGCTCCCGAGCCCGTCCGGCACCGCCGCGGCGACCGCGAAGACCTTGCTGCGCGTCGCCGCGCTCAAGGTCGCCTACGGCGGCATCCAGGCCGTGAAGGGCGTCTCGTTCGAGGTCATGGAAGGCGAGCTGGTCAGCCTGATCGGCGCCAACGGGGCCGGCAAGACGACCACGCTAAAGGCCATCACCGGCACGCAGGCGGCGGCGAGCGGCGAGATCGAGTTCATGGGCCGGAGCATCCGCGGCCAGGGCCCGTGGGACCTCGTCAAGCAGGGGCTCGTGATGGTGCCCGAGGGGCGCGGCGTGTTCTCGCGCATGACGATCACCGAGAATCTGCAGATGGGCGCGTTCGTCCGCAACGACATCAAGGAGATCGCCGCCGACGTCGACCGCGTCTTCACGATCTTCCCGCGCCTGAAGGAGCGCCGCCACCAGCTCGCCGGCACCATGAGCGGCGGCGAGCAGCAGATGCTGGCGATGGGCCGCGCATTGATGGCGCGTCCGAAGGTGCTGCTGATGGACGAGCCGTCGATGGGCTTGTCGCCGCTCATGGTCGACAAGATCTTCGAGGTCGTGAGCGACATCCACGGGCAGGGCACGACGATCCTGCTCGTCGAGCAGAACGCGAGCCGGGCGCTCCAGCTCGCGTCGCGCGGCTACGTCATGGACAGCGGCGAGGTGACCATGAGCGGCGACGCCAAGGGGCTGCTCGCCGACCCGAGGGTGCGCGCCGCCTATCTCGGCGAGTAGTCGCGCACGCGGACTGCGGCCGGCGGCCAATTCACGTCGGGGTCGGACCTTTAGAATCCACCTCATCGAGGGGCACGCCGTCGCGCCGGAAGCGGCCTGCGGCGCCCCGAGCGCCGACTGGAGAATCCGGCCCCCGTGCAGCCCCTGACTTCCTCCGCGGCGTCCGCGCCGGCCGACGCGGCTTTCCGATGCGACGTCCTCGTCGTCGGCGGCGGTCCAGCCGGCTCCACGATCGCCGCGCTGCTGGCCGAGAAGGGCCGCGACGTCGTCGTCGTCGAGAAGGCGCGCCACCCGCGCTTCCACATCGGCGAGTCGCTGCTGCCCGCCAACGTCGCTCTCTTCGACCGGCTCGGCCTGCGCGATCGCGTCGAGGCGATCGGCATGCCCAAGTACGGCGTCGAGTTCGTCTCGCCCGACCACGAGCACCGCCAGTGCATCGAGTTCGTCGAGGCTTGGGACAAGTCGATGCCGTATGCCTGGCAAGTGCGCCGCTCCGAGCTCGACGAGATCCTCTTCCGCGACGCCGCGGCCAAGGGCGCGCGCACCTTCGAGGGTGAGCGCGTTCGCGCGGTCGGCTTCGACGGCGAAGACGCGACCGTCGAGGTCGAGCTTGACGACGGTGCGCGCCGCAGCTGGCGCGCGCGCTTCGTCGTCGACGCCTCGGGCCGCGACACGCTGCTCGCCAACCAGCTCCGCTGCAAGGAGAAGAACAGGCGCCACAACAGCTCGGCGCTGTACGGGCACTTCACCGGCGCCGAGCGGCTGCCGGGCAAGCTCGAGGGCAACATCTCGATCTTCTGGTTCGAGCACGGCTGGTTCTGGTTCATCCCGCTCGCCGACGGCACCACGAGCATCGGCGCGGTCTGCTGGCCGCACTACCTCAAATCGCGCACCAAGCCGCTGACCGAGTTCTTCCGCGACACGATCGCCATGTGCCCCGAGCTCGAAAGGCGCCTGGTCGGCGCGAAGCTCGTCGACGACCGCGTCTACGCGACCGGCAACTACTCGTATGCCAGCGCCCGCAGCAGCGGTGATCGCTACCTCATGATCGGCGATGCCTACGCCTTCGTCGACCCCGTGTTTTCGTCAGGCGTGTACCTCGCGATGCAGAGCGCCTTCGACGGCGCGCGCGTCGTCGAGGCCGTGCTCGACGGCCGGCGAGAGGCCGCGTCGCTGCGGCGCTCTTTCGACCGCAGGGCGCAGCGCGGCCCGCGCGAGTTTTCGTGGTTCATCTTTCGCGTCACCAACCCGACGATGCGCGAATTCTTCATGTCGCCGCAAAACCCGTTCCGCGTCAAGGAGGCGCTGATCTCGCTTCTCGCCGGCGACATCTACGGGCGAACGCCCATTTGGGGCTCGATCCGAGTGCTGAAGGCGCTCTATTACCTGGTCTCGATCGGCAACCTCGCGCGCACCGTGCGCGCCTGGAAGCGCCGCCGCGTCAACATCCGCGACGTCGAGGCGCAAGCATCGTGAGCCGCCGCGGCCCGTTCCTGAGGCGCGCGCTCGCGTCGCTCGTCGCGCTGGGCGCGCTCGCCGTGGCGCCGGGCGCCCGCGCCGACGATGTCCCCTTGCCGGGCCCGGTCATCGACGGCCCGGTGGCGAAGCTTCCCCGCGGCGACGTCGACCAGGGCGGCGAGCCGCTCTGGGAGCTGGGCATCGGCGTCGCGGCGGTCCGCTTTCCCGACTATCGCGGCTCGGACCAGAGCAGCACGTACGCGTTGCCGCTGCCCTTCGTCGCCTATCGCGGCCGCTTCCTGCGCGCCGATCGCGACGGCGCGCGCGCGATCCTGTTCGCCGGCCGGCGCGTCGTCGTCGACCTGAGCCTGTCGGCATCGGTGCCCAACAAGAGCAAGGACAACGACGCCCGGCGTGGCATGCCCGACTTGCCCGGCACCTTCGAGATCGGCCCCAACTTGAACGTCGAGCTGTGGCAGTCGGGCGACCGCGCGTTCAAGCTCGACCTGCGCCTGCCCCTGCGCGAGGCGATCACGCTGCAGTCGTCGCCGCGCGGCATCGGCGTCACGTTCTCGCCCGACCTCAACCTCGACGTTCGGGGCTTCACGGGCGCCTGGAACCTCGGCATGCTCGCCGGCCCGCTCTTCGCCGACCGCCGCCACCATCAGCACTTCTACGGCGTCGCCCCCGAGTTTGCGACCGCGACGCGGCCCGCCTACGACGCGCCCGGCGGCTACGCGGGATGGCGGGCGACCACGGCGCTCTCGCGACGACTCGGCAACGCCTGGCTCGGCGGGTTCATTCGCTACGACGATCTTCACGGCGCATCGTTCGCGCACAGTCCGCTGGTGCGGCGCGAATCCAACGTCACGGTGGGCTTCGGCATCTCATGGATCTTCGCGACTTCGAGCCAGCGCGTACGGACCGACGACTGAGCGCGGAGACCGGCCAGCCGCCCGGGCTCCGGCACCGCGTCTTCTTCGCCTACGTGATCCTCCAGTTGGGTGCGATGTCGCTGGCCTGGGCTCTCCTTGCGCCCCTGCTGTCGCTGCTGCTGCCGCGCACGGCGGGCGGGCGGCTCGGCCGCTCGGCCGTCTCGTACATGTACCGCTGCTGCTGGACCACTGCCGAATTGCTCGGCCTGATGAAGATCGATTCGAAGGAGCTCGACGCCCTGCGTCGCGAGTCCGGCGGGCTGATCGTCGCCGCCAACCACCCGACGATGCTCGACGCCCTCCTCGTCGTCGCGAGATTGCCGCGCGGCGTGTGCGTCATGAAGGCCGAGCTGATGAAGAACGTCTTCCTCGGCGGCGGCGCGCGCTTCGCGCAGTACATCAGGAACGACGTCGGTCGCGGCATGGTTCGCGATGCGGTGGAGACGCTGCGCGAAGGCAATCAGCTCGTGCTCTTCCCCGAAGGAACGCGGACGGTCGCGGCGCCCGTGAACGCGTTCAAGCCGGGCATCACGCTGATCGCCCATCTCGCCCAGGTGCCGATCCAGACCGTCATCGTCGAGAGCGACTCGCCTTATCTCACCAAGGGCTGGCCGCTGCTGAAGGCGCCGCCGGTACCGGTTCGGATTCGCCTTCGCCTCGGCAAGCGCTTCAGCCCCGACGCCGATCATCGCGCCCACCTGCGCCGGCTGGAGCAGCATTTCGCCGAGGAGCTGGGTCCGTGAACTCGACGTCCCCGTCGACGACACACCTCGTCGTCATCCCCAGCTTCGACACCGGTCCGATCGTCTATGCGACCGTGCGCGCCGCGCGCGCGGCGTGGTCGCCGGTGTGGGTCGTCGTCGACGGCAGCCGCGACGGCACCGCAGAAGCCCTGCGGGCGATGGCCGACGCGGATCCGGGCCTTCGCGTCTTCGTCCTCGAGCGCAACTCCGGCAAGGGCGCCGCCGTCCTGCACGGCCTCGAGGCGGCGCGCGCGGCGGGCTTCACGCACGCGTTGACGATGGATGCCGACGGCCAGCACCCGGCCGAGCTGATCGCCACGTTCATGGCGCAATCGGCCGCGCACCCCGGCGCAATGATCCTCGGCCGGCCGGTTTTCGACGCATCGGCGCCGCTGCTGCGCGTGCGCGGCCGCCGCATCTCGAACGCGTGGACCAATCTCGAGACGCTCGGCGCCGGAATCGATGATTCGCTGTACGGCTTTCGCGTCTATCCGATCGCACCGCTGGTCGACATCATGGGCGGCCAGCGCCGGATGCGCCGCTTCGATTTCGACACCGAGGCGGTGGTCCGCCTCGCCTGGCGCGGCGTGACGCCGATCAACGTCGCCGCGCCGGTGAAGTACCTGCGCGCCGACGAGGGCGGCGTCTCCCACTTCCGCTACGGCCGCGACAACGCGCTGCTCACCTGGATGCACCTGCGCCTGCTGCTGGGCTTCGCGATGCGCTTGCCGGTGCTGGCGGCACGGCGCCTGGCGCGGCGTCCGCCGTTCGGCGCCCGCGTGGCGGCGCGCCGACGCTCGCGCTTGTGATCCTTGCCGCCCTGGGCGAAGATGCCGAGTGCGGCACCTCAACCGCGACAAGGGAGAGATCATGATTCGCACCCCCCGCTTGGCGGCCATCGTTGCCGTCGTTGCTTTGCTCGCCGCACCAAGCGCCTTTGCGCAGGCCAGCGCGCCCGCGTCGCGCGCCGAGGTCAAGGCCGAGACCCGCGCCGCCGAGAAGGCCGGCCAGCTCACGCCCGCAGGGCAGGGCAGCGCGCCGATGACCAAGGGCGCGGATGCCGGCACGCCGACGACGCGCGCCGAGCGCAAGGCGGCGACGCTGCGCGCGCGCAAGGAAGGCACGCTGCAGCCAGCCGGCTCGACACAAGCCGGCGACGTCGCGATTCAGAAGCTGCGGACCACGAAGACGCGCGCTGAGCGCAAGGCCGAGACGGCCGAGGCGAGGAAGAAAGGCCAGCTCGTGCCGGCCGGCGAAGGCAGCCTGAAGCCTTAGGCCAGGGGCGGCGGCGCGGCCGCGCTCAGATCATCGCGCCGTTGATCGAGACGATCTGGCCGCTGATGTAGGCGGCGTCGTCCGAGGCCAGGAAGGCGACCAGCGCGGCGACCTCGCTCGCCGTGCCGGCGCGCTTCATCGGCACGAGCTGTTCGATCGTCTCCCGATCGAACGCCGCTTCGGCCATGCCGCCGTCGATGATGCCCGGGGCGACCGCGTTGACGGTGATGCCGCGGCTCGCCAGCTCGAGGGCGAGCGACTTGGTGGCGCCGTTGAGCGCTCCCTTGGCCGCCGAGTAGTTCACCTGGCCGCGATTGCCGGTCAGCGCGGCGATCGACGACACGTTGACGATCCGCCCCCAGCGCGTTCGCATCATCGCCATCACGAGCGGCTGGGTGACGTTGAAGAAGCCGTTCACCGAGACGTCGATCACGCGCGTCCATTGCGCCGCGCGCATCCCGGGGAAGACGGCGTCGTCGTGGATGCCGGCATTGTTGACGACGACCTGGATCGCGCCCCCCTCGAGCAGCCGCTCGCACGCGGCGCGCGCGGCGCCGGCGTCGGTCACGTCGAAGGCGATCGCCTCGCCGCTGCCGCCGGCGGCGACGATCCGCTCGACGACCGCCGCCGCCGCCGCCAGATTGCCGTTGGCGTGCGCGACCACGTGCAGGCCTGCGCCGCCCAGCCGCTCGGCGATCGCGCCGCCAATGCCGCCGCTGGCGCCGGTGACCAGGGCGCGCCGGCGCGACGGACCGGGGCTGCTCATGCGCGCCTTGCAGCTGCCGCGTCGAGCACCACCGCGACCCGTCCCGAAGCGAGCTCGCGGCCGTCGTGATGAAGGCGGAATGTGTAGAGAATCCGCGCCGCGTCGGCCGCCTGTCGCTCGGCGACGACGACGAGCTCGTCGGGGTCGGCGCGGGGCAGGTCGTCCA